>JBGSIA010000113.1:0-119342 GCA_041751935.1 Pirellulaceae bacterium | reverse complement strand
CTGAAGCAAGTCGTTGCCATCGCAAGAGACGCATCGCTGACTATCATGATCTTGGAATCGACCCTGACCAAATCAAAAGCGTCGACTAAAATTCCCGTGAAACTAAAACCAAAAACATCAAACTGGCGCTGTCCAGCTAGTGACTGGCCGCACACGTAGAGTTCGACGCCCGACTCATGAAGTTTTTCTAGAAGCTTTAGGTTTGGATTGCCGTCGGTCTTGAATTTTAATGCGTAAGCGTCTGCAGCCAACACCGCCAAGGTTGCGTCGCCGTGAAAGACGACGGCAATCTTGACGTCTGCGGGTTCGGCTCCACCGCCAGCGTATATGTTTAAGAATTTGGCGATCTTCTCGAGTCCTGCATTTAACTTTTGCTTATCACCTCCACTTGTCAGATCGACTAATAACTTGGTCCCAGCGCGAGGTTGCTGAGCGGCGTCTGGCAAGCGAACGACACCCCCGTGGTTGGTGAGAACGGGATATACGACTTCTTGTTCCTTATCTGCTTCACCATTGGCTGTGGAATGGTTGCTCATCCTTTCGTCATGCCCACGACCGCCAGCAAATCCAGGCCCAAGTCCAAATCCAGGCCCGCGGCCTCCGCCAAAACCCTTTCCGCGACGTTGTCCAGGTTGTTCTTGCGCGGATGTGGGTGCAATGGCGAACACGCTAAGGGACAGAAGGGTAAACACCCCGGAAGCATGAACGAGTTTCTTGTCGTAGAAATATTTGAGCAACATAATTTGGCTCTCCCGTAAAGGTATTGGTTACAAAACTACTGAATTAAACATTCTAAAGATCGCGACCAACACAACCGCGATGCCATCACTGCCTCAGGCTCAAGAGTTTCCAAAGGAACATTGCGAGCAAATTCGGCATGAAATTCGCGAAACTCCGGCATGTAGTTGTCAACGAGGTCGATGGCCATGCGCTCATTTTCGTCTGCCAGGCGTTTCACATTGATCGTTTCGAACTAACTAACTTGCTCCCTGGGAGTGTCTTCATTGCTCGATTAAACCAACGTATCGTCACGTTGCGATATGTCAATGAGTCATTTCCAGGTTGTCACGTGGAGGATGGTACCCAACGAAATGCTCACCCCTGTCCGCCCGGCGTTGGCATCAGCTTGGATTCATACTTCCGCTTTTTCCCGAGAAATCCGGCATTTGCCTTAGAATTGGCTGGGAAAATCGTGTCCTGTAACGTGCGTTGTGCATCAACCGTAAACACTGTGTTTGAACATAGAATCCTGTGATGTCGACACAAGTCGGCTCAAGCGTTAGAACGTGGTTCACAAGCCGTCCTGTGGTGAAAGCAATCGGAACGATATCACAGGTTGGCGATGATGATCACGGATAAACCACTCATTGATTGCAGCGAATAGGACAAAACGTGAAATGAGGGCCGTCGTATATCACGAGTTTGCGAAGCCTCTGGCGATTGAACGCGTTCCCGACCCGACGCCTGCGCGCGGTGGCGTCGTGATTGCGGTCAAAGCAGCGGGTCTTTGCCGTAGCGATTGGCATGGTTGGATGGGACACGATCCAGATATTCGCCTCCCTCATGTCCCTGGACATGAACTTGTTGGTGTCGTTGTGTCCTGTGGCACTCAGGTCTTACGATGGAAGGTTGGCGACCGAGTGACTGTTCCGTTTGTCTGTGGATGTGGCGAATGTCCCCAGTGTTCGAGCGGACAACATCAAGTTTGCGATCACCAGTTTCAACCTGGGTTCACTCATTGGGGCTGCTTCGCTGAATATGTTGCCATTGATCATGCCGATATAAATTTGGTCCGACTGCCCGAGGAGATTGATTTTGTGACTGCGGCCAGTCTCGGTTGCCGTTTCGCAACCGCATATCGTGCTGTCGTCGACCAGGGCAGAATTAGCGCCGGGCAATGGGTCGCTGTGCACGGCTGCGGAGGCGTCGGGCTCTCGGCCATCATGATTGCAGTAGCACTGGGGGCAAACGTGATTGCGATCGACATCAGTGCTGAGAAACTTGAGTTTGCGCGCCGAATAGGAGCTGCTGAAACCGTCCATGCCGGTATCGAAGGAGACGTTGTTTCGCGAGTGCGATCGATCACTGGCGGTGGCGCCCATTTGTCGATTGACGCGCTGGGCAGCCCATCGACTTGCTTTCATTCGATCGCCAATTTGCGCAAGCGTGGCAAGCACATTCAAGTGGGGTTGATGTTGGCCGAACAACGACACCCAGTCATCCCCATGGACCAAGTCATTGCGAACGAACTAGAAGTCCTTGGCAGTCATGGAATGCAAGCACATCGTTATCCGGCGATGCTGGCATTGATCGCCGCCGATAGACTTCGACCACAAAAACTCGTCGGCAAAACGATCAGCTTGGATGAGTCCCTGGACGCTCTGGCGGCGATGGACCGCTATCAAGGCACCGGTGTAACAGTCATCAACCGATTTGTTTAAGTTCCTCAGCATTTGTATGTTGGAATTCTGGCGAAGCCCACTACGGTAGAATAATTGCTGTCGGTCGCCCTAGGAGGCGTCGATCTTGTAGCATGCGGCGATCGCTTGACGGGCGTAGTCAATTGACTCAGCAAGAATGCGTGCCGATTCCTGACTCGCATGAAATCCTTTGCTGTTTTCGCTGACGATATAGTCAAGACGCCACATGGCCTTGCGCTGCAGGTCGCGAATCGGTGTCAGTTGCTCTTCGGTCGCACCCGCTTTCTGGGCCGCCATGATTGCGTCGAACATTTCCGTAATGCCAGCGGCAGCTCTATCGATCAGTCCACCAGTGCGGTCCTGGATCAAGTCCACTCTGTCTTTAATTTCCTGTTCTGGAATGTTGTGACATGTCTGACATGCTTTATTGATATTCGCCATTGGACTACGAACCCAGTGGCTACTCACCTTCGTGGCGCCTCGCTTTTCATAGGGCATATGGCAATCACTGCAACTAACACCAGCCCTCGCGTGCACTCCTTGGCTCCATAGCTCAAATTCGGGATGCTGGGCTTTGTAGACTTTCGTGCCCGTTTCCTTGTGAATGTAGTCAAAGAACTCGCCCATTGGCGAACCATCCTCGTCGGCAGGAAACTCAGTGTCATTCCATTCTTTTTCGAGGTCCTCCATCTTCAGCCCGTTCGACCACGGAAACGTCAGCGTCATCTTGCTGGAACAGTAGTACTCTACGTGGCATTGGCCACAGACGAATGACCTCAGTTCTTGGCGCGTCGCATGAACGTTCGGGTCATAGTTGCCTTTGGCTCCATCGTCTCGCCATTGCTGTATGCTCGGCAAATGTGGAACAGGGTCGTCGCTCTTGGCAAGTTTGTCGATACCGAGAATGAACCCCGGCCGAGTCACTCGAATCGACATCGTCTTTGGGTCGTGACAGTCGACGCAAGAGACTGGGTGGCTCTCGCCAAGGTGCGGGTCACCAGGCGCTGCCTTGAAAACTCCGTCCGGGGTCTTTTCCAGCTCAGCGTGGACTTCCTCATAGCTCTTTTGGCTCACAGCTTTAAATCCAACCATGACAGCCTTTTGGTTCCACGATCCGCCAAGTGTTTCATCGTTGGCGACTTGCCCAAGTTCTTGCATCCCAATGCGTCGATACGTAGGGATGACCGAAGCGTGGCAATGCAAACAAGCGCCCGACTGCTTGACCTCCGTGATTCGCTTGGTCACCTCTTGGTCTGCGAGCATGTAAGCGTGCCCTCGGGCTTCGCGGTAATCGATACTGAACGCGTAGCCTGCGAACAGTCGCTTCAGCCACGGATCTTTCTCGAGCTTACTGGGCGGCATCACGTGATTGCCACCAAAGTCCGTGTAGTCATCATTTACGGTCTTCAGATAATCCTCGTACTGCAGCGGAAAATTCAGGCCCCAGGGCTTCGGGTCGCTGTTGATCTCGCTCACATCGACCACCTGCACAAAAGGAGTTCGAGCTTCCTGCTTGCGCTCAAAAATACTGACGAGCACCGCAACGACACCCACCGTCGCCATAGCAACCATGCCCGTTAGTAGTGCGAGCCATCCGATACCGCGATTTCTCGTCAAAGTCATGTTATGTTGTTGAATGTGAAGAGGATAAAATTCGGACAGTTTCTTAACTCTCTGCCACTGAACGTACGGAGTCACCGGCCTGCGTGGCCCACGTCAGCATGGCAATGCACACAGGATTGCATTTCGCCACCTCTTGTGTTCGGCAACAGCGGATGCACGAAATCCTCGTGACAGGAGATACAAGCGTTTTGCGTAACGAGCTTGTTGCGAGGTTTGATTTGAATTGGGTTATTATAGTCGCCCAGTGTGAATGCGAGCGAATGAAAGAATCCGTTGTCGGCCTTCGTCACCCATTTGCCAAGAAGGTCATGGGGTAAGTGGCAGTCGTTGCACACTGCGACATGGTGATGGCTGCTTTGAAGCCAAGTATCCATGTGGTCCTGCATTGCGTGACAATTGACACACGTTTCCGGATTGTTGCTGAGATAACTGGCGCCTCGCCCATAACCGAACGTAAAGGCACCCACTCCCGAGAGTATCCCAAGGCAAACAGAAAACACGATTGCTCCTTTGCCGAAACTAGGTCGCCCGGCTGGAGGCACTGTCGAGGTTGAAGAGTCGTTGTCTTGCTGCACCTAACGCGACCTAAATTGACGAAACGCGAACGACACAGTTGATAAGCAGACCTGCGTCGTTCATCGAATAGCGTGGTGTTTTCGCTAGTCCAGCGAACTGCTGCCATCGATGCGAGAAGCCTACCATATTCTGCACATGAATGCATAGGTTGCGACGAGCAGAGCGTGACTGCGGCATTCCGTCACAGAAGCAGCGATCGCAGCACATGGCCAGTGACTAGCATTTTTGACAGGACTAACCACAATGCGCTGAACTCGGCGAAGGCAGCTAATTTTTCTAGTGAACTAAGTTTCCTGCTGCACCGGCGCGTCCAGGTCTCAGTTTGCCCGAGCGCGCCAAACGTTCAACTCAAATTCATCATCGTTGCTTAGCCGTTTCTAACAGCTTGCGATTTCAATTCGGCGAGGCTTGGCTTCTTCGGCCTTGGGAAGCCGAACGGTGAGAATTCCGTCTTTCAGTTCGGCGGCAATCGCCTCGCTATTGATGGATTCGCCAATTGCAAATTCCCGGTGAAAATCGCCGATCGCGTACTCCGACGCAAGAAATTTTGCAGCATCGCCATGGCGACTGACTTTTCCATGAACTGTTAGTACCTGCTTCTCAAATCGCAGATCCAGGTCATTTGATTCCACTCCCGGCAATTCTCCATAGAGAACCAGTTCATCTTCACCTTCCCAAATATCAAAGCGAGGCGAAAACAAGGGCCTCGCTGAGGTTCTACTGGTGAGATTCGGTTCGATCGAACTGCCATTGGTGCCATGGTTCAGTTCACCAATGTTTTTTTATCACTTAAAGCTGTGTTCATGATTTGACTCCACAATAAACTAAAGACTTACAATACTTAAGGCGGCAAAGCCGCGCCCTCATGTAATAGACTTTTTAATGATCCGACGAGCAGGATCATTTACAAGATCCACTACATAAACCGGCGCAGCAAAGTATCAAACGCGGCAATGCCGGATGTATTGATGGAAGTGATCCAGCGTCCGCATCTTCTCCTATCGGAATTAGCTCGCTAGTTTACGTTGACGACGATTCGACGTGGTTTTGCCGCGTCGCTCTTTGGCAATTGAATGGTGAGGACTCCATTCTTGAATTCTGCTGTAACGTTTTCAGAATCGATATCACCAGGCAATTCGAATGCACGACCAAATCGTCCGTAGGAACGTTCTTGGCGGTGCCAAGTTCCCTCGTTATGCTCCGGCTGTTTCCGCTCGCCTTTGAGGGTAACCTGATTGCCTATGACATAGATTTCGATGTCATCTAAACGAAATCCAGCAAGCTCGGCTTCGACATAGTAATGGTCGTCGTCGTGCCAGACGTTGAGCGCTGGGAAGGTACCAACATTCGTTGAGCGGCCCATCCCTCCGCGGCTAAAAAGTCGATCCATCTCGCGGCTGAGACGATTCATCTCAGACCATGGTTGCCAGTGTGACGCTAGCATGTTTTTTCCCCTGGATTGAGAAACAAGAAACTTGGTAATCACACTTTCGTGAGTGTGCCTTTTTGACAGTCCTTGCTGTCGACTTGAAAAAATAGCAACGTACGTGCCAAATGCATTTCGGTTTCTGAGGATGCCGTAAGCGAATCAGTTAGCTTAAGAAACCGTCAAAATTCTAACGGGTTTCCTTTTTTCCTGAGTGTTCCTTCGTTGGTTGTGGGCTCCAGTGAGTATCGTCCCGCAATACTCACCTAAAAAGAATGCCCGATGTCGATCCTGCTCAATGACATTCACAGCCGATTGAACCCTACCACGGTCCGCCGTGTCGTCGCACCGAGCTCCATTGACGCATGTCGTGAAGCCATCGGTTACGACACGACGTTGCCGATCTCGATTGCCGGGGGGCGGCACGCCATGGGCGGTCAACAATTTTGCCACGATTGTTTGAATATCGACACTCGATCACTGTGCCAGGTGACCGACTTTGATGCCGATCGTGGGCTTGTGCGCGCCCATGCGGGAATCCAGTGGCCAGCATTGATCAAGGAAATTCGCGATCGAAACACGTCTTCTCCGACTCAGTGGGGCATTCGACAGAAACAGACGGGCGCGTCGGACTTGACCCTGGGAGGCTCGTTGTCGGCGAACATTCATGGACGCGGCCTCGATATGAAGCCGTTTGTTGACGATGTCGAGTCGTTCACGTTGATCGACCATCGTGGTGATCTCCTCAGCTGTTCGCGCGATGATAACAGGGAACTGTTTCGCCTTGTCGTCGGAGGCTATGGGCTATTCGGTATCGTCGCCGACGTGACGGTTCGACTTGCGCGTCGACGGCGCGTCCAACGCTGTGTGAGTATCGAAACCGCGGATCAAATTCTAAGCCGATTTGAATCCGCGATTGAAAACGGCACGCTGTACGGTGACTTCCAGTTTGCGATCGATCAGGAGTCCGATGATTTTCTCTATCGTGGCATTTTCTCTCGCTACCGAACGGTCGCCGATGATGTTGAGATTCCGGAGAGCCAAATTTACTTTTCAGAAGATAAGTGGCTCGCCCTGCTCCGGTTGGCTCGCACGCAGCGAACCGAAGCGTACCGCCGTTACGTGGAATTCTATATGTCGACTGATGGCCAGTTTTATGATTCTGATACACACCAATTGAGCACGTATGTGCCGCGCTACCACGATACCCTCACGGACTTGCCGCCGGAATCTCAGGGTACCGAAGTGATCTCGGAGCTATATGTGCCCCGCGAACAGCTAAGTGTATTTCTTGAGCAGGCGTCTGTCGTTCTACGTCGACACCAATCGCCGCTCACCTACGGCACCGTGCGATTGATTCGTCGTGATGACGAATCTTTCCTGCGATGGGCGAAAAAAGACTATGCCTGTGTGATTTTCAATCTGCTCACGCCCGAAACCGAGTCGGGTCGCGAGCGAACCGCCACCACGTTTCGGGCGATGTTCGATCTCGCTTTATCAATGGGCGGTTTGTTCTATTTGACCTACCATGCTTATGCGACACGCGAACAGGTGTTGGCGGCGTATCCCGAGATGCCCGAGTTTTTGCGTTGCAAGCGACACTACGATCCCCATGAGCGTTTCCAAAGCACTTGGTATCGCAGGATGACTCAATTGTTCGAGGGCTCCGTCGTCCCCGGCGCTGGCTGAGTCGCAGAGTCCTGTTGTTGCACCCACAGAGCCGCTGCGTTTCCAATTTCGCCGGCCAATTTATTGACGCTGCCCTGACCACTGGGGTGCAAGCGGTTGCTGAGAAAGATGACGTACAACTGCAAATCCGGATCGATCCACAGTGCGGTTCCAGTGAATCCACCGTGACCGAACGCCGAATCGGTCATCGATTTGCCGCGGTTGGATGAGAAGCCGGATTGTTTGTCCCACCCCAGACCGCGAATTCCTCCGGGAACCTCATGACCCGATGTCATTCGTTGCCAAGTTACCCGATCGAGAACACTTCTGTCCGCAAGCGTTCCTTGACCGAGCATCATCCGACAGTAAATCGCCAAGTCGCTCGCGGTGCTGAATAGTCCCGCGTGTCCGGCGACGCCGCCAAGTGCAAACGCGCGAGGATCATGAACATCGCCTAGCATCCAGCGTCCATCGCGCATCTCGGTCGGCGCTGATCTGGCTCGCAGCGACTCGCTGGGCGTGAACATCGTTTCTTTCATCCCTAACGGACCAAAGATCTCATCGTGAGAGAACACATCAATGCCTCGACCGGTCTTGACGCGAACCCATTCACCGAGAATTTGGAAACCGACGTCGGAGTATCGAAATTTGGTCCCTGGCGAGTAGTTCAGGTCAAGATTCATAAGCCGGTCGATCGACTCCTTGGGTGTGCCGTCGTAATCCGACATCGGATTATCAGGAATCAAACCACCGGTGTGCAACAGAAGTTGCTCGAACGTAATCAGCTCTTTGCCGTGATTGGCAAACGCGGGCAAGTGCTTAGCCACAGGCTCCTGCAAATCGACCGCCCCTCGTTGGGCAAGTATCATCACGCTGGTTGCTGTCGCGATTGGCTTAGTCAACGAAGCCAAATCAAATACGGTATCCACCGTCATGGGAATCAGTTCTGGTTTCATCGTACAAAAGCCGTAGGCTTTGTTCAGCACCACATCATCACCGTGTCCGATCATTACCACGGCTCCCGGCAATTGACCCTGATCGATTGCTTGGTCAACCAGCAATTCGATGGTCGTTGCCAGTTCGTCCTGTGCGAACACCAGCGTCGAGATCGTGAAACCGAGAATTTGTCCAATGAAAAGTAGGAAACGAACGGCAAACGACATGAGATTTATCCTGGGTGCAAGTCAGCCGCAATCCTGATTTTTCGATGAAACATAAGGATGAAGGCGGAAGCGAAAGCGGATATACTGGTCAACTACCCACCAACAATACCACCTTGCCGCTCCCGCAGGAAACGCCTGCCGAGAAGTCTGTCGACACCACAGACTCGCTGGTCAATCCTTCAAATCACAACCATTCCAGTTTCACACATGCGGATTCTCGATCTTGTTACACCCACCGATCTGTCACGGGTGGCGAAGCTACAGGCACTCGCGCGTGAAGTCGTCGAAGGATTCTGTTCGGGCCGTCACCGTTCCCCACACAAGGGATTTAGTGTCGAGTTCAAGGAACACCGCCCCTATGTGCGCGGCGATGAACTGAGATCGATCGATTGGAAAGTCTATGGCAAAAGTGACAAATTGTTCATTCGCGAGTTCGAAGAAGAAACGAATCTGCGATGCACACTCGTCGTTGATCGCAGTGGTTCAATGGCGTACAGCGGAGATCGTAGCGGCGGACTAACCAAGTATGACTACGCGGTTCGATTGGCGGCGTCGTTGGCCTACTTGATGCTCGGCCAGCAAGATTCTGTGGGTCTCGTAACGTTTGATGATGCGCCACGCGACCATTTGCCGCCTAGAAGTCGGGCCAGCTATTTGCGTGAAATATTGAAGGCCCTTTGTGGTGAAGTCACCAAGCGTGAAACGGACCTTGGCGGTGTCTTTCATCAGTTGGCCGCAAAACTGCATCGCCGCGGGTTACTGGTGATCATTTCCGACTCGATGGGAGACGTTGATGCAATCGCCAAGGCGCTCGCTCACTTCCGCGCGCAACACCACGAAGTCATTTTCTTTCAAATTTTGGACCCCGATGAAGTTGATTTCCCCTTCTCAGGACGTATCCAATTCTTGAACTTAGAAGATGTTGCCCATGAGCAAACGGTCGATGCGAAAGCGCTTCGCGACGCCTACTTGAATCGGTTGGCCGAGCATGATGCTGCGCTGCGTCAAGCGTGCCGACGACATCGAGTTGATTTCGTACGCTTGACAACCGATCGTCCGTTCGCCGATGCGCTCGCGGAGTACTTGTCCTATCGGAAACGCGTATCATGACGTTTCTCAATGGCGTGTTGGCTCTCGGAGCGTTAGCGTTTGTTGTTCCGCTGGCGATTCATTTGCTTTTTCGCAGCCGCTTTAAGACGGTTCCCTGGGGCGCGATGCACTTGCTCGATGCCGTCGTGCGAACGAATCGTCGTCGGCTGCAATTGACTGAGATTTTACTGCTGTTGCTGCGGTGCGCGATCCCCATCCTGTTAGCATGTGCGTTGGCCCGACCGGTATTAACTGGGTTTCAGGCACTCGCCGGTGATGCACCCCAGACCGTGGTCTTGGCAATCGACGACAGCCGAAGTATGAGTGCGACAGACGAGTCGGGTCAGACAGCAATGCAGCGAGCGACCTTGGCGGCGAAAGCATATCTAGAGCGAATAAAGCGGCAAGACGAAGTGATATTGCTCCGTAGCAGCGGTGCGTCGCAGCCAGCTTCGACCATGGGACGCGACGAAGCACTTCGGCAAGTAGCAGAAATGACACCGACAGCAAATTCAGGAGACTTGGATGTGCTGGCAAGATCAGCCGCTGCGGCGCTCACTGAAGCATCGCATTTGCAGCGACGCGTGATCCTGGTTTCTGATTTACGCAGTCGCGACGTCAATGATGCGGTTCTCGATGGCTTGGTACCGCTGCAACGAACGTTTGCTGCAATGGACCCGCCACCTACGGTGAAAATTCTTGACGTTGGCGATCACGATGAATCGATCGACAACTTGTTTGTTGACAGTATCACTCTCGATTCGCAAGTGGCTGTCACGAAACGATTGCTAAGACTGGCGGCGCGAGTTCGCAACGATACCGATCGTCATGGTAACGATGTCAGTGTCAAATGGTGGGTCGATGGTAGAGAAATTGAATCCCAACGAATTGCTGTGCAACCTCGGGCGACAAGCGTTGCGAAGCTGTCGTTCACTTTCGAGACTTCCGGCCTACATACCGTGCGAGTTTCCGTCGAGTGGCCGGATTCACTTGTCGCGGACAACCAACGGCAACTCGCCGTTACCGTAATTGACGGAGTCGAAGTACTGCTGGTCGATGGTGAACCTAGCCGCGAGCCGCTCGAAGGGGAAACCGACTTCCTAGCAATCGCACTGAGTCCGTTTGGATTTGGTGCCTCGTCGCTGCCCGACGCGGTTCGCAGTCGCACGATCAAGGGCAGTGACAAAAACACGGCTAAGAAAATCGACGAAGAGTTGCGGAAGTCTCCAGCAGATGCGATCGTGCTGGCAAACGTTCCCGAAATCGATGAACCATTGAAAAGCCTGTTAGCAAATTATGTCGTCGCTGGCGGCGCTTTAGTCGTGTTTGATGGCGACTTATTGAACGCGGCGGACTACAACGCCCCATGGACCGCTGGAAACACTGAATATCACTTGCCTAGTCAACTCGGCAATGTGCTGGGCAATCCGCTCGATCGCGATACAGCTGGCGCAAAGAAGCCACAATTGAATAAGCAGTTTGCAACATGGTCGAGTGTTTTCCCGGCTAGCGATTCAGCGATGGATGAAGTCGATATTTACGCTTTTCGCGAGCTTAAGATTCCCAGCAAGCAAGCTGCTCAGACCGACAAGCCGTCATCGTTAGCGACGACGTTATTGCAAACCGCGCAGGGTGAACCGCTGGCAATCATGACCGATTGGGGTGAGGGGCGAGTGGTCCAGTTTGGTTTTTCTTGTGATGGTGAGTGGACGACGTTACCCTTGCGACCAGTTTTTTTACCGCTGATGCAACAACTGCTCATTGACTTGGCGTCTGTGGGCCGCAGTGCAAACGTTCGCGTGGGCGACACGCTTAACATCGCGGTTGACGAGTTTGGAGAGTTGATCGACAACGCGACTTACACTGTTGAGCCGCCCCTGGCGAAAGAAATTGAAGTTCAAGTGGTGCAAGTTCCTGGAGAAAACAATCGGAAACGTTTGGTTGCTGCTGCGAACCAAGGTGTTGGCGAGTACCTGTTTCGAAGAACAACCAAAGATACGACGGGAACATCGTCAGTAGCAACGACATTACGAGTTGCCGAAGTGGACTCCGACGAATCCTTATTGCGGGCTGCTGGGAGCGAGCGAACCGACGCACTGGCAAAACGTCTAGGTGCAACACTGCATACCGATGGCGATTCACTCGTAAACGATGATCGTGTCGATCGTTTTGGGCGAGAAGTTTGGCGTTGGGTGCTAGCGGCACTCTTATTTGCGATGCTGGGAGAGTTGTTTCTACAGCAACGACGCTTGGCAACTGTGAAGCCAAAAACGATTCAAGCTGCTGGAGTGTTGCGATGATGATGGCATCACTTCGCTTCTCAGGTGACTTGCCGGTGTGGGTGGTACTCACACTGGGATTGTTGGTAGCGTTGGGGGTTGTGTGGTTTTATCTGCGCGAGACCAAAACGTTAGGCTTTCCGTACAACAATTTGCTTCCGGCGTTACGCGGTGCAGCAGTCGCTGCGGTGATTTTTATTCTTGCCGGACCGATATGGCATAAGCGTCAAGTCGTTGGAACTCTGGGGCGAGTCGTGTTTGCTGTCGACACTTCCGAAAGTATGTCGCTTACTGATTCGGGCCAAGGAGGCGCGAGTGAATCGCGACTGGAGCGAGCTTCTCGGCTGCTGATCGGTGCCGGCGACGATGCAGGGTGGCTGGATGCATTGTCCCAGACACACAATGTTGACGTGGTGCAATTTTCAGCAGGCGCGCCTACTTTGGTTTGGTCCTCGCACGACGCAGCACTTGCGGCTGAGGAACCGCTAGCGACAACCGCCATCGCTGCACTCACGGCGACCGGGAAGCTAACTAGTCTGGCCAGTGGATTGGCAATCACTCCGCGTGATCAACTTACCAACCAAACCAAACGCGGCGAGGATGAACTCGCTAGTCGCAGCGCTGTTGTATTGATGAGCGACGGTCGCGACAACGCAGGTGACTCAGCCGCCGAGATCGCTGCGACGTTAGCCTCTCGTGGAGTCGCGGTGCATACGATCGGCTTCGGTTCCTCGGACGAGCGAGCGGACGTCGGGATTATTGATATCCAGCGACCCGAAAGCGTCGCCTCAGACGGTCGTTTGGCCGGCAGCATGCTTGTAAAACGAACGGGAACGAACCAGCCGATAACGTTGAGAATTGAATCGGGCAACGAGATCGTATGGCAACAAACTTTATCCGCCAACTCGGGCTCCGATGACACCGGCGAATTGCGTGTGCCGTTCCAGTTCGATGTCAAGTCACTTGTCGAATCGATCCAAAACGCTTCAGGGCATGGGATACAACGGGGCACCGTTGTTTTAGATTTGCGAGCAATGGTCGAAGAGATCGACCAGGACGCAACGCTTGAAAACAATGATTTGGATTTTCGTGTCGCTGCGACGACGCGCGATCGACGATTGCTGATACTGGACGGTTCAAGCCGCTGGGAAGTGCGTTACATTCGCAACCTTTTCGAGCGTGATCCGGCATGGAAAGTCGATACGGTTTTATTCGGACCCGGCACGGATATGCCTCGAGTCATTCGCGGCGATGAGCCAGGCCAATTGCCTAACTCTGTCGAAGCGATCATGCGCTACGACGCAGTTATTTTGGGTGAAGTGCCGCCAGAACAGTTCAGTGAAATCGACGGATTGCACTTGCGTGAATTCGTGACCCGCGGCGGCGGCTTGATTGTTGTCGATGGTCGCTACGAGCGAGTGCGTCAACTTACCGAAGGAACGCTGGCAGATTTGATACCCGTGCAGTTTACCGCAAGCCAACAGCGACAAGACATCAAGTCGCTGGAACCGACGGCGATCGGTTCGAGCCACACCACGTTGAGTCTGGTGGGAATGCCAGCAGAAGAAAATGCGTTGTGGCAGGTACTTCCGCCTCCCAGCAGCGTCGCCGCTGTGATTGAACAACCTGGGGCGGAAGTGTGGGCCAGCGCGTTGACAAAGTCGGGCGGAGCCACACCGTGGTTGATAACGCGAATGTTTGGCGCTGGTCGCGTGTTTTATCTGGCAAGTGACCAAACTTGGCGTTGGCGTTACAAGGTGGCCGATCGATTTCATTCTCGGTTTTGGAACCAGTTGTTATCCGCAGCGATGCAGCCGCCGTACAGCGTTAGTGACCAATACGCCTCCATCGGCACTGATCGTGTGGAGTACGAAATAGGTGATTCCGCAACCATTCGTGTGAGACTGCATGATGCCGCAGGTAGCCCGGTGGGGGACGCGACCGTCGATGCAATTTTGATGCAGAACGGACAACGCGTGGCGACCGTACCACTTTCTAGCGAAGATCCTGCGCGAGGCACTTACCAAGCACAAACACCGCCCCTGACCAGTGGGCATTATGAGGTGCGTGTGCAGGCCAGTGGATACGATGCATCAGCACTTTCTGCATCGACGCCCATCTGGGTCGGCTCCCGCGATTCGCTGGAGTTTCGTCGAGTGAGCTTGGATCGAAGCAGCTTGGAAGAAATTGCTGCGGCAACCAAGGGCGAGTATTTTCACGAGTCCGACGCGGCCGGTCTGTTGGAAAAAATCAAACCGCTGTCCAACGGTGCCATTGTCGAAACGGACATTGTAGTTTGGCAATCGTTCTATTGGTTTTGGGCGGTGATTGTGCTGTTAGCGATCGAGTGGGTGTTACGTAAACGCGCGGGATTGGTGTAAGAAAATGTCGACAACTGGCTCCACAACCACACCGCAAAAGGTCGATTTCGATGCTGTCATATCGCGACGATTGTTATCGTTCTCGCGTCGTCGCTGGCGACTGCTCGCCGGACGCGCTGCGTTGGCTGCGTTGACAGTATTCATCGTCGCGATGTTCATCATCATGTTGTGCGATTACCTGTGGTTTTTGCCAGAGCCCGTGCGTTTTTCACTCAGCCTTTGTGGTTACGCTGTAACAGGTCTCGCCGCATGGTGGTACGGGTTGCGAGAGTATTCTCAAACCGATCCGCGAACTTTGGCCCGACAGATCGAGAGTGTCGATCCTCGGTTACGAGAGGATTTGCTTTCGGCCGTGGAATTGGCTGACCCACACGATGTCAACGGTTCACCGTTCTTTCTGGAACGACTCAAACGTACCGTCGCTCATCAAGTTGCTTCACTCGATCCACGCAGTTTGTTACCGGTGGGTCTGTTACATCGCTGGTTTGCGATTGCCGGTGTTTTGGTTGTGCTCGTCATTGGATTCGCGTTCTTACCAGCCGTTCAACTGGGACAGCGAATGGCGCGAGCCGCCTTGCCGGGGATTCCAATCCAACGTGTGTCTCGAACGAACATTGAGATCATTGCACCAACACCAGCCTCACGCGATGTTGCCCAGGGTGACGCAGTGGGGGTCGTGGTCAGGACCAGTGGCGATGAAGTAGAGCGAGTTACCTTGCAATGGGCCAGTGACGATGGCCAGCGGGGTGAAGCGGTCATGACTAGGCGCGGTGCGGAGGAATACTCAGCGAACCTGCCGATTGGCACATCGCCGGTCAGCTATCGGATTCGCGGCGGCGACTGCATCACGCTATGGGAACGATTGACACCTCGCTCTCGGCCGCACGCGACGTCGTTCGAGATTCGTTATCGTTTTCCCGAATACACTCAGTTGGAAGACGAAGTTTTTACCGCTGAACATGGCGACCTGCGGGCGATCACCGGAACAGTCGCTGAAGTGACCGTCGTATTTGACCAACAAGTTACCGAGGCCTTGATGCGATTCGATGGCGGTCGATACGAAGTGAACTTAATACCCGATGATGAAGAACGTACCCGATTCAAGACAGAGCTCCCGATTCGTTCGCCAGCCACCTACAACGTTGATAGTGTGAGCCGCAGCAGCGGGCTCAACAATCCGTTTAGTTCACGGTACTCCATCACTCCCATCACCGACTCACCCCCAGTCGTTCGCTGGGCGGAGGAGTTGCCACAGACCCAGTTGGTTTCGCCACTGGATATTGTCGACCTCGCCGTATCGGCACATGACGATCTGCCGCTGGATGAAGCACGACAATTGTTTCAAGTGAACGGCAGTGATTGGTTCGTACAGCCCGTCGCGATCGAGACACCGGCAAAAGAATTGGATGCTGCGTGGAAGTGGGATTTGACGTCGATCGCTGATGCTGCACCGGAGAAGAGGAGCAAGAATCCGGCGTCGTTGACGTCCCTTTCTCCAGGTGACCTGATCCGGACGCGCGTGGTGGTGACCGATCGACGCGGACATTCCGGCGAGACTCGGTTGCTGGAATTACTCGTAACGGACGAGGGATTTGCCAGCGATCGACACGACGATTTGCATGTATTGGCGGACTTCGTGACGCTTTTGTCCCAGTGGCTGCAGTCCGTAAAGCCGATACCACAACTCGCAACCGAAAGCAAAGATTCGCCGCCCCAGAGTTACTTTGTGTTGTTGAATGAGCAGGTCCCCGCTCTGCGGACCAATGCGGCGGACCTGCGCCGCTCGTTGGTCAGACTTCTCGGCAAAGCGAAGCAGTCCAGTGATGCGGACATGCTTGAACGCGTTGGTCGCGCAATTGATGATCTTGATCGACGGCTGATGATTGCGATGAAGGTCGCGGAGGCATCCATTGCTATCGACGAGAAAGTCGTGCCGCTGGATTGGAAGGATTTTGTACGCGAATCGCGGGAGCTGGAATCGCTCACAACGATGACTGATCAATACGCCAAGTCATTGCTGTCTCAAGAGGTATTGCTCGGTGTTGCCAGTGATGCGTACTCGCTCGTTGCGAGCCTCGACCCGCTTATCGATGCTGAAAACGATATACCCGATGATCGTTGGCCACGATACATTAGCATCGCCTTGCAGCGAACTCGCGACATCAATCAGTTGATGGGACAGCACGCGGCGTCACTTCCCGACTCGACAAATCAACAATTCAATCGCTGGATTGAGTGGTCCAACACTTGGGATTCGCGATTGGAATTGGCAATCGACGAGTTTCCGGGCGAAGACAATGCACGGTCAACAATGCGTGATTTTCAAAATGAATTGAGGTCGCGGATTGGGTACAGTTTGTTTGACCAGAACGTCGCGGGAACACTGCGTGATACTGCCAAACGATTCCCGCAACAGACGATCCTGACGCACGCAGCGCACATCGAACAACTGCGACGACTTGGCAGTGACAGTAGCAAATTGTTGCAGTCCACTGAGCGTGAAAGTGACAGCGAGAAGATCTCTAAGTCGCGTCGACAAGCGGCTGAAAACGAGCTCCGACGGAGCATAGCGACGGCCGGTTTACTGGATCGTTTATCTGGTGACGATTCGTTACAGCGAACTCGTGTCTTCTCGGACCTCCGCTATGCTGCGGACCTGACGTTAGCAAAGCGCGCTATTGAGAACGTGACGAAAGATGGCTTCAAGCCGTATAAGGATGAAGACACCGAAACAGTGCATCGGGCAATCGGTCAAGCCTTGGCTCGATTGGAAGTAATGCATTGGTTGCGTCAAAGCGAGCGTCAAATGATCGAATTGCTTGCTTCGCAACAGCGACCGCAGGAAGATGCGACCAGCCGTTTTGTTGATCCACTGCGTTTCGAGATTGTACAAGCTTTGTTGGAAGCATCCGACCAAACGATGCAGAATGCCGGCGTTGCTTGGCAACAAATTGAGCCCTTTGCAACACTACGCTACAACGAACCGGCCAATCGGATCGCAAACCAACTCGGCAGTCGCCGCTACAAGAACGAACCGCCTGTGCCCGTGATTTTGCCGCTTCAAGAAAACAGTGAATTGCTCGAGGCAGCCATTGTGAGACTCGAGCCAATTGCTCGAGAAGCACGCGCGACACTTGAAAAATATGTACTGTCGTTGCCTGAGCAAGCTCGCAAAGCAGCCAAACTCGCAGAACAGGCCGAGAAGCAAATTGAGCAGCGAGAGGATTCGAGTAAGCCGACCCAGCAGACCGCCCAAGAATTGCAGCAGGATGCCGAGCAGGCCACTCGCGATACGATCCAGGCACTTGTTGACTTGGCAAACAACAGCGATTTTTTGGATGCTGAACAACGCGAACTGGCTCGTGATGCGGATGCTGCCGCAACACAATTGAACCAAGCCGCGCAAGAAACCAATCAGGCGATGGAACGAGCCGCAGCGGCGACGAATGATTCCATACGAGCGGAGGAGCTAGAGAAAACGCAAGCAGCTCTCGCCGCAATGAAAGAAAAATTGGAACAAACGGCAGAGCATTTCGAAAACGCTGCCCAAGGCAAGGACATCAGTGAATCGCGAGATGATTTACGCCAAGCCGAACACGAACTTGGAATCGATGATGCTCTGCAACAGCGTTATGACGATACAGCGAAGATGGCCGAACGTACCCAGAGCGATCCGCAAAAGATGCTCGAAGCATTGGAACGAGAACTCAATCGTAATGAACCGATGCAAGATGAACTGGAAAAGATCGCGGACCAATCGGCCGAGATGGCCCAGCGAGTCCTGGAGCAAGCGGTCCAGGACGAACGGTCGCTGCAGAGTGAAATCGAACGTTCGGACGCGACGTTTGATGAACAGAAACAGCAGATGCAGGCACAGTTACGCGCTGCCGCAAAGCGCGCGTCGAATGTAGATCAAGCTTTGCTCAATGCCACCGAACGCGCGCTTGGTTGGAACAAGCCGCGAGAGGAGACCGACGAACTGCGAGAGACACGGGAGAAACTGCGTAATGCCGCTAACGAGGCTCAGCGAGTCGATTCCAATGCACCGCTCGATGAGTTCAAACAAGCGTCTCAGGAACTTGCTGGTGCAGTGAAGTCGGCAAAGGAATGGACTGATAAGCTCAGCGAGCGAGCCAAGCAAGAAGCCGAACGGTCAACCGAGGAAGACAAAAAGCAACAACGCAATGCAGCGAGCCAAGCCGAGAGCATCGAGAAATCCACCAGAGACCAGCGAGCTCGCGATGAAGAGCAGGTGAAAAATCTCTGGAAACAAGCGGAGGACCAAGCAAAAAGTCGAGTTCGGAATTCGGAAAATTTGCAAAAACGACATCAAGAGTCCGTTAAGCGGCTAACCGATCAATTAAAGAAACAGCCGGAAAACGAATCGCTCAAGCAACAGATCGCGAAAGAGCAAGAACGTGCCGAATCAGCAAAGCATGCTGCTGAACAAGGAAACACATCAAGGGAATTCGCTGAACAACAACGCAAAATAGCCGAAAATCGCGCCAGTGAGATTCGTAAGCTTTCGCTGCAACCGTGGGACGACGCGCCGCGACCGACGATGGAGTTGACCGAGAAGCTCAGTCGCCAGGCTGCCCAAGAACTCAATAACATCAACCAGGAGCTCGACGAACTGCAGCAGCAATCGCAGATCGATGATTCGTTGCGAGTTCCCGAAGACACCGCGAATAGTCTCTCCAACCGCCAACAACACTTGAATGAGGAAGTCAAACTGGCCGCGGAAATGCTTGCGAGAGCAGCACGACATCAAGAACGCTTGGGCCAGAGCGCCGCCGCCGAAGAACTGGATCGCGCAGCCGCTGAAGTTGGACGCACTGCCTCGGAAACGCTTGACGAGGCGAAACAGTCTCTCAGCGAAATAGCAGATGCGCCAACTCAATCATCCCAAGCAAGTGGACAACTTGCCAAAGCTCACGCGGAACTGGCACAACAAGCGGCGAAGGTTGCAGAACTAGTCGCCAAACAGGCACCGAAGAGTCAAGCCGCTTCAGAAACATCTGAGCCCGCTGGTGGCGAACCGACAACACCACAGAAATTGGCTCGCACACTGGACGAACTGGATCAGTCGTTAAACTCGTCGGCTGAATCCGCAGCTTCACAACCATCAGGTGAACAGCAGCCCGGGCAAAAGCAGCCGGGATCGTCGCCGCAAACTGCGGGCCAAGCGTCACAGACATTGGCTGACGCAGCACAGTCCCAAGCTCAACAAGCAGCGAAGCAACGGCAAGCACAAGCGAGCCCTCAATCGCCTGGAGAAGGTGAAGGCGAAGCGTCCGATGAGATGGGTGAACCGGCAGAACCGGGGACCCAATCGGCTGGGGGAAATATGCCGCGCGGTGGAGATGTTGATACGACGGGGGTTGTTCGCGTTGGTGATGACTGGGGACGCTTGCGTGAGCGACGGACCGATGATGCTGTGGAAGATCGAGCGGCTAATTTGCCCTCGGGATATCGTCGCGAGATCGAAGCATACTTCCGTGCTATTGCGGAAAAGGCAGCAAAGAAATGAACTTGAACCGTCGACAATGGTTGACTGCAAACGCATTGGCGGCGCTCGTCGCCGCGCAACGTACTCGTTTGTCATTTGCCCAAGAACGAATTGAATCACTTTACCTGGACGATGACGTCGATCGTGCCGTCCAGCGAGGCGTCAAGTTTTTGTGTGGCGCACAGTCCGACGACGGATCTATCGCCGATCGTGGTCACGCCATCGCGATGACCGCTATGTCCGTTATGGCGATGGCATCGATCGGCAGTGAGCCGATTCAAGAATCGCCAACTGGTAAGGCGATGCGGAAAGCACTGGATTATGTCGTTCGTGATAATAACCAGAACCAGCAGGGGTACTTCGGTGATAGCGATGGCTCGCGGATGTACGGCCACGGCATCACGACGCTGATGCTTACCGAAATGCTTGGCATGGGCGCAACGCCGGAGCAAAACGTCAAGATTCACGACTCGTTGATTCGTGCGATCGAAGTTATCTTGGCTTCGCAAGCCATTGCCAAACCGAGCAAACTCGAAGGCGGATGGCGGTATACACCGACCAGCCGCGACAGTGATCTATCAGTCAGCGTGTGGCAACTGATGGCATTGCGTTCGGCAAAAAACGATGGCCTGGATGTGCCAAGCGAAGCAATCGAAGCGGCAATTGAATACTTAAGAAACTCGTTCGCGGCGCCTAACCCGCAAGCACAAAGCGGCGAGGTACCAATCAGTGGATTCAGCTACACACCTGGATCACATCACCCATCCTTCACGATGACAGCGGCCGGATTGCTGGCGATGCAGGTATGCGGTCAGTATGAATCGCCGTTGGTGATATCGGCAGCGAAGTGGTTGTTAGAGCATCCGCCCAAGCTGAGCGAGCGATTCTTCTACTACGGAATTTACTATTATTCGCAAGGAATGCATCAAGCAAGCGGCGAGTACGCTGAGACTGCAGAAAAAATTACGCGAGAACTTTTGCTCGGGGAACAAGGCGGCGACGGATCATGGTTAGCCCGGGGCGGCGAGGAACGGAACGTCGGTGCCGTCTACTCAACGTGCTTAGCGATCCTTTCACTAAGCGTACGCTATCATTACCTGCCGATCTACCAGCGTTAGCAAACGCGATTTCCGCTGGTGTGGTCAAGGGTTCGTCTCCGAGTTGCTAACACGTAACTCTCGCCGACTAAAACGACGATCCATTAACCGCCGTTTTTACGTTATTCGCCTTTCTCTTCGGCATACGAATAAACGCGATAGAACTCTTGGTCGGATACTTCGTCAGAAACGATCAATTCGCCTGAGTCGTCGAACAATAGAATCATTGCTGGAACAGTCATATTTTCTTCTGCAGTGATTTCTAATGGCTGGCCACCTTCAAGATCGACGACGGTTGCTTGCGACTTGATCTCGGCGTCTGGTAGTTTCTTGATTTCCAAGGTAATGGGATCAACCAAGTCTGCCGTTCCTTTGGCGCTGAGTACCGTACCGTCGGTGATATCCATCACCAAAGGGATGCGTGCTTTGAGACTCAGGTCAAACTGGGATGTGACCAGCTTTGCGGTGGCGTCGTCGCGCGAGTAAGGAATGTCACGGTTACCAATCTTTATCGGCTTAGCCGCAGGTGCTTTGACTGGTCCAACAAAAAACTCGCTCGGGTTTGGCAGCGAAACCGCCTCACTTAGCTGGCTCCAATCGGTCCACCGCTGGAACAACCGTCCCTTGAGCCGATCCCCGCGTTGTTTATCAGCGGTGATCAACAGGTCTGCGACCCGATCGTAGACTTCTTTGCTGAGCGTGCTCGACCGCGGTTGCATTACGGGGCTGACAGGAAAGTTGGGATCTATCAATCCCACACGAATTCGATACACATACTTTCGCCCCGGTCGAGGTGTCGTTTTGTCACGTCCATTGAAGAAATCGTAGAATCGAATCAGTTTGTACTCGACCGGCTTCTGATTGGACATGCCCATGCCGTAGTTCATGCTCATCCCTTGCATCATTTGCTGCAACATTGGGTCCATTCCATACTCAGGCATACTTTGGTACGGATTGCCGCCTCCAGGGAGCGCAAACACTGCTTCTGGACGTTCTTCGCCAGGAATGACTGCTTGGGCCTCGGGCAAGTTGCTGAGATCCTCTGCTGCCCCGGTCGTCTCTTTTTTGACCGTGAGGGGCACGAGCGGGTGCAAGGTAAAGGTGGAATAATCGTCCAGCAAAAAAGGTGGAATGTAGCTTGTCAACGCGGGGTCACGATACTCGCCGGGAACCAACTCCTTAGAAACGCCTGCCCAATAGTCTTTGGCTAGATATGTGAAAATCTCACGATTGCCGCGGTTTACCCAATCCGCATCCTGAAGGGTATCAACGCCGCGATCAGTCACATCCGCTCGCTGCAGTTCCAAATTGTAGTAGAGCGGTATATCGCGTGTAGGCAGGTACCCATCAGCGTCTTTAAGCGCAAACTCAAAGGCCTCGAACATTTCCTTGTGAGGCATGACTGCGGTTCCAGCAATGAACCAAGCAACTTCTGGGACCGGCTTCTGGCCTTTTGCTGTCGCGGTTGGGCGTAAGCCACCAAAATCGAATTTCGGATCAAGAGTTCGACCGGCCGTCGTGGGGCCGGCCATACTGCCACCCATCATCTCCTGGTTGTACATGTCTTCCATTCCCATATCCATTCCCATGCCCATTTCCATTTCGCCATACATATCCTCCATGCTAGCTCGGCGTTTCTTCTTTTTCTTAACGACCTTCTTCTCAACAACTTCGACAGCATCAGCTGCCTCTAGGTTTTTGATCGAATAGTCACCGCTATTGCTGCGCACCGCAATCGTGCCAATGACCCCTTTGACATACAGATCACGTGGCGCAACAAAGACGGGGTCTTGTCTTCGAACCGAGCCGTCAATGTTTTTGGGTTCCCAAATGTAAGGCCACTTGTAGGGGCTTTCGTCAACGGCCGTCGTGCTGCGATTGGTCCGCGCGAGTATATCGAATGGCGGTTCACGATTTTCCAGAACCATTTGGTTGTGGTCATCGTCGATGGATGCACGGACCTGCTTCGCTTCTTCGGTCAGTTTTTCGGGTTGGTTTTTCTCTAGAATGAGTGGCTTGCCCAATCCGCTGTAAACCAAAAATCCCGACAATCCGATAACGACAACGACCACCATCTTTTCGATATGAAAGATGAAAAAGTTTTTGATTTTGTCAGCGTCCATCGTTACCTGTCCCTCAGTCTGTCGGGAGCGAAAAGTGAGTGTTCTTATGTTATTTTGCCGTCACTGGACTTGGCGGAGCTGAATTCAACCACGCCACGCCAGCAACGAACGTGTATTTAGTTGGCGAGTACTGGCGATCCCACTGCGGGAGCGATAGCCGCCGTAGGTGGCCCCGCAGGCGGCGGTGTGGCAGGTGGAGGTGCCGCTGGCGGCGTTGCGGCTGCTGGTGGAACGCCTACAGCAGGATCAGTCCCTGGGGCGACGTTTGCATCCGCAGCGGGTGCTGTGCCTGTCGCGGAATCAACGTTCGGTGCGGGCAATGCTTCGTCAGCCGGCGCCTCAATGACTTGTGGCACAACAACAGCTTCCTCAGCGTCAGCACCTTCACGCATGGACTCGCCATCGATCACGGTATCTGCTGTTATCTGCTCGACACCCAGTTTTTCTTCCTGAGGCGGATTATAGAAATACATCAGACCATAAACCTCGACCGTCATGTCCAAGGGGAACTCATCCCTTGGCTCAGTAACTGCTGCCATGCCTGCTCCGTAACCACTCCCCATGCCCCCCATATCGGCTCCCATGCCCATGCCCATGCCCATGTCGCTTCCATAACCACTTTCCATTCCCATTTCGGTTGCTCCAGTGCTTCCTTTGGGCAAGACGCGGACTTGCTGAACATCAATCATGAGCGGAGCATTTCCACATTGAGCGATGAGTAGTGGTACCGCACGCTGGTCCATTTTCAGTCTCATCATTACCGGAACGCGTTTGGCTACCGCCAAGTTTGCATCCGTTGGCGAATTGCTCGACAAAGCACCACGAAGTGCGGCACCCGTAATCGGCTGGTTCAAGGTATCGACGTATCGATTATCCGCCGGATCAACGTCGGCCACACCACCCGTGCCGCCAGCGTACATATCGGCCATACCGGTATCCATACCGCTGTCCATGCCTCCGGCATACATGTCTTCCATGCCCATGCCATCCATACCCATGCCCATACCATCCATACCGCCGCCCATGCCACTTCCAGGCTGGGAAATATTTCCCGCCCCGAACTTCACAGAACGTCCAATAGCAAGCTTATCGATTTCACGAATCTTGGCCTGGAACCGTTGCCGAGCATCACCATTGACACTGGCAATGATGCTCAGCATCGACTTCAAGATCCACATATTCTCTTGCGAATAGTAAATTTGCAAAGTCGTCGGACGGCTACCTCGCCAAGGAAACAGGTCATCAAGAACCGCTTCTTGACTACTGCGGGACCACTTCACTAGCGGTCCTTCGTCTTGCGGTCCCATCATTGGCCCCGGCATTCCGTACCCTTCCATTCCCATGTCCATGCCATAGCCTTCCATCCCCGCGGCACCACGAGTCGACGAATCAAAGACAGCGGTCCATTCGGTATTGCCGATCGCGGCGATTGCCGGTAACGCGTTGCCGATATAATAAGCATAGTTGTTGCGCAGCGTCGTTTCGATCTCGTCGGCTTCGGCGACGGGATGAACGTAAAACTGCTCGATTGGAATCTTGTCTTTGAATTCGGCAATCAATTCAGGTTGCAATTCGGTCTCTGGCCAAGTCAGGATTCCACGTTGACGGTCAAAAACCGTTGACCAAGCCTGCAGCACCTCAGCTTCCCTGCTCTCAATCTTCTTTAACATTTCCGTATGCGAAGTCGGATTTGGGTGCGAAGGCAATTTGCCGCGAACGGCGGCAACTTGGGAGATATCCGCTTCAATCTTACCAGTCTGGGCGTCGGCTTCCTTTGTCAGCCGGCTGGTCGTCATGAACCAAATGCCTAGCGATCCGAGCAGCACGACTGTGGCTCCGATCCAAAAGCCGTAACGCAGCGCGACTGCGAGGTACTGTTTGACTTGGTCCATGATTTTTCAGTGGGATACAGGTGCGATCAGGTCGTCGGTTGGTGAACAACGCTGAAGTCCATCACTTCAGCATCGGTATTTTAACAAGTGCCAATTTATGGGTTGGCGGCCACAGAGTCGTCAGCTGGCGGGGGCGGTTCCGGCGGCGTTTCCGGTGCCGGATTCGCTGCCGCTTCTTCAGCAGCCTTTTTCGCCGCAATCCGTTCGCTCAATACTTTCTCCTGCCAAACAATCTGGTACACAAAATCGAGTCTTCGAACTTCCAGCGTTGGCTTTTCCAGTGATTTGGCACCGTCGGCATTTGTTGCCCCGGAGGCTGGTTTGGCGGCGTCCAATCTCTCGGGCATCGCGCCCTCGGTCAACAGTGCCATATTCGCTTCGACGTCGTAATCCGGATTCGGTATCACCGTTAATGTTGGCTTCCGCTCGTCTAAAAGCAAAGGATAAGCGAGCCCCATTTCGGCTGGCGTGTAACGAATCGGATTGCCATCTTCATCCGGCAACGTGATTTGTTTTCGCAGGAAATTTGTCGTTAAATATTTACGAATGTGATTACTACCTTCGGTACCCATTCGATCCGGCGAAACACTGTTGTAATAGTGATACCCCTTCATTTGAAACACCCATCCCGGCCCAGTCGGCCCGGTCGCCAAAGCCGGATCTTCGGCCAACGTGAGCTTCGTGATGCGAGTCCAGTTCCGCATCTCTTCGCGGTACCGCTGGGCTACGATTGGAGTCCACCAAGTCGTTAAATCCGGATAGTGTTTGCTCTCCAGTTCCGTGATGTGGATATCAATGCGATCTTCCATGGGAACTTGCTTGGGGCTGGGAATTTTGCCCTCAGGCCAATCGGTTCGCGGGATCATGGCGTTGATTGCTTGCGTAACCTCCAGCCACAATAGGCGACTCTCAGCATTACCGGAGACCTCCTCGCCAAGTTTATTCAGATACACCAGTTTGGCAGCGAGTTCCGAATCTTCGCTTGATTGAGATTGGCTGTAAGTATTCATATCAGCAACAGCCGCTGCGGAACCCTTCCACAGATCTGGATGTGTCTGTGCCCAAGACCGCTGGGTAAAGTGGTAGTGCCCAGCCATACCGATAAGCAATGCCGCGATACCGGCCAAGGCCCACGGTTTCTTGGCGCGAATCATTCGAGCCGTTCTGATTTCTTGCGGCACCAAACTCGCATGCACTTGGCTGACGCCGAGCCCCTGCAAGCACAATCCGTAGCAAACCGCAAACGTCGGGATGTTATCCTTGAATGTCGGAATCGACATCACATCGTCGCCGCTGAGACGATTGAAGTGATCGACCACGTGAACATCAAAACCAAGATTCTTGCTGATATAAGCCGACAAACCGGGCATTTTGACCGTGTTGCCGGTAATCAGCATGTCACTAATTTGTGCTTTTTTGTCCAGCGATCGGAAGAAGCCGATCGAGCGTTGGATCTCAGTCACCAAATCATTAAACACCGGTCGCATCGTTTGGAAGACCAGCTTGGGGTCCGCCGCATCACGAGCATTGCGTTTGAGGTGTTCCGCCTTGGCGAACGTCAGCTTCAAATCCTTGGTCAATTGTCGCGTGAAGTGGTTACCACCAATCGGCATACTACGCTGCCAAATGCGGAATCCATTCGTGATAATCAGGTCGCTGGAATCGGTACCGATCGACAGCACTACCGTCGACGGTGGCGGACTGGAAGGATCAAAGATGTCGGCTTCGATCCGCTCATGCATGCGGTCGTAAGCGACCATGTTGTAAAGAGCCAACGGCGCCATTTGAACAATGTCGACTTCGATGTTGGCCTTATCGAACGGTGCAAGTTGCCGATACGCCTGCTCCCGTTTCATCGCAAACAAGCCGACTTCGCTTTCCAGCGCGTACCCTTCCTCAATCATACTGCCGGGCATCATCTGGTAGTCCCAAACGACATCCGCTAGATCAAACGGGATTTGTTGCCGAGCCTCGTAGCGAACGATATCGCCAACTTTCTTGACTTCGACTGGCGGCGGCTTGAAAAATTTTGCCAACCCGCTCTGGCCCGGGATACTGATACACACCTTTTCGTTGAACGAGTCGTTTCGCTCGAGCAATTGTGCCAAAGCTTCCGCGATCATCGTTTCCGGATCAGAGTCCGGTTGGCTGAGAATCTTCGGGTATTCGACAAAGTCAAAGGCGCTGGCAACGACTTGACCATCGACCAGCGAACATCGCAGCGCCTTTAGCGCCGACTGGCCGATCTCGACTCCCCATACACTCGCACTGCTCGCCATCGTGATTCTTCTTTTGTTGTCCTAAAGAGCTTGGCTGATAACTGGTTGTGCCAGTCCACAAACTACACTAGCGGCGAAGATCGACGACACTCGATCGGTCGAAATTCCGCAAGTGAGTAGGGATTGAGGCGATTGTAACGGCCCGTAGCGATTGTATCGACTGAAAAACGCAAACTAGGGGGCAAAACCATTCGACTGGTAAACCAATCTGAACGGCAAGCCCATGGGTTGGCCAACAAGCCCCTTGGCTGGCAAAACTGTAACGGTCCTGCAAACGCAACGTTGCCAACTTCGGCCGATTCCCATTTTTGAGGGGTTTCCTCGATTTGTCCCGCAGCGGTCGACAACCACGCTTGACAGCCACACACTTAATGATGATTACGGATAAGCTCGTGAATAGGTGCGGTCGATGAGTATGACCGCAGTTATTTTCCAATGTATCGCACGGCCCGGCACCAAGTCAAACTTTTAATTTATTTATGTCTAGCTTCAATGAGTGCCTTGTTTTGATTCCTTCCTCGACCTTGGAGGACTTCCCCAGCGACGCTTCAGCCAGTGACGCCCGCGAATTACTCGCTGCGTGGACGGTCTTGTGGCACCCCTCCCTTGTTGCCGCAACTGGGCAAAACCCGACCTGGTACCGCGCCGATTCGCCTCCGGAGCCGCAAACGGGTCGCCTGTTTGCCGTTCCAACTCTCAGTCGTCCTCGCTTGCCGGAAGGATTCGAACTGAAATGCCACGGAATCGATGGCTGCGTTTGGCTCTCCGGAAACAATCGCAGCGAAATGCTCGCGAGCTTGGACCTGGACCCGCTCCCGCCGCTGGTGAAGGACGGAAGGACGCTGGGTATCGAGGATTTTTTCGCGTTCGGCTACCTGTTTCTGCAAGTCCAAATCATGACCCGACGGCTGCGTTACACGAGTAACCTGGACGAAATTTACGTTCAAAAACGAATCGTGGCTGCAGCTAACGCGTTCCTTGCCCAGGACGCCGAGCTGGCAATCGACTCGCTGCACGAGGCTTTCGATGCACTTGCCGAAGAACGAGACCATTACTTTTCTACCGATCCATCGCTTGTGGATTTGACGCTGTTAACCCCTGGAACCGTTGCCAATCTGGAATTGCCCCCAACAAGCGAAACGGCTTCGCATTCGGTCGGCGTCCTGCCGACACCACGTAATGTGCTGATGGACGCGGAAGTACTCGCGTTCCTGTCGCAGCAAGAAACGTCCTCGCCACTGCTCGAAGCGGTGCGTGCTAAACAATTGGGTTTCGCCACCGGTGGTCCGCCAGCGGAGGTTTGTTTCGACACGCTCTCGTTTCGCGACTGCGAACAGTCGTTGTTGTCGGCTCAGAACGCAGCGTCTGCTTTGGGTATCCGCCCGATGGTTTATGGACGGCTGTCTGGTTCAACGCCGTCGGACCTGACGCGGGTGCTTGTCAGTCTGGGTTACCGTGGCATGATCCCCATCGATTTCACCGGAGGCAGCGGTTTTGGTGACGAGTCAAAAGTCATTCGCCGCGAGGCCGGCGCGGAACTCGAAGCACTCACGGCACGACCGATCGACGCGAACAATGACGCCGCCTTCCTGGCCCTGGCGCCGCGGCTTGGCGAGATGATTGATTCGGGAGAGATCGCGACGGGGCTACTTGCACATTGGCCTGGCGAATCGTGCGACAGTTATCTTGACCTGCGGCGAATCGCGTCTTGGAGTCTGGCGCTGGGCAAATTCTGGATGCTCGATGCATACTTTACTGAAGGCGAGCATCCCTATCACCACAGCAGCGGTAAAGCTCAGTGTTCCGAAGCCGCCGATCGCTTGACGGCACGAATTGCCGCACAACAGACCGATCCGCTGTCACGAGTTGTCGCTGGGACCCAATCTTCGATCCTCGCTCACCGCGACCAAGTTCTGCGGGGGGTGCTGTCGATTGCATCGGGAAAGCCTATTCCCGTCGACGCGACAGTGAGTGACTTGGCGAAGCACCTCGGTGTTTGCACAACCAGCAATGGTTCTCGCGAAACACCGTCATCCGCAGTGCTCGTCCTGAATCCCTGGTCAGCAGCACAGCGGCACGTGGTATCACTCCGATCCACGGCGTATGCCGACGAACACGTATTTTCTCACGCAATTGAAAAGGGGCGAGACGTTGTTTCGCTGGACATTCCAGCCTGTGGTTTTGCGATTGCCCGCACCGCAGCCAGTATGGCGAACGCGAAGTTGAATGTTGGCGATCAATCCTCAGGAGCAAAAGCGACCGGTTGGCTTCAATCGGTTTTTCGCGGCAAATCCAAACGCATCGCTGACGGCATGCTGTTGCAAAACGAGTTCATGGAAGCGACGATTGATGTGAAATCCGGTGGTATTCAAGGCGTCTACAGCGGCTCTACTCGCGGCAATCGTTTGTCGATGCGACTGGTTTGCGGAGACCAAGAAACATCGATCCGCTGTGACAAGGTTTTCGTCTCGCAATGCACGCCATCGGTCGGCATCATTCAATCCTCCGGTGCAATCATCAGTTTGGATGGAACACCGCTCGCCAATTTTACGCTCACCTATGCGCTCGCGCGTGGAGGTCGGTTGATCCGTGTTGATGGCGAAGTCACGCCGCTCGTTCCTCAGGGACCGGACCCATGGAAAAACTACATCGCTACGCGTGTGGCTTTTTCAGAAGATACTGGCACAACGCGAGCGATCTTGCGTGACAAACTTCACCGCACAAGCAGTCGCCGCATCGTTGCTCCCTTAGGGCTGGTGATCGAAGAAGCCGAACGTCAAACGTTGATCGCTTCCAGCGGTTTGGCGTTCCATCGACGCGTCCAGGATCGATTCATCGATACGTTGGTAATGGTGGCGGGCGAGTCGGTGCATCGTTTTTCGCTGCAGTACGGTTTTGACGTCAGCCAACCTCTGGAAATCGCTAAATCCGTGATCGCGCCACCTGTCGTGCTGCCCATTGAATCCGATTCCAAGATCAGTCCACGCGGATGGTTGCTGCACGTAGCCCCCAAAGACACATCATTAATCGACGTTGCGACAAGACTTAGGAACGATGGTCGGTTGGCTGCCCGCGTGAGACTGGTGCGGACTCGATCAACCGGCGGTACCACGACGATTCGGTTTTGCCGCAACCTACGTTGGGTGACAACGCTTCTACCGGAAGACGGCAATATGCATAAAGCAACTGGTGAAAGCGATCAAATCTGGAATCAGGATGACACCGACGAGACAACGACGGCGAACAAAAAGCTTGGTTTGTCTTTTGATGCCGACACAGTCAAGGTTCCGTTGTCCGGTCACCAAATCCTTGACTTGTTGGTTGTACTGGAATGAGCCAAGCGTCGTCCCAACACCGAATGAGTTTTCACAGTGCGGCGGTCCGCTCTGGCTTGGTTTCGAAGACACAGTGGGAGCAGGCGGTTGCTGCAGCAAGACAGTCCGTTTCCCAGCAGATACAGTCCAGCAGTACGGAAACGTCGTCCGCAAAACCTACCGATGATGCTATTGCGGATTATCTCGTCCATTCAGGGATAACGACGAACTACCAGATTCAACAGCTAAGGGCGGGACGCAGTAAACTTTCCCTGGGGCCCTACGTGATCACCGACTGGATCGGACAAGGCGGGATGGGGCAAGTCTTTAAGGCAGTTCATCGAGTGATGGGTCGGCAGTGCGCTGTCAAAGTATTGCCGCTAGAAAAGTCCACTGAACTTTCGCGAGAAAGCTTCCAACGCGAAATTCGGCTACAGGCGGAACTCGATTGCCCCTACTTGGTTCGCGCGTTCGATGCCGGACACGATGGCAGCGTTCATTACTTGGTGACCGAGTACATTCCAGGAACCGACCTGAGAAAGCTTGTTCGCAACCATGGCCCTCTAGCGATGGAACAGGCTGCGCTGGTGGTCTCACAAGCCGCTTTGGGCTTGCAGTATGCCCACAATCTTGGGTTGGTGCATCGTGATGTCAAACCCGGTAACATCCTCGTCACTCCGGAAGGCCTGGCGAAGGTTTCCGACGTTGGTCTGGCCGCTTGGAGTATGGGGTTGGACGATGATCCGCGTGCGGGGAAAATTGTTGGCACGGCCGATTATTTGTCGCCCGAACAGATCCGCAGCCCGATGTCGGTTGGACCCGCTAGCGATATCTATTCGCTGGGGTGCACGTTGTATTATGCCGTGACCGGCAAGGTGCCATTTCCCGGCGGCGATGCGCGTAGTAAATGTCGTCGTCATTGCGAACAGACACCGCTACATCCACGCAACTTCGCTCCCGACCTAAGCGAAGACTTTGTCGATGTCATTGCGGACATGATGGAGAAGGACGTCTCGGCACGAATCACGACGGCCGCCGAAGTTGCCGAACGACTGGAACCCTGGTCAAACACTTCGCTGGATGTCCACGAACGCCCCTTACGACATCAAGTATGGACCCCGCCGCCGCCACCCAAAGAGCCGCCGCAAATCAAGGAACTCAGTGAGTTCACCGAAACTGCAAACTCCGGCACCCTCAGTCTCTCGGATGCCTCGGTTCCAATGGTTCCCACAATCGGTGAACCACAGTGGCCGACGCCGCCGAGAAAGAGCCCCCTGTTGGCGATTGCTCTGGCCTTGTCAATTGCGATCCCGATCAGTCTGCTCGCTGGGGCGATTATTGGCTTTTTCGTCCGCGACCGAATGTGATCTAACATCATTAGTTAAGGCGAATCGAATTTGCCAAACGTAAAGCGTGGGCTAGGATTGCTAGTTGCTTCGCATGTTCGCAATTTGCTTTTCACGATTTTCTGTTCTTCCCCACTGCTGAAAAAAGTCTGTCACATGGTCAAGTTCGTTCTACAACGTCGGCTCTTGTGCATTTCAATTGCGGTAATCGGTTGCCTGCTTTCGACGGCGGCCAACGCTCAACATCATGGCCACGGCGGTAGTAGCTACAGTAGAAGCCACCATGGCCACGGCCATTACTCCGATTATGGACATCGTCACGGCGGTGGCGGAGGTTTTAGCCTGTCGATCAACAGTGCTCCGTCGTTTTTACGTTACGGCGGATACGGATACAGTGGCCTCGGATACAGTGGCCTCGGATACGGTGGATTGCCCTACAGCGGTTACGGATTGGGGGGTGTCGGCGTCAGCAATTATGGATTGGGTAGCTATGGAATTGGATCGTTCTATGGTGATTTTCCTTTCTACTCACCCTATTCAGCAGCCTATCGTGGTTACTCGCCTTATGCGTCGTCGATTTACGGTCTGAACCGATCAAGTGTTGCGATTGGTATCTATGCTCGTCCATCCAACGGTTATGTACCGGCCGACAGCTATCAACCGAGTTACCGTTACGATGCGGTGCCACCAGCGAGTCATTATCAACAGCCGGAAAGCTACGGTGTTCCTGGTTACAACAGTGAATTTTCGCACCGCCCCTCCGATGCTTACCGAAGTGGACGATTCGACGAAACGTATCCTGATACTTCAGACGCCCCCAATGACGCTATGTCCGATCTTCGGCCTGGGATGGTGCTTCCGGACGGTTCGAAGGTGATTTCGGTTGGTCCGCCCAAGGCGGCCACGGAATCTTCCGCTGAACCAGTGGAAAGCGATCGTGGCGAGTTGTAACGATTGAACCTAGCTGGTTCAGAATCGAATGACGCGGTGATTTTCAGAATCACCGACAATCGCTTTGCCGTCTTTATCGATGGTAATTCCGTGAGGTCGAGCGAGCCGTGTTGTAGCCTGCTCAATGTGCCCTCCCATCACTGTCGTGACGGTATTGGCATTCAAATCAATTCGCCGGATGGCGTGATTCTCGGTGTCGGCAACCAAGACATTTCCGTCAGCGTCAATGGCCAAACCTTTGGGACCGTTGAAGGTCGAGGTTGCGGCCGCTTCACCATCGTCGCTGAATCCTTTTTTACCACTTCCGGCAATGTGATGGAGTGTCCCCTTTTTGCGATCCAGTCGCCATACGCTGTTTCCTTCTCGCAGGGCGATCCAAATCGAGTGTTCATCCACTGCCAGCGAGCGTGGTCCGAACAACGGAGCCCCCAAAGCGGTTTGCTTATCGCTGGGCAGCTTTTTCTCACCCGTTCCCGCAATTGTGTTGATGATTCCAGTCGCTAAGTCGACACGGCGAATGCGATGGTTAACGGTATCAGCAATCAGCACGCCGCCATTGCCATCAAGAACAACGCTGTGCGGTTGATTCAGCTTTGCAGCAATTGCGGGTCCCCCATCGCCGCTGTCACCTGCAACGCCGCTACCAGCAATCGTCGAAATGGATTTCGTCTTAGCGTCGACTTTACGAATTACATGGTTTCGCGTATCCGCGATGAATAGATTTCCATCGGTATCGACGCGAACTTCATGAGGCCAATCCATCGCCGCGTCGGTAGCCGGCCCGCCGTCCCCGCTGTAGCCTCGCGTTCCATTCCCAGCAACTCGCACTAGTTCGCCATTGGTACTATCGAGCCTCCAAACACAATGGTCGCTGACGGTGGTTAGATACAGCATCTGCTCGTGCGGTTCGACACCGAAGGGCGTACCGATGGCGATTTCCGTCGCTTTACCGGTGGGCAGCCCCTCTGGGTAGGCGGATTTGTCCCCGGAGTCCCTGCCGTTCCCCGCGATTAACGTAAAGCGCTGGTGTTGTTCTGCAACAGCGATGCTGGCACAGAATAGTGTCGGGACCAAAATGGTCAAAATTGTTCTAATTCGCATATTCGGCATTTTAGCTACTAGGCGACTGCAGGTGTATGAGGTGGGAAAATTGAAAACCCCGAACAACCGTGTCCACCGTCACACGTGCTAGACCTGTTGCCTTCATCCCAGGGAAACGGCCTTCGCCAGGATTTACCAAAGGAAACGCGATGCCCTGTGAGGTATCTCGTCGATAGCCTCTTGTGAACACCAAGAGTGTGCGTGTCAGACGAAGCTGATTCATGAGCCACCGAGAACTTAAGTCATGTTGGTTCATCTTCCCATCGTCAACGTTCGAGATTTCGAGCGGTTGATTGATAGGGCGGGTCGCAAGTTTGACATGAGGCTAAGAACCTTCCCCCAATCCTAGATCTATGGAGACCCAGACGATGCGCAATGTAATCGTCCCCGCGATGTTGGCCCTTGCTTTCGCCAGCATTTCTTCCGATGCAAGTGCACTCGGACCTCTAAGCAAACTGTTCAACCGTGGTAACGCGTGTTGCGACGTCGAGCCAGCATGTGGCTGCGAAGTCGCTGCACCGGTTTGCGGTTGTGAAGTGGTTGATCCTTGCTGCAGCGCTCCGAAGTGTGGCCTGCTGAGCAAACTGTTCAAGAAACATAGCTGTGGTGGCTGTGACATGGGCTGTGGCTGTGCCGTTGCTGAACCAGCTTGTGGATGTGAAATCGCTGCACCAAGCTGCGGTGGTTGCTCGATCGAACCCGCTTGTGGTTGCGAAATCGCTGCACCAAGCTGTGGTTGCGAAGTTGATCCTTGCTGTGGTCCAAAGCACAAGCTCGGCGGCTTCCTCAAGAAACTGTTCCACCGACACAATGCTTGCTGTGACAGCGGCTGCGGATGCGAAGTTCTCGAACCCGCTTGCGGTTGCGAAGTTGCAGCACCAAGCTGTGGCTGTGGCAGCTAACCCCTTGCTGAAAGGTTAAGATCCGCGAGGTCCCAACCCGACTGACCCACCGAATCAAACGACCAACCAATCCCCGGTAACGTCAATCTGACGTTGCCGGGGATTCTTCGTTTGGTGGTCGAATTTCATCGTGAAGTAGACGAACACTCATCCCAAGACTTGAATAGCGAGCATTGAATTCATGGATGAATCCAGCGGGATTCTCCAATGGAAGCCGTAACGGTCCGGTTGACCGTGAGCGCTGGACAACGACCGCATCGAAATCTTCCGCCGCATGGTTACTGCTGCTCACGAGGTTGCCTCTGTCGACGAATGGCGCCAGACAACCGACGGATGTGGGAATCCGAGCCGTTTATCGACAAGGTTGTACGGTTTCTCGCCAGCCAAAAAACGTTTCAAATTGATGCATGCTAATTCGTTCGTGTCGTCAACTCGTCGCGCCGCTTGGGCGCCGACGTGAGGTGTGATGATCACTCGCGGATCGTCCCACAGTTGACTTGACTGCGCGAGCGGCTCCACTTCAGTAACGTCCAGTCCTGCCCCAGCAATATGTCCTTCGGCAAGCCGCTTCACCAGTGCTGATTCCCCAACGATACTTCCCCGAGCGACATTGATCAGATAACTGCCGCGTCGCATCCGACCAAGACGTGCGTCGTCAAATAAGCCCACCGTCGAATCGTTCAGCGGTAGCGTTAATATCACGATGTCGCTCTCCTCAAGCAAACGATCGAGTTGATCGGCTGCCCACAACGATTCCACTTCAACCGGTTGTTCCGTGGGAAAGTAGTCGGTTGCGATTAGGCGAACACCCCACGGCGAAAGCATCCGTGCAATCATCCGGCCATTTCCCCCCAGTCCAACAATGCCAACCGTTTTCCCTCGCAGGTCGTCAGTCGGACGTCGAATAAACTCCCGCTTCTCCTGGGCACGAAAAAAGATCGGCAACCGGCGCAACAAGCCCAACAGCAACGCAAATGTTTGCTCAGCGACTTGCGGGGCAAACAAGCCAGATGCACTGGCGACCACGACATCTGAATCGATAACCTGCGGCACCAAACAATGATCCAACCCCGCAGCCGAAGACTGGATAAACTGCAATTTCCCCGCATCCATCACCCGGTCCCAGTTTACCGGAACCTTGGCGTGACCGACGAAGACATCCGCCGTCGGCAGTAACTCGTCAATGCGTTCTTGACCCGCATTGACGACCTCGCAGCCCGGCGCTACAGCTTGGATTTGTGTGATATGGTGTGGCTCAACGGGATAACACAGGACGATACGCATGACAATTCTCAAGTGCCGGGTCATTGGGACAGCGAAAAACTTAACGCCGCCGATGCGATTCGCGAAGTCGTCTTGGCCAACAATGAACTGGGTAGGTTTCGCTCGACGCCAGAATGTCGTTGCCTTGGCGAGTCTGGCGCCGAGTCTCATCACATTATTCCTCGTCGCGGCAGATGAGCCAACATTGCCCGAGACTGCTGTGTCTGAGGAAAACCTGTTCGCCGCCGCGTTCGCCGCATCGCACAATGGCTACAGCTCCGATGAGTTGCTGTGCGACACAGAACTTCAAAACAGTTACTTCACGGCACTTGAACAGCGAGGCTTGCAGATTGACAACGATGACGCTCGGCGCGAGGTACTGCTGCAAATCCTGAAGCTCCGCAAGGCCGGGAAGCTCGATGTCGCTACCTCGCGTCGGGGTCAACCTGCTGACGATTCCTACTTGGTGGTCGCCGAGATTGCAGTTCGCGTTGTCACAGATCGGCACCAAGTAGCAACTGACACCGTGCTTGCGGATCCACGTCTGAAAAAAGAGTTTGTCGTCGAATCGCAAAAGCTTCGCTCAGATCCCGACGAGTATCAGCTTGCTAAGGCCGTCCTGCGACTAAGAAAAATTCGACGACTGCAACCGGAACTTGTGCTGCGCGTCGCGGACTGGAAACGGCAAATCGAAACCATGACAATCGACGAACTGCGAAATCGCTTGGACAACGCCGAGATTGCGTCATCTCCCGGCGTGTACATATTTCGTGATGTGTCGGGATACCTGTATATCGGTGAGGCAAAAAACTTAGCAGATCGACTCATCGAACACGTTCGTGGTAGTGATCGAGAGCAACTGGCAAATTACCTCAAAGGTCGTGCGAGTGGGGATGTCAGCATCGAGTTACACATTTTTCCTCGCGGCACACCCGCTGATCAAGTCAGCGTGCGTCGCGCTTATGAAAGCGAGTTGATTCGTAGCCGCGAACCCAAGCTCAACGTCCGACCCTAAAAAACGGACGGTCCCTCAGCGTGACGGCCCACCGCGACGTGAGAAGAAAGGTGAGCGTCGCTCTTCGGGGACCAAGCGATCAATCATCCGTTCGGGCGGAAGCAAATCCAACAGCTCTCGTTCGGTCGGATCAAAGTCCTGGTATCGTTCCAGCAGGGATGGAGTGGCGCCGCGTGCAGCCAACGATTTTCGACGCACAGCCTCTTCCGCCCAAGCGTAGAGGGTGACGGTTTGGAGATAGCGAACGCCGCCGGATAGCTTTTCCAAGTCATTGATCGCTGCGGGCGGCAACATAACCTCGATCATGGACAATTCGTCGTCGGAAAGCGGTCGCCGCATGCTGTTTTCAATGCCTCCAGGTGGCCCAGGTGACCAGCGTCCGTCTCGGCCATACTCATTACCTGACAGCATTCCGTAAAGGGAAAATCGTTCTGCCTGCTGCGGATCAAAGCGAGATTGAAACAATTGCAATCGTTCACGCGTTTCATCGTCAAGCAATGCAAAACGCTTTCTCAGGATCTGCTGCAGTACAAAATAGATTCGTTCGATTGTCTCGTCATCTAACAATGACCCACTACGGCTGGTTACCTCTCGCTGGGTCAAGGCTATCGCGGAGAGAATCGCGTCGTCCCGAACACTCGGATCACTGCTCGAAATCGCGTCACGAATTTTTGCTGGCAATGTTTCTTGCCATACGGCGAACACAGTCATCGTCTCCAACAGCATTTTTGCGTCTGGTTGGGCATCTACCGCCGCCGCGGTACGCCGCAATTCGTCTTGTTTATTCTTGTCGAGCCCAGCGAATTGGTCCCATAAATTGGAAAGACGCGTGCGATCATCAACTGACAACTTCGGTATCGCATCAGCTCTCTTGCTCGGCGGTATGTCTGACAAGAGACTGCGGGGGCCAAGATGCAATTCGCCGACTTTTGCCGCGGTCGTGATGGTTTGATTCCAATCAGGGTTTGCGCTGAGCTGACGCATTAGTTTCAAATCGGCACCACGCATGTAGGCCAGCAGATTCTCAGCGATAGCCACGTCAGCCAACTGACCCTGGTACTCACGATTGCGTCGCAACCCAAAAGCGATGACAACGGCTATAACGGCAACTAAACACAACGCGCCCAGAGTCAAATTCCATCGATTTCGACTCCAGAAAGTTTGCTGCGGTCGGTTCTTGGTGTTCAACTCCGAAACAACGAACGCTAAGGTCGTTTCGACGGACTTTTCGTTCGGTTGTGGTTCTGGCAATTCATCAAGCCATTCCCAACTGGCTTGCAATCGCTGTAATCGACTGCGAAGTCGTGCGTCGCTGAGTAATCTCTCCTCCAAACCATTCCGCGTAATCGTATCCAATTCGCCATCGAGATAGGCGACAAGCAATTCGTCATCGGGATCGACAGGGCTATCGTCGGTTAGTGTCGCTATGCTCACGATTGCACCTCATCGGCAATGACACCTGCATCGACATACGATTGCAAAATCTCTTTCAAGTTCACTCTAGCTCGACTCAACAGCGACTTGACCGCTTTGGTCGACAGCCCCATTGTCTCCGCAATCTCGATGTAGTTCATGTTCTCAAATCGTGATAGCATCATCGCCATCCGCTGGTTCTCACCGAGTGCCGCGACGGCGGCGCGAACAATTTCAGCTCGCTCGGCACCTTCAACGAGTCTGGCTGGCATCATTCCACTCGCTTCGAGCGCCGCTGCGGCAAGTAATTGGGCACCACTGGGCGACTCATCGCTGCGGGGTGCGTCAACCTCGCTGACTTCGCGCCGACGGTTATTAGCCCGCGCTGCGTTTTTCGCGACGTTACCAGCGATCGTGAACAACCACGTCGAAAACTTAGCTCCAGGCTCATATCGTTTTCGGGCTCGGTATATCCGCAAGAATGTCTCTTGCGCCAAATCCTCAGCCAGATCGGATCGGGGTCCAATGTGCTGCAACAGACGAACCAGCCGGGCTTGGTAACGACGCACCAACTCTTCAAAGGCACCCGCATCGTCTTCACGTACGCGCAGCATCAACCGCACATCCGGATCGGATTGCTGATATCGCATTGATGTCGAAGGACTGACCGTCAAACCGAAACACCGCGTACCACGAGACTTGGAAAAATCACTGCAGCCGTCGCTGTCTAGTGATTGTAACCCACGGCATAGTCGACAGGTTCCGATGGAAGTTGCTTAGTTGTTGACCGTCAGGATTGGCATTTGCCAAAAGACGTCGTCGAACGATCACTTCACTTCCGTGGGTTGGTAATTTTCCCGAGCTGGAACTTTTAGTGAGTGGGCAATTTCAGCGACCCTGTAATTGCTGAGCTCGAGCCATTGCCTCTTCCGCTTTGGCAATGTATTGGTGGTCTTGGGTCCCCGCCCAAGCACGTTGATACGTAACACTCATCGCGGTGTAATTGAAGGGATCATCGGGCTCAAGTTCACAAGCACGTTGACCGTGACCAATCGCCTCAGCATGCTGGCCAGTTTTGGTGAACACGCGCGCCAACGCCAGGTGCGCCAGCACAAATGAATCGTCGTCATCGAGGATCTTTTTCAAGCCCACGATAGCTTCCTGGAACTTCTCGTCGTCGATTAGCTTTTCAACAACGTTGTACTGGCTATGCGGATCATTCATGGAAGCGATTTCTAAAGAGCTAGAGTGAAACCATCGAGAATACCCGATATCAGTTACGAACAGGCCATTGTGCCTGTTCGATTGAAAACCCATTCCATTCATGGCGACTGTTAGTCCTACTTCTTCAGCGCCGCTTGTGCCGCCGCAAGTCGAGCGATTGGCACACGGAACGGGCTGCAACTGACGTAGTCCAATCCGACCTTGTGACAGAAGTCGATCGACGCTGGATCGCCACCGTGTTCGCCACAGATACCAACCTTCAGCTTCGTCTTCTTACTGCGGCCCTTGGTTACCCCCATGTCGACCAACTGGCCTACACCGGTGGTGTCGAGCGATTGGAATGGGTCGCACGGCAATAGATCTTGCTTCAAGTAGTCCGGCAAGAACGTATTGATATCGTCGCGACTGAAACCGAAAGTCATTTGTGTCAGGTCGTTCGTACCGAAACTGAAGAAGTCCGCGTACTCGGCCACTTCGTCTGCCGTTAAAGCGGCTCGCGGAATTTCGATCATCGTACCGATCGAAATATCTAGCTTGCCCTCGTACTTCTTTGCGGTAATCGTGTCCTTGATCGCCTTTTCTACCTGGCCACGCAGCAACTTCAATTCGGCAGCGGTGCCAATCAACGGGATCATGATTTCCGGCATTGCCTTGATACCCTTCTTCTCGCTTGTGATCGCTGCTTCAACGATCGCTTGCACTTGCATCTCCAAAATCTCGGGGAACGTGACGCTCAAGCGGCAACCACGGTGACCCAGCATCGGGTTGTTCTCGTGTAGCTGGTCCACGCGAGCCTTAATATCGCCTGACTTGACTCCCAGTTCTTCAGCCATCAGCTTTTGACCTGTCGTATCGTGCGGCAAAAACTCGTGCAACGGGGGATCAAGCAATCGCACGGTCACTGGAAGACCATCCATTGCCTTGAAAATGCCTTCAAAGTCTTTACGTTGAAATGGCAGAAGCTTCTTGAGCGCGTCACGTCGAGCTTGCTCGTTGCTTGCCAAGATCATTGACCGCATGTGAACGATGCGATCAGGATCAAAGAACATGTGCTCGGTACGGCACAAACCAATACCCTCGGCACCGAACTCGCGTGCCCGTTTGGCATCGTTGGGGGAATCCGCGTTGGTGCGAATCTTCAGCTTTCGGAAACCATCGGCCCATTGCATCAATTTCGCAAAGTCGCCGGACAACTTCGGTTCTTGTGTCTCGACCGCGCCGGCCATCACTTCACCGGTCGTACCATCAAGACTGATGAGATCTTTCACCCCAAAGCTACGCTTGCCGACGGTGAATTTCTTTGCTTTCTCGTCGATAGTGACCTCACCGGCCCCAGCGATACAGCACTTGCCCCAGCCGCGAGCGACCACCGCCGCATGACTGGTCGCGCCACCGGTGCTGGTCAAGATTCCGACGGCGGCGTTCATGCCATCAACGTCCTCGGGGCTGGTGTCCTTGCGGACGAGAATGATCTTCTCGCCAGCTTCGGTTCGCTCACGAGCCTCTGCGGCACTGAACGCGGGATGTCCGACCGCCGCACCTGGCGAGGCAGCTAAACCACGTGCGATCACGTCTGCCGCGTTACGCGCGGTCGGCTTGAAACTTGGTAGCAGCAACTGTGTCAAATCGCTGGCAGGGACGCGAAGAACCGCAGTCTTTTCGTCGATCAGTTTTTCCTTGACCATATCGCACGCCATCTTTACTGCGGCCGGTCCAGTCCGCTTACCGTCGCGAGTTTGCAGCATGTACAGCGTTCCTCGCTCGATCGTGAACTCGATGTCCTGCATGTCCTTAAAGTTCTTCTCGAGCGTTTCCTTAATAGCCAGCAATTCCTTGTGCACCGCCTTGTTCCACTTGGGCATCTCGGCAACCGGTTGTGGTGTTCGGATTCCGGCAACAACGTCTTCGCCTTGCGCGTTTACCAAGAACTCACCGTAGAACTTATTTTCACCGGTGTTCGGATCACGAGTAAACGCAACGCCAGTTCCCGAATCATCGCCCATGTTTCCGTAAACCATCGACTGGACGTTCACAGCGGTACCGAGCAATCCGCGGATGTTTTCGATCTCGCGATAGCGAACTGCGCGATCGGTCATCCACGATCCGAAAACCGCTTCTATCGACAATTCAAGTTGCTTCAAAGGATCTTGTGGGAAATCTTCTTTGGTTTGCTTCTTGTAGGCCGCTTTATAGGCCTGGCATAATTCCTTGAGCCCTTCAGCGGGGACTTGAGTGTCTTCGGTAACTTTGTATTTCTTTTTGATAATATCGAACTCATGTTCGAATGCTTCATGGTGCATTCCCATCACGACGTCACCGAACATGTTGATCAAGCGACGATAAGCATCGTAGGCGAATCGCTCGTTCTTGGTCGCCTTAGCAAGACCTTCGGTCGCGGCATCATTGAGCCCAAGATTGAGGATCGTGTTCATCATGCCCGGCATGCTCTTGGCCGCGCCGCTGCGAACACTGACCAACAACGGGTCATTGTTATCGCCAAACTTTTTCTTGAGTTCTTTCTCAAGCATCGCGACTGCCTTGGCGACCTCGTCCATTAAGCCTTTGGGTAGTTTTTTCTTGTTCTTGTAGTACCCGTCACAGCACTCGGTGGTGATGGTGAATCCAGGAGGCACCGGCAAACCGATCGATGTCATCTCCGCCAAGTTGACGCCTTTGCCGCCAAGCAAAGCCTTTGATTCGTTCTTGCCTTCGGTTTTGGACTTGCCGAAGTAATAAACCATTTTTGCCATGTTCTAGTTCTCTGTCTTTAACCGTCGAGAGTCAGGGGGCGGAAAGTCCGGTCCGAGGACACGGAAAGTTGGGGGAGTATGCTGGTTTCGCGAAAAGGCGCGAAAAACGCTGAATTTTGGCCGCACTTTAGATACCGCGTGCAATTCGGTCAAGGACGCCACGCATCCATCCGGTCGCGATCCAGGCCAGACCATCAAGACGAATAGGAGTTACTCTGGCTGTATGTCATATTGCTCTCGTGGCGGCTGCGGCCGACCCTGATCGCCGACGCGGCGACCGACTCTCAGTGCGTCCAATTTCCCTCCCCCAAGCTGATAGCCGCCTCTATGGAAGACCTTGATGTCGCTCAACTCGCCGCGTACTTGCACCTAACGCCAGAACAAATTGTAAAAATGGCGATGCGAGGTCGAATCCCGGCACGACGAGTGGGGGGTGATTATCGCTTCAGCGAAGCGGAAATCCACCACTGGCTCGAAGAACGTATCGGTGTCAGCGACAGTGAAGAACTGGATAAAGTCCAGCGGGTACTCGACCGAGCTTCAACCGTTCGCGACGGTCGAAACTTGATTGACCTCTGTCCGATTGAACGAATCGCTGTTCCGCTGGCTGCTAGAACCCGAGGCTCCGTCATTCGGACCATGTGCGAGTTGGCGACTGAAGGCGGCTTGATGTGGGACGCGCCAGCAATGGCCGAAGCAGTCGCAGCACGCGAGCAATTGCACCCTACCGCGCTGGATAACGGCGTGGCGATGCTGCACCCGCGGCGTCCACAAACGTCCATCCTCGCCGACAGCGTTCTGGCGCTGGGGATCTGTCCATCCGCTATCCCGTTCTCGGATCGAGGCCAACTGACCGACGTTTTTTTCTTGATCTGCTCTTTCGACGATGCGATCCATTTGCGTATCCTTGCGCGATTAAGTCGCCTGATTTCTGTACCCGATGCCCTCGCCCAGTTGCGTCAATGCCACTCCTCCCAGGAAGCTTGGGAGTGTTTAAGAGATGCGGAATTGCAATTGGACGACAAGTCGAATTAGCGGTAAGCCCATCATGCCGGAATTGCGTTCACTCACCACGCTGTTGTGGATTGGCCCACGGTCGGGCAATGAGTTCGCCCAGGCCTACCGGTACTGTGAGACTGCAGCCTCGCAAATCGCATGGCGCTCGGATCTGCTACAGGCTGTCGAACGTCCTGCGATGAATGTCGGCCAGATCGTTTTCGCGAGACTAGATCGAAGCGACGTTTGCCAGTCCGATCTCGACCACCTCAGTACACGACATCCCGAGGCCGACTGGCTGGCATTGGAAGGCTCATCGTGCGCCGGAGCAACCTGGCGATCGCCCTCGCGAACCACAGCACGCTACACCCACGCATTAAACTGGGACCAAGTCCTGCCCGAATTTTTAAACCCGCAAAGGGGACTCGAGTTGGGGTTGTCGAACCATTTGCAACGCGGCTCGCTGGCAATTATCGCGTCGAACTACGAAAACGCAGCAGCACTGATGGACTTAGCCACCGAAACGGAAGTAACTGCGGTGTGGCTTAACTCGCCCAACTCTTCGCGAGTAAGAAACGTTTCTGTTGTTTGGTGGGATGACTCCGTAACCTCTGACACATCAAGAAACGCCTGGCGTACTCGCGTGAATTGCTTCGGTGGGACGTTTTGTGGCGAACAAGTCAGTCACGTGTGGCTGACCAACTCCAAATGCTTCGCTGATATGGCGGCTGCAACGAGCCAGGGAATTTCGTTGGTGCTATCGAAGCCCTATCGCATTGAGCCGCTCACCGCGACACTAAACAGCCTGGGGCAAAATTCAGAGCTGCCCATCAAGCGACTCGCAGCCTAAGTGATTGATTGCTTAAAGTGCTCAGCGCCCGCTCAATAGCCAAGACCTGGGCCATCCAGTAGTCCCGTGGGCATCACGCCGCCTTGGATCTCGAAGAACGGCCTGTAATGTCCTGACGACCAGGATTGGTTACCTTGCGGACAGTACTGACGACCGTTACTTTCCACTGCCGCAACGCCCGGAATGTGTGACGCTAAGGATGCCGAATGCAGCAGGTTCGTTCCAACACATGTTAAGTCTTGCACGCACAAATACAACTTTTCGTGAACGGCGACTGCACCCATCAGCAGTGCCTCCGCATGTCCTTTACAAGCCTTCAACGCGATGCCGCTGTAACCCTGACGAATCGCCGTGCGCAAGCTGGTCAGCCCGACTAACGACTCATCGATCACGACCGGAAGGATCGCGGTCACACGATGCATGGTATTGTCTGGGAACCGCTCCAAGTCACGATGCGTTGGCTGCTCGATGTAGCCAATGCGGCTCAGCGCGGTCGGCTCGTCGCTACGCAATTTGGCTAGTAACTCCAGAACGTAATCTTCGCTCGAACAGCGTTCATTGAAGTCCAATGAAAAAGACCATTGATGATCGCTACGTGGTGAGTTTTCACTTGCCACGCGACTGACACGGGTCACTCGCGCAAGATCCCACGCCAAGTCATCGCCAGCGAGCTTGACCTTCAAATGAGTCAATCCATCGCGCCGTATCCATTCGCCCAATGTCTCCGGTAACCCATCTGCGATCGGTGTCTGCACATCCGCCTCCACCAAGGGATCAAGTGCTCCGACCAAGTGATAAACGGGTAACTCATTGACCGGTTGTTCGGTAACGAATTGATTCAAATAGAGCCCCGAATAGGACTCATCCAAATAGTGTGACAAGTCCTGGGGCAAATGCTTGGGACCAAGCAATTTGTAACTACTCGCCCCAGCCGCCTTTCCGTGGACATCAAACAACGCAGCTTCGATTGGAGAACACGCCAACAAAACAGCAAGCTCAGGGATTGGGATGCACAACCCTTTTTCAGCAGCCAGATCGCTGGCAATACGCGATCGAATCGGTGCGAACCGATGACACAAATCAAGCGGATGGCCCACTTGGGACTGGGCAGTGATGGCCGAAGCTAACCGATTCGCGAGCTCCAAAACCAACGTTAGCTTGCTGCTATCGTCAAGACTTGGGTCTGGCCACGACCAGGCTGTGCCCATCGTCATCGAGCCAATACCCGTCGCCCGTCCACAACCGCTTGCGGCTTCGCATTCCGCACTCAGCACGGTCGCATTCGTCACCACACGCCCACCAAACTTCATTGGCGTGCGGTAAGCGAAAGTCTCGTTCGTCAGACGCAACTCAAAGCGATTTAGATCCGTCTGTGGCATGAGCGCGTCGTAAAACCTCGTGAAGCTAAATGGTCATTGGCTAAGAGCCTGTCCGAAAAGGGGCCTAACCCTTTCCAGCGAATGGGGGCAGGCCCCTTTTCGGTTACTAGCTAAGTTAAACGAGATTCTTACGAACTGCCCAAACAGCGGCTTGAGTGCGATCCGAAACACCAATCTTGCGCAAAATGTGCTGGACGTGTTCCTTGACCGTCTCGTAACTAATCCCAAGCATCTTGGCGATCTCTTTGTTAGTCAATCCAAGTGCCATTTGCCGTAGCACTTCACTTTCGCGCTGGGTTAGCGGCACTTCGATGTCTTGACTCAATCGCGGTGTTGCCAAGGCACCCGTTACACGACGTAGTTCTTCGCGCGTCCAAGCTGATTCGCCAGCAATTGCGGTTTGCAAGGCCTCGATTAATCGCGATGTTGGCGCAGACTTGAGCACGTAGCCGGACGCACCCAAAGCAACTGCACGGGCAATGTAGGTGGGATTGTCGTAGGCCGAAAACAGCACGATTGGCAGATCTGCATAATCGAGCTTCATTCGTCCAAGCGCGTTTAGCCCGTCGCCGCCCTCCATGCGAATGTCCATCAATACAACATCAGGAACGGACTTCTGGACCGCTTCTAGCGCCTCTGCAGCCGTGGACGCTTCGCCGGACACAGCCATTCCTGCCTTCTCCAAAGTAAGCCGAAGGCCTAATCGGATAATCTCGTGATCGTCGACGATCAACACTTTCTTTTTCATCTCAATTTTCCTTAAAAAATGTAGTTTCAAATGAATCGCGAACGATTCAGGGACCCCACCCCACGCAGTGGGACATACGACCAGGACGCTAGAATCAGCCCCTTTTAGCACACCTTGCCCCCCCAATTCAATGGGGTGCTTCAAGGTGTTTTAAGTTGAACCCGAAATTCTAGAATTCTGCCAATCCTTTGCCCGATTGGAAGTAGAAGCGATTGAGCCCGACGCACATCGTGCAACAAAAGCAATCAACAAACCACTGGAAGCGATGCAACACCTTGCTCCCCTCAATCTGTATGAAAACTTTCACCCCCGAGACCACCCGCTAACACTTTCATTAGAGGGGTAGCGATGATTTTGTTCACATCCCAAAATGGGATCTGCGAATTTTCTAAAAAGAAAATGCATGAACCGTTGGAATTAACTGCAAACATCACATTATTACTACGCCCTCTCCCCCATTAGACTAAATCTGGAGGGCGATGTCGGCAAAAAAACTGCGTAACTGCAAATTTTCCACAATTTTTTGCTGGCAGGCAATTTTGTCGAGTACAAATCCCAGCAACGTGTTTCGCGATCACGCAACTGAGTTGCTGGATTGCGCCATGCGCTTGGCTGCAACGAGATCGCGAAATTGGTGGCGCATGTTTTTGAGCCAATAAACGAGATAGAAATTGGCAACGATCGAAAGCAGAAGCAATACGTTGAACAACGGTTGGGCGGCGATGGTCGGACGACTGCCAAGTACCGTGGCGTGGGTGCGATTCAAAAAATCTGTTTCCCCTCGGGATAACGATTGGTCACTGCTCGACCCCGCTAAATCCTCGATTGTCGAGTAACCTTGATTGGTATTCCCAGACAACCCACTGCGACCGATGAGCGATTCGTTTGCTCGGGCAAGGTCATTCGCACGGGCTCCGGCAGCCAACCGAGTATCCGCCAAGCGGGGATCGACGGCTAGCGATGGCGCCATGGGACTGATTTGACCTAGTGAGGCAGTAGCCGCTGGATTGTAAGTGGTGCCCGGCGGATTGTAGTTCGATGCGTTGCCCGCGTCGGAGTATCCGCCGTTGGCGAAACCTGTGCTAGGAAAACCCGTCACCGGATACGCCGACTGTTGGCCGGTCGTCCCAGGATAGGCTGATGGCGGATAGTTCTGAGCTGGATAATTCGTCGACGAATTGTTAACTGCGGTGGTCGCAGGATAGGGAGTCGTTCCCAAGGTATCGGGCGAGGCAATTGGATACCCGTTTGCATCAAGCCGAGTGCCATCGTACGCGATAGGCTCTCCCCGAGTATTAAACGTGTATGCACCTGGTGGCAACAAAGCACGCTCACGCGCGGTCAACCGCGGATCAACCTGTCGCGGATCGACAGCAGGATTATTCGTCGCACTGGTGCTGGGATAGGTTAAGTTTGCACCGCCATAACCTCGGGGATCAGCCGCATTGGCTTGCGGGCTTGCTTGCGTTGAATCGGCGTAGGCGTTGGCGGCATCCGTGCGTGCTGCAGTCGTGTCACGCCTGAGGCTGTCTGGTACCTGAGCAAAACCTCCGCTAGCTCCGTATCCCGCGTTCGGTTGTGCCAAGTTCGCGCCCCCAGCATTCGCATCATTTCTGGTAGCTGCAGGGGCACTGGCATAGTCGGGCGGCGCTACTCGCGTGGTACTGGGCGGTGTCCAGCGAGCGCTCTCCTGACCGATGGGGTCGGTTGACGGTCCACCGGGCCTGACCCCAGCCGCATTCGTTGCTGCTGCGGCACCTGTCGCGGCGCCGGTAAACGGTGGCGTACGACTCGCCGCTGGGTCCGCGCCGGCCAAAGGATTGTTTCGCCAATCCAGCGGCGCTGTCGAAGGTGCTGCTGTGCGGGAAGTTCCAGCGTTACCGGCCATCGTACCAGCAGCATCGCGGGCCGCGTTCCCCAATCGGCTGAGGGCATCGTTTGCAGAAGATTCGCCAGGCCGAAGTCGATTCAATGTCGAGTCAACAGTTGCTTGAGCGTTAGCGGCTAAATCTCGTTGCAATTGATCTGTAACGTTTCGCCCCGCATTGGTGACGTCGTGCATCGTAGGAAGAGAGAAGCCGCTACCGGGAGGATCGGCCGGATCAGGCTTCATCACCGCTTCGCTGCTTGATCGCAGAACATCGCCAGTTACTCGGCGCTCGCCAGGAATTGGAACGTCGTAACGTCCATCGGACATCTCAGGAATGGGTACCGGCGTCAAATCCACTGCGGCTACGACGCTGGACGAGGCCGGGCGAGTGTTAGAGGTCGGTGAGCTTGCGGAAAGTGCCGGCGCGGTTCTTGGGAGGGGACTGCTGCCAACGCGTATGATCACGCGCGACACTCGGCCTTGAACTTGAGGGTCAATGACGCTGGAAATCTCCCCCAACTCCTTCACGCGATCCCATTGGTCCGCAGGAACTTGGATGACGTATTCGACACCGCCGCCGCCATCGGGTTGCCAACCATAGTCGACACCGAGCGCGGCGACCATCAGTAGCATCGGGACTCCGCCCATTGCTCAATCCTTTGACAATCCGCAGGTGCTAGCTGCCCGAGTACGTTTCGGGACAGACGTTCAATCGTAAATCGTAACCACAGCCCATGCCTACCGTAAAGAGAGATTTAATTGGGCAATTAGCGGCGTGGAACGCGGAGCGGGGACTGTGGGGGAAATAGGCTGTTGCGAATCAGCCACGAAAGCTTGCAGGTCGATCGGTTGCGCCTCTATAACCAATTGCAACGCATCGTTGCGTCCCAACACGCCCCACTCTGATCCTTTCGAGTCCTCCATGAGCCAATCGCCGGTTTCCCGTCGCAAGTTCCTTCAGACAACCGCCGCCACGGTTGCAATGGCGCCAGCAATCATTACTTCCAAACGAACCGCCGCCCAAGAAATCGTCGGTAGCGGTGACTACACGTACCAGTACAAGCACGCGTGGCCTCAATTGCCTTCGCAATACCACTGGCAAATCACACACAATGTCGATGTGGATTCTGATAACAATTTGTACGTGATCCACGAAGGCAACGCGGCGCTAGCAGACCATCCGTCGATTTTTGTGTTTGACGATCAAGGCCGCTTTGTCCGCGCGTTTGGTCAACAGTTTCAAGGCGGCGGTCATGGTGTGAAAATTCATGTCGAAGATGGCACCGCGTACCTGTATGTAGCGGCTTACCAAAATGTGAAGTCGATTGCTAAGTTGACGCTTACTGGCGAGATTGTGTGGCAACAGTACGCTCCGGTCCAAAGTGGCCGCTACGCTGCTGGAGAAGCTTGCGATCCAGAACAGATCTGGGGACGCGATCGATTTTTGCCGACCAACTTCACATTTTTACCTGACGGCGGCTTTTTGCTAGCCGATGGGTATGGAGCTTTTTTCATTCACCGTTATGACGCCCAGGGCAACTGGGTCTCGTGTTTCGGCGGCGAGGGTGAAGGGAAAGGAAAATTCGCTACTCCTCACGGTTTGGGATTGGACACTCGCGGCGATGAGCACGCCTTGGTAGTTACCGATCGCGCCCACAATACGTTACAGATCCTCGGTGTCGACGGCAGTTACCTACGGACGATTCCGGACTTTGGTTTGCCCGCAAACGTTGACACTTACCAAGACCTAATGCTCGTCCCCGAACTCGTTGCGCGAGTCTCAATCGTTGACCGGGACTACAACACGCTGGTTACGCTCGGAGACGACCGCGAGCGAATTTTGGAGGACAAGAAAAAGTCCAATGGATTCGTGATTCGTACCGACGCGACTCGCTGGCAGGACGGAAAGTTCGTCCACCCACACGATGCATGCTTCGACAACGAGGGAAATATCTTTGTCGCTGAATGGGTCTCAACCGGTCGCGTGACGAAGCTCACTCGCGTCTAGGAAGTGACACCCCGTTTTGCCACGAACCACTTGCAACGCGCTCTCCTTGCGCAGCGTAGGAGTATCTTTCTGGACAAAATTGGCCACATCGCTGGCGTTTTTTTGCTGGATGCTAACTGACAAGGCGATTGCGGTGGTCTTTTTTTGTCGTCGACCAAGGCTCCCCAATCACACGACGGCACGCGCAATCGAGTAGGATACTTAGCGTCGTTCTTCCCGATTTCGAACCTCCGACCACCGCCGAAAGATTCTGGCCTGCGATGTTAAACGTGAAAGTCCGTTTGTGCGTGATGATGTTCCTGCAGTTCTTCATCTGGGGCGCGTTCTTTGTCCCGATGGCGGCCTATTTGAATAACATCTTCGCTTCTTACCAAGAATCGGGAACACTGAATTCAATCGTTGGCGGCGCCTATGCGACTCAAACCTGGGCCGCTTTGTGGGCACCGTTGATTGTCGGCTTTGTCGCCGATCGCCTCTTCAACAAAGAGCATATCAACGGCGTCTTGCACTTGCTCGGCGGCGGCTGCCTGTGGTGGTGCAGTACGATCACCGACTCACCCGACCAGTTTTTTTGGGTCATGCTCGCTTTCTTTACGTTCTACATGCCGACGATGGCACTGGTGAATGCGATCACGTTTCAAAATGTAGAGTCGGTGGAAAACGAATTTCCCAAGATACGATTGTGGGGCACCATTGGTTGGATCGTTTCAGGACTGGTTGTCGCCGAGTCGTTATTCGGGCTAATGCCGCTGCCGCTATTGCCTGGGATCGAAGGGGCCGGCAACACAAACCTTCCATTAAAGATGTCAGCGGTGATGAGTGTGATCTATGGCATTTATTGCTTTGTCGCGTTACCGGCCTCACCGCCCCAAGGTCGCGACGAACCGTTCTCCATCGTGAAGGTGCTTGGGCTGGACGCAGTCAAACTGTTTGCGAACAAGAACTACCTTGTCTTCGCCGTATGCTCGTTCTTGATCTCGGTTCCGCTGGCGTTTTACTACGCGCGGACCTACGACTTTGTGAAGGCCATGGCCTTCGGTGATGAATCGGCTGCTGTGATGGCGTTGGGTCAAGTCAGTGAGATCGTTTTTATGTTACTGGTTCCGTTCTTCCTGTCACGACTTGGTGTCAAATACATGTTGCTCGTGGGGATGCTCGCGTGGGCACTCCGCTATGCGCTGTTCGGCATGTTCCCGACCAGCGGCGCGATGCTCGTACTGGGAATCGTGCTGCACGGGGTTTGCTACGACTTTTTCTTTGTCACCGGCCAGCTTTACACGGATCGTGTGGCACCACGCGAGATGCGAACCAGTGCCCAGGCACTCGTTGGCTTGCTGACTTATGGTGCTGGAATGCTAGTCGGAAACTACATGCACGGTGCGTGGGGTGACTCGATCAAATTGGACCCGACAACCGAGGCGGGTTGGTTAGCAGGCGCAAGTCAGTTTTGGCTATTGCCCGCCGGTTTGGCCCTGGCAATCGCCATCATTTTCTTCGCGACGTTCTGGGAAAAGAAAGAAGTGGTACTGGAACAAAGCTAGGACATCATGCGTTGTTGTGCCGCGATAAGTATGTTCGCCGCTTGCTCAATCTCAGTGTCCGTGTTGAACCGACCGATACCAAAACGAACGCTTCGACGGGCCTCGGTTTCGCTTTTACCCAACGCCAAGATGACATGGCTGGGCTCGGGATCAACACTGCTACAGGCCGAGCCGCTGCTGAACGCGATGTCTGCGGCGGCGGACATCCACGTTTCGCCTTCGATTCTTGGATGAGACACATTCAAGTTGCCGGGCAAGCGGTAAGGCGAGTCTAACTCGGGTCCATTCAATTCGAGTCCCTCAATTTGCGAAAACAAATTCTTTGCGAGTTGATCGCGAAGCTTTCTGATACGAGACGATTCCACAGACAGTTGGGCAAGTGAGATCTGCATCGCTGTTACAATCGCGATCACGCCAGCAGGTGCGACCGTCCCACTTCGTAAGTTCCCCTGCTGTCCGCCACCCACGATTTGTGGCAGCAAGCGAACGCGACGATTCGGGTTTCCCACAGCGAGTAACCCCACGCCTTTGGGCCCATAAAACTTGTGCGCCGAGGCGCTTAGCAGGTCGACATCCGCAGCCAGCATGTCCAGCGGAATGCGACCAACGGCTTGTGTCGCGTCACTGTGCAGCAATGTACCGTGCTGATGACAAATCTGGGCCACGCGTTTCATCGGAGCGATCGCGCCCATCTCGTTATTGGCCCACATCACACTGACCAAAGCCGTATCATCATCGACGGTTTCTTCCAAAGCATTCAAATCAACAGTCCCCGCGTCGACTTGACCCACCGGCACCACCGGCAGGATTTCAATTCGGAACCCCTGCGGTTTGAGTTGATCAAGAACGTCAAGCACAGCGGGGTGCTCCGTCGCAACTGACACAATCTTGCGCCGCTTTTGTCGTGGGTGAAGGCATACGCCCTTGATGGCCAGGTTGTTGCTCTCCGTTGCGCCGCTGGTGACAATGAGATCGGTCGATGGATTGCCCAGTAGCTCGGCTAGACTCGCCGTGCACTCTGCAACGATTTCCCAAGCGTCACGACCCATTGCATGAGATGTGCTGTGCGGGTTGCCGTAGTTTGTCGTCAACCAAGGCAGCATTGCGGCAATAACGCGGTCGTCACATCGTGTCGTTGCGTGATTGTCGAGGTAAATCATGACGATTCGTATAATTGAAAAAGGTGTCCGGTACCTTTTTTTGCGAAGCACCCGCGAGCCAGTTACTGGTAAATGGTACCGGACGCTTATTCTCCGATCACTAAGACTAACGCGACCCGCCCGATTGAACAATTCGAGCCATTCTGTTTTCTCCGGCACGATCCCATACCAGTGAGTGACGTTGCTTGGCTTGATGGATTAAGATAGCTGGAACTCGCTGCCCTCGGAGGTTCTGGAATTGATCCGCTACCACTTGCTACTAGCCGTTGTTTTTGGACTGTTTTCTTACGTAGCCTCGGGCGACGATTTCCCGAAAATCTACAACAGTGAAGCCGATCAAGCCGCGATGCCCATGCCCGCCGCCGACGCTGCGGCGGCAATGCAACTCCCGGATGGGTTTCACGTCGATGTGTTTGCCAGCGAACCGGACGTCCAGAATCCGATCGCCATTTGCTGGGACCAGAAAAACCGCTTGTGGGTAGCCGAAAACTACACCTATGCCGAACGCACTCAGCGATTCGATCTTTCGCTGCGTGACCGCGTCGTAATCCTTGCCGATACGGACAACGACGGACGGGCCGATTCACGCAAAGTTTTTGCCGACAACGCGCAAATGCTCACCAGCGTCGAAGTCGGTCGCGGCGGCGTGTGGCTGATGTGCCCGCCTCAGTTGTTGTTTATTCCTGACGCTAACGAAGATGACGTCCCTGATGGACCTGCCGAGGTCGTCCTCGATGGCTTTACGGTAGCTCAAGAGAACTACCACAATTTCGCCAACGGACTACGTTGGGGACCCGACGGCTGGTTGTACGGTCGATGTGGACACTCGTGCCCCGGACGTATCGGGCCGCCAGGGACATCCGAAGAGTCTCGCATCCCCTTGGACGGTGGCATCTGGCGATTTTCTCCCGATAAAAAAGTGGTTGAAGTTCTCTGTCACGGAACGACAAACCCCTGGGGACATGACTGGGACCAGCATGGCGAGCTGTTTTTTATCAACACCGTCATCGGCCACCTGTGGCATATGATGCCAGGCGCCCACATGAAGGAGTCCTTTGGTGAAAGTATGAACCCATTGGTCTATGAGCGACTTGATATGGTCGCTGATCACTATCACTTTGACTCAAGTGCTAATTGGACCGACAGTCGCGGTGGTAAAGCAAATGACTTTGGTGGAGGCCATGCACACATAGGGATGATGATCTATCAATCGTCGAACTGGCCCGAGCAATATCACAATAAATTGTTCACACTCAATATGCACGGATATCGTGCCAACGTTGAACGCTTGGAACGCCGCGGTGCCGGGTACGTTGGTAAACACGAGCCCGACTTCTTGATTGCCAAGGACCCATTCTTTCGCGGAGTCGAAATCAATGTCGGACCAGATGGAAACGTTTATGTTGTCGATTGGAGTGATACCGGTGAATGCCATGAGCACAACGGCGTGCATCGATCCAGTGGTCGCATCTTCAAGGTCAGTTACGGCAAGTCAATCTCGGCACCCTCTCTGGTAAAGCCTTCTTGCGTCGCCGGTGACGGAAAGCTTCCAAAGCTTTGGCGTGACTACCAATCAGGTAAAACCACTCCCGAGAGTCTCCGCCTGTTGCTGACTGATTCGGATGAGCACGTGCGAGTATGGGCAATTCGATTGCTAACGGATTATTGGCCTCTCGATACGCTTGTTGGCCCGCTACCAAACGCGGAGTATCGGAACGATCAGGAATCGTATGCAGCGTTCGTAAGCATGGCGGATGATGATCCGTCGGGATTGGTGCTGTCGACTCTCGCGTCAACGCTCCAACGATTGCCAGTCGACAAGCGCCCGGAGCTTGCCAAACGAATCCTGTCGCGTCCTGAGTTCGCCGATGATCGCGATTTGCCATTGTTGGTTTGGTTTGGCCTGATGCCAGTGGCGGTGGATGATCCGATGGCACTGGCGAGCGTCGCCGAGTCCTGCCAGTACCCTTCGACGCTACGATACATCGCCCGGAATCTTATGTCCCAGATTGAACAACATCCACAGGCAATTGGGAAATTATTGTCATGCGCAGCGACAGCCTCCGACTCGCTGCAGGTTGAGATCATTGATGGGATGCTGCAAGCCACCAGTGGATGGCGTGTGTCGCCTGAACCTGTCAACTGGAAATTGGTCTCTGATCTTGTTGGCGTTCGCTCACCCGAAAAAATTCGCTCGCTCGCTGGCCTGTTTGGCGATGGTCGAGCGCTGGACGAACTTCGTCAGATCGCACAGAATGACAAAATTGATTTCCCGACGCGGCAATCCGCGCTGACCACCGTGATCGAGGCTCGTCCGGCGGACCTCCGGAAAATTTGTGAGTCTCTGCTGGGCGTACGTAGCCTCAACCTGACTGCCGCGAAAGGATTGGCGTTGTTTGATGATCCTGCCGTGGCAGCGAAATTGGTTGCAAGCTACCGTCGTTTCCACCCCACAGATCGACCTGCGCTCGTTGAATTGCTGCTATCTCGACCATCGTTTGTTAAAGTGTTGCTCGATCATGTCGGCGATGCCAATGGCCGCATCCCATCAGACGCGATTACCCCTTTTCACGCCAGGCAAATCCAATCGCTTGGTCAAGAATCACTCAATCGCAAGCTGAGCGAAGTATGGGGAGAGTTGCGAGACTCGTCAACCGAACGTCGACAGACAATTGCCGACCTTGGCCAGCAACTGACACCCGCGGTGCTCAAGTCGGCGAACCTTGCAGCAGGCCGAGCGCTATTCAATAAAACCTGTGCGACCTGTCATGTATTGTTTGGCGAAGGTACGAAAATTGGCCCCGATCTTACGGGAGCCCAGCGTTCAAGTCTGGACTACTTGCTCGAAAATATCGTGGACCCCAGCGCGGTGGTCGGCAAAGATTACAGAATGACTCAAGTCATCACCAATGACGGACGCGTATTTGGCGGATTGATAGTGTCGCAGGACGATAAAACATTGGTGATTCAAACACAAACGGATCGACAAACAATTTTAAAAAGCGAAATCGAAGAGATTCGCGACACGACGCTTTCGCCGATGCCCGACGGCATGCTGGACACATTCAGTTCCGACCAACGGCGAGACTTGATCGGTTATTTGATGCACCCCATTCAAGTCTCTCTTTGATATGTATTGGTGCACGGCAAAAACAGGCCGAATCGTTTTGCTGCTGCTGCTGGGATTGCCATCGCTAGCGACGTGGCTAGCGATGGAGCCTTTGAGCGGTTTTCCATCTAATGACGACCCGTTTTACGGACGCCCGGCTCAGATTTTTGCAGAGGAGGGACGCTATCGGGTCATCCGCCAGAGCGGCGAACTGTCCGCAAGCAGTGTGCTGCACGCAGTCTTGGGAGGTACCGCCGGGTGGCTTTTCGGATTCTCGTATCGAATCTTGTTTCTTGTGGTCATCATCCAATTGTGGCTGGCCGCGATCGCAATCTATGCCCTCAGTCGTGCCGCCGGTTTGGATGTTGCTGCAAGCTGGTTCCTAGCCGCCATCTTTTCATTCAACCCGTTGGTGTTTGGGCACGGGTTCACATTCATGACCGATGGTCCAGCAATGGCGTGGGCAACTTGGGCGCTGTTCTTGTTCGATCGCGGATTGCGTATGTCGCGAATGCGTTGGCTGTGGCTGGGATCGATACTCGCGGGGGCTGCGTTCTGGATGCGCCAGACACATGTCGTCGTGATTGGTTATCCGATCGCTGTACTAAGTTTTTCGTGCTTCTATCAACGTGATTTTAAATCGTGGTTCTCCAGCGTATTCGCTTGTACGTTGCCAGCTATGGCCAGCGTGTTGCTGTTCGAGTGCGGTTGGATCGTTTTTGGCGATGACAGCCGAGTCCACACGATTTTGACTGAAGAATTGAATCACTGGCAACTGCTGATCAACATCTACGGCCTCGCACTTCTTGTTGGATTCTTGTTATTGCCAGTGATGCCGTGGTTAGCTCAGGACTTTAGAAAACACTGCAAGCAATGGGGGTTGAAGTTCAATCAATGGCCAGCCACGGCTGTCGTAACGATGCTGACGTCCTCCGCGTTGATGGTCCCACTTGTCTTGACCCAGGGTCGTGCGGTGTTAACGAGTGCGACGGGAACGTTCATTCAAAATGCACACCTTGGTCCTATCTTTCTGAGCGATTTCGAGGTGCCGGGACGATGGAGCGATATGGGCGATGTCGTGTGGCCCAGCTGGGTTTGGCAATCGTTGTCGCTGCTTGGAATTCTCAATATAGGGCTCTTAAGCGGCCGTTTTTGGACGTGCATCCGATCTTGGTGGAAACCGTCGGAGGCGCAGCTAAGCGATGCGTCCATTACTTTCGGGCTAGCGGCTGTCGCGTGTCCGATACTGGGGGTCATCCTTTCCGTTCGCACGGGAGTGTTGGATCGTTATTGGATGCTACTTGTACCTATCGTATTCATGATGCTCGCGGTCATGCTGGCGGGCTCACAAATTGCCAGCCGATTCGTACGACGACTTTGCCTCGCTCTACTGATTGCACAGCTCGCGTTTTCGATTGTCATGGTCCGCGATTTTCTCGTCTGGAACCAGACTCGGTGGATTCAGTTCGAGCGTTGGCTGGCGGACGGGTATACACCGCGTGATATCGATGGTGGACGCGACATGAATGCATGGTACCGGTCGGCGGAAGACTACGAAACGTTACCGCGCCCTGGTGATACGAGTGGCTGGTGGAGCGGTCATGCTAAGCTTGCGATGTCGATCGGACCTCGCGACGGCTGGACCGAAATCTCGCGATTGAAGTGGTATTCATGGGCAACGGGAGCAGAACACGAGATCCTTATCCTGCAGCGTAATTCGCAGTGAGTCCGCAGGCAATTTAACAGTGCACGTCCTGCGTTTTTACAGTGCACGTCCTACGTTCGGCACTCCATCACCAACGCATCGTAGGGGATGCTAAACAGATCGGTGCGATGGTGTGCCGTCACGCTTGTAAATGCCGTCTTCGCGAGATGCAAATAGGCGTCTTCGTGACGGACGTACTCGCCACGATCATTATCAATCATCCAGCGGCTGATGGGTGACATTTTTGCATAATAGCACCCGTCCAATGTGATCAAGCGACCATTCTGATTTAAACAGCTTTGGATGACCTGCAGTAGCTGCACGACACCTTCATCGTCGATGTGATGCAACACACCATTCAGCAAAGCGATGTCGAATTTCCCAAAGTCAGCCGCGTTTTCTTGAGTCAATTCAACGCAATGAAACTCGCCACGGCTACCGTAACGCTTGCGAGCATAATCGATGTAGCGACAATCCACGTCGGTGCCCACATAGTCGACCGCCGGAAGGTAATCGATGACGTACCCCGGACCACAACCAATGTCAAACAATCGCTCTCCAGCAATGGGTTTGGCAAATTCCGTAATGCATAGTCGTCGTGCTTTCTTGGCGCCTACCATGCTTTGCAGCAGCAAGTACAACGTTGGAGAATCGAGCAAGCCCTTCATATCAAAGCTTTACAGAACCTTGGTAACACCTGGAACTGCGATTCGATAAAAACCGTCTTTGCCTGGTTGGATTGGTGCAGCGTCATTCCAGTTCAATGCGTCTGTCGTCAACGCTATTTCCGAAGCAATCGCTTCGTCCCAATTCACCACTTTCCCAGAATACGTCGCTAAACGTCCCAAGAGGGCCGTCATTGTACTTCGTGCTCCGTTCTCGGCTTCATTATACGGCAGGTCGTTACGAATCGCCTGAAATAAGGCGTCTTGCTCCAATTGGTAGGGGCTTACGGATTTTTCCGACTCGCCGCGACGAGTGCGTTCGGAACGCCAGAGCACGCGATCGCCCGAAACGATCTGGCACACATTTGCATTCATCTCTGCTCTTGCTTTTGTCCCCAGAACAAATTCCGCAACGTTGTTTGTACAACCAGGAATCTGGCGGCACTGGCTAAATGCTTGTACGCCGTTGGGGTAGGTATATTCAACAGCGTGATGATCAAAGATATCGCCATACTCTTTGCCGGTGCGGACTTGGCGACCGCCCATTCCCTTAGCTTCATGCGGATACGCTTGCATCGCCCAATTACAGACATCCAAGTTGTGAATATGTTGCTCGCAAATGTGATCACCGCTAAGCCAGGAAAAGAAATACCAATTGCGCACTTGATACTCCAGTTCTGTCATGTTCTCGCGGGCAAATGGTTGCTTCGCTGGGGCACTGGTATTCCAATAGCATTTCATTGCGATCGTCTCACCCAATTCTCCCTGGTGAATGCGGTCCATTGCTTCGATGTACGATGGCTGGTGGTGTCGTTGTAAACCGACACTCACTTTTAAGTTCTTATTTTTCGCTTCGCTCGCCGCATCAATGACACGCCGGACGCCATTAGCATCTGTAGCCACTGGCTTTTCCATGAAAACATGCTTTCCCGCGGTGATCGCATACTCAAACTGTTGCGGACGAAATCCGGGAGGACCGGTCAGAATAACGACGTCGACCCCACTGTCGATAGCTTGTTGAAACGCGCCCAAACCAACGAACTGACGTTCTTTGGGAACATCGATCCTGTCGGCCATCGGCGGCGCTTCGTCGCGATCGTAACTCGCGCTGAGACCTCGTTTCAAGTTTTCCAAGCTCCGCGTCAAATTCGGCTCAAAAGCATCCGCCATCGCCCACAACTTAACTGGACCTGCGGTTTGCAGAGCCTGCATCATTGCACCAGTCCCGCGATTTCCGCAGCCGACCCAAGCTACCTTTAGCACCTTATCACTTCCCGCGGCATGGGCAGATTTAGCTAATGAAAAACCAGCTACCGCTACCGAACTTGCCTGCAGAAACTTTCGTCGAGTCGCATGAGAATTGTCTGGTTCAGGAATAGACATATAGTCCTCGGTTGGATCATGTGGATGAGAAGCGATGTCGAGTCATCAGGTAAACGATGCCGCCCACTAAAATGGTAACCGCCGCAGCGATCGCTTCATGAGGCTTCATCATCGCGGCGAGAGTAGCGGTCACCGCAGTGCCTCCGACGAAAATCATTGGAGTCAGCGGAAACAAGGGAATACGTCTCGCAGCATCGCGTTGACTCGGCAAAAAGATCAAACAACATGTTAACGCCGAACTAACCGTCAATGTGAACCCCAGATAGGAAAGCAGCGACTGTAAACTCGCAAACAAGATGACAATGATCGCAAGAAATCCTTGAGCCAACACCGCAAAGCGAGTCGGTCGACCATGTTCTGATAGCACAGCGGGCAGGAAACCATCTTGCGACATTTTTGCGTACACGCGAGGTCCGGTCATCGTCATCGCCAGCACGCTACTTGCCAGCGATAATCCGATCGTGATCCGCACAATGAAGACAAAAATCGAACCGCCGAGTGTCTCGGCCGCAATCACTGCGACGTCTTTTTTTCCGGCAATCGCGTCAGCCGCAGGCACGAGCACGAAAATTCCGTTGAGTACTAGATAAACAACCGTGACCAGCAACGTCCCGCCCAGAATGCCAATCGGAACATTGCGCTGAGGTTCGCGGACTTCGCTCGATATATAAATCGCAGCGTTGAACCCGCAGTAACTGAGCGAAATCCACATCAATCCCGTAGCAAAGTTTTTCCATCCCGGAAACTCTGTAGGCGATGCTTGATTTAAACCACTCCAGCTTTGCGGATAAACTCGAATGGCAGCGATCACTAACGAGACAATCAACAGAATCTTTAGCAACACAACGACTCGCTGCAGCCAATCAGCGGTCTGCAGTTGCCAATAGTTCGCCGCGGTACACACTACAACCAACGCGATTGCAAATTCATTACTCGCATCACTCCAGCCATCGGGAAACATCGGAATGGTGTATTCCGCGAATGCTTGCGCCGCGAGTACGATCGCGCCCGTGAATCCCGCTAACAACGACACCCAACCGGCCATCAATCCAGCAACCGGGTGAGCCGCACGTGCCAGAAATAAATATTCACCGCCGGACTCGGTGAACCGGGTCGCCAACGCCGCATAGACAGTCGCACCACAAAAGGCGATCACACCACCGACTAGCCAAGCCAGCAAAACCCACCACGGCGAACCCAAGTCAGCAATTAAATAGCCACTGGATACATAGACGCCAGCACCGATCATGCTGGCCGCAACTAACGCGGTCGTAGAAACCGGTCCAAGCAGTTGGCCAACGTCCCGTTGACTCGATTCGTCTTCGTTAGTCGCCGAACCGCGCGGGGAACCATTCAATGACGAATCGTTCACTGCGAACTCGTCTGTGTACGACGAAACTCCAGAAAATAATTTTCTACTAGAGTTGCGATCTCACGTTCAGCGACCAATTCAAAGCCAGCCGATTGCATTTCATCAATAACCGTTTGCTTTCCGGCGCGAACGTGGTCCAAGACCCAGTCTCGCGATTTTCCGGGTATTCTTTCAAAGTCGACAATGAATACGTTCCCTTCAGGCCTCAATGCCTGGTGCAACGACGCAAGCGTTTTTTCAGGAAATTCAAAATGATGGTAGACATCGCATATAAACGCAGCATCAATGGACTCTGGTGGCAAACTCACCGAATCACGCGTACAGATTACCGGTGTCACACGCGACAACGCACCTTCGTTGATTCGCTTTGCGATATGTTCCACGAATCTTGGCGCGATATCGACAGCATACACCCAACCATTGTCGCCGACGGAGTTGGCCAACAGTGGCACAAACAGTCCTGTGCCACTGCCAATATCCGCGATTCGTTCGCCACCACGCAAATGCATATGCTGCAAAATTTCCTCGCGAGCTTGATATATCTCACGACTCTCAACTTCGAAGCGCTGGATCCAATTCTCGATATCAAGCTCTGGATCTAAGAACGAGTCATTCAGCCCCGGCTTCACTGGAGCCACGGTCGCGTCTTGACCACTCGACACGAGTCCATCGACGCAGACGGCAAAGATTAACACATAGCAAAACAATAAACGATTCATCACTTTCTTTCTAATTGCGGGAACTCGCCATCAAGTCGGCGAATACGAATATTTCGGTAAGCGACTTCGTTACCGTGATCTTGTAGGCAGATGTGTCCCAAACCTGCTTTGCCAAAACCTTCATGAGACGCAAACTTGCTCTTCGCCACTCTGGCATTCCAATCGTCGCTTCCGATGTTGTAGGAAACATAGTCAACACCATTCATTGTGTGTTTGCAGCCTTGCGGAGAAATGACGATGCGAAGTTTGTTCCATTCGCCTGCGGGTTTGGTCGAATCGACGTCCGTATCGTAAAGCTGATACAGCCAGCCGGCCTTCTGTGGATCACGGCCGGCAGCATTATCTTGAATTTGAATCTCTGGACCTGTATGCCAAGGTTTGCCTTGTTGTTCAACGACGTGGAACATGATTCCACTGTTGCCTTGTGGCGAGATCTTGAATTCAAGTTCTAAAATAAACGCTCCGTACTTTTCTCGCGTAATGATATCGCCGGCACCTTTCTGGGCGCGAACAAGTGCCCCGTCCTGCACCTCCCAACCTTCATTCAATTCCGCATGATTATAGTTTCTCCAGTGCTCAGTGTTCGTTCCGTCAAATAGAGTCTGCCAACGATCTTCGATGGCTTGATTTTCAGGAATCTGAGCAAGGACTGCCGACAACGGACCGACTGAGAACGATCCCAGAAAGAGACAGATCATCATTAATCGTGTCATTGAAATTCTCATAGTAAGTAGATGCGAATTGGATAGGGCAATTGCGGATCGTACACGGTTACAGTCTAGAATTGGTCGTCAACAAATAGTAGTCCAGTAGCGTGAGCAAGATGGCCGGAATTTAACAGCTGCGACGCAGTGTCACCTAAGTCGGGCCCCGTTTCGGACAGGCTCTCAATTCGCTTCGACCACAGAACGAAGCGCTTCCCGAAATGATTCGACAAACTTCTTCCCACCACCAACAAATACGTGCGTGACGTTTCCATCGCGATCGACAATGACTGTCTGGGGGATTGCATTTGCACCGTAGACTGCGGCGGTTTGTCCGTCGTGATCTAGCAGCACTTCACAAGATATTTCGAGACGCTCAATTGCAAGTCGCGCCCGAGCTTCAGTTTCCTGGATGTTGACGGCAAGCAAGCGGACTTTGTCACCGCCAATTTCCTGCACCACTTCATCAACCAGCGGCATGGTTTGAATACAAGGCCCGCACCAGCTCGCCCAAAAATCAAGCACGACGACGCGATCCCGATGATCACTGAGCCGAAACGAATTACCGTCGATCGAGCTGAGTTTAAAATCGGGAGCAGGCTTTCCTACAAGTGGACTAATGTCGCCAGTCGATGCATTTTCGCTATCGGTGGCGTCTTCGCGATACACGCGCGGGTAGGTCGCCAACGACAAGGTCCATGACTCATCACGCAAGACGCGAACTCGCTGGCCAATATCATGCCCGAACAAGAGTTGTCGGACGTCACTGAGCGTCACAGCGCTTTCACCCAGTAAATCGCTATGCCCTTTCAGGACACCGTCAACAATTTGCTGAGGCCGTAGCGTCAAGCCATGGTCGCCCGAGGTGACAGCATGAACGAGGAACGGGTCACCTGTTTCCGGCGTCGGTTCGGGCCGCACATTTTCTTCGTCTGCTTTTTTTTCGCTTTCCCATTCGCGGTGGTAGAGCCAGATGATCTGTGAAATTTGGGCGGCTGGAATCTCCATCAGGTCCGAACGCACTTCGATCGAAACGACACCTTCGCCCAAACGAATTAAGCGGCCACGCAAGTAGTCACCTGTTGTGGAGACTAGTAAATGCGTTGGCGGATCGTTTTTCATTGACCGCGGAACAGTCATTAAGCGGCGTAACTTCTCTGCATCCACTTTGTTCGACGAATGCGGTTTGTTTAGCCACACTTGGTCAATTTGTTCATGAGTTGCAAAGTTCGTCTCCGTTTGAGGTGAGCTGAACTTCATGCCGCGATCATCAACGTGAACTACATTACCCTCAATAGCGTCGCCGCTACAAAACCGAATCTCGAACAGTTCAACTTTGGGAATCGGTTCGACTGGATCAAGTTTAACAGCTGCCTCCACCTTTGCTGGACCGAACAAGTTTAAAATGGGCGCCATTAAGCCGCCTTGCGGTTGTCGTATTGCTCGCGCCGTATTTGTTTGAGTCGTGCTTGACTTGGTGACGCGACGGGCGTATTTGCTGTACTCGATCACTCCATTGGCCGATTCATTAACTTCGCTCGCTTTCTCACTGCTGAGCGGATGCCAATGCAAGGCAGTGCGGCTTTCGGGAGGGCTATTCGCCAGCAAATATCCCGCAAACTGGCTTTCACCGATATGCAGCATACCTATCTTTTGCTCCGAGTCCGGTAATGGAAATGCTCGCGACGGCCCGTACAAACCGCGTAGTGCCGTGGAAGAAAATTGAAGCGTTTCTCTCAGTCCGATGACGTCGACAGCTAGCTTGTCAGTACCAGACTCGCGCCATTTACCACGCAACCGCGACCGATCCATGAAAATGAGGTTAACAATCAAATCATCGCTAACGGCTGCGGGAATAGGTTCGTGCAACTCTTTCTTGGTCGATTTCATTGGAGACGCTGCGGCATCTTTCAATGGCGAACTCATGGCAGCGGCACTTTCTGGAACAGAATCGCCATTCGCCTTCTTATCTTCTTTCTTCGAATCTTCGGTACCCGATTTGTGATTCAATTTACCGACAGATCCACGACGTAAACGATCGATAGGCAACTTGGATTCTTGGCCCGCCAAAGCTTGGATGACCAATTCACGAGTCGACTGATTAAAACCTGATATGACGCCAGTGATTTTTTCACCCGCGAGATCTTCAACCATGGGTTCTGAGGATTCACTCGCATCGACAAGTCCTCCCTCCCACTTTCGCACCTCGAACCGCGAGATCGTCAGCGATTGAGCTAAATTTGTAAACGTCACTGCAGGACGAACGACAGGATTCTTGCCCGCAAGCTGTAGCGTTTCGAGTGTCGGACCGTGAGTTTCGGCAACGGAGACAGTGCCGCTTTCTTGGTCAAGATAGATCGTCAGTTCAATTTCATTTTTTTCGTCGGTTAGGTCCATCAACATCGCAATATCTGCGTTGCCGTCCACCTCACGAACCAACACTAACTGCTTGTCCCAAACCTCCAATTTCGCAGCGGATTCCAGTGGTTCGGCTTGAGGCGATTTCTTCGAAACCGCAGCACCCAACATGATCATGAACTCTGGTGCATCACTCCAAGCCAGCGCGAGATCAATGCGGGATCTTGCTGGCAACGAGACGTTGCCGCACACCGTTGCTCCGGCTGCGGACGTTACCAATGAGCCAGCTTCGAACTCCCAGTTCTTTTCCTCGCCTGCAACTTGCCATACTGCATCGTCGTTGATTCCCCCGAAGATGAGTTGCCCACCATCATCGGCACTGGCAATCGACGCAATCTCATCACGGAGTATGCTTACCACTCCCAAAAGCTCTGATTCGACCACTACCACGTCATCATCAATGGCAACCAATTGGCCGATGAGCTTATACGAATCACGCAACTCAAATTCAAAAGCCGACGTTTGTTTCTCGGCGGCTTGCTCGTCCTCGGCGGTGACGATGCGGGAAACGGAACGAATCGCATCGCTGTTAAACTCAAGCACATCCATAAAGCCATCGTTCTTCCAACTCAGAACATTTGGCCGAGTACCGGGAACAATCGTTCCTTTTCCGAAACTACCGTCCTTCAAACGGATATGCATCAGTGGATCTTCACCGCTAGCGCACTCTACGCCGTACAGTGTCAGCCCAAGACACATCAGTATTGTAAGTCGCAACCAAATTGCCCGAAGATCCAGCATCACGCTTACCGTTCGTAAATGGGTAGAAATCGATAGTTCAATGCAAGTGCAAGTAAGTTCATCGCCGTCGAAGTCGACTTGCCGAACTGGCCGCTGAAACTGCCATCGTCCGCTTGTGAATTCTTTAATTGCCGCACGAGCGAACGATTCCATTTCTCCCACGTTTCCAAGTCGGCCTGGAACAACGCTTGCGCCTCATAGTATCTCGCGTACTCTTCGTACGAAGACTGTTCGTTGGTGTTAGTTTCAAGGTACTTTTTTGCCGCTTCAAATTGCTTCAGGTCTTTTCGCCGAGCAATACTGAACACGAGACAGGCGATCGACGTGCGAGCGATTGACTGGCCGAAGCCGCCGATTCCGCCCGAGTAACCGACCGCACCACTGTCGCCAGTCAGCGACGCCATGTATTTCACTGCCGCATCGATGGACTTATCAGGCACTTCGATGCCAGCGTTTCTGGCTGCAAGTAAACCCATTAGCACCGCACCGCTAACCGACGTGTCGGCATCTCGAGCGGCGGGGGAATACCGCCAAGCTTTGAACGGATTCTTCGCCTGGGAGGTTACTGCACAGCGGACCGCCAACTCCAGCGCCTCGCCAATTGTTCGTTCCTTTCCCGGCGATGGGTTTCCACTTTCCCAAAGATCCAGCTCGTCAACGGCACCATACGCCTCTGCTAAACCGAGCGTAGCGAAACCATGGTGATACATACTGTTGCCCAGATATCCGGTCGATGCATCTTGTGAGCGAATGATGCTGCGAACGGCCTTACGAATTGGCAGACTGTACAAACCAAAATTCGGGTCTTCGCCAGATGCCAAAAGTGCCATTAGCGCCATCCCGGTAATGCCAGGGCCGCGCTGGTTATCGGGCCAACTGCCATCGTCCGCTTGTGATTTGACTAGGTAATCCAAGCCACGATCGTAGATTTCACGGACATCACGAGAGACGACATCACCTTGGGCCAGCGTTGGCATTTGTGCCATCGTTGCCGAACCAGTACTTGCCACAAGCAAAGTGATCAATAGTTTGAAAATGTTGTTTACCACTGCACATTGCCTGCATGCATCGCATACTGTTCTTTCAGCCGCACAAATACCTTTTGTTGCTGCTCGTCGAGTATCTGGGTCGTTTCCTGGTCGGTCAATCGGCTCAACATCACGCCACCAACATATGCTTGCATCTGTCCCCGAACCTCGCGAGGGAACCCCTTACTCTCGACCAATTGCAATAACTCGACACGTTGATCGGATGTTAACGGCAAATACTTGTCCATGTCCGTTATCGTTACTCGCAAGATTGCTTTGTAGCGATTAATTTCTTGGGTCCGCTGGAAGTCGGCGTACCGCTTACTCTGTTCTCTATCCAAAACCGACCTAAGGACTTTTTCAAACAAGGAATCGACATCAAGCAATCCCTTTTCCGCTCGTTGACGCAGTGGCATCACTTCTGTCCATGCCTTTTGCATATCATTTTGGTCCTGAATGTTCAGCCCTTTCGTTTTTTCGCGAACGATCTCGATCTCACGATAGAACCGATTCAGATCACCGTTAGCAGCGAGTTTAAGCTTTCGCAATTGAGACTCATCAATCGAAACCACTTTGCCGACTCGCTCTACCGTCAGACTGGTCAGTTCATTCAACTTTTGTTTGTAGGTCCTTTCATCTTGGCCATTGTAAATGTACATGGACACAATGTCATTGTTACGAACCTGTGCACGACAAGCCATTCCGTATACGAACGCGTCGATACTCAGCGCAAGCAATAGTATTGAAACACGTTTCATCTTGGTTACTTTTCGATTACAACCAACTCTTGTTGACCGACCATCTGTAACTCCATTTGGTGCGCGTCAAAGTCGTTCATTCTCCATTGGGACAGCACCGACATTTGTTCTTTGTCGAGCACCTCAGCAAACACTCTATTAGGAATGACAGGGATGTATTCCTCGTTGAACAAATAGATTTGCCAGGCAAGTTGTTTGTTGAGGCTCTTCGCAATTACCGGTTTCAATGTCGAGCGTTGTTCGTCGGTCATGTACATGCGACGGTCCAGCGTCGCGATCACCAAGTCCGCCAGTGCATCGCGACGAAACGACTCACGTGCATCCAGTTCGCGTTTGTATTCAACTTGCTGGGTTGCCTCGAGCGTCTTGATGATGTGTTCGTCAATCGCGGCACAAACTCGCTCGCTGATCTGGTGCGGTTGCAGTTGCACGTTTTGAATTCGCTGTGCTTGACCAAAACCAAACATGCGAGCAAAACCGGCTGCGACGCCTTCGTTGATTCTGCCGTTTTCATTGCCGACGCCTTGGTTTGGGTTTGCCGCCTTGTTGTACTCGGCGTCGAGCCATTTTTTATCCATCACTGCCAACTGCTGTTCTTGGATATCGGTTAACTGGCAAACACGGCGGGCCAGCGCGGAGTTGACTTTTGCATAGGCAGCCAGCATTTGCAATTGAGGGATCTCCAGCTCCTCGGCCAGCATCACCTCGAATTCGGCAACTTCTTCCACGTCGTCGCCGACGCATCTCATCAGCGGCAATGAAATGAACAGGACCGTGAGCGTGAATCGCAGCAGTGCCGAAATACTCACACTACAGCCCTTGTTCCAGACGATTGAAATACTCATCCAAACCAGCGCGATACTCCTCAGGCAGTTGCCGACCCGTTTCGCCTGTCACCTGCGTGACCTCGCGGGCTTGGCGCCGCTCGTTTTGGTTCAATCCGCTGCCGAGCAAGGCGAGCGCAGAATCCTGGGTCGTTCCCGTGCCACCGCCTCCTGGAGTGCTACCACCGCCACCGCCCGCGTTGGGATTGATGCGTTTGCATTGCAGAAGCAATTCAATGGCTTCGGTTTCCGCCGCGATAGCTGCGGAGCCCGTATCTCCCGATGCAAGGATATTCTTAGCATCGGACATCACGCGACTTACGGCGGTCAGCAAATTGATCTCTTTGGGGAACCGAGCGGCGCCGTCAGGTAAATCTTCGATCGCCGTGATCAGCGCATCGGTACGTTTTCGCAATTCAACTTGCACATCGCTCAACCGCGTCGCTTCTTTCGCATGCGCGTCCACTGCGACAGCCGATCGCGCTTGCTCGGCAACTCGAGTTTCCTCCCGCAAGTTGACTTCGCTTTCCAGAATCCGCAGCGCTTCCAAAATAAACGATGGTGGCAATGCATCTGACGTCTTACAACCGGGGCACTGGCCACTGCATGCAGGGTCGACGAGATCATCGCCCCAACGATCAAGTGAATCAGACCAATACTCCGCTTGGGCGATTGATAAACCTTGCTCTTTGGGAATGTCTTCGCCGAGAGTTCGCAAAGCTTCCAATACCTGAGCCTCCTTCATATCGTCCAAGACAACCTTAAATTGATTCATCCGCCGACGTTCAAAATACGATTGCATGTCATCCATGATATAAGAAATTTGCTGCCGACTTTTCTCCTCAACCTCCGTCAATTGTGCCAGCATCTCACGATCATCCTCGGCAAGTCTCGTTGTTGTACCAAACACCGCATCGATTCTCGAAGTGATCTTCTGGGCAACTTGGTTCTGTTCTCGCGAAGCGGCCTTGAGTCGTTTCACCAAGGTAGAGCCCTCTAGATTTGCTAGCACCGTATTGAGTTCGTCGGCGATTCGCTCGAACTCGGCTAACAAATCCGCTTGCTCATCGATCGCTTGATCCACAGGCTCGTCGTCTTCTGTGGGCTCGTCATCCGGTTTCGCACCGTCCGATTTCTTCGCAGGTCCAGCGAGCGTGGTTTTCGGCAGTGTCAAACGGCTTCCGTTGTACTTCTTTTTTTTCGCTTCCCCCAATTCGCCCTCGGCGGGCTGCTGGGACGATTCCATATCGGAGATTGAAGGCAGTTTTGGTGCCGCCGCAATTTTCTCGTCTTCGGCAGGCTTGCTGCCCGCCCCTGGCGTACCGCGGTTTTCACCAGCCTGCGGACCACTGGGCTTAGTCGATTTTCCAGCCCCACCTCGTGCCAGTTGTTTTTGCTCGGATGCTTTGTCGAGCAAATCCGAAACACTCGGCATGCGATTGGTGCCGATGTCATTGAGTATCTGCAGCATCTCTGCCCAGCGATCCAGGTGGCCAACACCGATTTCCGGATTGCGTGAAGCTTGCCGCAACAGGTTTTCACCCATTCCTGCTAAACTGGATAACCGTCGCGCATTGGAATTCTCTGCCGCCGCTTGTCGACGCAGCTCGTTTCGCAGGTTCTCGTCAGCCAGTTCCTCCTTGGACATTGCTCGCAGCCGCTTATTCTCCTCGTGCAATTGCAATTCTTTATCGCGAACATCGAGCGCCGCCCGATGCCATTTACTCATCTGGTTCATGATCCAGATTGCGTGCTCCTCAGCCGTCAAGACAAACAGCACATGCGGCGGACCATAGACACGTTCGCGCTGGGGCAGGTAGTCCTCGGCCCACAAGCGAACCTCAATCGGTTGCGGCGCGATTCCTAAAGCATGGGCGGAAAACGTCGCGGGAGCCTGCATTGACGTTTGGATCGGGCCACCGGACGACAGAACCTTTTCGCCAACTTCCGGGCTGGTCGTCAGCCGATCATCCAATCCTTTCCACGACAAGCCGATGCGTTTGATTCCAAAGTCGTCGGCGGCCAAAGCTTGGAAATTCAGTTGCTCGCTGTCCAGCACGACTGCTTGCCGCGGTAGGTCTTGCGACAGAATCGTTGGCTGTTCGTCGACCACGGGATTGATCGACAACTTGAACGGTTCGCGACCGGCCAAGTCATCGTGGTCCTTCCACCACAATTCCAGCGACTGCGAATCCGTATCGGCGCTCACCATCTCTGTCATAAAAACAGCCTGTTGCACCGGAGCGTTCTGGCCATTAACCGTCGCTGCGCTGAGAGCTCGTGAGGCCGTCGCGGTTACCTGTGCACTACTTCCTTTCACTACGCTCAATGTGCCACTGCGAACGTCTTGTTCGTAGGCTTCTGGTCGTTCTAAGTATTCCGGCAGCTTAACCTTTGCGGTGGAACCGACCAATTCGGGCCGCATTTTGGGTTCTAACTGCATTTCTTGCGAATAGTCTCCGACACTCAAACTCAGTGAAACCGGGTTCGATTGCGGCGGCAACTCGAAACGATACTCGCGACCCTCAATTGACGCGTCCAGCACTGGAAGACTATCGATTTGCAGGCTCGCGTTGCCCGGCCGCGATTTCGATTGTTGGTCCAGTCGTACGATCAACGTCGTCACTTCGCCGTGAGCAACGATGCGTTTGGTGGCAAGCGGCTCGATGGAAGTGAAGGTATATCGCGGTGTGTCTTTCCAGGGCGCGGCAAAACGTGACCATGCGTTACTGGAGGCTTCGGGAAACAGCACGGCAAGTCCCATGGTGGCGGCGCCACCGACGGCCAGCAGCCCGCCAAGTGATCTCAATGACGTTTGCGGGGCGGCAAGTTTGAAGTCACGAGATTTCGCTGCTACCGCGACCTGAGAAATCGCAGCCGCACACAGCGTTCGCGAACGGGCTTGCTCTCGGGGATTGTTCGCCAGCTCGATCACGCTGAGCAGTTGGTCGCCGACAATCGGCTCACGCACGCGAAGAAGTCGAGCAAGCTGTTCCAGTTGCCGATGTTTCCAGATCCAACGATACACAGCTCTCGGAACCACACTCCACAAAGCCATCGCCGCGAAAAACAAAATCACGCGTACTTGTCGTGGTGTGTCTACGAACCGGTCGCAAACGTAAACCGTCAGAAACGCTAGTACCAGCCCAACGATCCCCAGCAACACCGCTTCAGCAATCTTGGTGGTCCAAACTCGATCACGAAACCCACGCAGTTGCTGTGTCAGTGATTCGGGAACATCCAGTGGCTGGTCAGATAAATCCGATTTCAGCTTGATCGAATCGAGCGAAGTACTCATGGAAAAGCCTTTCATTGTCCCATCGTGTCCGTCGTCGCCAAAGTCGCCTGACTTTGCTAGCGATTGCCGGGGCTAGACCAACCCGACGATTTTCCTACCGACCCAAAACATTCCGAGTAACCCAATTAGCGTAGCGGCCACAAGCGGATGACTCCACAGTTGAACTCGCCGAATTTCTGCTGGAGGCTCAGGAATTCGAGAAACAGCGTCCAAAATTTGTTGCAGCTCCGCTGCTGGAAGCACTTTTCCTCGCGTAACGCGAGCTAATTCTTCCAACACTTCAGGTCGGGCCGGCTTGCCCAGTTGTTCTAGCGTCGCGCCCTGGACAAACAGCGACGCTTGCAGTTCATCTTCGGTCTGTTTGCATCGCAAGGAGATTTGATGGGAGCCCGGTTCGGACGGCGTGAAGGAACCGGCGAACGCGCCCCATTCAGCGCCGCTGCTGGACATCATTACGGTCTCTGTTCTTCCCGACGGGGCAACGATGCGAGCAAGGACTTCGCCGCGAGATAATGGTTCACCATTCTTTTCCATCACGTTCGCGTTGAAGGAAACCGTCTGTCGAACTTGAGGCTGTTCGGGTGAATAAAAAAATCGAATCCGTTCGCCCTCAGCCATGTTTCGCTGGTATGCCATCCAGCGTACGACTTGACCCCAAAAACGATAGTGGTACAGATCCTCGACACCGCGCCGCCAGCGCCACGCACCATCGGTTCCCATGAACAATACTTTGCCGGTTCCAAATGTGCGTGTTACCAGCAAGGGAATCCGACCGTATTCGTTGGACGATTCCTGATGCACCGCCAACACGTCGGCACCTGCTTTGGCGCGAGTCACAGGTGCATGCCACTGGAAGCCCGGCAAATTCTCCCACACCAATAAATTGTCATCCGTCGTATCGGCTAACTTCGTCAGCAGGCTGCGTCGACCAAGTTCAGTCAGGGCAAAATGACTTGCCGTTCGCGAACCCCAGCCCGTTGATTGAGATTCGTCGAGGACAACCGGTAGCAGCGCATCCAGCGGCGAACCGACAAGCGACAATTCATGCCCTTTCATTCCAGGCATAAACACCAAACCGCTTGCTTGTTGTTCAACGAGTCCTTTTAGAAGAGCCGCCTGTTCTGAGGTCAACTGCCCATTTTCGATCCCCACGTCACCCAAAAAAACAACGTCGTACTGAGCCAACTCGTCGAGTGCTTCGGGGAATGAAGAGATGTAATCACGATTGCCGCCACCCACTTTGCTCAATCCTGGATGGAACAATAGACAACTGACTTCGACACCTGGATCGCGCGACAGCGCATTCCGCAGGTAGCGGTATTCCCATCGCGGGTACGACTCGACGACGAGTACCTTTAGCTTCTCTTCGCGAATCGCGATCGGTGTTTCCTTTCGATTGTTTTCTACGTTCCGCTCGTCAGGGTGTGCCGGAAGCGACAAGGAAACGGTGTAGTCACCGGTCTGTTCCGGCTTCCACAATACCGCATCGGCCGTCCGACCCATCGCACCGACTCGCACGGGATGTTTGATCGTTGTTCCGTCGGATATTTTAAGCTCAACTTCAATCGCATGATCACGCGGCAATGAACTTTCGATCGTGAACGGAAACCGAACATTTTTTCCGGCGACACCGAACGTCGGCACATCGAACGACAATAATTCCATGTCTGGCAATCGCGATTGGCTGCCGACGAGGACGCCGAAGATCGGCACATTTTGTTGCCGTAATCGCATCGCCGCTTGTACCGGTGGCAAGCCATCATTCCAATCACCATCGCTGGCCAGGACGATTGCTCGCAAGTTCGTGTGTTCGTTGCGTGCGTCACTAATGGCTCGATACAAGTTACTGCGTGAACGTTGGTCATCGGTCGCAAACGGTGTCATCACCACTCTGAGTCGCTCCGAGTGTGCTTGCCAAGTCGCGGGGTCCATTAGCGGCTCGATAGCTCGCCGACGAGTGACCAGCGGTGAGTTGCCAGCATCCGCTATTCCGACGTCCTGCGTGTCCATACTCAGCGACTGATCGCCTAGGATCACCACCGTGGGGTTCTCGTCAGGCTTGAACGATTGCATGGTTTCTGGCTGGTTCAGCAAAATCACACAGCCTCCAACGATCGCTATACGCAGCAGCTCCAAACCGGCAACCGACTTCTGATACCCGCTTCGTCGCCAAGCCAGAGCACTCAACAAAACGACTGCGATTGTCGCCAAAATTGAGATGACTAGTGTTGCCGTGGTCCACTGAAATCCGAAGCTGATTCGTGACATTTAATTTCCTCGCGTCCGACGTGGCAGGCACAAGACTGCCTCAACAAGCAGAGCACCGATCATCGAAACGAGGAACAATCGCCAGACTTCACGAACCACTCCAGATAAGCTACCGGCGGACTCGTTGACTCGGGAAAATGGTAAGCCAGTGAATAGATTGGCAAGTTTTTCATCGGGCAACAAATCGGTTTGATCTTCTCGAGTCGAGCGATTGATCGCCAACAGTTGATCACCTGACTGGTAAATACCAGCATGCAAACCGAATTGCGTCGAGATCGCCTCCGTGTTTCCAGTAATACGCCGCCAATTCGCAGTCGACTCGCTCGATTCGCCCGCAGTTCGTTGGAACGTATTCCCCAAAGCGGCTTGACCTCGCTCGATAGCTCGCTGAACCGCCACGAATAATACGATGCCGCTGTCAGCAAGTGAGGACTGTCTCGGATCAGTCGATGCCGTAAGAAAATAAACACCACCACGCGAAGTGGGAACGCGAACCAGCAACGGATCACCACCGGTCAAGGATGCGAGTGTGGAGAGTTCGGCATCACTGGACAGCTTCGCGTATCCCGACAGTTCGAGCTGTCCGACCGGCAGCCCCGCTCCACTGCTTGTCGCTGCAAATAAGTCTTGATCACCACGCCAGTTTTCAACCATCACTTTCACCTCGCTACCAACCCACTGTTGCCAACCCACTCCCAGGAAGCGTTCATTGGAAACGGCGTTATTCGTTGACAATCCGCTAGGCGGCAAAAACAGCACTTGCCCACCACCGTCGATGTATGCCTTCACCGCTGGCGCGGTCGACGAATCAGGCAGCGTCGTCTGCCACAACAGTAACGCGGCACTATCAAGAACAAGCGAATCGAACTGATCCGGTGCAAGCACTTCGACGGTCGAACTGGCACTGCCATCGGGAGCGATCAACGCTGCGATCTCCAACGGTCGTGTCGTTGATCGATCTTCGGCGATGACGACAATTCGCCTTGGCGGTAGCTCGTCGAAAACGAAATAGTACTCGTTGTCACCGTTGATTGAATCCGAGGATAGAGTGACTCGGCCCCAGCCGCGAATTTGATCCTTCCCCAGCGGTACGCGATGACGTCGAATCTCCGTTTGGCTTCCGATCAGCGTAACCGCTAATTCACTACGCACACCGTCGACTTCGATCTGTACAGGTACATCGACTTTTTCATTGACGGCGGTGTCGTTGCTGTTTGAGACGCGAGCAATTTGCATCGAGATCAGTAGATCGTTGCCAGCGATTGCAGAGTCGGTTCTCGCCTCGCGAAGCACTTCCGTCACGCGGATCGCAAGGTTCTTTTCTGTCGGTTGAGGATAAGCCAACAAGTGAAAGCGAACGGTTTGTGGCAATTTTTCGAAACCCTCGCGAGCGACGCTCCAGATACCGCTTTCCGTATTCCAATCGGACTGCCGCAAATCAGACCCAATCCAAATCTCGGTCTGTCCAGGCTTATTGGTTTGCAGGTAATCGAGTGCTGACTGCATCATGGATGCCAAGTCCGCTGAGGCGCTGGCAGGCTGCATGGCCGGTGATGCCATTAGCGATTCGAGAGAGTCGAAGGACATGGCGCCGCCTCCATCGGCGGCATCGATTGCGACCCAGTGGCTGGAGCCGAGCGTTTGCAAGGCAGTCGCAAGTTGCCGTCGCGCGGCATCCAGTTTTGTTTCACCACCAGCGCCGAGTTGCTGCATGCTTGGCGAACGATCCAACAATACAATCGTCGTATCCACTTCGCCGCCACCGGTTAGTCCTATCAAGCCACTGGATAGCGGCCGCGCGATAGCAAACACCAGTGCCGCAATCGCCGCTGCCCGCATCGCCAGAATCAACCACTGTCGAATCCGTGCGAATCCGCGATTCATACGATTGGCGGTCAGCAGAAACATCATCGCGCCCCACTGACGCGTTTGATACCGCCATTGATTGATCAAATGGATGAGGATCGGCAGGGCGACCAGCGGCAGAGCCGCTAGCATCCAAGGTTGAAGAAAGCTCATCGTGATCGCCTCGCTGTTGCGCGATCAACCAAGAACTGAGTCATCTCATCGACGTAAGATGAATCGATCGAGATGCGACGGTAATCCACTGCCGTTTCCAACACCACACGTCGTAGCGATTCCAAATAGTCGCTCAGCACCCGGTGATACCGATCGGCAATCTCGGACGGATCAGCGAACACCGAAGTACCGCCTTCCATATCGACAAATCGAGTGGGGCGTTGGAAGGCGAATGCCAGCTCCTCGGGATCAAGCAAGTGAAACACGGACACATCATGCTTGCGAAAACGCAAATGCTCGAAACATTCGCGAAGCACATCGGTCTCAACAAACAAGTCCGAGAGAATGAAAATCAGCGCTCGTTGGCGAACCGTTTCCGCTAGCTCGTGCAGGACCTTAACGATCCCAGTTTCACCCTGTGGTTTGACCTCTTCGAGCGTATCAAAGATCGTCGTTAAATGTGCTGGGTTGCGCCGTGGCGGAATGTTTTGGATGACTCGATCTGCAACGCATGCGAGTCCGACAGCGTCGCCTTGCTGGATCGCCAAGTAACTCAGTGCAGCCGTTATTCGACGTGCGTACTGCAATTTTGTTGTGCCCACGGAACCGAAGTCCATCGAACCGCTGGTATCGAGAACGAATACCAATCGCAAATTCGTATCGGCCTCGAATTCTTTTACATAGAAGCGATCCGAGCGACCGTATGCGCGCCAATCCAATCGCCGCAGATCGTCACCGGGCACGTACTTGCGATACTCGGCGAACTCGACGCTTGCCCCGCGGTGCGGACTAGCGTGTCGACCGGAGACACTGCCCAGCATCGGTTTGCGAGACAACAAGGGCAGGGCGCCCAATTGAGCAATTACCGCCGGATCAAGAAAACTACGTTGTTGCCGCTGGGTCGACATCGAGTTGGGTTCATTGGGAAAAGTGGATTGGGCGCAGGGCACTGCTGGACAAGCGAGTTTTACCGTGCCGCACCCATGATACCTCAGATCCATGTCACGTTGTTCGTGACTCTCGCAATCTACCGGCCACCGCAAAAACAACCAAACTCCAGTCTCCGACGACCTTCCTCTGGGACGTAACGATGCTCCTCTGGGACTTAACGATGAATCGGCCGAGACGATGCCGGAGCCTTTGGTTTATCTTTCAGCCTGTGATGAAAGCGTTCCCGACTACTAGAAGCTAAGTCACGTTGTGGCAGAATCTCGCAAATCACAGAAGGGATTTTGCAATGGCGGACGAGGCTCTGATGGTGCGAAGGTAGCATGCGGACGACCTTTTTGAGCGACTGAGACAAGTACCGGTGGAATAGGAGTAACGCAGAAAAGTGGAAAGTAGAAAAGTGGAAAGTAGAAATCTGTTCGCCGACCTGCCGGAATCACTTCCCCATGAATTGATTGAGGTATTAATCGAAAACGAAATTGTCCGCATAGAACGAATCGTTTCCCACGGTCACGTCAGCCCCGAAGGGTTTTGGTACGATCAACTCGAACACGAATGGGTAGTCGTGCTAAAGGGCGAAGCCAAGTTGCTGTTTGAAAACGACGGCGAACCACTTCACTTGAAGTCAGGCGACCATGTTTTGATCCACGCTCATCAGAAGCATCGTGTTGAATGGACGACAACCGATGAACCAACCATTTGGTTGGCGGTGTACTATCGGGTGGATGAAAAGTAAACGCTTTTGCAGAATCGCGAACGAATACCAAATCACATTCGTAACGGCCTCGAATGCTTTCGCATGGAAACGATCCGAACGACCGCCTCTTCGCCATCCAATCACTGCAGATCGTCACCGGGCACATACTTGCGTGACTTGAGCAATCGATTAACCGACCGATCCGACGATTTCCAGCAATGCCTGATCTTGCGCCGCAAGCATATCAGCAGTAATCGAGTTGCCTAAGGTCATTTCTGTTCTCGGACGCGACAAAATTCGATATTGGTTGACACTGGCCGCATGCATTCCGGCCTCGCCGAAATGGTAGCCACTTCCAGTCTGAGATGGACCAATAACGATCCCGCTGAACGCATTATTGCTCATCAGTCCTTGAGAGGCACCGGAAACACTCCCCAGCCGCATCCTTCCATCAATAAAGTCCGTAGGCTGTGATTGCGTCAGCGAGTAGGTTCCCGCTGGCAAATCCGTAAACCGGTAAAAGCCGTTTTGGTCGGTGTGCATCTGCCGAGTGATGGATTCGCCGCCCAAAGTCGTGCCACTCAATCGCACCACCACCGATGGCACGGTTCGTTCACCAATATCAAGAGTACCGCTGTTATCGGCGTCGACCCAGACTCGACCACTCAGGCTCGCGTCACGTGGATCGTCGACAACCGAAATCGTGTGTGTCGTCGTCTGGCCAAGCGATACACTGTTGGCACCGCCACCGGCGAGTTCTAGCCCGAGAAGGATGGTTTCCGCTTCTTCGACTAATCCGTCTTGAGCAAGGACGAGCCGCACATTTTGCACCGCCCCATCGACGCTTCCTGAGGGAAACGTCACCGAAGTTGTTGCTAGCGTGAAATCCGATGCCGAAGCCGAACCGCCGCTACGGGCAACGACATTGAGCGAGATTGGCTGTGTTATCGACCCGCCACCGGTCACACTCAGCCGCACAGGCACATTGAGTGTCCCATCAGCCTCCAACACACTGCTGGTTGATTGAGCAAAGGCCACTGTGGCGCTGTCGTCGTTGCGAATGGTTGCTACGACTGGCGTCGTACTGACGGTGATCTTTCCAGCGAGTTCGCTGCTCAAACCAGAAATTTGTCCGAGCAAGACTCGGAATGTTTCGTCGGCCTCGATCTTTGCGTCCTGGTTGACCAGCACGCGAATCGTCTTGCTTTCACCCGCAGTACCCATAAATGACAACACTGCGTCATTATTGATGTAATCACTGTCAGCAACTGTAGCTATTCCATCTTGAGTCTCGTAGGACAACGTGAATTGCGACGCGATCGCATTGTCGAGCGTTACGGTGAATTCAAACGCGGTGGTCCCATCGCCGGTTCCCTCGTTGAGTGTGCCTGGACCAGTGATCGTCATCATTGCGGTATCATCGTTGGTGATCGTTGCGGTTACGGGCGATCCAACCACGGTCACTCGCTCCATCACACTGGAATTCAATCCGCTGATCGCGCCCAACGCCACCTCGAATAACTCGTCGGCTTCAACCTTTGTGTCACCGTTGACTTGGACCGTAATCTGACGCGCCAATACGCTGGTGAAGTCGAGCGAACCATCGTTATCAACATAGTCAGTATCGGCGAGCGTCGCCGTACGGTCATTTGTGTTGTACGCGACTTGGAATCCGCCTTGCACCGGAGATGACAGCGTGACATCGAATACGTAATCGGTGCTGCCCACGTCGCCTTCGGGACGTGAGGATTGAGCGGCACTCAGTGTCAATGTCGCGGAATCATCATCGCTAATCGACGCTGTAACTGATGGTGTGTCAACAACGATGGTTTGACCAGCAGCCAAGCCGATGAATTCACCGAGAGACACAGTAAATGTCTCATCGCCTTCGACCAAATCATCCTGACGGACGCGAACCGTGATCGTTTGAGTCTGGGGAGCATCGCCATCGAAGTGAAGTATCATGTCGTTATCGATGTAGTCTCCACCGGCAAGCGTTGCGGTGCCGTCGTTAATCGTCAATGGAACATCGAATCCATTAGCATCGATAATCGCATCAGTGAGTAAAACGGTGAACGTGAAGTCCGTAAACCCGTCAGCCGACGTACCCTCAACGCGATTTGTTGTCGTGTCGGTCAGTACCAGCCGAGCGAAATCGTCATTGAGAATTGTCGTCGTCGCCGTACCCGTGGCGATCGTCAAGTCATCGGTGAAATCTGGACTGATCCCAGTGATCGCCCCCAATACAACAGCAAACGTTTCGTCAGACTCGACTCGATCGTCGGCGTCTACCAGAACCGTTATGGTTCTTGTTTCTCCGGCCGTACCGTCGAATGCAAGCGTCCCGGTATTGGAGACAAAGTCATTGTCAGCGACCGTCGCAGTCCCGTCATTGGTTGCGTAGCCGACGCTGAACCCGCCTTGGACGGCGTCCGACAAGGTGACTGTGAATACAAACTCGGTGGAGTCATTCCCCGTGCCTTCGGTAAGCGATACCGGGCCCGAGATTGAAAGTGTTGCCGTGTCATCGTTAAGGATCGTTGCCGATGCCGTTGATGTCGTGATGGTGACGCTGCTTTCCAATCCCGCCACCAAACCGTCAAGCTGCCCCAGCACAACCTGAAACATCTCGTCCGCTTCGATGGCGTCGTCAGCATTCACTTGCACGCGGATCGATTGCGTTTCCGAGTTCTCGCCCGAGAATGTCAAGGAACCAGAAGCTGCAACAAAATCATTCGCGGCGGTCGCCGTCCCATCAACGGAGTCAAAATCCACTGAGAATCCACCTTGCACCGGAGCCGAAAGAGTGACCAGGAACACGAATTCAGTCGGTGCGGCGCCGGTGCCTTCATTCATTGCGATGGGAGGTGATATGGCAACTGTCGCAGCATCATCATTCGTAATCGTCGCTGTAAACGGTGACGTGGGAACGGTAATACGACTCGAAATCCCAGCGATGGTATTGCTCAACGCTCCTAATACGAGTTGGAACGTCTCGTCGAGTTCAACCATCGATTCCGCAGTCACTTGTACGCGCGCGGTTTGCGATTCGCCGGCGATTCCGGCAAACGTCAGCATGCTGGACTGGGGCAAGTAATCACCATCGGCGACGGTGGCGGTTCCGTCGACCGTATTGAATGCGAGAGTAAACCCTCCTTCCACAGCGGCATCGAGCGTCACCTCAAAAGCAAATTCTGTCGTGCCGGTATCGCCTTCGTCGATCGAACCGGGGCCGACGATTGTAAGTGTGGCGGAGTCGATATCTTGATTGGTCAGCCGAACGTCCGGAGGATTGATCACTGCAAAGAAAGGGTCGTCACTGACGGCCATCGCCGTGACAATGCGATAGCTTTGGTCGCCATCGACTCGGTTATCAGCTACCCCACGCACCGTAACGGTTTGTGGTGTATCCCAGTTTGTGGGAGTAAACGTGACGCTTGAAACGCTCACTAAACCTTCGGTCTCATCGCTACTGGAAAGGCCAATCACAACATCGGCCATCGGTTGCTGGGTCAGTACGATCTCAAAGGTCGCCGTGGACTCTGTCTCACTGGTAACGAGTCCGACGGTTGGCCGAATCGAGAAGCCCGCCACATCGTCATCGATGTTGGTGACGGTGACATCCTCAGCATCGAGCCCCGAGTACTTGGCATCGCCACTGGTTGCAGGCGACAGCACCACCGAATACTGGACGTCGTCATCGTCGATGGCATCATCCACGCCAGTGATCGTAACCGTTTGTGGCTGGTTCCAGTTTGCAGCGGTGAAGGTCAATGGAGTTGGTGCGACCGTGCCTTCGCCGGTATTACTCGACGAGACCGGAATCACCACATCCGCAGTCGGCTGGCTATCGAGAACCACTTGGAATGTTGCGGTCCCGGCTCCTTCTTCGGTCGTCGTCAAACCAGCTTGTGCGGTAACGGAAATACCCGCGGAGTCGTCGTCATCTGCGTTGGTTAGCTCAACGTCATCGGCATCGACTCCCGCGTAGTTCGTGTCACTGCTCGTCGCAGGATCAGTGCTGATGGTATACGCGACGTCGCCGTCATCAATGTCGTCATTGACGCCGGTGACAGTGACCGTTTGAAACGCGTTCCAATTTGCCGCTGTAAACGTCAAGCTTTGAACGTCGAGCGAACCTTCGCTGGTATCACTACTTCGAAGCGGAATGGATACGTCCGCTGTCGGTTGTGAGGTCAATCGAAGGCGAAATATTGTCGACTGAAGCAATTCAGAGGTTGTCGTGGAGGTTGGTTGCTCGACAATAACTCCGGCCACGTCATCGTCAGCGTTAGTGACCGTTACGTCGGGCACATTTAAATTGTTGAACGGGGTGTCTGAGCTGGTCGTGTTGCTGGTACTAACGGAGTACACGATCGGCCCATCAACGACATCGTCATCTGCGCTCGTTACCGTCACGGTGACTCCGTCAAGCCAATTGGACGGAGTTAGCGTCACGGTGCTGGGCGAGACCGTGCCTTCGGTTGTGTCATTTGATGTTAAATTGAGCGTGACGTCGGCGGTCGGTTGTGCTGACAGACGCACCACAAACGTTGCTGTCGAATTCGGCTCGCTCGTCGACAGCGATGTTGGTGTGACCGTCACCGAGGCACTGTTGATATCAACATTCAAGCCAGTGACATCTGGCGCATCCATACCGCTGTACGCGGTGTCGGTGCTGATGGCCGGTTCGGTTCGAATCAAAAACGCTTTGGAGCCGTCAATGATATTGTCGGCTATTCCCGTAACGGTAACGATTTGAGGTGTATTCCAGTTCGCTGGTGTGAATAACAAACTTGTCGTGTCGATGCTGACTTCAACAGTGTCCTGGTTGGCTAAATTAACCGCTACATCGGCTGTCGGTCGCGAGCGTAGCACGACCATGAATGTATCGGTTATTCCAGACTCGCTGGTACTCAATCCCGACGTTGGCGCGACAGTGATCTCCGCCGTATCGTCGTCGGTATTGGTGACATTGACATCAGGAACGGGCAAACCATTGAAATTCGAATCGGTGCTGCTGGTCACGCTAGTAAAAATTGTGAACACACGATCGCCATCATCGGCACCATTGTCGTCGACACCAGTGACGGTCACCGTTTGTGCAACATCCCAATTCTCTGGTGTAAAGGTTACCGTTCCCGGCGCGACAGTACCTTCGCTGTTGTTGCCGCTATTGAGTGTAATACTGACGTTTGCTGTCGGGGGTTGAGACAGTCGCAGAGTAAATGTATCCGTGCCGCCAGCTTCGGTAACGACCAGTCCCGTTGTGCGACTTACCAGGACGCTACGAACATCATTGTCGGTGTTCAAGACATTCACGTCAGGCGGATTCAAGCTGCTGTATTTCGGGTCCGCTGTTACCTCAGTGGTAATGATTTGATAGGCGACATCGCCGTCGACGACACTATCGTCTTGGCCGGTTACCGTTACCGTTTGCGGTGTATTCCAGTTGTTCGCCGTGAAGAAAAGTCGCGCCGGAGAGACCGTACCTTCGCTGGTGTTACTCGATAGCAAATCGATCGTCACGTCCACTGTCGGTTGGCTGTTCAGACGCACGGTGAAGTTCGCTGTGTTTCCTGTCGCATTTTCGCTGGTGACAAGCGATCCCAGTGGCGCGATCGTGTAGCCAGCGGTATCGGTGTCGTCTTGATTGGTGACGGAAACGTCTGGAACGATGAGATTGTTGTAACGCAGATCAGCGCTCGTAGTATTCGACGTGATGATCGTATACGGCACATCGTCATCGTCGACCGCGTCGTTGACTCCAGTAATCGTTATCGTTTTCGGCACGTTCCAGTCGCTCGGCGAAAACGTCACCGACGATGGTGCGACAGTGCCTTCAGTCGGTCGGCTACTGGACACAGAGAACGACACATTGCTAGTCGGTGCAGCCGACAGAACGGCGGTGAACGTATCCGTGCCGCCAGATTCAGTTGTCAACAGCCCCGAGGTTCGCGAAAGAATCACTTGTGTGAGTACATCGTTGTCATCATTGATCCCCGATACGTCAGGCGGATTGAGAACCGCATACTTTGCATCACCGCCCTGTGGTACTGACACGGATGTGACGATGGTGTAGTTCATCGGACCGTCGATGACGGTATCATCCACACCAGTGACAGTGACGGTTTGGTTGGTCAACCAGTTTTGCGGCGTGAACACAAGAGAAGTCGGGGTGACCGTCGCTTCGCCGGTGTTGCTGGACGATAGATTGACGATCACGTTGGATGTCGGCTCACTGCTCAAGCGAACTGCAAAAGTCGCGGTGTTGGCAGCCGGATTTTCGTTAGTGACAACATTGGTCGTTGAAAAGTTAAAACCCGCAGCGTCGGCGTCGTCCTGGTTGGTAACCGATACATCCGCGATGACAGCGCCGGAGTACCTTGAATCGCCGCTCGTCGCCGCTGATGTGATGATTGTGTACGCGACGTTATCGTCATCGATCGCGTCGTTCACACCAGTAACTGTGATCGTTTGCGGCACGTTCCAGTTTGTTGTGCTGAAAACAATCGGCGTCGCGGGTACCGTGCCCTCAGTGGTGTCACTCGACGAAACAGTGAAGCTAACCTCGCTTGTCGGTTGCGATGTCAAAACAGCAGTAAACGTATCGCTTCCTCCAGCTTCAGTCGTTACCAGCTCACTAGTGCGCGAGAGTTGCACACCCGCTGCAACGATATTGATGCTACCCCCAACAAAGTCGATGCGGTTGAACGCTAGTGAGGAAACGCCGTCGAATAGCACAAAACCCTTCGCTGGATTTTCGGCACGATCCGCAGTCAATGAAAGGACTCCAGCTGCGGTGGCTCGAAGTGGAACCGAGAACAGCAAGTTTTCTTGACTCTTGGGAGTCGGCGGAACTTGGTCCGAGTCGACACCACCGGCCTCATCGATTAAGCCAGCGCTGCTCGTAGTTCCCGAAGCTGAGGCGGCGAAGGTTGAACCGGGAGTTATCGGGCCAGTAGCCGTTGCCAGCGATGCGGGATAGTTAATATCTAAGAACGCTCCGAATACACCAAACGGGTTGCTTCGAATATCAGATACAAAAACATTCAGGCGAAATTCTTGATTGACCGATAGCGACTGGACGACTTGATTCGCCGTATCGGTAAACTCGTAGCGTACAAGTGCGTCGCCGACCATTAACCGGCGATCTTCCAGCAGTTCGTGTCGTAGCCGTTGGCGGTTGCGACTCGCCTTGATGCTACGTTGCTGTTGGCGCTGATGACGACGAGCGATCGCGTTGCGAAGAGTTTGCCACATAAAGTGCTATTTTGCGTTTGCGGAAGACGGAGCAAGTTCGATGCTACTCGTGTGTCTCGATCTCGGCAAACGGATTGCCCGGCAATACAGAATGCGGGCGAATTGTCAAGCGTTAAAGCCCCTACAACCGTCGTGCCCACACTTCGCAGTGTGAGCACGACTAGTGGTCATCTGTAGCCACGGGCTTTCCCGCATCGAATTAGCGCGATTGCGTTTAAATTCGTAGTTCGAAGTCCAACGCACCGAGAGTGATAGCATCGAGCGTTGCGAAGTCGCGACCATCGCCACCATCCAGAACGATGGTGCCTAAAAGCGAACTAGGCCATTCCGTCGCCGGGTCAACGTCAATAATTTCCAGTCGGTCCACGCCGCCATTGAGTTGAATGTCCACCGCCAACAGCACCGACGAATCGTTAATAATGACTTTGTCGTTCTCTTGGCCGCCAACAATAATCAGCGACGGCAGAATCGATTGATCAGTAATTTGAACTTCGTTCGAGCCATCGCCCAGATTCGATAGATTCAATCCACCACCGAGTTCGGTTGAGTTGATACTGAAAGTGTCGTTACCGTCATCGCCCGAGAAGCTAATTGCTTCCTTGTTGGGCAGCATGGGGCCAGACGGATGTTTTCCAATAAAACTACCGGTAATCGCTGTGTCGCTACCCCAGTTGGAGTTGCCAGCATTAGCGGCATCGTTAACCACGACTAGCCCGTAGGGAATGCTCGAGTCGGTGACCGTCAATGAGTCATGACCGGCATCGTTGGATACGGAAAGTGGTCCACCAAGTCCAGCAGCAAGGTGGCTGCCGATCGTACTTCCCAAGACCATCGTTTGCGTCGTTCCGTCAGCATTGTCGACATCGACCCTACCGAGGACGTTGACGGTATTGAAGGTCACAATATCGAGTTTCGTGGGCGTGTTCAAGCCATTGTTAATAGCGATATCGCCGTACACAGTTGTGGTTCCAGTACCGGCAATATTGCTGGCACCCGTAAACGTTGTACGACTTCCACCATCGCCATTGTCGATCGAAATTACGGGCTGTGCTGCACTAATGAAAGTACCAGCACCGAATTGCGAGTTCCCCTGAATGCTGGTGATGTCTTTGCCCGAACCGTTAGTAAGCTGCAGCGCGATCGGAGTCGCACCTCCGCCTTGAAGTTCGCTATTGTCGATCGTCGTCATTGAGTCGCCGCCGGTGCCGACATTATTAACAATCGTATCACCAACGACGGTCGAACCCGTAATGGAAAGCTCGCTATAGCCGCTGGAACCGGCGTCCTTGAGTACGCTCAGGTCACCGTGGATAAACAGATCCGCGAGTTCATTGATATTGCTGCCGTCAAGATTCGTGATGACAAGGTCTTGAGGAATATCGGTAGTCCCCCCCCCTTCACGTCCCAAGAACCTCAAGTGATCGTTGCCGTCACCTAAACCAATCGTGATGTCCCCATTGATGAAGTTCACCGTCACGCTCGACAGCGACTGACCTGTGGCATCGGCGACAGTTCGGCCTAGCTTGAAATCGGTGTCGTCGGGCGACGTGATTTCAAAAGTGTTGTTAAAACCTGCATCGAGTGTTTGACGAATCTCAACTTGGTTGTTCGAGCTGTCACCAATCAATTCCAGCGTCCCATCGCCAGGAACCAGCACGATAACAGTGCCGGTCAACACGCGACGCGTTTCAAGTTGTTCCACCAAAATACGACGGCGATTCGAGATACCTCGTCGTTTTTGTTTTTGTCGACGCGAGCGAAATAACTCAGTCGAAATACCAAACATTTTCAAGTGCTCCAAAAGAGAGAGAATGATCCGAGACCCAAAATCTTCCTTAACAACACCCCGCTGATCACGAAACAACGTGTCGAGCGTTCCTGTTCTTACACTCCCTTGGACAAAACCATGCACCCATCCAGATATAGGTGGACCATGTAGGTAAAACAAGCCTTGAATTCCAAAAGTTCTCAGAGTGTTAACTCTTTCTGTCTGGGCAAAAAGTTCTGTTCACCACCGTCGCCGAAGTGGACACCCAACGTGACCGGCAGGGTTTGCCTAGCACAAATTTGCGACACTTTGAAATGTTCCAAAGGTTTTTATCGCCGAAATGACCCTTCCCTACTAGAATCGATTGCAATGAAATAGTTCGTGCTTAGGGAAGACGTTCTTATGCAGGGAGTCTGTTCAATCTAAATGGCCGATTCGATCTGAGTCACGATTTATGCTGCGCAAGAATGTTCGTTCGCAAAACAAACGACCGCGTACACGCCGTACCCAATTTGAGACGCTCGAATCACGCCAATTGTTGACGGCGGATGCGGTTCCCGTCGTTTTTGCGGTCGCCGATGCTTCGCTGTCACCCACTAACGCTGGATTGATCGTGACCAGCGATGTCAATGCTCGTACCTGTGAACCGGTTCGCAATCCCTTTTTCTACGACGGCACCGGTTTCAGCGGATTGGCATACGATACCGCGGGCCAGCTATGGGCGACCTCAACCCGCCCAAATAGCAACTCTAGCGCGCTGCTAAGCCTGAAAGTGCCCGACAACCGAGTCGCTGCATCCCGCCAGGTTCTCGCAAGTGGCCAGCCGATCCGTATCGATGATTTAGCATTTGCATCCAGCATCGACACGTTACTTGGAATTCATGCGTCATCGACTGGTGGCGGCAGCAACCTGTATGCCATTGACCGGTCCAGCGGCGAGGCGACGTTACTGGGAAACACGGGACTGAATCACGCAGTCGCGATCGGAATCGGTGGCAGCGGTGAGTTGTTCGTCACCAGCTACGACGCCTCAAACAACTCCGCGTCGCTGCACACGATCGACCTCGCGACAGTGGCGGTAACGCGTTCACTTGTGCTGAGCAATCCGCTTGGCCGGTTGGGAGCGGTGCAAGGTCTTTCGGATTCAACTGCGGCGGGACTGCTGATCGGAACCGACAGCCGCTCGAGCGAGGTTGTCGCGATTGATCCGCTGAGCGGTGAACGTTCAGTCGTCGACTTGGCCGGCGCCCCGTTTGGTGTTGCCGGCGATGTAGCGTTGATCCCATTCGCCTACTCGCGTGACTTGGTGTATTCGCAAGACTTCGAGCACGGCGACGGCGGTTTCACGGTAGACAATTCAGGCGGAACGATTCCCGGGCTGTGGCACTTATCCGTGGGACGTCGTGACGACGGACTCATCAATCACACTCGCGTCAACAGTTTTTACTATGGTGCCTTTGAGACAAACGTTGGTCGCGGCACTTACTTGCGTCCTTTTGACCACCAAGGCGTGATCATCTCGCCGGAGATCGATATCCCCGCCGAGGGACTGAGTACGCTGAGTTTCAATTACTTGCTAGAAACTCGGCCACAACTTGACCGCGATTTTGTCGATGTGTCGATCGATAATGGCACTTCGATTACTCCTATTTTGTCGCGTCAAGACGGTACGTTGCCTCAAACGGGTCGAGAGAAATGGTTGACTGCGACCAGCGAATTGGCAGCGTTTGCCGGGCAAAGTATTCGAATTCGATTCCACTTCGATACCGGTGATGCTCCGACGGTTGACCCCGAAGGTTGGTACGTTGACGATATTAAGATCACGAACCTGCAGAGCGCCAATACGTTCGTTGAAAAGTCCATCGATGATCCGACGCCCAATGAAGGGCAAACGGTGATCTATACGGTGATTGCGGGCAACTTGGCATCGTCACTGTCGACCGCTACGGGGGTGACCATTGTTGACGTCCTGCCCAGCGAAGTGACGTTCGTTTCTGCGACAACCAGCGAGGGCGTTTACGACGAAATCAACGGCCAGTGGACTGGATTGGAATTGGTGCCCGGCGAATCTCAAACACTGACGATCGTGGCAACCGTTAGTACAGGCACTTCGGGCACTGTAGTAACAAATTTCGCCACCATCGAAGCTGACCAAGACGACCCCGATCCAGACAACAACATGGACTCGGTGGTTTCGCAAATAAATCGTGTCGATTTGTCTGTGACCAAGACCGCTGATGATGAAACGCCCAATGCGGGGCAATCGATGATCTACACGATCACCGCCAGCAACGCCGCGTCGTCGAATGCCGATGCGACGGATGTGATGGTCCAGGAAACACTACCCTCGGGAGTGACGTTTGTTTCGGCTTCGAGCCCTGATTTCGATCCAATCACGCAAAAATGGAACGTCGGCGACTTGGCCATCGGCTTGACCGAGACGTTGACGATTACTGTGATCGTCAACACGCCACCGGTCTCACTCGACCTAGCGAACACTGTTTCCATTATCGGCAACGAAACCGATCCCGACACGTCAAACAATTCGTTCACCCAGACATCGACGGTCAATGCAGTTGATTTGTCCGTCACCAAGACGTCCAGTGATGAAATGCCCAATGCGGGGCAGACGATGATCTACACGATCACCGCCAGCAACGACGCGTCATCAAATGCCGATGCGACAGATGTGATGGTCCAGGAAATGTTTCCCACGGGAGTGACGTTCGTCTCCGCATCGAGCCCAGACTACGATCCCGTCACGCAAAAATGGACCATCGGCGATTTGGCGATCGGCACGATGGAAACGTTGACGATTACGGTCATGGTCAATGAGCCAGTGGTCTCGCTGCAGCTAGCGAACACGGTAGTGATCTCGGGTACTGAATCCGATCCCGATCTGAGCAACAATACGTTCACTCAAACATCGACCGTAAATAGCGTCGACTTACAAGTTGCCAAAGTGGTTGACAACGCTTCGCCATCTATCGGCGATGTTGTCACGTTTACGATCACGGTTACCAATGACGCAGCATCCAATGCTGCGGCGACAGATGTTGTCGTTCGCGACGTGATCCCTGAAGGCTTGCAAGTTCTCGCGGTCAGCAGCGGCGGTACGCTGGATACTTTGACTCGCGAAGTTGCTTGGTCGAATGTTTCCATTGAAATTGGTGAAGAAGTGATATTTACCGTTACGACGCTTGTCGAAGCGAGCGCGAGCGGTAAACTGCTGCGCAACGCCGCGGTTGCTAATGGCGATGAGAGCGATCCCGATCCAACAACTAACACCGGCGGTTCGACGATCGCAGTCGGTTCGACGATTCAGTTCATCGCACCGATAAGCGTCTACCGTGTCGATGGCCCCACACCGGCAGAGGAAGTCACTGACCTGACGCCTGGGCCAGGTCTGGCCACTATTGCTGGTTACAAGTGGCACGACATCAATCAAAACGGTGAATGGGACAGCGACGAAGTTGGGCGTTCCGGATGGCAGTTCTTTCTCGACGCGGACAACAACGGGATCTTCGACCCAGAAACTGAATCAGCGACGGGAACTGATGCCAACGGACGCTACGTGTTCAAGGATTTGATGCCTGGACCGTACACCGTTCGCGAAGCACCGATTCAATTGTCGGCGGGCATTTTCGAGATTCGATCGGCAGATTCCTTCACCGTCACGGTCGCTGAGGATGAGGTACGTGAGGGACAGTTTGGCGTCGCGGGGACACTGAACTTTGGCGTCTTTGACTATTCACCATTCATTCGCCCAGCCGATGCGTTTGCCCTGCGGCTTGCGGACGCGAACCTTGTGACCAGTGTCGCACCCTGGCAATCATTCACGGTCAACAACACGAGCGAAAGCGAGTTGACGATTACGTCCTTTGACACGTCGCAAATTTCCGGACGTGGCGCGGAGTTGATTCGCGTACATCAACTTGCAGCGGACGGTTCAGTCGCTGCTGTCACTCTACCGATTACGGTTCCCTTGGGTGCCAGCGAAAGTTTTCTGCTCAGCTATGATCCGGCGATTCGCGATGGCGATACTGTCATTGAGCAGTTTCCCGATTGGCTAGGTGATAAACGTGATACAAATCCCGCGCATCGATTCACCAGCGGCGATCATCTTCTCGTCTTCACTGATCAAAACGCAACTTTTAATGTTTCACTGGTCGGAGGCTCGACATACGACAGCGACATTTCGTATGACGGCTTGGTTTCATTCGGCGACTTCAACTTGTTGCGGCCACTATTGGTTTCGGGGGTTTTGGACCCGACATCGGACATCAACGCGCGGTGCCCCAATGGCGCTGAATTGGTGCTCGCCTCCTGCGCTTGGCCGCTAAGTGGAACACCTGCACGCTCGATCGATCTAGGAGACTTTGGGCCGCTCAATCGGGAACTAGATGGCGTTAGCGCCCGCTCACCGTTCTTGGACTTGGACCCCGCGAATCGCTCTGGCGCTTCCGGTGCTGACTTCTTCGAAACCGCCGTTGATGGCATCGCACCCATCGCGGAAAACGATTTGCGATTTGCCAATAACAGTAGTCGAAAACTGGAATCACTAATCGTCAGAATTGAGAATCCACGGTCCGGCGATTCTCTTCGCATCGATCCAACATCAATGTTTATTGAAGGCTTTTCCTTCAACGGCGGGACACTCACTGAGCTGGATTCCACGACGACGAGCATCGAGATCGCAAACAACACCAACGATATTGTCACTTTGGAAGACTTCGCGGACGTCTTGCGACAGATCCGATTCCAGACCTCTCGAATCGATGGCGGCATGGCTGTTGTTTCGGTACAGGCCATCGGTAGTTTAACGAACCTAGATGGACCGTTTTCCTCGGTCTTGAGTGAGGACGAGCGATTGAGCAATATCGCTCGCGCGAGAATTTTGTTGCCAAGCTCGATTGCCGCACCCGAAGTCGCTCAACCGATGGAATTGCTCGCTGAAGCCGAGTCGGCAGCGAGCGACTCAGCAACGAGCGAGGCAATCGATGCCCTGATGGCGTTGAACTCTTCGTCGCCGGTTGAGTCGATCGCTGCTACTGACAACGCTGACGTGGAAATGGTGTGTGTTCCAACGCATTCCGATGAACAGCCCGGCACAGTTAACAAGCGATCTGCTGAGGACGAACAACCAATCTTGATTCCGCTCGAACCATCTGGAACCTTAACGAACACGGCACCGACGGAAACTGACGAGCCTTCAAACGAGCCGTTGGTCGAGGTTCAACTTGCTGCTGTCGAATCGGTCAAACAATCGTTAACAACGAACGATTCGAACGCACTGGAGTCGTTCTCGCATGAAGAATCGATCGAATTCGACACGGCACTTCAAACAGACGAATCCCTCGATTTTTACAGCACAGTTGACGCCGCATTATGCGATGTGAATTTATTGTCGTCATAGCATCGCATAGCCAAGAACTGCAATTATGGGGTCAATTCCTCGTGGGGAAGCCCGAACGCGTCGGCGACCGCTACGTTGGTGACATGACCTTGATGGATGTTCAACGACAATCGAAGCTGTTCGGATTGTTTGAAGTCCGCAGCGCCGAGGCTAGCTAGCTTGATCACCCAGGGCAGCGTGGCGTTACACAGTGCGTAGGTACTTGTACGTCCGACGGCACCTGGCATGTTAGCGACACAGTAGTGAACGACATCATCAACCACAAAAGTTGGATGGCTATGCGTGGTCGGACGGCTCGTCTCCACACAACCGCCTTGGTCCACGGCGACGTCGATGATGACGCTACCGGGCTTCATTCGTTTTAGATCTTCCGCCTTGACCAACTTCGGTGCTTTCGCCCCTGGAATCAATACCGAACCGATCACCAGATCGGCTCGCTGGAGTTGATCCAGAATGCTGTGTCGATCACTGTAGATACAATCGACGTTGGGTGGCATCGTGTCGTCAAGGTATCGCAATCGATCGAGGTTCGTATCGAGGATCGCCACGTCGGCCCGGAAACCGGCCGCGATTCTTGCTGCATTGGCGCCGACGACGCCACCGCCAAGGATCGTGATGTGTGCTGGTGCAACGCCTGGAACACCACCAAGCAAAATACCTCGGCCCATTTGTGGCTTTTCAAGATACTTCGCACCCTCTTGAATACTCATCCGTCCGGCCACCTCGCTCATCGGCGTCAACAGTGGCAGCATTCCACGAGAATCTCGCAAGGTCTCGTAGGCGAAGCAGCTGGCACCACTTGCAATCATGGCTTGAGTCAATTCAAGGCTTGCCGCAAAGTGAAAGAACGTAAACAGCAATTGCCCGCTACGAATCAGCAGGTACTCACTTTGCTGGGGCTCCTTGACCTTCACAATCATGCCTGCCCGCGAATAGATCTCGCTAGCAGAACTGATCATGTCGGCACCACTGCGAAGGTAGTCGTGGTCAGCAAAACCGGAACCCAGCCCCGCTCCGACTTGAACCAGCACTTGATGCCCGCGCGATACCAACTCTTCCACACCGACTGGCAACATGGCCACTCGGTACTCGTCCATCTTCACTTCCGTTGGAACACCGATGATCATCGCTGGCACCTCAAGTTAATTCATCGTCAATTCGCCGAATGACAGCTCCGTCGACAATGCCTTCATCAAAATTCTCGTCATAGGCTTGGTAATCGTAATCCTGGTCGTCCAGGTCATTGTTGTCGAGTTCATTATCGGTGAACTCCGATAAGTTAAGACCGCTCTTGGAGTCGATTGGAATTATAAAATCGAAATTGGACTCGCCTACGTTGTTTTTGAGCGACTGGAGAATCACATTCTGTCGGCCTTGGTCATCATGGGGTCCAGCCACATAGCATGGTTTGCCGCCGCGTCCGAACACAAGCTTGCTGGGGAATGTTCCTGGTACAACATCGCCCCAAATCGGTGCAACTTTGCGATAGTCTGGGTGTGGCGGCAATCCAAGCGAATGGGCATAGGCAATCGCCGCTTCGACGTAGCCTCGGGCAGCACTGGGTTCGGCAGCCTCCAGTGGATCGTTGCGGTTGAAATGATCCATAAACTTTTGCATCTCAGCCGAGCTGCAAAAACGCCCCATCGCGTCCTTCACGCCCAAGCAGAAAGAATCGATCAATATTACGGCGAATGCATACATTCCTGACGACATTCGGCGGACAACCAGGACGGTACCTATTCCTGTTCCATCGTGACAGGTCGTGGAAATATAACATCCTTCTATGGCGCCCTTAGCCGCCTCGGTCATCTTACCGACCAGAGATGCTAGTCGCTGTTGTCGCTGGACGATCACTTTTCGTTTTTCACGTTCCTTGGACTTTTTCTTTGCCAGCTTCTGCTGTCGTTTTGCTTCGCTCTTTGACACCGCATTTCCTCCGTAAATTTGAAACGATTCGCACGCCACAGAATAAGTCGAATTCTAGGCGTACGGTCGCACGCGATACAAGCGGACGAAACTCGCACGAAAAGTAGTTCAATACTCGAATCGCTCCAGTTTTGGAAGTTCTTTTTGCAACGCCTCTGCGGTCTCCCTATCGACGCCTAAACGTGTGATGAACAACGTTTCAAGTTTTTGTAGTTTTGCCAATCGGGAAACTCCTGACGGTGTGATTCCCGTACCTCCCAAGTGCAGCAACTGTAGCTTATTGAGTTGCTCCAGCACGCTGAGCGATTCGTCAGTCACGCCAGCAACGTTGTCCAAATTCAACAGTGTCAGTGAGGTCTTTCCTTGCAGCTTAGCGAGTCCTACATCGTCAATTTTCGTCAACCACAAATTCAGCCTTTCGAGTTTAGGCATCCGCGAAATTGCCTCCATGCCAGAATTTCCGAACGCAGTTTCGGAAAGCTCCAAATCAACGACCTGCATCATAGCAATTGCTTCGGCATGCTCGCCTGTCACCTTGGTTCCTCGCAATCGAAGCTTCCTGAGTGCTTGCAGTTTCGCAAGCGAAGGAAGCGCGGCGTCGGTGAACGGAGTGTTCATCAAGTTTAATTCCTTTAAATGCTCCATTTCCCCGATCGATGCTGCACCCGAATCGCTTATCGAATGGACATCCGTCAGATCAAGCAACTCCAATTGCTTGGTTTGCGCCAGCTTCCTTAGCGTCGCATCGGTAATTCGAGACTGTGGCAATCGCAAACGACGGAGAGTCGGCAAGGCAACAATTGGCTCGACCCGGGCATCATTCACGTGCTCACCACCGATCGTCACTTCCTCGATCGAGTCCACTCGTGTTAGGTCAGTGATCGCGAGTTGTAGTTGATCTCCCGTAAGTGATCGCAGGTCGGCAGCAATAATTCGGTCTTGTTTCTTTTTAATCGCTTCTGGTGGAAGCATCGCCAACAGACTTTCAATTGCCGCAGTCGTCTGACTCGGAGCCGGAGTGGTGTTCGTTGCTGGAGGTACAGCGACTTGCTCCAAGACCGGACCGGCCGATCGATTACAGCCAAGTGAAATACATCCAAGGATCGAGATCGCGATAAACAGCGTTTCGAGCAGCCGTCGGGAAGATTTCATATTCGGAGCAGTTTCCTTGGCAGGGTGGTGGGGGAGCCAGACGAGACGAGATTGTAGCGGCCCACCAATCGCTGTGAATTCTCTGGTTCAACTTTCCGCCTTTTATAAGAATAACTGCTTTGGCACACCGCTTGCACATGTAGTGATTCCCCGACTCTTCTCAATCAACTGTTAGCTCATTCAAAACAAGGCGAAAATGCTTGGTGGTCGTCTCGCCGCCAAGCATTTCATTTGCGCCTTCGGAATCAACAATGAAATCACGATCTTGGACTACAACGCGACTTGCGATTGCGGCGGCGATCGTCCTTGCTTGCGTCGCGGTTGCAGTTTGGACATTGATGCCTGTCGGATATCTGGCGACGGGGCATCAGCAAGCGACGTTTTTAATTGACTGCGAGTTCGACAAGTTTCGGCAGATCATGGTCCGTAAGAATGCCACTGCAGCGATCATTGGCCAAGCCGAAATGATTCTTGTTGACGAGCAGCTCAATAGCATGCAACTGGATGCGCGTAACGATGATCGCCCGCTGTTAAACGCAATTCGAGGCAAGTCGAAAGCCGACGTTTTGGCGGACAAATAAATTACGGTCAAGCTGTACAATCCAGCCGTCAATGCGGACCAACTGGTACTTCGTCAAAAAGCTGAAATTCACGCCGGTTCGATGACGGTCGACACGAGATCGATTGCACCGGCAGGCAACTTAAAAAACTATCAAACAGCTTTGTATGCGCGCCCAAACGCTCAGGCTACCGAAGTACAGCTCTCTGTTTCATTACAAGTTCTGGTGACTGCACCAAAAGCTTTTGCTGGTCGCGCTGATGCGGAAGTGCAACTGTCCGCCGACGACGCCGTGCGTGAGCAAGCCCAATCGATTAAGTCGTTCATTGCACAGTACGCCGACCAACGTTTGATCTTACCCCAACTAAACGTAGGGCAATAATGATATGCGATACCACGTATTGGCAACGGACTACGATGGCACTCTTGCAAGCGATGGTATCGTCGAGCCTTCCACAGTCGACTCGCTTCGCTGCCTTCGTGACTCAGGACGAAAACTGATTCTGGTGACGGGTCGGCGTTTAGAACCAGTGCTCGACCTGTTCCCCGACGTTTTATTGTTTAACCGAATCGTGGCCGAAAACGGGGCGTTGATGTTCGACCCGTCGACCGGCGATGAAAAGTTGCTTGCCGAGCCACCTCCACCGGAATTTGCAATTGAATTACAAAGGCGTGGCGTCGATCGCATCGAGAAAGGGCGTTGTATCATAGCAACATGGAGACCGTTGGAAACAGTTTGTTTGGAGGCAATCCGTGATTTTGCTATCGATCTGCAGATTATTTTCAACAAAGATGCCGTCATGTTGCTGCCCAGTGGTGTCAATAAAGCCTCAGGTCTGGCGAGAGCCTTACAGCAGTTAGGCTTCTCTCGCCACAATGTCATTGCCGTTGGAGACGCTGAAAATGATGAAGCCATGATGCGGTCATGCTCTGTCGCTGCGGCAGTTGATAACGCGTTGCCGCGAGTTAAGGAAATGGCGGACATCGTGTTGCAAAACTCACGCAGCCGAGGCGTTGAAGAACTAATTGAAAAAGTAATCGAAGACGATCTCGTTGATCTGCGAGATGATCCGGCACGCCAACTTGAGTTTGGAAACGCTTTAAACGGCGATCCGTTTTCGATTCCTGGCTATGGCGCCAGCGTGCTGATTACTGGTGGTCCGGGCGGAGGCAAAAGCAAGCTGGCAATTCGAGTCATGGAAACGTTGTCGCAACGCGGGGAACAATGTTGTGTGATCGATCCCGAAGGCGATTATCGCGAACTGGAGAATTCCATTTGCTTGAGAACAGCCGACCGAGCCCCGGAAGTCGAAGAAGTGATCGGTGTTTTGCAGCATCCGGATGACCACTGCGTTGTCAGCTTCTTCAGCGTAGAAAAACAAGATCGCCCCGAGTATTTCAACAAACTATTTCGGGCATTATCAGAACTCCGCAGTCGCACCGGCAGGCCGCATTGGATCATCGTCGATGAAGCGCATTATGCTGCTCCCAAAACGTGGCAATTGGCCGAGATGTGGGGTGCCGAGGAACTGGAAGGCATTATTTTTATTACTGCATATCATGACAAATTCTCGACAAGTGTTCTTGAGCACGTCGATTGGATCATCTCAATCGCCGAGCAGCTACCGGAGGCGATCGCTCAATGCTGCGAGGTCATGGGAGAAACGCTGCCTGAGTTTCAACCGCCGGAAGATTATCGACAACATCGTGCATTGGCTTGGCGGCGAGGCGATAGTCGGCCGACATGGTTCAGCAGGTTGGCACCGCGAACCAGCGGTAAACGTCATCAACACAGCTATTACGAAGGGGAGATGGACGAATGTTTGCAGTTCGTATTTCGCGGCGTCAACAACAAACTTTCGCTATCAACCGCAAACTTGAAAGAATTCATCAAAACGGCTCGAGGAGTCGATGACGAAACTTGGTTACATCATTTGCACCGACATGACTACTCGACGTGGTTCCGTGAGGTCATTAAGGACGAAGCGCTTTCCTCGGCCATCGAAGATATCGAAAGAACACAAGACTTATCGCCAGAGAAGAGCCGCAAGTTGATTGTTGCCCATGTTCAAAATCGTTTCAAGCCGAAATGGTGATCCATGCAAGCACTGATCAATAGCTTGCTCGAACACATTCGACCTGCGGACATTTTGGACATCGCAATCGTTGCGGTGCTGCTGTACGTTGCGTTGCTCTGGCTTCGTGACCAAGCCTCCCGATCGCTGTTCATCGTTGCTGTAGTGATGGGAGTCATATTCCTATTGGCTCGCTGGCTCGACCTGTACTTGACGACGATGGTGTTTCACTATGGTTCAGTCAGCATTTTGCTGGCCTTGGTCGTTGTGTTTCAGCACGACATTCGACATGGCATTGAACGACTTACGACCTGGACATGGTTTCGACAGCTATCCGTCGAGCAACGATCTGATCAGATCATTAACACGGTCAGCAGAGTGGTTGCGGATATGGCGGATCAGCGGATCGGCGCACTCCTTGTTTTTCCCGGTCACGAGTCGTTGGACCGCCATCTGCGCGGTGGAATTCAGGTCGACGCACGATTAAGCCAGCCATTGCTAATGAGCATTTTTCATCCCCAGTCACCTGGCCACGATGGCGCTGTATTGATCAAAGATCACCGCATCGCTTGGCTCGGTTTGCACTTACCCCTGACATCACAAATTTCAAAAATTCGCGATGGCGGGACACGCCATGCAGCCGCATTGGGCTTGGCTGAATGCTGCGACGCAGTCGTGGTAGCGGTATCGGAGGAACGCGGTACCATCACGATTGCTCAGAACAGCGATTTGACGATCGTCAGCCCCTCTCATTTTTCCGATCATCTGCGTCGACATTTTCAAAATCAAAGCGCGGTGCAGGAACCCGAACATCATTCACGGTGGGCTGATTTGCCGACAAAGTTGGCGGCGATTGCCGCGGCGATTACCTTGTGGTTCCTCTTTGCCTATCACACCGATACCGTTCAACGAACCTTGATTGTGCCAATCGAATTTCGAAACCTGCCAGCGGAGCTCGAAATCAAAGAACCGAAGCCAACCTATGCGGAAGTTGCAATGTCGGGTCCCGAACACGCGTTCACACTTCTAAAACCTGCGTCGGTTACGGTGTCTTTGGAAATCAAGGAAGAGCCAGGACGAAAGGTCTTGCATTGGTCCACTCAAGATCATTTGAAAGGGGTTCCGACGGAAATGAGAGTCGACCGGGTCGCCCCCAGCAGTATCACGGTTTCGCTTCGCAAGAGTTCTAACTTAGAGTAGGTCAAACCGAATTTGGCGTCGTGTGATCTAACCGTTGTTCAACTCTTCGATCGGCTGTACCAAAAACGGAACGCCGCAGCATATACAACTGCGGCGTTCCGGCTAAGGCTGATCAGATTACTCTGAACAACCTCGATTTACGACTGCTTTTTGCGGTCGTCTTCAAGCTTCTTGGCAAGCTGTTTTGCCTTTTCGAGATGTTGCTGCACTTTCTGGCTGATTTCTTGTGCAAGCGGCTGCAGTTCCTGCGGCCCCGCGCTTTCAATCGCTTTCAACTCGGCCAACATCATCGTGTGAGCAACGCACTGCTGCCCCAGGAAAGCCATATCGAAGTCTTGCCCGTCGTAGTTGCTGAGCATGTCCTTGGTCATCTTCAACGAGTTTTCACAAGCTTGCTCAGCGATCTGTACCAACTCTTTCGGTACTGTTGCTGATTGCGAACCAGACGACGGGGTTTGACCAGCTATCTGGTTCTGGCCTGCTCGATTCTGGTTCGCTTGAGCCTGGATTGCGGGGCGTTGGCCGGGCTGATCTTGGCCAGTTTTTTGCTGCAGTTTTTGGTTACAGGCTTGGTGATCCTGAACAAGCATTTGAGCAAACTGCTTCACTTCTTCATTGTCGGCTTTCTGAGTGGCCAAGTTGGCAAGTTCAATCTCGGCTTCGTTCGCCTTCCTCAGCTTTTGAATGATCGCTTCTTTGACCGTCGGGCCCTGTTGACTCGAATCACTGGTCACTCGGCGAGCTTCGTACCGATCTGCTTGATCGGTTTGCGATCGATCAGGAAGTGCTCCTGGTTGATTCGGCTGCCCCAAGTTATCTGGTGGAATCGGAGTGGTCGGAGCGGGCTGTTGAGCCGGCGTGTTGGGTAGAGTGCAAAATGCCGCGATTGCGATAGACGCAACAGTGAAGCAAAGTCTTGACATTGTAGATACTCCTAAATGTCGTTGTGAAAGCAGGCGCAACAACAACCGCGTTGCTACGTTGACAACGACTGGCCGCAAATATCGTTCCGGCTAACTTATGCGGTGCCGTAGAGATTCGTTGACCGAAATTGAACTTGCAAATTGCAGCGACACATAAATTTGATCTGTGCTTTACATAACCGTTGCGGCCAGCGGTATGACGATTGCTTTAAACACTCCTGCGAGGGAAATGACTATGAGTTACATACGACTATTGATTGCGTTCGTCTTGCCACCGCTCTCAGTTTATATGCAATTCGGAATTGGAAAGTACCTGTGGGTCAACTTCGCCTTGACGCTACTTGGGTTCGTTCCCGGCATGTTGCACGCGGTGTACATCATGGCGTCTCGACCGCCTGGTTTAGTGAAACTGAATTGATTTGTAAAACTGAATTGAACTGGGGCGCAATTCACTCTGCTGTCACACATCCCAGCGTTGACGATGATGGCGACACCAGCGACGCGAAGAATCAATCGTTTGTCGTGGTCAGCACTTGTTCTCGCGTGTCACATCCAACCGGTTCACAATTCGTCGTACTCCATCCACTTGACGCATGACTTCCTGGGCCAATTGCTTCATGTGATACGTCGGCACTTCGCCCGAAAGGAATACCGTGTCGTCAAAGCATTTGCACGAGATCGTCGACAGCGATGTTCGACCACTGTGGCGTAGGGCATCCAACGCAAGCGTTTCCGTTGAACTGACCAGTTCGGTCTGCTGAAGGTTTGGTCCGTGGACAGTGGAAAGTGTTTGATTCATCCGATTTAAGGGATTTAATTTGTTGAGACAGCTAAAGAAGAGTCGGCTCGTTGGCGTCGCATCAATCAGCACGGCGGATAATCAACCATCCAGCTTGTATTGCTATTCGGACCATGGGGCTGCTAAGGCGTCGTTTGCGGGCTTGCGATCCAATTTAAGAAAAGCGATTTCCAACTGGCAATTTGTATGCCAATCTTTCGCAATCCTGATCACCGAACGAGCGCACTTGGCGGAGCGGCAGGAACGAATCGCCGATGAACTTCGCCGCACTTTAACAATCATAGGAACCTTCAACATGGTGGCTATAATGGCTCCTGAATCTGTCCTGAAAATTGCCGATGCCAATAAGCGACTCTTCTCCACCACACATCATGCTTAACCTACAGAAGCCGTTACAGGCCGTGGCGTTAGCCATCGCACCCATGTTGGCATTTACCTTGACCAGCGACACTGCTTCTGCGCAAGATGCGCAGCAACATCGCTACTTCACGACGACGTGGTCATTTGAAGACGTCGATATGGGCAAACTCGTCTCGCGTCTGGATTGGATCGGGATTGAAGTACCGATCGAGATCGCTGGCCAAGTGACCTTTAATTTTTCGGTTTCGATCCCGCTAGATGCACTACGAGATGCTCAGGCATATCGCTTCAATGGCGTGTTTAGGTCGAACCGACTGCAGTTAGAGCAATTGCTTTTGGCGGACGTTCACACCGACATTCGCTATGCCAATGGCGTGCTCACGCTGAGCGATTTGACGACCCGTTGGAACGATTTCGGAAGCCTTGTCGGTCAAGCAAAAATGGAGTTGGTTCCGCGAGGCAATGTATCGGCTGCGCTCTCTGCCCGGCATCTGACCATCGGTCCCCTGCACGATCTGGTTCTGGCGACCTCCAATAGCAATACAGCGTCGCTCATACGAGGTACTGTTGATGGTACGTTGTCGCTGAACGCACCGCTAAATGACTTTCAAGACTTGACGTCTTGGTCGTTAAACGCTGATTTGCTCGCCAAGCAACTTACGTACAACGAAACTTTGCCGCTCACGCTGGATACTGGCAAAGTAGAATTGCGCGGTGGCAATTTATCTGCGAAGGATGTGCGGATTGGTTCTCCGGTTGATTCCAACGTGCGACTCGCAGCCTCAGTAACTGCCGAACTGCGTGGTGATCGACCATTTGAGTTCACGGTGCGAGGTAATGACGTGCCCGTTGCGTCGCTGACCAAGCTCACAATGCTGAGCAACGATTCTCCGATTGTTGGAAAAGTCGATCTAGACGTACGTGGCCAAGGTCATCTGGGCGGTGAAGGCCAAACTGCAGCGCAGTGGGATTTGCGTGGCCGATTAGCTTCGCCAGAGTTGTCGGCATTTGGATTACAGCTTGGTTTGATCGAACATCAGTTTACCTTCGACAAACAGCATTTGTCGCTGTCGCGCTTGTCACCATCTGCGGGAAGGTCCGGTGATGCTGTTACCGCGAATGAAGATCCCGTGGTGATTGAGCGATTCGATGCGAGCTTTGAGATTGAGCCACAGGCTGTACGGTTGAGCCAACTAGATGCAGCGATCTTCGGCGGCAATATCAAGGGATCGGCGGTACTCGCTCGCGGCGAAGCGGGAAGGCATCAGGCAGACTTACAGTGGGAGCAACTGGAACCGCGTTTAGATACTGGCTATTTCTTGCCTGCTTCCGCACGTCTGTCGCTTCGCACCAGTGGCGACGTGAAGTGGTCGGTCGCAGCCAATGTTATGGAAGATCCAAATGCACATCAAGGAACAGCACAAATCGCTGTCGATTCAATCCAACTGGGGGACGCGGATATCGGAGAGGGCAAGCTCGGGTTGCAAGCCGCTGAGGGACGGTTGGGTCTGCAGGGCGAAGGTACACTGTTGGGCGGCACGTTCAAGGTGGAAACAACGATGAGCCTGGCGAGCCTGTTCACGCCGAGGTACTTGGGAGCAAACAATCAACTGCCGAAAATCGAAGGCAACGTTGATTTGAATCAAGTCGATATTGCTTTGGCTACACACTTGCTGAGACCGAACGATCGGCGGCGGTTCGGTGGTACGTTCTCAGCCAACGTTGAATTGCCTCAGCGAGCAAAGTTGACAATCAGCAACGCAAACTTGGATGGCAAGTTGCTATCGCAGCGGATCGAGGCGGACGTCGAATTGCAAGGCGATCAGTTGCAAGTCAACCATGTGCGAGGCGGCTATGCCGGCGGTCGTGTCGAAGTGGTGGGGCGAGTGAACTGGCGCAATCAACAGGGTCGCCTTGATGTACAACTTGCCGCCATCAATGCGTCGGTGGGAATGAAGCCGATTTCCCTCACCGCGTCACAATTGGCTGATGGCAGCGTTTCGGGCCACTTGGTATTTGACGTGAGTCGAGATATCAAAGCACGTGGAGCGATCGAGGTTCACGACGCGGAGTGGTACGCGGTACCGACCGGTGCCGTACATGCGACGGTCGTCGGCTCAGCAGCAAAAGATTTCTCGCGATGGACGCTTCAACTTGACGCAATCGAATCGACATTGAATCGCGGACGAATTTCCGGCAATGCAAGACTCAGTTCCTCGACAATGCGAGCGGCCGCCTTCGATCTAGAAAGCTCCTTTCAGGTGAAGAAACTCGATTTCGGCCAATTACTCAAAGACGCTGGAGTGGGTAGTTCCTACGCGAGAGGAAACCTCAGTGGTCAGATTACACTTTCCGGTCAGGGCGTTCGATCCGCGGCGGATCTCAAGGGACGATTCGCTGCTGAACTGGATGGCACGATGGCTCGCGCGGTCCCAGGATTGGTTTCGGCACAAGCATATCTGGGGGCGTTTTCACTTGTCGGAGCACGGGTTGATGAAGGGTATATCAGTGGCTCGATAGCGGGCGGTGCAGCCCGCATTAATGAGTTCTGGTTATTCGGCGAAAGTTTTCGCGTTCTTGCCGAGGGACGAGTGCAGTTACCTAGCGGGCGGATGGATGTTTCAGCGGTTGTCTCGACCGGCAACTTTGACCTTGAGGCTGCTGCGTTGGCAACACTTGTTCAGCGAGTTTCCACAACGAGTGCCGTTCCCGTGGCCGCTATCATCCAGGTCAATCGTCTATTCAGCAGTCGGACTTTGTATTTTGATCTGCTGGGGCCACTACGCGATCCACGAATACGACTAAAACCGTTGGCTACATTGCGTGAGGGGGCCACCAATTTCCTATTGCGTCGTGCCGTGTCGACGGTCGCAGGACCAGCGTTGGGCGGAAGCATCTTCCAGCAAGACGAAAGACCATAAAAAACGTCGCTGCATTTGGCGATAGTGCCGAGTTGACTTAATCATCACAACCGATTTTGTCGATTCCTAGAAATGGTCTTTAATTTAGGGGAGCAACTCCCAAAGAATCCGGCGGTCAGGAGCGCGCATGGTTTCCATGAAATTTGTACAGCGGATTGGCTCGCTGTGCCTGATACCGTTCATCACAGGATGCAGCAGTTTGGGCATCTCCTTGTTTCCTAGTGGCCATTTCCTTACTGACCAAGCGTCGTCTGTGATCGAATGCTCACCGACCCGAGCGGATTTGCCACGCGAGTTGGACCAAACCGTGTTACGTGCTCACTATCTGCAACCGGGCGATACGATTCTTATCGAACCGGTAAAACTGGATTCGGAGGTGCGGTTTCCGGCTGACCAAAAAGTGCTTGCTGATGGTTCGGTCGACCTGAATGCTTACGGCCGAGTGATCGTCGCGGGGTTAACTCTTGAAGCGGCGGAAGAACTTGTTCAGCGCATCATCGTCGATGGCGGTGCTGAGTACACTCAAGTCAACGTGCGACTGTTGGAGCCCGTGCATCGTTACTATGTGTTGGGTGAGGTGGCATCACCGGGTAGCTATCCATTGACCGGTTACGAATCCGTATTGGATGGGATTATCGCTGCAGGCGGTTTGACGAGCGAATCAGCTCCTTGCAAGATTGTGCTATCGCGGCCCACAGCGCCGACATCATGCCGAGTCGCGTTGCCAATCTGCTACAATGAGATCTCACAACTGGGCGACACTAGTACGAACTATCAGTTGCAGCCTGGTGATCGCATTTTTATCGCCTCTAGGTCTTGGATCGATGAGCTGATGTTTTGGCGAGCGAACGATACTTGTCAACACTGTTGTGCCTGCCAGTCCGCGTGTGCTGATTCACGCGTTGCCGACTTCCAAAACCCGATCTCCCCGTATTTGCCTGCCTCACCAGCTGTCGTGCGACCGGGTTCGTCAGCAAATGCTAACGCCGAGGATTTGCCCTCACAAAATCAACCTGAAGGATTCACCACACCGAATGTAGGACTGAATCGCCCAGATTCCGGGGAAACGAATTCCGTCGCTCCAGGCGAATTGAAACTTCCCGATCTGCTTCCGCTAAACCGAAACTCGCGTTCAACTTCAGTGCCGCAAGGGGAGACAAGACGGTCGCGAGTGGATGGTGAGTTAGAGTTCGACGAAGCGATTCCAGAACCACGATGATTGGTTTCCCATTCACGTCAAGTTGCGGTCGGTTGTTTTTGACTTGTCAACTTTTAGGTGCTACATCGTTTTGATTCGTTTGAACAGCTAAGAAAAACCGAGGATCAAGGCCTGGCTTGTCTCTCAATGAACCTGTGGTTTCGCACCGCCACTGCCGGTCTGAATAATCTCTTTGCGTACCCATTCGAGTCCATCTCGATTTTCAAGCAACGATTGCTTGGCATCCAATTGCTCTCGATGATCAAGGATACCGATGGGCCCGTTGTATCCGCTGGAAACAAGAGCACGAATCATATCGACTTCGTGGTCGCCTTTACCGATCCCCAGAATCTTGGGTTGCTCGTGCCGATTCATGCCGTTTAAATTTACGCACAACAAGAAGGGTTGCATCAGCTTCAGCGACTCGGGCCAATCGTCGATGTGACCATGACCGTGATGAAAGTTGTAAACAATCCCCACATGGTCTTGCCCCAACGTATGCAGTCGTTCGCAGACTGCCGATAAGTTCTTCGGTTCGCCGCCCCAACCACCGTGATTGTACAGCCCTAGCTTGCAACCCATTGCTTTGGTGCGCTGGGCAAGCGGAACTAGTTTCTGTACAGCAGTTTCCACTTTTTCTTCTTTTGAACCATCGCCAGGATCAGCGAGCGTCTGCCAAATTTGGGGATGCAGATCATGCTTTTCAAACAGTTTGAACGCTTCCTCATGAACACTCCAAAAGGCAAAGTACTCGATCCCTTGTGCTTTGTATTCAAGGATTTCCTGTTCAAAGGTGGGCACATGCTCCGCTCGCCAATCGTAGGCACAGCGAGTGATCCCCAACTCCAGGAGCATCGCCGCTCGCTGCGCCGGCCCACGCTTTTTGGCATCGAAAGGAACAATGCACCACGCCACTTGGTTGTCAACACGCAGGACGTCAGCAGGCTCATCGCACCGCGCCCCTGGCGTCATTGAAAACGTTTGCAACAGACAAAATACAACTGCGCGAAGCTTCATCTGAATTCTAGTCATGATACCGTCTTGTGGTTTCGTCTTGTCAGTTTGCGAAGCGCCCGCGGCAGCCGATGCTCGCAAGTGTGGCCTCAGTTTACATTGCCGACGTTTCCGTGTGTTCTGTCCAAAAGATAATCGATGGTGCAACTACAACGTTCCTATCCGATTGCGTCGTGGGACAGGAGGTAATGGGCGCAGATCGATTCGACGCTTTTGCTTTTCTTCGTTTACTTCCACAGTCGATTGCAGCTCGCCGCTGTCGCCCCAGTTCGCGTCTCCGATTTCATATAAGACGGCTGATGCGGTCTTGGGGTCCGCGGTCACTTTCAAAGCATGAAATATCAATGACGCGGCCGTCTTCTTATCAAACTTGGAATTGGATTGAGGTGGAACCACAAGATGCAAGGCTTGACGGGCTCGTGTCATGGCGACGTAGAGTAAGCATAATGCTTCGTTCATCTCACTCGCAGCCTGTCGTCCGAACGCACGTTGCCAAGAGTCAGGCAGAAAGTGCCATGACTTGCTAGATAAATAGCGAGAAAGCGCAGTGGGTGGGTCACCAGCGCTAGGACGATCGGCAATGCAATTTCCACTTTGTCGCGTTAATGCCGCATCAAGTTCTGGCAACACGACAGCATCAAATTCCAGGCCCTTGGCTTGGTGGACGGTCATCACACGGATTTTGGCGGCTTGAGGACGCTCGACTCGTTTTTCTCTCACCAATCGCACAAAGTCACGATGCCGCGTCGAGCCTCGCAACTCATAGTCCAGAGCAAGTTGTGTTAGCTGGCGCAACCGCAGGGCATCATGGTCCGAAGCCGCGGGCGTCAAGGCGGCGGCAAATATCGAGATGGTCGATACTAATCCGTCATGCTCGATCCTGCGGCGAATCGATTCGGCCAGTTCACGCGGCGCCAACGTATGCTGTGGATCAAGCAACCTCATCAAACTTGAGTGAGAAACATGAAAATACCAGCGACGGTCACCAGGATGCTCCGCGAGAAGAATCGCCGATAAGACGACTTCCACGACAGCAGAGTCGGTAAGCGGATTGCCGCCCTCTTGACTGACGTTTAATTCAAACTGGGACAGATAAAACATCAGTTCCGCGACCGCCGAGTTGGTTCGCGTCAGCACGCCAATACTGCGCTGTGGCCAGCGCAGATGAATGTCGCGAATCAACGTTCCCGCTGACTCAAAACATTTCGACTTGGGCGACGTTTTCGTTTCACTGCCGGCTGGTGATTCATCATCAGCCGAGGATGTTTCGAAGCGAAAGTATCCCGGCAACTGTGTCTTTGCCGTCGTGTGCTTAGGGAACTGGTTCGCAAATTCGCGAACTGCTGCCGCTTCATAAGTTGCTTTATCGGCGGGATTGTCGTCATCAACGGCTGATACGATCGAGTGCCGTGACAAATTCTGGAACGTTTGTGTCACTACGTCGAGCACCACTGGACTACTACGAAAGCTGACGTTCTGTTGGACCTCTTCGACGCCGGCGATCTCTTCGGTGACGGAGTTGAAAATCTCCGCTACACCACCGCGCCAGCCGTAGATCGCTTGCTTGGTGTCTCCGACGCAAAAGAAGGAGTTGTCTACCGTGTCGGCGGTTACGGACTCAGCGGCACTACGGCGAGCAAAATATCGTAGCACCGACCACTGGACCGGCGAAGTATCTTGAAATTCGTCGAGCAGAACATGATTGATTGCACCGTCCATGCGCGCGGAAAGCATCTCCGAATCCAATCGCGTGAATGTCTGAGCCAAGCGAATCGCGATATCATCGAACGCCAAGGCTCGCGCCTCCTGGCGCAGTTGAGTTAGCTGCACATCGTAGACTGCTAAAATGTCGCCCGTTGCTTGATTTTGCAGTTGAAGCAAAGACAAAACCTCGGTCTTCACAGCACGATACGTAATCTCGAATGCTTCTTCCAAGCCAGCTGGCAACTTGGAGCGACCGTACTTGATCTCTTCGCCGGTCTTCGTTGCCTTGAGATAATTCATCAGCAACGTATCCTGCTCCAACAGCGACAACTGGCGTGATTCCAAAGACTGGCCGAACAGCTCCAACTTCTCTCGCACCGTTTTTTGCGGTGGATTCGCTTGCAGGAAATGGCCTGCCGCACGGGTGATTTCCGCTGACTCGGGGGCTCTCGGGACATTCAATTTTCCCCATACATCGCGACTACTTTGACGCTGCTTTGAGTACGCCAAGTCCACCACGTTCAGTACTTCGCGAGCGATCGAACGTTTGACCTCACCTTTGCCGAGCATCGACAACAACGAGGTGATTTCATTGGGATCGAGCGAAATGATCAAGGCGTCGACCGCTCGCTCGCGAGTCCAACTTTCTTCGATGTCGTCTAACAATCGCCAGGCAGGTGGAAGGCCTAGTTCGAACGGAAACGAGCGAGCAAGTTGTGAGAATAGGCTGTCGAGCGTACACACTCGCACCCGATGAATGTTTTGCATCAAGCGATTCAGTAGCTGCAGGCAAGCGCTGCGAGGCAAGGTCGGGATTTTTACCTGATCTCGCAATTGTTTTAGAGCCTCGCCATCGTTGAGATCAGCAGCCTTCGCCAGCGTCACCAATACACGTTGCAAGATTTCGCTGGCTGCTTTGCGAGTGAACGTCGTCGCCAATATTGTCTCCGGTGCAGCACCTTGAAACAGAATCCGTAGTAACCGAGCCGTGAGCTGGTACGTTTTACCGGTGCCAGCCGATGCCCGCACCAAGGTCGGTCGCAACCTACCTAGATCCGACAGTCCAATGAATTCAGTCGGTGTTTCTTGTGGCGCATTCATTAATTCATCGTCGTGGACGTTGACTATCATACATCGACCTCCTCGTTCGCTCGTGCTTCCTGCAACATCCGCTGGGCGATTCCCGTTTGCAAAATCATTCCGTAGTCGTCAAATTCGACGCCTTCTGGGGCAGGGTCGAACATGCCGTTGAGGACACCGCGAACGCAATCAACGATGATTTCATCGGCTCGTTTCAACAACTCGGGGCTGAATTCAGCAATGTTGACTTGAGTTTCCTCATCCTTTCCGCTGACGTTGAAATATCCAAGCTGGACGCTGTCGGGATCAGCACCCAAATTCAAAAATGGAATCATTGTGCGATATAGCGGCAACTGCAAATCAATCCAGCACAATTCGCCATTGCGTTTTACCAAATGTTTTTTTTCAGGTTTGTGTCCGTGCGTCTTGTAGTCGAGAATCGCCCAGCGACCGGATTGAGGATGGAAGTCGATGCGGTCAAAGCGACCTCGTAAACCCATCGATTGTCCATCCACGACGATTCCAGCACCAGTTTTCTCGCCTACCGACGCCTCGACCTTGTGGATGATCCAACCAGCGGCGATGCGCTCGGCCTGGCGCTGGGCAACAACTTTAAGACGGCGTTTTGCTTGTGCAATCTGCAAGCTCACGGCTGTTGCTGCGGTTTCGCCGTAGGTGTCGGCCGCGTAAGCATGCAAGTGTTCGATCAAGCTTGCTTCAATCCGTTTGACTTGTGTCTCGTCCTTATCATGGGAGGCGCCGAACCGCTCCACCGCGCCGTGCACCAAGTCGCCAAATTGGTTCGCGGCCAATTCGGACATCGTGTCATCGACTGGCCGCAATCCCAGCACATGTCGCAAGTAGAATCGATACGGGCACGCCAGATAGTCCTTGAATGCCGTGACGCTCATCGATTTCACTTGCACTGTGTTATCAAGTTTTGGAATGACAAGCGGAGCGTCGCGCGGCACATCATCCCACGGATGCCACAGCGGAGTCTTGTTTCGCGCGCCGTCCAATAACTGTCGCACGAAGCGAGCGCAGTCCTCCGGCGGTGTGGCGGCGATCATGCGACTGGGCGGCGTCGGTGCCCCGTTGGCGGCAGTCTTGCCGACAATGAAACGGATGGCGAGGCGATTCTTCAGCATCAGGTGCATCGCGTAGCAATCACGAGCAAACCGACGCTCGTTATCCATCACTCCCAATTTGGCTCGCAAGCTTCCAGGCAAGAACGGGTCACTTGTCACAGCCTGGGGGACAAAAGGATGATTCAATCCCACCACCACTAGCGCCGGTGCATCGTCCAACGCGAGATCCAGCCAACCCAAAATTTCAATTTGTTCGGGCTTCGCGGCCTCACCGATCCGCATTTCCGCCGAGCGACCGATCAGCATCTCCATGGCACTGGCGGCATCGACATCCACATCCAACTGTGGACTCAGTTTCGCGTATCGCTGCAATTGGCGACGCATCGCCTGGTAGGCAAGTTGCGTGCGATTGGCTTCGGTTTCGGGCAGCTCCTCGCCGCAAATCTCCTCGCCGCAAATATTGATCAACCACTTGTCGATCGCTTTGCACCACTGCGACACACTGCGAGTGCCACCGACCAGCGGTGCTGTCCAATGCACGATAACATCGCGCACCTTCTCGGCGATTGGGTAATTCTTTCGAGCCAGCGGCGGCAGTAAATTATCCAGTTCAACAGGAAAATGGTTGACCATCAATTGGTCAAATGTTTCCAGCCAATCCAAGGGTGACTCCAGCGAAGAATCGCGACTCAGTTCTAGCGTTACCAAGTCATGGACATCCGCGTGACGAATCAACGCTGACAGCGCAGGCCATGTACGGCGCTGGAGGAATTGATGAGTCAAGTTCAGTAATCGACCCACGGCCGTTTGCGAAAGAGCCCAACCGAGATGGCGGTAGACATCCAAGCCACGGTGGCGCAATTCGACTTCGATTGGTCCCACTTGCGATTCATCGGTGACTCCCACTGTAATTTGGTCCGCCGAGAATCGGTCACCGTAATCTGCCAACCATTCTGCCACCGCAAGTGACTGATCAAAAATGTCGCCGGCAGCCACCAAGTGTTTGTCCTCGATCGACAGTTCGATATTTTTCCAAGCATCCGCCTGCAAACTACCGAACTCGTTGAACCGCCGAGAATGTCGTTCATCGCCAGCGACGAAAGCGATTTGCGGACAAGACAAAGTGCGAAGCATCGCTATCAACGATTCACTCAAGTCCGATGTGCCAATCAAGGCGATGGTCTTATCACAGCGACAAAGACGTGACTTAGTTGCGATGGCTTGGGCATGCGATGGATCGGCGAGGTTGGCTTGAGCCAAAACTTGCAGGTATTCGCCAAACAACGCATCGAGAAGTTGCCAGCGGAGTCGATCATTTTCATTCTCAGCCGCCGCAGCTACATCCACAAACGTCACACAGGACGACGCGAGTTCTTCATGCAGTAGGCGAATCGTTGCCGCCAGTTCCAGCCAAGGAGCAAAATCCGAGTCACTCGACAGTGCTGGTGATAACGGCCGCAATCGGTTCGGATTCGCGCTGCGAAGAGTGTTTGCCCAAGCCAACGTCTGCTCGAAATCGATCGCGAGAGGCAGTTCGCTGTCGTACAACCGTTCGGCCAATGAACCCACGGTCAACAACACTGGCGGTACGAGTTTCAAATCATGTTCGGCGGCCTCCCACTGCAACAGCGACTCGAATCGCCGCTTCGCATGCAGCGCAGGCAACACGCAAATGATGTTACTGAGATCCAGCTTCCCGGTGCCTCGGTATCGCTCGCGGAAAAACGCGGCGGCCTGGGGCAGTAACGGTCGATCGTCAGGAAAAAAGAGAGTTTCGCAAACGCTGGGTGAAATAGGCATCGTGCTGACGGACTCGATTAATCAAGATTGGGTTCCCACGATTATCAGAGTCGGTTTTGACACGTCTGGTCAATTGTGGTCAACCATTTTGCTGGATTCTCAAAGTTTGTGCGTCTTAAAAATCATCCGGTACGATTCGGATTAGGGCGACCACGCGTTGCCCTGTCGCTTGGTTCTCGGTTCAATCAGTATTCGATACTTTAGGAAATCTCAAATGAACCACGACCAGAACAGCCGATTTCGCGAGATTCGAGACAAAGTCGAAGCCGGTCAGCGGCTGGACTTGCAAGACGGCGTTTTCTTGTACGACCCCGCCGTTCCACTGGGCCAAGTCGGCGAGCTAGCCAACTACGTTCGCGAGCGGAAAAACGGAAACGTTGCGTACTACAACATCAATACGCATTTAAATCCTACGAACGTGTGTGTGTATCGCTGCCGATTCTGTGCCTTTCGCAGCGATTTGCGAGACCCCAAGGGGTACGCGATGAGCGATGAACAGATCCTGCAACGCGGCAAGGAGGCAACTGACAACGGGTGTACAGAAATGCACATCGTAGGTGGACTTCACCACCAGCGGCCTTACCAGTGGTACCGAGGCATCATTGAGTTGCTGCACACCCATTTCCCGCAAATCCATCTGAAGGGTTGGACAGCGGTGGAAATCAATTGGTTCGAATTTCAAACAAAGAAATCGGTCCGCTGGGTGCTCGAAGACCTTCGGGAGGCGGGGTTGGGCAGTATGCCCGGCGGGGGCGCAGAAATTTTTCACTCCGAAGTGCGTGACCAATTGTGCGAACACAAGGCGAACACTCACGCTTGGCTGGATATCCATCGGACCGCCCACCAAATCGGGTTGCGGACCAACTGTACCATGCTCTACGGACACGTAGAGAACGCCTTCCACCGGGTCGACCATTTGCTGCGACTGCGCGAACTTCAGGATGAGACGGGCGGGTTTCAAGTGTTCATTCCGTTAGCGTTTCACCCGGAAAACACGAAACTGGCAGGGCTCAAGAAACCGTCGGGGCTAATGGACCTGAGGACGATGGCTGTCAGCCGACTGATGCTGGACAACATTCAGCACATCAAGGCGTATTGGATCATGCTTGGCATCCCAACGGCCCAAATGTCGCTCGCTTACGGGGCGGATGATATTGATGGCACGGTGCGTCATGAGCTGATTTATCACGATGCTGGGGCGACAACTCCCGAATGTTTAGCCGTCGATGCGATTCAGGACTTGATTATCGAAGCGGGCCGTGAACCCATTGAGCGCGACACCGTCTATCGCCGTGTGCACCGCAAAGAAAACGACTTCTCCCGCTGGCGAGTGGGAGAAAGTGTGGATTCCCTTAAAGACTCCCGAATATGCGGCAAAGCGCCCCTTGACGAAAATCGGTCTGAAACCGTATTTTCTTAGCTCTTCCCTCGATGTTTGGCATGGTGAATTAACTGGAATGTATTCCCCTCGTCGAATTTCGAATACTTACTAAACAAGTTTCCACTGGGTTTCCAGTACTTACTGAATCTGCCAGCGTAGCTTCAATTGGTAGAGCATCGCATTCGTAATGCGAGGGTCGTGGGTTCGAGTCCCACCGCTGGCTCTTTTGGGCAGCAAAAAATGTCAACACGGCGTTTGAGCAGTTCTAATCCGTCATCACATGGCTCCCGCAGTGTCGGGAACGGGAGATCGCAACCGATGAGTGAAGTCGACGTCGACGTACTCGACTTGAAAGAGTTTGTACTGACTAACCATTCGTTTGGGCCGTCCGATGTCGGCACCATTCGTTCAGCAATCACGTCCAACTACAGCCATTTTTCTGAGCTGCGCGACGCGGTCAATGACTTAGAAGCTGATGAGGCGCTGACACCCGCCGCAAGAACGAAGATGGGTGTTTGCCAGTTCTTGCTTGGTCGTTTCCGCAACTCGCTGGCGACGCTGCAAGCGGCCGACGGTGGCGCCTTGGCACTGTTCTATCAAGCTCGTTGCCGATTCGAGTTGGGTCAGTATGAAGAGGCTATCTCCGCCTATGAACAGGCCCAAAAGTCTGGCTATAACGAAGATCAGTGCAAGATTGGAATCGCAGAGTCGCACCGTTACGCCGGCCGCATCGACGAAGCGATGAATTTGTTGGACAATATTTTTGGTCCATCGGAGCAAACGGCCGACTACATGTATCAACGCGCTGCCACCGTTGCCGCAGTCGGTGGACGCATGGATGAAGCGATCACGTTATACGAACGAGCTGTGCAGACCGATCCAGGTCATGCCGGAGCGTTGTTCGGTTTGGCATTGGAGAACGATCGAGTCGGCAATGATACCGAAGCATTGTCGCTGTACGAGCGATCGGCTAAAGCTTTTCCGACTGGTATCGGAGCTCTCGTTAACTTGGGGCTGATGTACGAGGATAACAACCAATACGACAAGGCCCAGCTTTGTTACAAGCGAATTTTGGATTGTCATCCGGATCACCCGCGAACGCTGTTGTACATGAAGGACGCTTCGGCGACCGGCAACATGCTGTACGACGAAGAAGCCCAGCGTAAGAACGATCGCTTGGCACAAATGCTAAATATGCCCGTTGCAAACTTTGAACTCAGTGTTCGCAGCCGCAATTGCTTGCAGAAAATGGGTATCGATACAATCGGCGATTTGACTCGTACCAGCGAAGCGGAATTGCTCAGCAGCAAGAATTTCGGTGAAACGAGTTTGTACGAAATTCGCGAAATGCTCACCAGCAAAGGGCTGTCGCTTGGTCAGTTCGCGCACGAGAAAAAGAGCAGTGATCCACCGATCGATACCAGCCACATGTCGGCCGATGAGCAGGCGTTGCTCGAACGTCCAATCGCCGACTTGAACCTGTCGGTACGTGCTCGCAAATGCATGGCTCGACTGCAAATCAACACGATTGGCGAACTGGTTCGCAAGACCGGCGACGACATGCTAGAGTGCAAGAACTTTGGGGTGACCAGTCTCAACGAAGTCCGCGAGAAACTTTCGGACCTAGGTTTGAAGATGCGCGGCGATTGATGTCCGCCTTTCAATTTGATCTGCTTCACCGCGACGCGACCACTCAAGCGCGTCGCGGTGTTTTTTTAACAACCCACGGGGCTGTACAAACACCTGGCTTCATGCCCGTCGGTACCCAAGGGACAGTCAAGGGACTGACGATCGACCAAGTTCTCGCGACCGGCGCCGAGATGATCCTCGGCAACACGTATCATTTGGCATTACGTCCCGGCCACGAAACCGTCCGCAAGCTCGGCGGTCTGCATGTGATGAGCGGATGGGACGGTCCGATTCTAACAGACAGCGGTGGCTTTCAGATCTTCAGTCTTGACGCGATCTCCGTTGTCAACGAACAAGCCGCGACTTTCAAAAGCCATATCGATGGTTCGGTCATTACACTTACGCCTGAGCATTCCATCGAGATCCAAGAGGCGCTCGGCAGTGACGTCGCCATGGTGCTCGATCATGTCGTTGCGTTGCCAGCAGCCGAAGAAGTGGTGATTGATGCGGCGGAGCGTTCGATTCGCTGGGCGTCACGATGCCTGAACGCGGCTAGTCGGGACGATCAAGCACTGTTCGCAATCGTACAAGGTGGATTGGACGAGAGCTTGCGGCAGCACTGTGCAAAAGAGTTATCGACTCTGGAGTTTGACGGATTCGCTGTTGGCGGATTGAGTGTTGGCGAGGCTCCCGAGGACATGTATCGAATTACTGCTGCGACCTGTCCGGTTCTTCCCGAGTACAAGCCTCGCTACTTGATGGGCGTTGGTCGCCCAATCGATTTGTTAGAGAGTGTTGCCAGAGGCATCGACTTGTTCGATTGCGTGATGCCCACTCGCAACGGTCGCAATGGATTGGCGTTCACCGATGCCGGACCGCTGAAGCTTCGCAATGCAGTCCATCGAGAGGACACGCGACCGCTCGAAGAAGAATGTCCCTGTTTAGCATGTCGCCATAGCCGCGGTTATCTTCGACACCTGTTCATCGCTGGTGAAATGCTAGGGCCAATTCTGCTAACGCATCACAATCTGACATACTATCAACGTCTGATGCAGGGTGTTCGAGCGGCAATCCATGCCGACACGTTTGCTGCATTCGTTCATCAAAAAAAGCGTGGATGGGGCCTCGCCGAAGCTGCCGATTAACTTGCGGATCGGTCGTTGCTCGATTCGAGCGTGATCAGTAGTGGCGATTGTGTGTCTTTGGACTTCGTTGCTCGCAAGCCGCTGGTGAAGTAATCTGCGTAATGTCGCGAAACAGTACGACCGTGCGTGTGATCAGCGGCGGCTTGATCTTCGGTCAAGACGATTTGAACGCCAACGACTTCGTAAATGCCTGGTGGACACCCCACATAGCCGCGAGCATTGATTAACTCGAAAGTCCCATCGACAGCGATGCGGCTGGCATAGCGAGAACCATCGGCAAGCGAGCGAAACTCGATGCTTCCGGACTGGACAGGTTCGCCATCACTGAACTGAAGGACGCCGTGGGCGGAATTGCTCGAGCCCCCACACCCGTTACCCAAAAGACCGATAATTGCGAAAGACCAAAGTATCGCTGTTTGGGCATAGCCGAATTTCAATTTTCCAGTTCCACTGGTGACAGTAGCCCGCAGACTGCGCGTTCCAATCGGCCGGGGCCCCGATTGACGTGAGGGACAAAGAAAAATATCAGGAACGACCGTGCGAACATTTTCGGGGTGCTGATGTCAGAGCACAGAAAAATCCCATTTCCCGCCAAGCGCTGACTGCTCGATATATTGCATCACGCAATGCCAGCCACGTCGGAGTTTCCAATCCACATCGATCCGCTGGATCAGCATCGGGACGCGGTTCATATCGCGCCGGCGGAAAGTATTCCAGTGCATCGTGGTGCATGTGGGTAGCTAACGCCAGTTGCCGCATACGATTCTTGCAATCTGTGCTACGTGCCGCTTCGCGAGCAGATTGAACTGCGGGAAGCAACAGCCCAATGAGAACCCCGATCATCGCAATGACTACCAGCAGTTCGATCCGCGTAAAGGCACGACGATAAAGTTATCTAACACTTAACATGGATCAGATCATCCGCCAAAAATATGAATGAAGCCAGTCCGACCATTGCAATAGCGTAACTTGAACCCACAGACAAATGTGGGTCAAGCGATGGAATTTGTCGCTCTCACGGCACAAGCCAAGAAGTGATTCATGCAATTTTCGATTTTTTTGCATGACTGGCGAAGACTAGCTATTTCCCGCGTCGATTCTACGGAGTAGCCTTCACAAAGGGTTTGGTCGACCAAGAACAGGCGGTACTCTCGTTACCTCAAGCCATTCTGCACGCTTGCGACGCGGAAGGCTCGTTTACACCCCAGTATCTAGTCGAAAAAGCATGAAACCCAATTCGCAACACCATTCCAACCGAACCGTTGTTCGTTTTCAAAAGCTTGAGCATCGCCAAATGTTCGCAGGCGACGTGGAGCAAGCACCAAACGAAGTCCTTCCGGATGTTGCTGAACCTGCTCTGGTTCGCGAAGTAGTCTCCGTTGAAGCAACTCCAGTATCGCAAGTAACGCACTCAGCCACGACTTTCCATTTGGATGGTAACAAGGACGGTAAAGTTACGGCTGCGGATGCCTTGCTGATCATCAATTATCTCAATCGAAAGTCCTTCGGCGAAGGCGAGTTATTGCCAAGTGAGGAAAGCAACATCTTCGACTACGATTTGGACGGTCAAGTGAGTGCAGTGGATGCGCTGATGGTTGTTAACGCATTGAATGTCCAAGAGAGCGGTTTGAGCTACCAAGAAAACTATGGCTGGTTGTTGGGCGGTGGTTGCTCTTGTGGCGGCCAAGGATGTCCCGCCTGCTCCGGTCAGTACTCCGAAGAAATGCCAACGCCGACCGACGTTACTTCTAAGTTAGATTAGGACTCAACCTTAATGTCAGCGTCTTTGCCGCGAAAGAACTAAAGTCTGAGCGAACTATCCTGTGACGGATTAAAAAGTGGCGGTGGCTTTCCAATCTTCCTCCTCGGCGCGATCTCCAGCGTGAACGATCAAGCAACTCTTGCGATTGCCAGACGCAAATTGTGACAATGGTAGTTTCTCGAAAGGGCACCGAGGCGCTGACGATCTCCGGAGTAACCTACACCACGGCCACCGATTACGATGCAACAGGCCAAGTGACCACTCTGGTTTATCCCGATGGCACGGAAGTCGATCGCAGCTATACCGACCGTGGGCAATTGGCGGCCCTGGCCTACGACAGCACCACGATCGACACCCGCACCTACGACGATGGCGGCCGGATGACTGGTAGCAGCTATAATAACGGAGTGAGTGAAACGCGAACCTACAACAACGACAACACGCTGGCCTCGATCAGTTTTTCGGGGGCGGCGATTGGTAATCTCACCTATGGCTGGGATGACAACAAGAATAAGACCAGTGAGGCGATAAGCGGCACGATGAGCGGCTACAGGTTCGACGTTGGTACCAGCGGCTACGATGACGAAGATCGGCTGGTGAACTGGGAACGGGCCGACTCGGCGCTGGACCAGTCATGGGACTTGAGCCTGGTCGGTGACTGGGACAGTATCACCGAGAACTCCTTTACCCAAAACCGCACCCACGGCCCCACGCATGAACTGCTCACGGTTGCCAGCCAAAGTGTCACCCACGATCTCAAAGGCAACATCACCAGTATCCCGGCGGTCCTGCGTCCGGGAACCGATCCGCTGGCGATTGTTTGGGACTTTGACAATCGGCTTGTCAGTGCCGACTTGGACAACGACAGCACGGCGGATGTGTTCTACAAGTGGGATGCCCTTGGCCGCCGTGTGTACCGCGACGACGGCACCACTGCTCAAGTCTTCGTGCAATCTGGGCAACAAACGATTGCTGATTACACGGCTACAACCGCAGCCAGCAACCCGACTTACACTTACGTTTACGCCAGCTACATCGATGAACCGGTGATGCGCGGCGGCAGCGGTGGCCTGCGTTATTATCATCGCAACCAACAATACAGCATCACCGCGCTGACCGACGGCGGAGGTACGATCACCGAACGCTACGCCTACAGTGCCTACGGCA
>JBGSIA010000112.1:0-5572 GCA_041751935.1 Pirellulaceae bacterium | reverse complement strand
CCTTAGACTGAGCTTCAAGGGATAGCGGACCGACAGAAAACGCATAGCCGTTCAAGGTGCCCAGCCAAGCGTCTCAGTTCAACGTCCAAACTATCCCGCGGTTCCGCTACGCTCCACGCGGGATAGTTTGTTATTCGTTGTCCAAACTATCCCGCGGTTCCGCTACGCTCCACGCGGGATAGTTTGTTATTCGTTCGGGAAGGCACGGTGCCAGCACTGCGTTTTATCGCTCGCACGTAAATTAAATCACTTGCACCGTTAGGATTGAAATCAGTTCGCAAAAACTATTCTGCGCAAAGATAAATAGCTTTGTAATTCAGTGAATTTGTACGTCCGGTTTGAATCGCTAGCTGCCCAGTAATCTAGAAATTCTCGATATCAATTCATTCTCATTTATTGAGCCACCGGCCAACCCAGCGCCCACTGCATTTGCAATTGGGCGCGGTTGTAGTCGGCGACAGCACGCAAGTAGGCTCGCTCGGATGCCTCCAGTGCTTGAATCGATTGCAACACTTCGATAGGAAGCCCTTGTTGATCGCGAATGCGATCGCTGTTTCGCTGGTACGAATCGCGGGCTCGGCCGATCGCCGTTTGAGCCATCTCGACTTGTTGCTTACGCATACCAACTTGCACGTTGGCTTCCGCTACTTCCTGGGCGACCTGGTCCATGATTCTCAATTTGGCAAAGGTCGCCTGCTGGACTTGCGAGTTTCTCTCTCGTCGCGCTGCGTCTTCACCGAACCCCAAGTTACGCATTTCCCAAACCATCATCGCGTCGATATCATAGCGTCCGCCAAAGTTGTCCGCGTTACCACCAGTGCCACCACCGAAACTGGTCGTGCTAAAACCCAACAAGACACTAGGAACAAACGGAGCGAACTTTTCTCGCTTGTGTGCTTCGCATGCAGCGGCGACCAACGCTTGCGATTCTTTCAACTCGGGACGCGTCGCTAGCGCGGTCGCGATGAGAGCCGGTTCATCGGAGGTTTGTGGCATCAAATCCAACGGAACAGCAACGGTGTCCTGAGGCAGAATCGATGACGACATGGGAATGCTCAGCACTCGAGCCAAGCGAGTTGACGCAACCATTTGTCGTTCAGTGGCAACTAGTTGACGTGTTCGCAGCAACGACAGCTCGGTTGCCGTTCGATCCGCGTCTGACTTTAAACCTTCGCCGGCCTCGGCAAAGTTCTCTGTGAGTGATGCCAAATCCGACGTGCGCTGGACGGCCGCGGTGGTAATCTCCAAGTCTTGGTAAGCTTCGAGAAGATCGATGTAGGCAACACCACCACTGAGAAGCTGTTGATTGAGTGTTGCTGCTGCGGCATGTCCTCGCGCCCACGCGGTTTTCTCAGCGGCTTTGGGCAAGAACAGCGCGTCAGCTAAGTGAAACTGTGCGACAATCCCTGGACGCGTCGGTGATCCAGCCGCCACCGCGCCGGCTCCAAGACCATAATTCATCGAGTTCAGGTTCACGTCGACAATCGATCCATCCACGGCTTGGTAGTTTCCATCGCGACGTCGATAGTTAAAGCCAGTTTGAATGCTCGGCAGCCACATGACTTTGGCGCGATCGAGTTGGGCATACGCTTCTTGGACTCGCCAGCGAGCAAACCCAACCACGGGATGCTGTCCTCCGATCATCGCGAACGCCGTTGGCAGATTCATCGCAACGGTCGCATCAGCAGACAACGGTGTGGACGGCTCCGAAGCAATCGTCTGTACAGCCGTCTCGTCGAATGGTTGAACCAATGGTGCTACGGCCACGTCCCCATAGCCGGTGCTGAACTCTGACTCGGTTGGACTTTCTGGATCGACGGGTGAACTTAGCGTCAAGTGCGCGACTGGCGTGACGATCGATGTCGAATCCGAATTCTCCAGTGATGAACTCGCCATTGCATCGTGAAATGAGACGACTTGAGGTTGGATTTCGGCAGTCTTTGCCAAATTGATGGTTGGCTGCGTTGCGGCACAGCCGGCAAAGAGTACTGAACCCGTGATTGCCCCTAACCAGAATTGAAGATTTCGCTTCATATTGCTTGTTTCCTCAGCTTCCCGCGTACCGGGATTCACATTCCGTTTGTATGGTGTCTGTGGATTTTGTTTCGGCCAACGATCGGCGGGCTCGTAGCGCCTGTAGCAATTGATTAGCAACTTTTAGTCGTACGGCGTTAAGTGCTAACCGCTGGAGCGCTTACAATGTGCTTCCTGCTTTGGCAAACCTTGCCGACTAGCTGAACGGAATCGATTGAGAACAATCGCCGGAAAGGGGCCGCGACTGTTCCATTCAACGATCACGACGTGACATCGGAATCATCACTGCATGCAACTCATACTCTCTGCCATGCGTCGACCGGCGACCGTCATGGTGCTGGTCCTCAGCCTTGCCATCGGCTGCTTTTTGGCCGTCGGTCCGTCCGTCTTCCAGCATTTCAAATGGCCGTACCCGGCTGGCTTGCCCAAGGGCATGGAAGTCGACATTTTCCCCAAGCTGAATCTTCCGGTCATCTACGTGTGCCAGCCGTACGGCGGCATGGACCCGGCACAGATGGAAGGCTTCCTCACGAACTATTACGAATATCACTTTCTGTACATCAGTGGCATTCACCACGTCGAGTCGCGGAACGTGCAAGGCACAGCGCTGATGAAGCTGTACTTCCATCCCGAGACCAATATGGCCCAGGCGATGGCGGAGACGATTAACTATGTGAACCGATCGCAAGCGTTCATGCCTCCGGGAACCGTTTCACCGTTCGTGATGCGGTTCGATACGGGCAGTGTTCCAGTGGGGTATCTTGTCCTGTCAAGTGACACGCGAAGCATTGCTGAGATCCAAGACTTGGCACTGTTTCGAGTGCGTCCGATGTTTTCCAGTTTGCCTGGAGTTTCCGCGCCGCCGCCGCCGTTTGGTGGAAGCGCACGCTCCATCGTCATCACGGTTGACCCCAAAAAACTGCAATCTTACAGCATGTCGCCGGACGAAGTGATCGTCGCGCTCAGTCGCGGTAACACGCTCAGTCCTTCGGGGAATGTGCCCATTGGTGATACGTATCCGATCGTGCCCGTCAACTCGGTGGTGAAGGACCCCCAACAACTCGGTTCGATCCCTGTGCGAATGGGCGAGAATCCTGTGTTTATCCGCGATCTCGGCGTCATCCAAGATTCCGCCGATGCTCCGGCGGGCTATGCACTGGTCAACGGTCGACGTGCGGTTTACATCCTGGCCACGAAGCGCGCCGAGGCATCGACGTTAAGCGTCATCAACAATATCAAGGACGCGATCCCGAAGATGAAGGAAGCACTCGGGGCCGAAGGTGAGGGAATCGATGTCCGCTTTGAGTTTGATCAGTCGCCTTATGTGACCCGAGCCGTTGGCGGCGTGGTGACCGAAGGATTACTCGGGGCGGTACTCGTCGGTTTGATGATCCTGCTGTTTTTGCGTGATTGGCGAAGTTCACTGATCGTCGTACTCAATATTCCATTGGCGCTGTTTTGCTCGGTCGTCGCGTTATGGCTGACCGGGCAAACAATCAACCTCATGACCTTGGGAGGCCTCGCACTCGCGATCGGCATTCTCGTCGACGAAGCAACGGTATCGATCGAGAACATCCACTCGCATCTGCAACGCGGCGTACCACTCGCGCGAGCCGTACGCGATGGGTCGATGGAAACCATTGTGCCCCGCTTGCTCGCGATGCTCTGCATTCTTGCCGTGTTCGTTTCGTCGTTCTTCATGCAAGGCGCCGCGCGAGCGTTGTTCGTCCCGCTGTCCTTGGCGGTCGGTTTTGCGATGATTGCGTCCTATTTTCTATCGAGCACATTTGTGCCGGTGATGTCCGTGTGGCTGCTCAAGCGATCTCACAGCCACGAAGCGAATCACCGCACGTCGTTCGAGCGATTTCGCAGTGTCTATGAGCAAGTGCTTTCGCGATTGGTTCAACTTCGCTGGGTCGTCGTTCCCGTCTACTTGGCAATCTGTCTGGGGCTGATCGCATGGATCACACCCCAGTTGGGTCGAGGTGTTTTTCCCGTCGTCGATGCGGGGCAATTCCGCTTGCGCATGCGTGCACCGGATGGAACGCACATCGAGAAATCGGAAGCATTGGCCAAGCAGGCGTTACAGATCATTGGCGACGAGTTCGGTCCAGAGAACATTGAGTTGACTTTGGGCTACGTCGGCATGATCCACTCCAACTTTCCAGTCAATGCGGTGTACCAGTGGTCGCGGGGACCCGAGGAGGCGATCCTGTATGTGGATCTTCGCGATGAGATGCGATTGTCCGATGAAGTGATGAAGGAGCGCGTGCGTGAGCGACTGGCCAAGCAGATGCCGGACGTACGCTTCTCGTTCGAACCGTCGGATATCATCAACGAAGTAATGAGCTTCGGTTCGCCAACGCCGATCGAGGTGGTGGTCAGTGGATCGGACTTTGCCAAGAACCGCGAATTCGCTGAATTGCTGCGTCGCGAACTGGCTCAAGTACCCTCGCTGCGCGATTTGCAACTGGGGCAATCGATGGACTATCCGACGGTCCAGGTCAACGTTGACCGCGAGAAAGCCGGTATGGCGGGGCTGATGCCGATTGATGTCTCGCGAGCACTGGTAGCGGCGACTTCGTCCAGTCGATTCGTGGTCCCGAACTATTGGGCGGATCCCAAGAGCGGCGTGGCCTATCAAGTTCAAGTCGAAGTCCCACGGCCGGTCGTTCGTTCGCCGTACGATGTGGAAACGATTGGCTCGGTCGATCAACTCGGTCGCATTCCACTGCGAAAAACGAAAGATGGCCAAGTCCTGATTCGCGACGTCGCGTCTTTGGAACTTGGAACCATGCCGGGGCAATACGATCGCTACAACATGAAACGCCAAGTCACTCTGACCGCCAATATCGCTGGCAGCGATCTCGGATCGGTATCATCGCTCGTGCAGACTGCGATTTCGCGAGCGGGCGCCCCTCCGACGGGAAGCACCGTGGAAGTACGTGGCCAGATTCCACCGATGAAGGAGATGGAAGCGGGGCTGTCGATCGGGCTGTTACTCGCCATCATGGTTGTGTTCTTGTTGTTGACCGCAAACTTCCAGTCGCTACGTTTGTCGCTGGTCACGGTCTCGGCGATTCCGGCCGTCGTGGCGGGTGTCGTGTTGATGCTGTACGTCACGAACACGACCATCAACATTCAATCCTTCATTGGTGCGATCATGGCGGTCGGTGTGGCGATGGCGAACGCTATCTTGTTGGTAACGTTTGCTGAACAACGACGAAGCGACATTCGCGACGTGAGCGTGGCGGCGGTAAGCGGCGCTGGTAGCCGCTTGCGTGCAATTTTGATGACGAGCCTAGCGATGATCGCCGGTATGCTGCCCATGGCGCTCGCGCTAGGTGAGTCGGGGCAACAGAACGCGCCGCTCGGCCGCGCCGTCGTTGGCGGACTTATCGCCGCAACGTTTGCCACCTTGTTCGTATTGCCGCTGTTCTTTGCCATGTTGCAATCCAAAGCCAGCTTGAAGTCCGCTTCCATGGACCCCGATGATCCCGAAAGTTTTTACTATGCGAATTGAATTCCCCGTGCTCGT
>JBGSIA010000111.1:0-1691 GCA_041751935.1 Pirellulaceae bacterium | reverse complement strand
CGAACGTTGCTATTCTACGGCGAATGCTGCGAGTCGCACTTCATCCTTGAGGAATAATCGCGTTCCCGAGACGGCTGGCGCACCGTAGCATGGCTCGCTCATGATCGGTTCTTTCGTAAACGACAATACTCGGGCTTCCTCACCATCGCAAAGTAACGAAGCCAAATGGCCTCGCTCACCAAGTAGTAACAACGCTTCGCCCGCAATAAGTCCTTGGCCGCGGCGAAGAATGCTGTGGTATCGCCAACGCAATTTACCCGTCTCGAATTCAACACAGCGAAATTCGGCACCACCCTGGCCCGCCGAAGTAAAAGAGTAAACCAGACCTTTATGTAGCATTAGCGTGTTGTACTGGCAATCAATCACGCGGCGGTCCTTCCACGCTACTTGATAGCTGCGTTCGGGCATTACTTGAACGCAAATTGCGCCAGGCCCCGGACCGGTGACCGCTAAAACTTTGTCGTTATAAACCAGGGGCGATACCGCGTTGTATGACATCGGTGCTTTACTGCGATGCTCAAACTCCCAATCGACCGAACCCGTATCGGGATTGAGCGAAACGAGTCCTTTGTCCGTGATGACAAATACGAATCGCTGGTCATGGATGGTGGTGACAAACGGCGAACAGTAGCCGGCACCGTGCGTCGTCGCTTCCCAAAGCGTTTTGCCTGTATCCTTTTCCATAGCGATCACGCCAGCATTTCGTGCTCCGGCGCCGATATTGAAGATCAACTGGTCGCCATCGACGGCTGGGGATGCGCCTACAGGAAAAAGCCCCTCCTCAACTTCGTAATCTCCATGCAAGTCACGACGCCAAACGACGTGGCCGTCATCGAAATCCAGGCAATAGAATTGGCCTTGTCCTCCGACTTGAAACACTTGCCGATCATCTACATCGATCACCGGTGTACTGTATGGACCATCGCTGTATTCGACATCACAGGTCGCCGTGGTTTCGTAACGGTGCTGCCATACAAGTTCACCGTTACTTACCAAGTGACACTGAATGATTTCTTCATCACCGACACGATGATTGACAATCACTCGCCCCTCGGCAACGACGGGCGAGCCATAACCGGTTCCCATCTCGACTTCCCAAAGCAGCTTGGGTCCCGAGGATGGCCAAGTTGCGTTGACCGACGTATCGGTATGAGAAGTTCGCAAGGGGCCGAACAGCGCAGGCCAATCGTCCACTGAATCTGTACTACTAAATGTTCCGGAAAACATTGCCAAGGCTGATGGATCTGCAGTATCGGATGTGTCGGGTTCGACGAGCGGCAATTCGTAAGACGTTTCGGCAGTTCTCGTCGAACACCCAAGCGTCGACGCAAGCAGCGTCCCAAGAACGATTCCCCATGCAAACACTGGTTTAGTTATGTAGCTCATAACGTACTTTTAGTCGTAGGTAGCGCATCCGAACATGGCAACTTCTCAGGATTGATCCAATCTTCATTTTCGCGTGGGAATTGCTTTCCGAGAGTTGCGATTACCATGCATGGGCTCATTTTGCACTTCGCTCATTTGCGTGGGTTTGGACAACATTGAATGCTTGTTGCGATGAATGCGGACAAGTATTCATTAAAGGTAACCGTTCACGGCCTGCGGCCTTGAACAGCTACCATTCATAATCTTAATCGGTCGGTCAATGATGCGATTGTCAACGTTGCCCCCAGTCAATTGTTGCTCAGTGG
>JBGSIA010000110.1:0-2023 GCA_041751935.1 Pirellulaceae bacterium | reverse complement strand
ACGAGGGGCTTCCTTGCCTGTGAGTGAGTGGTAAGAGCCTCAGACACATCGCAAGTGGAGCCCCTTGCTGTCAACTGAACTTAACTATCACAATGCCAACCACTTAGACGCATTAAGTGCCATTCGTACCGGACACCTTTTCTTCGAAGTTCGTGTCATTCGTACCGACCCACCTTTTTCCGGACCCTACGTGTCAAATGATTGCAGCTTCGCCTCAAAGATTGCTTGTACCGCACGCAAGCCTGGCCCAGAGCTCTCAATCAACAATTGGTTAAGAATGCTTTTGGCCGCTTCTTGATTTCCACTATCAAGCAAGCGGTCGACGGTTTCGGCGAGCTTGAGAAGCCTCGCTCGAGACTGCGAGGTAGCATGTGACTTTAAAAAGGGTACATGATTTCTAACAGCGGTTTCCATGGAAGGGAAATTAGAGAACACAATTTCGCTCCAGCCATTAAGAACGATTTCAATCTCATCCAAGCCGACATCAAGAGTCTCTAAAACGAGTCCCACCGACTCATTGGAATATTCGATTGTCGCGTGTCCTCGCTTCAGTATTTTATACGTTGAACCGTCATCCGTGAAACGCAATATGACGGCTATCCCAGCGATGTTTGACATCGCCTGAGCAATTCGCTCGTAATCGGCTTGGTAGTAGACACCGTTGTAGCTTCCAATACCGACGAGTTTCGGTTCGAGTATCGACATACGAAGAGGTGATACCACACCAAATGACAGAAACGCCTCCACGAGACCAGAGTTTGAATGCGGTACCAGGATACCGTTAAAGCTATCGCTCATTTTCGTAAGACACCGTAAACGAATAATCCGCCTTCCAAAACTATCACCAATTTTTGCTGCTTCGACCGGAAGGCAAGAAGGGGTAAAGAGCAGTACAGGTGGCTTGGCGAAGAAATCAACTTACCTACATTCCCGTTATGCTATCGCGGTTAGGACGGCTGTTGCCAGCCGCCCCGGTGCAGATCCGTACCTGAAGTACGACCTCATACGGGTCGATCCTCGAGTCAATCGCGAAAGCATTGTTCATGGAACAGAAAACGCAGGCAACGATAGTCGATAGCCGTTTTGGTTGAGCAGGTATTTTCAGGCTGACATACTGAGCGACGCATTTCGAAACTGCAGGAGTTTATCCGGTGCCTCGTCCTCCACGTGCTAATGCTGCCGGTAAGATTTACGACGCCCTCAACCGGGGCGAAACGGGAAGTGTGGCGTGGCTCTATCGTCTTCGCCCATACCGCGATTGCCCCACTGAATCGATCGAGTCAATCGGCCCTTGAGCGAGCGATCACTCGCAGTCAGCCTTTTGGCGATCCTGGCTGGGTCGAGTCTACGGCGAGAAAGTACAATCTTGACTCCACGCTGCGAAAGCGTGGTCGCAACCGCAACTTTACCCAGACATCCAGTTTGGCTCCGATCCTTTTTCCCTCCCTTTTTTCCTCCGCAAACGCGATTCTTCCGGTAATGTCGCCTACAATCGAAATCGTTGTGAATCAAGCTTTTACTCGTAGTTGGAGTCAAAACAAATGTTATGCGACTTGGAAAGACGACTTCTTTGGCAGCTACGATACATTGATGATGCCGTCGTACTTGGAGACATGGTTGCTAATCGCGACGAGGTCATCCGTTTTTACAAAGCACGATGGGTGCCCGAACCTGTGCGTGCGGCAATTCCGCTGACGACGGTATTCTATCAATAACCGCCATTTGTAGGCACGTACTTTTTATGACTGCAACGAGCGACGTTCGCTTGATGCTGGTGTCGGCGCTACTGAAGTCTTGGCACTCATCTAATGGCAATGGATTCACCAACTGGCTAATGCCCGACGATTCCATCCGGACCCTTTCCCAATAATCAGCGATTCTAGCTGGACAGCGCCACTTCGTGGCTTCCTGATTTCGTAAGTTGTGACTGTACCGCGAGTTATCTGGCTTGACTTGGGAGTCAAAAAGAAACGACCCTCCGTGTGCTAATTGTTTCACGACGAAACCACGGAAGGTCGCCTCT
>JBGSIA010000109.1:0-87317 GCA_041751935.1 Pirellulaceae bacterium | reverse complement strand
ACGAGGGGCTTCCTTGCCTGTGAGTGAGTGGTAAGAGCCTCAGACACATCGCAAGTGGAGCCCCTTGCTGTCAACTGAACTTAACTATCACAATGCCAACCACTTAGACGCATTAAGTGCCATTCGTACCGGACACCTTTTTCCCACTCGGACACCTTTTTCCCACTCCCAAGTCGAGTGCACTCAGCCGTTCGCACACCGCGATCCACTCTCTTGAATCCCAATTACGCCGAATGCTCGCTAATGAGTGGTCAGCATTCACATTCCTTGACCCACTAAGAATTGCGAATAACAAATCGAGGTCACTCTAATGTTGTCGTAGAGGTGTGGTCGTGCACGATTCTCCACTCGTTAGCTATCTGCCGAAAAATAAGAGTGAAACGACCGCCGACCGGCTCTTCGCGGTCGAGTTTCCAGACGCCGAGAACTTGCATCGCGGATTCACCGAGCGGAAGAAACTCCAACTCGGAAAATGTGAGCTTGCCCATTGCCTTGGAGGTAGGGTATCGCAACTTGTGTCGAGCGATCGTGGCGTCGAAACCGCGTGTGACAACGCCGCCCGAAGAGAACGTTAATTCGTCACTTTTCCAGTAGACCTGCATGAATGCGTCAATGTCTCCGGTGCTCCAGTCACGTGCTTGCTGTTCAAGCAGTCGGGTGATTTGCGCTTCTGGAGATGCAGGATGTTTCTTTGTGATACCACCGAGGTTTCGTTTGCCTTGTTCAAGCTTGAGGTAGGTTTCAAATCGACCGGAACTGTCAGCGGCTCCACAACTCATTGCGGGAGTGTTGTGTTGCATGACGATTTCGCCTTGTTGTGACACGGCGATCAAACCGCCGACATTTGGACTCAGCCGCTTGGACATGATCTCCGTCACCGCCGAATCGAGCGACTTATCAGCGTACCGCATTTGGGCGGCAATGTCGTAGGCAACCGAATGGCGAATGAACTCCTCGCCAATGCCGGTTCCCGACACCGCACACGAGCCGTTTGCTGCGTACGTTCCGGCTCCAACAATCGGTGAGTCGCCAACGCGTCCAGGCAACTTTTTGGCAGTACCACCGGTGCTGGTTCCCGCTGCAAGGTTGCCGTGTGAATCGAGAGCGACGCATCCGACGGTACCGAAATGCGAAGGCTCACCGTCAGCGGATTCGACGCCTGCATTCGGTGTGGGTGACCTGCGAGATTCGCTAAGGAAATACTCCGGTGCAACGAGTGGAACGTTTTGCTTCTCAGCAAATTCATCGGCGCCTTTTCCTACCAACAACACGTGTTTCGTTTCTGTCATGACTCGACGTGCCAGTGTGATAGGGTTTTTGACTTTCATGACCCCAGCCACTGCTCCACATCCGAGCGTCTTGCCATCCATTACCGATGCATCGAGTTCAGCGAATCCGTCTTTGGTGAGTACCGCGCCACGACCTGCGTTGAAGCTTGAGTCGTCTTCGAGGACGCGGATTACTGCTTCGATGGCGTCGATCGCCGAGCTACCTTGCGCAAGCAAGTCACGACCGGTTTGCAGAGCACGCACCAGACCCTCTTTTCTGGCTTTGACTTTCGCTTCATTCCATTCACTCGGGTCGCCACCAGCTCCTCCATGAATGGCGATTGCCCAGTCAACCGTTGCAGGCGACTCGTCAGCGAGAACAGAATGCTTGGACATAAAATTGCTTCCGCACAAGAAAACAAGAAAGATAACCAGACCATACTTCATCGGATGTCCTCGTCGTGATCAAGGTGACAAGTGATAGTCGACGCCTCGTTGGGCAGCTAGCGAATTGAACCGATCATACAGTAGTTGCCTGCCTGGTTGTTTGTGCTGGTTTGAATTCCTACGATTGATGGAAATAAAGCTCAAAACCGAACTAAAGGGGCATGACAAACCGCTACTTTCGCGAATTTTCAACGCGAAGTATCAATTACTTCCGCGGCGGACGACCAGAAGTTCCTCAAGGATCTCGATAAGAAACTTTGGAACGCGGCGGACAGATTGCGCGCCAACCTGGACGCGGCCGTTTACAAGCACGCTGTTCTCGGTCTGGCCGCTATGAGCATGGCCATTCGCGGGATCGACTTCGCAAGAACATGAAAGTACTTGGTTCGAGCTTCCGAAAGTTTTGGGGAAGCCATGGGCGCCAGCCCATTGAACCAGAAACACCACCGCGCCCTAATTCCCAAAGGTGCGTCAGGAACGTTTGCGCATTCTACTCATGTTCTACTCATGCCGCCCCTTCGGGGCTTTCAATCTCCTAATCCGCGGGTTTGCACCCCTGGCTACAACATGCCGTCGCTTCGAAACTAATGCGCTCTCGCCCGGTCGGTATGTTGGAGCCACAGACATGGAATTTGACGGCATCCCCTTCGCCTAAAAGATGTTCTGGACGAGTTTTGAGTCGGCTTGGCAACCTGCTTCACTCAGCTCTATCGTGGTCGGGAATAGCCGTTGTCACTGGCACAGCGCTGTGCGTGCTGGATAAGTTCCTCCAGAACCTCTTTCGCGCTGGGGTCGTCGAGCCGATTCATTCGCTCCTCAGGATCTACCGTCAAATTGTAAAGCTCGCGAGGATTCACTTGGCCATCGTACGCGTAGCGATGATCCAAAAGCAGTTTCCACTGGGAGCTTTCGGCATCTGTTGCTGCGTTCACGGCAGCCGACTGCTTGTCCGGATGGTTACTCTGATCCGTGATCAACGCCACCCATGCTCGTTCATCGGAAAGATTCTCCGACGCTTCTTTGTGGTCGTTCGCGAACAGTGGCGGTCGACGCTCGCTCGGCTCACCTTTCATAATCGCAAGACGCGAAACGCTGTCCTCGGCGCCGCGCCCCGTCCCTTCAACTCTTGGCAAAGGAACGTTGATCGCTTCAGCAAATGTCGCATAAAGATCGTTCAATCCCAGCACTCCAGAAGAGGTCTGTCCAGGAGTTGCGTCGTTTCCATCGCCGATTCCGCCCAACGGCCAGCTAATGATCAGCGGGATGCGATGGCCGCCTTCGTACACCGATCCTTTGTTACTCCGAAGCGGACCGGTGAAAACCTTATCTGGCTTATCGGCTCCATTATCACTGGCAAACACCACGATCGTATTCTCTCGCAAAGGCCGACCGCCACGCCGAGGATCGGGTGTGTTGTCAAGGAAGCTCAAGAGACGTTCGAGATGAACATCGTTCTGGAAGATGAAATCGTGACGTTTGGATGCCGCCGGTTTGCCGTCGCAAAAACGACTGGCACTGGCCACAGGCGTGTCTCCGATCTTGTTGGACGGTGTATAGGGTGTGTGGTTGGCCGGTGATGCGAAATAGAGAAAAAAGGGAGAGCTAGAAAGAACCGCGTCCTTGAGAAACCAACTCGCTTTGCGATCTAAAACATTTCCGACTTGGGAAAGAACATACGATCCGTCCAGTCGCTTTCCGTCACCTGTCGCACCGATCACCTTGCGACCGTTGATCCAGCCGGGACCAATTGCTTGATTGGTCGTGTTTCCTTTTGCACCGTCGGGGCCTGATGTACCGTGACTTCGCGACATCCCATAGAAGAAGTCGAAGCCATGATCCAGCGGACCGTCGACAAGGGGCTGAGTCAAATCGGCATCGCTCCAACCCGCGGCTGGCTCGCCATTGCGATCACGATAGCCCAGCCCAAGATGCCACTTTCCCACCATTCCCGTACGATAGCCGGCTGACTGCAAGAATTCCGGCAGCGTCATCCGTTCGCGATCAATGAGCGGATCGCCATGCACGCCGAATAGCACCCAGTGCTTGAGCCGTGTTCGCCAGCAATAACGTCCTGTCAGTAGTGCGTATCGAGTCGTCGTGCAACGACTGTGTGGGGAATGCGCTTGGGTAAAGCGAACTCCCTGCCTCGCCAATCGCTCCATCGCTGGCGTCGATAGCTGCGAAGCGTCATCGTTTGACGTCCAGTCCTGGTACGCACTTGTATCGCCAAGCCCCATGTCATCAGCAAGCAACACAACGATGTTGGGATGCACATCAGCGAGACAAATATTTCGGTAAAACGATACTGAACCAAACACCAAACCGCTGCTGAGAAGCAGTGCCGCGAATCTTGTGTGCATGAGCATTACAACTAAATCAGGATGGATTTTGATTTCGAAAAGACTTGCCGAGCTAAGCTGTCCCGAAAAAGCTTCCACAATAATTAAGCAGCCGTCGGGCGCGAGCCGTCCGGTATTGTGTTACCAAACGGCTTGTGTCGTACCGCTAAAATATGAGTCTACTTCGGTACAATTCCTTAGAGCTTGTGTCCCGTACCAGTCGCTCATCTTAGCGTATTCGCTGATCAGCGTTGCGAAGTGATTGCTGCAAGGACGGTGTTTTTCCGATTCCTGAGTAGAGACTGATTCGTCTCCAAGTGAATGCTACTGTAGAATCTGATCGGGCAATACACTGGAAAGAAAAATGAGTTATCGAATCAAGCGAAGCGAAGATGTGCAAAACGCGATCCGTCGCATCGCAACGGAGCAGATTGAGCGTGCGGTGCGGGAAATTGACGATCAGTCGATCGATCGACATGAGGTCGTGCATCAAATTCGAAAACGCTGTAAGAAGCTGCGGGGGCTGGTTCGTTTAGTGCGTCCCGCTTTAAAAGGGACTTACGCGAAAGAGAACGCTGCGTTTCGCGACGCAGCGCGGCCACTATCAGGCGTCCGCGATGCAAAAACGACCTTGGGAACTTTTGATCAGTTGCTCAAGCATTTCGATGCTCAAATCGATCGTGAACAGATGGCTTCGGTTGGCCGTGAACTGACGAAGTCGCTCAGGCAAGTCGAAGAGTGCGAACTGGAATCGTTACTTGCTGATTTTCACGACGAGATTCTTCAAGCAAGGTCACGTGTTGAGAAATGGGAGTTGGCATCGAGCGGTTTCAAGTCGATTCAAGGTGGAATGAGGAAGACGCATGAACGGGCACGAGACCGACTGGATGTGGCGCTCGACAACCCCAGCACCGAATCACTGCACGAGTTGCGAAAGAGGCTAAAATATCTCTGGTACCACGTACGATTGATAGAGAGTTTATGGAAGCCTAACTTCACGACGTACGCTGAGCAGGTGAAGGAGGCAGCCGAGACGCTTGGCGACGATCATGACCTGGCGGTGTTGAGAGCCAAATTGCTCGAATCACCCGAATCATTCGGAGCTGAGACGGATGTTGATGCAGTCGTCGCACTTTTGGATCGACGGCGTACAGCAATACAGCGCCGTGGGTTACGAATCGCCCGCTATGTGCTGGCTGAGTCAACGAATGCGTTTTTGAATCGTGCCGAAAAATATTGGTCTCTGTGGCGTTGATCGATTATCAGGTGTTAAAGTGAATCGTAGCAGCGATAATGCTTCCCGTGAATTTGGCTTCGAGACGCATAGGTCAGTGATAGAGTGTGAACGCCCACAAGGAATACCACGTTGATGACCAAGCAATACCAGTCACTGCGATTTGCACTTGTCGTCGTCTTGTTGACGATATCCGCAAGCGACTGTACGGCTGACGATTCGGCGGAGCAATTCTTTGAAAATCATGTTAGGCCGCTGTTGATTGAAAAATGTGTCGGCTGTCACGGTGCCAGGAAGCAAGAGAGTGGACTGCGCGTTGATTCTCGCCAAGCACTCATATTTGGCGGTGATTCGGGGCCAGCGATTCAGCCTAGTAATTCGGCTGCAAGTCGATTGATGCATGCGGTTCGTTACACCGACGATCTTCAAATGCCGCCGACAAAGAAATTGAGTGATCGTGAAATCGACGTGCTGCATCAGTGGATTCAATCGGGAGCAACGTGGCCAGCGAAGGATGCGCCGTTGATGTTAGCCGACGGAGTTGAAGTTCGTCCTCATTGGGCTTTCGAGCCCGTCGTTCGGCTACCGGTTCCCCAGACTCCAGAAATCGAATGGGTAAAGGGACCGGTCGACGCGTTTGTCTATTCAAAATTGACTGAGCATGGATTGCAGCCTTCGCCTGTGGCTGATCGCCGGACGCTGATGCGACGAGTCGCCTACACACTGACCGGCTTGCCGCCAGAATCGGAGGATGTTGAAGCGTTTGTAACTGATGAGGATCCACGAGCTTACGAAAACCTTGTTCAGCGACTGCTCGATTCACCAGCGCATGGAGAGCATTGGGCACGTCAGTGGTTGGATGTTGCGAGGTATTCGGACACCAAGGGTTACGTCTATGCCCGGGAGGAGCGTCACTGGACTCATGCCTGGGCCTATCGTGATTGGGTAGTGCGATCACTGAACGAAGACTTGCCCTACAACCGTTTTTTATTGCTTCAACTTGCGGCCGATCAAGTCAACGATGCAAGAAAAGCGGATTTGGCGGCGATGGGCTTTTTAACGCTCGGTCGTCGTTTCTTAGGCGTGCGTCGAGATGTGATCGACGATCGAATCGATGTTGTTTGCCGCGGCATGATGGGGCTGACCGTAGGCTGTGCTCGCTGTCACGATCACAAGTACGATCCCATTCCAACCGCCGACTACTATGCGCTGTACGGTGTCTTTGACAGTTGTATCGAAGACCAAGTGGCTCTCACGCAGTCGCTCGGTGACGCGGCGTTCGAACAGGAGCTGCGAAAGCGACAGACTGCGTTACAGGATGCTCTGGACCGCCATCGGCATGAGTCCGGCGAGCGAGTGAGATCGAGGCTCGGTGACTACTTGTTTGCCCAGTCGCAATTGCATCAGTATCCCGCTGATGGATTTGACCAGATTTTCGAAGCTGATGATATCTTGCCAGCCTTTGTACGACGCTGGGAAAGTTATCTGTACCAAGCCCAGAAGTTAAACGACCCGATCTTTTCGGCTTGGCATGCGTTCGCGGCAATTCCTGAGCAAGAGTTTTCGCAACGATCTGCTGACGTGACGGCGAGTTTGCAGCAATCAACGAGCACGATTCATCCACTGATTGGTGAAGCGATGCGCGTACCGCCAAAGTCGTTTCGTGAAGTCTGTGATCGTTATGCCGCCGTCTTCGCTGCCGTTAAGCAGGACTGGGAAAACGTATTGGCGGACGCCGAGCCGAAGTCCGACGCTGATGACGGCACCGAGACGGTCACGTTGAATAAGCCGACTCGTTTGACGAATGACAACGAGGAATCGCTGCGACGGATCATGTTCGGGGACAACGCACCCTGCCAAGTCCCCGACGGACCGATCTCGCATTGCGAAACGTATTTTGATTCCAGTGTGTGCACAGAATTATGGAAACTGCAGGGCGAAGTTGATAGATGGATCAATGGTGCGTCAACCCACGTTCCGTTCGCACTCACGTTGGTTGACCAAGCGACGCCGACGCAACCGAGAGTCTTTCGACGAGGCAATCCGTTGTCGCAAGGCGAAGAGGTTCCACGACGATTTCTAACTTGTCTGAGCCACGATGAAGCGAAGCCGTTCCGGATCGGCAGCGGTCGCTTGGAGTTAGCGCAAGCGATCATAGACCCTAGCAATCCATTGACGGCGCGCGTACTCGTTAACCGTGTTTGGATGCAACACTTTGGCAGTGGGCTGGTCGCATCGCCCAGCGATTTTGGACGTCGAGCCGGTCTGGCGTCGCACCCCGAATTGCTTGATTGGCTCGCCTCACAATTTATTGAGGATGGTTGGAGCCTCAAAGAGCTTCATCGCCAACTGCTGCTGAGCAACACGTTTAAGCAAGCATCAACGGGGCCAATCGACAGCTCACAATTACTCAATGCAATGAAAATTGATCCGGACAATCGGTGGTTGTGGCGAATGAATGCACGTCGCTTGACGTTCGAGCAATTCCGAGACTCGTTGTTCAGGTCCACCGATGAACTGGACGTTGCCGTGGGTGGCAAGCCCGTCGAACTATTCAATTCGCCCTTTCCAAAACGACGATCGCTGTATGGTTTAGTCGACCGACAGTATTTGCCTAACACACTGAGAATGTTCGACTTTGCTAATCCTGATTTGCATGTGCCGCGACGATCTGAGACGACCGTCCCCCAACAGGCATTGTTCTTGATGAATCACCCGTTAATCATCGAACGAGCCGTTGCACTAGCGAAGTCGACAGATTCTGCAACAAGCGCTAGCGAACGAGTCACTTGGCTGTTTAACCGAACGTTGCAGCGAAATCCGTCACCGCAGGAATTGACAGATGCCTTGGCCTTGGTCCAGCAAGCGACAGTTGAACCGCTCGAAGAATCCGTTGCGACGGCAGTCGATTGGCAATACGGTTACGGAGCAATCGACGAACCCAGCCAGCAAGTTGCCACCTTCACGCCGCTGCCGCATTTCGATGGCACGGCATGGCAAGGTGGTCCGCGTTTTCCCGACTCAAAACTCGGCTGGGTGCAACTAACCGCGGACGGCGGTCATCCGGGCAACAATCGAAATCACGCGGCGATACGTCGCTGGACAGTTCCGCGTGCAGCAACGATCCAACTTAAAAGTACGCTAACGCACGAACCGACGGCCGGAGATGGAATTCGGGCGTTTATCGTCAGCTCCTCCAGCGGCGTTCTTGCTTCCACCACTCTGCATCACGACACAAAAGAGTTGAACGTTGAGCGCTTGCAAGTGAAGCCAGGCGATACGATTGATTTCGTCGTTGATATAGGGGATGTACTCAACAGCGACCAGTTTCTTTGGTCAGCAAGTCTGACGCTGGCCGACGACGACGTGAACCTGAGTTGGAACAGCGTGACTGATTTTCCCGCGGCAACTGATATTCGCTTGGCGGGATGGGAGCAGTTAGCTCACGTCCTGTTTTGCTCTAACGAATTTATATTTATTGATTGAATCCAGCCATGAATCGACAGATAAACTCGCTTGATAGATTTTCACGTCGCTCGCTGCTAACACGTTCAGGCCTGGGGCTGGGGGCTTTGGCGCTGGGCGGAGTCTTGCAGGACGACGACCTGTTGCTGCGTGCCGACGATATACAGCGAAGCGGTAATCCACTAGCTGTGCGTTCGCCGCATTTCCCAGCAACGGCGAAACGCGTCATCCATTTTTTCCTCAATGGCGGACCGTCACATGTTGATACGTTTGATCCCAAGCCGGCGCTCAGTAAATATGCCGGCCAGCCGTTGCCTGAGACGCTGAGAACCGAACGCAGAACCGGTGCGGCGTTTGCGTCGCCGTTCAAGTTCAAACGCTACGGCGAGTCGGGGATCGAGGTGAGCGAACTGTTCGAACGCACGGCCCAGCACATTGATGATATCGCAGTCATTCGATCCATGTATGCCCAGGTGCCCAATCATGAACCGTCCTTGATGTTGATGAATTGCGGCGACTCCGTTCAGCCGCGACCAAGCATAGGTTCGTGGTTATTGTATGGCTTGGGAACTGAAAATCAAAACTTGCCGGGCTTCGTCGCGATGTGTCCTGGCGGATTGCCGATCAAGGACAATGAGAATTGGCAGTCGGCGTTCTTACCGGGTGCGTACCAGGGAACCTATATCGATTCGAACCACACGCAATTCAGCAAGCTAATCGAAAACATTGAGCATCTCCATATTGCGACCGATGATCAACGACGCCAACTCGATCTTCTTTCACGTTGGAATGAGCGTCATCGCGCGAGTCGAATCGACCAGCGGCTGGATGCCCGGATTCAATCTTATGAACTCGCTTTTCGAATGCAATACGATGCTCGTCAAGCGTTTGATGTGACCGATGAATCACAGGCTACCATCGACTTGTACGGCACCGGTGTTCATGGACGCCAGACGTTGATCGCTCGAAGGTTGCTCGAACGTGGTGTCCGTTATGTGCAACTGTGGCACGGCGCGGGTCAACCTTGGGATAATCACGACAACATCGAAACGAATCATCGCAAGCTTGCCGGGCAGCTTGATCAACCGATTGCCGCGCTATTAACGGACTTGAAGCAACGCGGTATGCTCGAAGACACTTTGGTGTTATGGGGCGGCGAATTTGGGCGTACACCCAGTGTCGAAATTGGCGGAACTGGTAAATCGAAACTTGGCCGCGACCACAATCACTATGGCTTTAGCGTTTGGATGGCTGGGGGCGGCATCAAGGGTGGAACCGTGTACGGTGCGACCGATGAATTTGGCTTCAAAGCTCAAGAAAACCCCACCAGTGTCCATGACTTGCACGCCACCATGTTGCACGCCTTGGGACTGGATCACGAGCGGCTAACCTACCGCTACGGTGGCCGCGATTTCCGACTTACTGATGTTCACGGCAACGTGATCCACGAGATCCTAGCATAACGCGTCTATAGATCGTGAACTCGTTGAACAGAGCGTCGTTGACTCAACTAACTTTGTACCTCTAACTTTGTACCTCGCTCGCTAGCATTACCATTCCTGCGCTTCTCGCATAAAATTTCGGCGCATCCACCAGAACTGAAATGATGTCAATGGAAACAGGACAAGGAGGCACCACGCCCAGGGAGACCAGCGAAGAGATTCCTGGGTCTGAGCGTTGCTTAAAAGTTGGATGCTGGCGAATACGCCAATCGTTATCAAGAACGATACGACAACTAGGATTTGAAGGGCCAAGTAGGAGTCAATGCTTTCGCGCAATCGCCAGAAGATAAACGCGAAAGCAACGAGAAAGACGACGGACAAGCAGGCTAAGATGGCCATCGAAATTGAACCGTTCCAGAACGCGACTGCAGCCAAGGGTATCATCCATGCACAAGCACCAAAACAGCTTCCGAACCATCCACCAGCGTTCCAACGAAACGCTTCATAGGTAACGTTACCGTCGGCGTGTACTACCCGAGTCTGCTGGCGAACTTGATCGATCCACTGTTGGGCAAGTGGTCGCATCGGTTCCCCTCGCGACTTCGCTTCCAACCCAATTTGCTTATAGCCGCGGACCTCACGCCACATCCACACGAAGCCTAGTCCCTGGCTGCCGAGAATCAATCCGACCAGCAAACTAGAATAAAGAGTGTCGTCTGCAATCGCGCCCCGCACTCGCATCGTTACCAATATTTCCACCAGGATGACGAAGACGGCCAGTCCCGCAAGAAACCGCAATGCCTGGCGCAGGATAAATCTCTGTTGGCTTTCATACGCACTGTACTTCCAGCCCATCCACGTTCCGAAGATGCCGCCAGCGATTCCAATCAGTGGACCAAGCACCGCGCCACCGATGGCTGATGACGCAGCAGCGCCCACAGTACTGCTTGACTTAGCAGCGGTCACGGTGGTGGCTGCCGCACCAGCAGCGTAAGCGGTTGACGGTAGTGACGCCATGACCATCGCCGCAAACGCGGCTTTGGGCACGGTAGCTCCCAGAGTGGTGCGGATCGATTCAGCCATTTCGATCCGCAGCATATCACGTCCCCGCTTGAGTCGCTGACGTATGGTGGCTTCGCTTTCGCCCAGCGCGATCGCAACCTCGTGAGTCGATTCTTCGCAGCGGTAGAACAAAATCATTGGCTCGCGATAAGCTTCAGGCAATTGAGCGAGCATCGACCAAACCCATTCACGTTCCTGTTGTTGTGACATGTTGGCCTCGGGTGTGAGTTGCTTGTGGTCTTGGATCTCCGATGCCATGTTGTTGATACTACATTCGGAGCGCATTGACCGGTTCGCTCGGACGGCGTCGATTGCTCGGCGACGAGCGATCGTGCAAATCCAGCCAGAAAACTTCTCCGGCTCAAGAATCGCTGCCAATTTCTTCCAGGCTTCGATGAACGCTTCCTGAGCGATATCTTCGCTGAGCGAGAAATCACCACACTTGCTGTAGGCCACCCCTGTAACCATTGCCGCATATTGCCTAACCAGCATTTCAAAAGCAGCGCGATCACCGGTCGCAGCAGCTCGCACCAAATCAGCAGTCGTACGCGTCATCAATTGGAATTCCCAAAATTTCATCGTTGTGCAGCCGTTGAGTTGAGCTGACAACAAAGAGTCGTACGCCAAGCGAAACTTGTGACAGATTCTCAAACATTTTTCGGTCTGACAACGTGCCTAGCGTTCAACCTTTTGCGGATCATGGAGCGATTTGCCTTTGACCCATTCGGCGAGATTCTCGGTGTCGCCTTTCGCGTTGTAGAAGTTGACGAGGCGATCGAATGAGGCGTGGATGTGTTTCATGCGAATCGGATTGGGAATGGATTCCTGCCGCTGAAGTAGCGCTTGGTGAGCATCCAGCAAGTACTTCTCCGCATCTGGATCACCGACACCGGCCATTGCTTCGCCCAAAAGACTGCGAGCATTGAACACTCGCCAATCGTCAGGAATCAAGTCTTCGGCAATTTGCACCGATTCCCGAGCATGCAGGACTGAACGCTCGAATTGGCCCGCACCGACCTCTGCCTGGGCGAGATAGACAAGCCAACTGCGTAGTTCCATGCCGACGTCGTCATCTTTGGTCTGGGAATACTCACGTTGGTTCTGCGTTACGGTCTCTAACAATACTTCTGCAGCCTCCTGATACTCTTTCGCATCAAGCAAATTGACGCCCAACGTTCCGCTTGCGTTCACGACTCGCCGATCACTCTTCGGCAACGACTGTTGCATCATGGTGAGCATCTTTCGCGATGTACTAATCGCGGTCTCATGCATTTCATTGAGACTCTGCAGCGACGACAACATCTCCAGAGCCTCCCAAGTTCGCGGCGAGTGGGGACCTTCAACGCGTTCGACGATCTCCGCTCGTTCTTGGGAAAGCGCCATTGCTTCATCAAGTTCTCCGGCGTTGAGCGAGCACACGGCGTGGTTGTACAACGAAAGCAGCAGCTCGTCGTCGGAATCGGCATAAACTTGCCGTCGCAGTTCTAGACAGCGACGGTGCATTTGTACCGCGCGTGACAAATCACCGGCCTGTTCATAAACCAAGGCGAGGTTGTTCATCGTCGTCAACGTCTCAACATTGGTCTCACCCAACACACGAACACGTTCCCTCAATACTTCCTCGTACCTGCGAAGGGATTCGTCGATACGCCCCGCCTCCGAGAGTGCGTAGGCGTACAGATCGAGTGTATTGAGCGTCGACGGATGGTCGTTCGAAAGCTTGCTTGCACTGGAGAGCCACGTTTCGTAGAGCATCGCGAGCCCTTTTTCAACTTCGCCGGTCTGTGCGTATGCCTTGCCCAGGTTTGCTTGAGTGGTTAGCGTTTCAGGATGATCGACGCCCAAAACCGTCTTCATCGCACCCAACGTGTTGCTCAGCATCAAAACCGCGTTCGCAGTATCGCCTTCCTCCAACAGGAAACTGGCTAGGTTATTGGCCGCGTAAAGCGCATCGGGATGTGTTTTCCCAAGCACATCGGACGAAGTAGCAGCAACCGCCTCTAACAGTGACCGTGCACGCTTTCGCGATGAAGCATCACCCAGGCGAAGTGCTTCCGCCAAGTTAATCGTTGCCAGGATCGTCTCCGGATGCTCCTCGCCCCAGTGCTTTTGAGTCTGGACTAATACACGATCCAACATTTCTGTGGCTTCGTCCAAACGCGTTGCATCACGGAAACTAGCGGCGAGACCGCTGGCGGCGACCAACGCCCGATGATCGTCCATCGAGTACGTTTCGCGAAAGTATGTTTCAACTTGCTCTTGAAGTTCGATGGCCTCATCCAGCCGTCCAATTTTCTTGATCGTCAACGCGAGAGAAAAAAGTGCTTGGAAGTATTGGTCCTGTTTGTGAGGCTGGCCTTTGAACAACTCGACGACGCGGGCTTGATGAACTTCAGCTCGACCATATTCACCGAGAACATACCATGTACCACCGATACCCGAACGCGCAGTCGCCTCGCCCATCGGCATACCAGCGAATACATCGTCAATCTTACGCTCCGCTGCTTGCAACGCATCAATGACTTTGACATCGATTCCCAGCCCGCCTTGGACACCTTTGGGGCGTGCCGCGGCCAGGATGTTGTCGATCAAAAACTCACTAAACGCGTAAGTTAGATTCTTTGCGTCATTGGCTGCCTGGAACGCCAGTTCGGCTTTCTCTCGCTCGCTCTCGGCTTCCCGTCGACGCGATTCTGCATCGTTGGCGGCTCGGATTGCATCCGCCCGCGCGACGGTAAGACGCGAGTTTGTTTCGGCTAGCTCTTTCTGCTTCGCGCTGAGGAGGCTGGAGAACACGACCAGTCCGACGGTCGCCAACAGCACGATCGCAATGGCGGTCGTGGTGAGCGTTTGGTGCCGCCGCGTCCACCGTCTAATCCGCGTCGCCAAAGGATCTGGAATCGCCGCAATCGATTCGTCGGCGAGATAACGCTGGACATCGTCCGCTAGGGCTTGAGGTGTCGCATACCTAGCAGTGGGATCGAGGCTCATTGCCTTCAAACAGATCGCGTTCAAGGGGCTAGCAATTGCTGGCCGTAGCTTTCTCGGTGCAGGAAAGTCGCCAATTTCAACGCGTCGCAATAGCTGGCCGATCGACTGCTTCCCCCTGCCTAGCAAGTCGAACGGCGAAGTTCCAACGAGCAAATAGTACAGCGTTGCACCAAGAGAATAGACATCACTTTGCGGGCCAACGGCGTTGACGCGACCGGTCGCTTGCTCAGGACTCATGTAACCGGGAGTTCCGACAACACTTCCCATTTGAGTCGGCGCGGAACGACTGCCGGAGATTCGTTGTAGCGGATCACTTTCGGCATGAACCGAACTAGTGTGATCACCTACGTGTTTAGCCAATCCCCAATCAACGACCAAGGTTTCGCCGAAGGGAGCCAGCATGATGTTATCTGGCTTGATGTCGCGGTGAACGATACCTCGGCTGTGTGCATACTCAATCGTTTGGCAAACGTCGACAAACCGATCGAGCAACTTGCGAAACTCGAACGCTTCTGCCGTCGTTAGCTCCGTTTGGCTAATCCGCCCACGGTGAAACCGATCCACCGCATCGCGAAGACTCTCGCCGCGAATAAATCGCATCGCGTAGTACGGCCGACCATCAGCATGGGTTCCCAGTCCATACACCGGAACAACCCCCGGATGTTCAAGATTGCCAGTAATCTCGGCTTCTTGCAGGAACCGCTGTCGTGCTCCGTCATCGTCGGCATATCGGGCTTGAATTTCCTTGAGTGCTACGTTGCGATTGAGTTCTTCATCCACGGCCACCGCCACGACGCCTAACCCGCCTTTCGCATGATGGCGGAGAAATCGATATCGACAGTCCTTCTTAACTTCCAACGAGTCAGGCATCCTCGTCATCAAGCCATCGCCATCCAGTGAATCTAGACTCGGATTTGATTCAACATCAGGAACGGTTGACACATTGAACGGGAAAACCGTCTGCATCGACGCGTTCAAATCGGAGTCTTGAACCTGTGACAAGATAGCCTGCGCTGTCTCCAGATCGAATGATTCGGCTCTACCACCGACGACTTGCCCGCCAGCGTGTTGTACCAATCGCCTATCAACCAAGGCCGAGAGTATCTTGCATGTGGCGGCATCGATCGAGCCCAGTTCCAGCAGGAGCTGCTCTAGTTTTTCTGACTTTGTTTGCGTCCAACGCAACATCCCCGCGATGAGTTGATCGCGAGTCACGAGGTCCAGTTGCAGCGCCACCACGCCTACTAACAAATTTCGATCACTAGATTCAGACATGATTCACGTCGAGCGTAACACTGGCGTCATATTCAACAATTCGCTCACCAAACACTGTTGGCAAGATACCGTTTCTTTGCTGATCCGCCATGTACTGAGTGTAACTGCAATGAAGAGTCGACGTGTTCGTATAGAAACTGCGATACCGTTTCAACTCGGTCGGCAGGCCGATTCGGGCGAGTAACAATCGACCGCTAGGTCACACGATTAAAGCGGATCTTCACACTCCCGCAGCGACTCGCAAGCAAATATGCTGAGGCCAAACGAGCGTTAGCCTGACGGAAATCGGTTTTACTTGCAGGTAGAGAACTGAACATCGATATCCAGCCCCCGACGACTTAGCCTCCAGCCCGGCACGATCGGCGGCAGACCCAATCGCAATCGAGAACCTTCATTGCTTGGGCGGAGGTTTGCTTGAGCGGGGCAGAGTCACTAGCTGGGAAGGGTCACCAATTCCGAGTGGACGCCTTCGATTTGCTGGGCGCTGAGTTGGCTCAGTTCCTCTGCGTACCCAACCATCAAGGCGAGGTCCGCTAGGCGATTGATTCGCCTCGGGATTCCGGAGCTTCGCTGGTGCAATGCGTCCACGGCGTCGGGCGTAAAAACTTCGTCACTATCGCGACCCGCAGCACGCATGCGATGTTGGATATAGGCGGCGGTCTCTGCTGGCGAAAAACGTTGCAGCACACATTTAGCTGCGATGCGTTCGTCCAGCGAGCGATTGCGTTCGATCAAACTCAACAGCGTCGGATGCCCAACGAAGACGATGGTCAGTGCCGATTCTGCTTGGTGAGACTGGGCACCGAAGTTTAGCAACAAACGTAGCGTTTCCCACTGATCCGAAGCAGCCAACAAATGAGCTTCGTCAATGACCACCAAGGCATGTTTGTTTTGCTCGACATTTTGTTCCAGGAACGATTCCAGTCGTGCAAGTGTCAAGCGAATGGGTTCTGTTTCGCTGCCCAGACTGCCCGTGAGTTTGTCGGCCAGATAGCCAATTAATTGCTCGCCGGGAAGCTGCGGAAAGACGATTCGCACAGCAGGTGAAAGATCGTCCGGCAATTGAGCGATGAGCGTTTGCATCAGTGTCGTTTTTCCCATTCCGCTTTCGCCACACAAGGCGACGGCAGCTTGGCGGTTCTCGATCACGTAACGAAGTTTCAGGCCCGCGGTTTGGTGCACTTCTGAAGGATAGTAGAAATCGGAATCAAACCAATTCACAAATGGGCGAGCCGCTAACTGCCAGTGCTTTTCGTACATGCTATGCCTTCTTCCTACGCTTCAATTGACAAAGTTTTCAATCACACCGACACCGAGCACACCGGCGGAACGAAGTTGGTACGAATACTCATTGATGTCGGCAGTGGCAGTTCTTGTTTTATCAAAGAGAATCATGGCACTGTCGTATTGCCCCAGAGTCAATCGCGTCGTCTTGCATTTACTGCAACCGCCATCAACGATGATCAGTTCGAATTCGTTTTCGAGTTTGTCTAGCAGCAAGTCGATCTCTCGCGCGGTGGCAGACGCTCCTTCCGATGGAGTCATTAGCGGTACGAGTGTGACGCCATCCTGAGTCGCATGGACACTGACTTCTTCAATCGGCAATCGGCCGCGCAAAGCTTCGATCCAACCGAATTCCAATTCAAGTCGCAAATCGTCAACAAGTGTCGGTGCGGTGACGTCGCCGTCCACGAGTGCGACTCGCAAACCCGATGCGGCTGCAGCGATCGCCAACCCGATCGCCGCGGTCGAGCGGCCTTCGCCGTCTTGGACACTGGTTACGAGCAATCGCTTCAATCCAGTGGCAACGGCACCCGAAAGTTGCTCGGCAATTTGCTGAAATAACTCGCCGTCAAAAAATAAATCAGCGACCGCTGATGGTACATCAAGCGCGTCGATTTCCCACTTTGCCCGAAAATGGTCCGCCGCTGGTCTTTCCTCGACACCGGAAGTTGACTCTGCGGCAAGCTTCTCTGCAGCAAGTTTTTCTGCAGCAAGCTTCTCTGCAGCAAGCTTCTCTGCAGCAAGCTTCTCTGCAGCAAGTTTTTCTGCAGCAAGTTTTTCTGCAGCAAGTTTTTCTGCAGCAAGTTTTTCCGAGGCACATTGCTCGGCCGCCCTATGCATCTCGGCATCACGTTGTAGCAGCGCACTGCCATACTTGTTGTGCGTATCGACCTCGGTCGTGAACACATCAGCCGTCCATGACGCGTGGTCGGCGATCACTGCAAATGCTGTGTAAATTTGCTGTAGGTCCGCTACCGGATTGGACGTTGTATTGTTGCTCTTTTCCAACGTGGTCGAAGGTGCTGCGGATGGCCCCTTTGTCGGCGCAGCAGGCGTTGGCAGACGAACGTGCATTGAGTGTGCCGAGTCGACTCGAAGCGTCGAATCATTGCCATTGTCCAGCCACACCGACGCAGTGTCCGCAGCACCCTCGTTGATCAAGACGATATCGTCAGGGGATTGTTGAGAAACTGCGGCAGGCGATGGCTTTCCGCCGGACTGTTGGCGTCTCGCGTATGCTTTGACAAACGCTCGGTCGATAGTGCTCATAGTTTCTACTTCAGCGTTGTTGCGTAGGAATCGAGTAGCCAGGAACCTGGGTTTGCTCGCTCAGAGATCCGTTTTCATAGACACCGGGTGAACTCGCCGTCGTGCCCGAGTTCGCTGGAGCGAGTTCAGCTGATGTCGTATTCAAGTATTGCTGGTAACGGTCGATTGGGCTTTGCGGTGTTTTCGTTGAAATCACATTGGGTGCAACTGCATTCGACGCGATCGGTTGCTGTGCCGCCGTTTGCCGGACATCGGAATTCGATTCGTTGGTCGGACCATTACCAGGCAGGTATCGCGACCAATCATCCACGCCCGCTGGTGTTTCGGTCTTTGCATAGACAGGTTTTGTGTTTTCGGCATGAGCGACCAAGTCTGCCTTTGTCGCCTTCGGTGCAACGCCGGCTGAATCAGCCGCAGTAATTCCGCTAGTTGCATCAGGTGCGTCCACTGTGGGAGCAGAGATCGATGCGATAGCTTGATCGAGTTCCGGAGTGCCCAGCGTCGACGTTGCACCGACTGGGCTCTGAGGTTGCTCTGGCGTGGTGTTGGCTAAGACAGGATTTTCGTCGGTTGATGTTGTGGTGGAGTTGTCATCAATCGGTTGCGAAATTGAAGCGTTCGCGGAAGTGTCGGAAACGGCTAAGCCCATGGCCGCTGACTCCATCGATGCTGGAGAGTGCGAGATTGTATCCGGCGTAACGTTCTCGTCTTGTTGCGTCACCGTCTGTTGAACAAATGGAGTTCCGTTTTGTTCCCCAAAGGAAGCAACAGCGGCTTCTGCCTGGGCAAGTTGAGCATCGAGCGGTTCACCGTTGCTAGCGGTCTGGCGAGTCGATTCTTCGGTACCGCGATTTCCGGCGACGATTCCAGTAACCGCTATGAATAGAATGACTAACAAAACCAGTGACTGTGACGTAATTCGAGAGAGCAGTCCACGGCGAGGGGATGAATCCGTGCTCCCCTCGGTGTTGGATCTGGATTCAGGAGCGATAGTCGCCATTTTTGCGGCCTCCACGCTCGGTACGATCGCTGTTGGCACCTCTTCACAGCCACTGACAACGGATGTCGTTGGGGGCCGTGTCGCATTGAGATTTCGCAATTTGATAAGTGTTGGCGGCAACGTATGCGGGGAAACTGGCACCGGCGAGAGTCGCTCGCGATGGGTGACGGTTTCTACCCGTTGACTGCTTGGCCTTTGTGGCGACGCGGTCATAATTCCATCCTGGTCATTTGAAGGGCGCTAACGTGCTGACGCGGCTCCCGAGCGCGAACGGACACGGGACCTGCATCGGTCAGTATCGGTATCAGCTATGCGGGTCTTTAGTTCTTTGCGGAATAGCTAAACTGTGCCGGTTCGGCAAGATCGAAACCCATCAAATCGTCCCCTTCGCCTTGTCGCTGGGGCATTATCCGAGCAAGATAGTCGCTGTTTCACGTCCGATTAGCCGCAAGATCCATTGATATGCTTCGTTCCAGCAGTACTGAATCCCAGCTTCGCGAACTCCTCCAAGAGCGTATTTTGCTGCTTGATGGAGCGATGGGCACCATGATTCAACGTCTAAAACTTGACGAAACCGCCGTTCGTGGAGAACGGTTTGCCGAGCATGACAGAAACGTCGACTTAAAAAACTTTTCTGATATTTTGTGTTTGACGCACCCCGAAAAGATCACGGAGATTCATGCGGCGTATTATGCCGCCGGAAGCGATATTGTCGAAACGAATTCCTTCGGCGCCTCTCCGGTCGGCATGATCGAGTTCAATCTGCCCTTCGAACTCGTTGACGAGATCAATCGGGCCGCCGTGCAATGTGCTCGCCAGGCCGCCCTGGAGTGGACTGACCGTACCCCCGACAAGCCTCGTTTTGTTGCTGGCAGTATCGGGCCAACGACTCGTCAACTCGCGATCAGCACCAAGGAAGACCCGGCTCATCGCGATACGACTTTCGAAGCAATGGTGGACAGTTATCGGGCTCAAGTTGCGTCGTTGATCAATGCCGGCGTCGATATTCTGCTGCCAGAAACCGCGATCGATACGCTCAACCTCAAGGCATGCTTGTTCGCAATTGCTGAATTCTTTGAGTCGGGTGGCCGCCGGGTTCCGGTGATGGCCAGTGGCACGTTTGCCGATGGTGGCCGGACGTTTGTCAGCGCTCAAAGTGTCGAAGCATTTTGGACAGCTATCAATCATTTTCCGCTACTCTCTGTGGGAATGAACTGTGCCCTCGGTCCAGACATCATGCGGCCGCACATCGAAGAGCTATCGCATGTCGCAGAGATTCCAATCAGTTGTCACCCCAATGCTGGACTGCCCAACGAGATGGGACAGTTTGATCTTGATCCCAAGGTAATGGCTGAGAAGGTTGGTGAGTTCGCGGACAACGGTTGGTTGAATATCCTTGGCGGCTGTTGTGGCACTACGCCCGATCACATTCGCGCGATGGCTGATCGCGTGCGTGGTGTTCGACCGAAACAAGAATCGCATGGACCGGTCTACACGCGGTTATCAGGTCAATTGCCGATGGTGATGCGACCGGAAATTCCATTCACGATGGTTGGTGAACGTACCAACGTGACCGGCAGCCGCGCATTCGCACGACTTATTCGTGAAGAAAAATACGAAGAGGCTGTCGAAGTTGCTCGCGAGCAAGTCAACAATGGCGCGACCATCATCGATATCAACTTCGACGACGCACTGCTGGATGGCGCCCAGGCAATGACGCGATACCTGCGACTGATTTCCGGTGACGATGTCGCTGCTTCAGTGCCGGTGATGATCGATAGTAGTAAATGGGAAGTCCTCGAAGCAGGCTTGCGCAACGTTCAAGGCAAAGCAATCGTTAACTCGATCTCGCTGAAGGACGGTGAAGCCGAATTCCTTCGCCGAGCCACCTTGGTTCGCCGCTACGGAGCCGCAGCTGTGGTGATGGCGTTCGATGAAGAAGGGCAAGCCGCAGACGAAGACAATAAGGTGCGAATCTGCAAGCGGGCCTACGACTTGTTGCGAGAAAAACTGGATTTCCCACCTGAAGATATCATTTTTGATCCAAACATCCTCACTGTGGCCACCGGGATCGAAGAACACAACAACTACGCGGTTGATTTCATTAATGCTGTTGGACGCATTAAAGAAGCATGCCCCGGTGTAAAAACCAGCGGCGGTGTGAGCAACATTAGTTTCAGTTTTCGCGGAAACGATCGTGTGCGTGAAGCGATGCATTCAGCGTTTCTTTATCACGCGGTCCGCGCTGGCTTGGATATGGGGATCGTCAACGCAGGCCAATTGGAAGTATACGAGCAGATTCCCAAAGACTTGCTCGAACACTGCGAAGACGTGCTGCTGAATCGACGGCCCGATGCCACCGATCGCATGCTCGAATTCGCTGAAACCGTAAAGGGAAGTGGCGGCAAGAAATCTGGCGAGGACCTCGAATGGCGTGAATCGCCGGTCAGCGAACGGCTCACGCACTCGCTTGTGAAAGGCATCGACAAGTACATCATCGAGGACACCGAGGAAGCTCGCCAGCACTACGATCGTTGTTTGCAAGTCATCGAAGGTCCGCTGATGGATGGCATGTCCGTCGTTGGCGACTTGTTCGGTGCGGGGAAAATGTTTTTACCACAGGTTGTTAAGTCGGCACGAGTGATGAAGAAGGCGGTTGCATACTTGGAACCGTTCATGGAAGAAGAAAAACTCGCTGCCGGTGCTGGAGCGTTCAAGGCTCGTGGCAAGTTCTTGATCGCCACCGTTAAAGGGGATGTCCACGACATCGGCAAGAACATCGTCGGTGTCGTTTTGCAGTGCAACAACTACGAAGTCATCGATCTTGGTGTGATGGTCAGTGCCGAGCGAATTCTTGACGAAGCCGTGAAACAGAACGTTGACATGATCGGTTTGAGCGGCCTGATCACGCCGAGCTTGGATGAGATGGCGCACGTTGCCCGCGAAATGAAACGTCGTGGAATAAGCTTGCCGCTATTGGTCGGTGGCGCTACGACCAGTGCCAAGCATACCGCGGTGCGCATCGCACCAGCTTGCCCATCGCCTGTTGTACATGTGCTCGATGCCAGCCGCAGCGTCGGTGTCGTCGAAAAACTGCTCAATGATGAAACTCGTGATGCCTTCATTAGCGAGAACACACTGGCGCAGGAGAAACTCGCCGCCAGCTTCCAAGCTCGAAATCAAAAGCTCGTGCCCTATGAAGTTGCTTGCGAGCAAAAATTCCAAACCGATTGGACCACCGTTCGCATCGACAAACCGTCGTTCACCGGGTTACGCGCATTATCTGATGTTCCACTGGAAGTGATCCGCGAATACATCGATTGGTCGCCCTATTTCATGACATGGGAGTTGAAGGGTAAGTACCCCAAGATTTTCCAGGATCCGGTGGTTGGTGAGATCGCCAAAGAAGTCTACGCGAAAGCAAACGCGATGCTCGATCGAGTCATTGCCGATAAATTGTTACGAGCCAAAGCAGTATACGGCTTTTGGCCTGCAGCAGCCGACGGCGACGATGTCATTGTTTACGCCGACGAGTCACGAAGTACCGAAGCGGCGAGGTTCCATTTCTTACGACAACAATGGGAACGCCAGGGCCAAAAAGACTACCGCTGTTTGGCGGATTACATCGCCCCAAAAGAAAGTGGACGCGAGGACTACATCGGTGGATTTGTTGTAACCGCTGGCATTGGTGCCGACAAACTCGCCAACCAATTCAAGCAAGAACTCGACGATGAAAGTGCGATTATCGTACAAGCGATCGCGGACCGCTTGGCCGAGGCGTTGGCCGAATACCTGCATCAACAAGCGCGGATCGAATGGGGATTCGGTGGCAGCGAAGGCTTGTCGACGGATGATCTGATCGAAGAAAAGTATCGCGGGATACGTCCCGCGGCTGGATATCCCGCGTGTCCCGACCACACCGAGAAGACGACGTTGTTCAAGCTGCTTGATGCTGAAAAGAATACAACCGTTGAGCTAACGTCGAGCTATGCAATGATGCCCGGTGCGAGTGTCAGCGGCTTGTACTTTGGTCATCCAGACTCGCGATACTTCACCGTCGACCGAATCACCAAAGACCAAACCACTGCCTATGCGAAGCGCAAGGGTTGGCCGCTACGTGAAGTTGAACGCTGGCTTTCACCAAACTTGGCGTATGAACCTGAGGCATAGAAACCATCCAGGTAACGGATGTGTCCGAACGAGTTTTTAGCAACTCAACCAGAACTGCAGTAGCTCGGATAATTGTTCTTCGTCGAGTTGTTCGTGAGCGAGCAACTCATCGGCAACGGCAGAGATGGCTGCCCAACAACGATCCTCGCGAAGTCGTCCTTCGAGTTCGCACATAGCGCCCTGCAATAGTGAGAGTTGGGCATTGCGACTCTTTGTAAGCGAACTAATGCAGCGGAGAGCATGCAACCAATCCATCTGCCAGGGGAGGTACTGTGACGGTTCAATTCGCTCGCCGCGATAAATCATTTCCGCGATCGGGCCGGCCATTACCGTTAACAATTCGCTCTGCAGTTGCCGCGTGCCCGACGACAATACTGGCCCCCAATTGACTCTGCAGTCGCCGAATCGCTCCGGTAGGAAATCGTCGGCCTCACTCCAGAGCGACACCGATTCGACTCGCCCTCCCAATGCATAGGCGACCACAGCGTGTCCTGCTTCGTGATAAGCCGATATCGTTTCATCGTCATCGACCACATTTGGTTCCTAAGCGAGGGAGTAATATACATGGTGGCGAATTTCAGACGCCTTTCCTTAAAACGTCGGCAAGAACCCACTGCCACATTAAGAGTGCCCCACATGTTGCTCCCGCAATGTTAAGCATTCACAATGTTTGCGATGGGAACGGGTGTCGCTAGAGACGCGAGCCATTTGACGACTCGTTCGCGAAACCCATCAACGTCGATTCCCTCGGTCTTCCAAACGATCGATGGATCAGCGATTCCATGTTTTAGCGTCAGCAGAAGTTCATCCAATTGTGATAACAATCGCTGCTGCTCATGGTCTTCGACGAGGTAACTGGATAACTTTAGTCGTTCGCCGCGACTGTGGAGTTGAAGCACTTTCAATCTCCCGTTTGACGTCACGTAACGTTGGCCCAGTAAGAAGATTCGCCGAAGTTGTCCATCGGCGTTGAATTGAAAAACGTGATCCGGGCCGGCGTACAGGGTTGCTTGTCCCTGTGAACGAAACCCAAAAAGCCAAAGGGTGCCATCGATAGTCGCCTCGCCACGAACTCGCATCGCTGAACCGTCACGAAACAAGTCTTCGCGGTCTTGTTCGATCAGTGCCATATCGCTACCTCAATTCATAAGTTGCCGTCAGAAGGCGGAAACGGTAAATTTAAACCTGTACAAACCAATACAGATAAAGAATCTAAGTTACCATAGGATCGTCGATGCTTTCCAAGACAGCCGAGTATGCGTTGCGCGCCGTCGCGTGTATGGGAGTGCGCGGGCAGCAGGCGTCGTCGGCTGATTATTTGGCGGAGAAAACCAAGGTCCCCCGGCGATACCTGCATCGAGTGCTACAGGATCTCATTGCCGCGGACTTGGTGCAGTCACGTCCTGGTCCTGGTGGTGGCTATGAGCTGTCACGTTCGACGGCGGAATTATCGATTTTGGATATTGTCAATGCGGTGTCACCGCTAGAGAGAATTCGACAGTGTCCACTAGGGATTTCCACGCACACGACACTTTGTCCGCTACATATGGAACTCGACCGAGCCTACGCTGCGACCGAAGCCGCGTTTCGTGGCGTGACGATCGAGCAATTGTTGACATCAACGAGCCCGATCATTCCTCTATGTGAATTTGCTTAATCTATTTCGCGGGCTTGGTCAGGCTGAGGATGTGAATATTACGATACCAGGCTTCGCTCCCTGGCCCGCTGTGGATCTGTAATCCAATCACGCCAGCGAGTGGGATCGTGGCATCGGACTCGGTATAATCGACGGTTTGTTCGCCGTTGACGAAGATCTGGATTCGCGGACCTTGACATATCAGCCGCATCTGGACCCAATCGTCCGTTTTTAATTTCGAGCTCAATTCGGGAGCCGGTTCAGCCAACATTTTTCTTCGCCGCGACTCGTCGTACAGAGCGCCCCACACGCTACGATCTCCGGCACGACCGGCATCCATTTGGTACCCGGAGACCTCGCTACTGTTGGGCACTCGCCGGGAGCGAAACTGGACGCCGGCATTGTCGCCTTCACCCACCAGTTTCATTTCCAATCGCAATTCAAAGTCGTCGTATACCTCCGTCGTACACAAGAACTGATTGTGTGGGATTTTTTCATCGAGCCGACCAGCAACGATTGAGTCGCCTTCAACGCGGAACCAATAAGCGTTACCTTCCCAGCCCGAGAGCGTTTCGCCTTTGAACAGGGGCATCGAAAGATTGTCGAAATCATCGGCCAAACACTGATTCGAAATTGGCAGACTACACAGGGCAGCGAGCACAAACGTACCACAGATAAAGGTTCGAATTCTTGAAGACATGTCCTGCAAATTCCTGTGAATGTGGTTTCTGAGCGTGTATCCGAAATGGGGTCTGACCCTTTGCCTGAGAGGGTCAGGCACACTTTCGGAAACTGACCGTAAATAGGGCGAAGTGCCACCGCTACAAAAAATCGGCTGCTGCAATCATAATCGACCGCCCCAACTGAAGTTTACCCCGAACCGAATTGATCGATGAACCAGCCGCTCAACCGCTACAGCAGCCACGTTACCCAGCCCAAAGTTCAAGGTGCTTCCCAAGCGATGCTCTATGGGACCGGGATGACAGTCGACGACATGAACAAGCCACAAATTGGTATCGGCAGCATGTGGTACGACGGAAACACGTGCAATATGCATCTACTGGACTTAGCCGGATATGTCAAACAGGGCGTCCAGGAGGCTGGTATGGTTGGCATGCGGTTCAACACGATTGGGGTCAGTGACGGGATCTCGATGGGCACCGACGGTATGAGCTATTCGCTTCAGAGCCGTGATCTGATTGCCGATTCCATTGAAACGATCATGGCGGCACAATGGTACGACGCGTTGATCGCGCTGCCCGGATGCGACAAGAACATGCCTGGCTGTTTGATCGCGATGGGGCGATTGAACCGGCCTGCGATCATGGTCTACGGGGGCACGATCAAACCTGGGTTTCGTGGCTCCGAGAAGCTGGACATCGTCAGCGCATTCCAATGCTTCGGGCAATACATCGCAGGTCAAATCAGCGAAGAAGAGCGTCAAGATATTGTTCGCAAGAGTTGCCCCGGTGCTGGAGCCTGTGGCGGAATGTATACCGCCAACACGATGGCTACTGCGATCGAAGCACTTGGTATGTCGCTGCCGTACTCCGCAAGCACGCCGGCTGAAGACCCGCAGAAGCGAGACGAGTGTCGACGCGCTGGGGCGGCGATCCTTGAACTACTCAAACTTGACCTCAAGCCGCGTGACATTATGACACGAGCAGCGTTCGAGAACGCAATGGTCACCGTGATGGCACTCGGCGGAAGCACCAACGCCGTACTGCATTTGATCGCGATGGCACGCTCGGTCGACGTGCCGTTGACGATCGACGACTTCCAATCGGTCAGTGATCGTGTGCCGTACCTTGCGGATTTGAAACCCAGCGGCAAGTTCGTCCAAGAGGATCTGCATAGCATTGGCGGAACTCCGGCAGTAATGAAGTACCTGCTGGCGAAAGGGTTGCTGGACGGTTCGTGCATGACCGTGACCGGCAAGACGCTGGGCGAGAACGTCGAGTCACTTCCCGGATTGAAAGAAGGACAAAAAATCGTAGCGACGGTGGAAAAACCGATCAAGGAATCCGGCCACATTCGCATCTTACGTGGTTCACTTGCACCCGAAGGCGCGGTCGCAAAAATCACCGGCAAAGAAGGACTGCAGTTTTCTGGTCCCGCGAAAATCTACGACAGCGAAGAAGAAATGGTCGCGGCACTGGAAGCGAAAAAAATTGTCAAGGGTGACGTAGTCGTGATTCGTTATGAGGGTCCCCAGGGAGGACCAGGGATGCCCGAGATGCTGACTCCGACCAGTGCAATCATGGGGGCCGGGTTAGGAAGCGACGTGGCAATGTTGACGGACGGACGATTCAGTGGCGGCAGCCACGGATTTATCGTTGGACACATCACGCCGGAAGCACAGCTTGGTGGTCCGTTGGGACTGATTCGCGATGGCGACATCATCACGATTGACGCCGAGACCAATCGGCTGGACGTTGAATTGTCCGAAGCCGAACTGCAGTCGCGGCGAGCTGCTTGGAAACAGCCGCCGTTCAAAGCCACTCGCGGAACGCTGTTTAAGTACATCAAGAGCGTCAAAAGTGCGAGTGAGGGATGCGTCACCGACGAGTGATCAAGTATCTGGCGTTTCCTCGAGCAATCGTTTCACAATGTCCGTCGCTGAAACCCTTTCCGCTTGTGCCGCAAATGTGGTGATCAAGCGGTGCGTCAACACGGACGTCGAAACCGCTTTGACGTCCTCGATCCGCACCATGTAACTGCCATAAAGTGCGGCACGAGCTTTGGCACCGAGTATCAAGTTTTGCACGGCCCGAGGTCCGCCGCCCCAGGCAACCAGCGGCTTCAACCACGACGGCGCGGTTTCTCCGGCCGGACGCGTCTTGCGGACCAAGCGTGCTGCATACGTATAAATATGATCGGGAACCGGAACGCGACGAACCAAACTTTGGTGAGCGATAATCTGTTCTGCGTTCATTAAGTGATTCAACGTTACAACGTCGTCACCCGTTGTCGTTCGGGCAATTTGAATTTCTTCTTCCTCACTTGGATAATCCAATTCGACAAGCGACATGAAGCGATCCAATTGCGCCTCTGGCAAGGGATAGGTTCCTTCTTGCTCGACTGGATTTTGAGTTGCCAACACCATGAACGGTGACTGCAACTCGAAGGACTTGCCCAATACGGTGACGCGTTGCTCCTGCATCGCTTCCAGCATCGCAGCCTGGGTTTTTGGTGGGGCGCGATTGATTTCATCAGCCAATACGATGTTGGCGAATACCGGACCATGCACGAATTGAAAATCGCGACGGCCTTGCTCGTTCTCCTGAAGAATATCCGTGCCGGTGATATCCATGGGCATCAAGTCGGGAGTGAACTGGATGCGACTAAATTTCAGCGACAGGGTTTCCGCAAGTTTGCTCACCAGCAGTGTCTTCGCCAATCCAGGCACGCCCATCAATAACGCGTGTCGGCGGGCGAACAAACAGATCGCCAATTTCTCGATCGTCCCTCGTTGCCCAACAATGACTCGACCCAGTTCATCGACTAAGCGGCTGTAGGCATCACGCAACTTATCAATTGCCTCAACGTCATCACCGCTGAGTTGCTGTGCTTCTGGGCTGGCATGATGGTTCATATTTCAATCGCAATTCATGGTGTATTAGCGTTGTGGCATCTGCGGAAGAGTGACGCATTATAGACAATGCCGCAGCGGGAAGGGCTAGCGGCCAACCAGCCAAGAAGGCGTGTCACGTAACATAAAACTGTGAAACTAGCGAGGTTCAAGCTTTGCGGGCTTTTCCGTTTAATCGGAGTTGGCAATTTTTGGGGCTTTTGCCGCTTCTGGCGACAATCGACTAAGAAATCGAGCCGGACTCAACCGATACTACCGGCACAACCCGAATTTTATCTGCTTGATGACTGCGGATTGCGCCTCTGGCGTTCGAATTCGTCGGCACTTTGAGAGACGGTTTGTAGCGGCGATCCCCACGGGCGGGACGCGATGTGAACGAGGGGGTGTGGGTAACAGCTAAAGCCTGTTGCGCTCACCGGAGAACTTCATCCAAGACGGTGGAACAAGCGATGTCGGTACGGAAGCTGACGAAATCCCTGATCATGGCACTGACCATGTTCGGCGCGGTCACGCACACGCTCGGCGGGATCACGCAATTGACGCAGGCCCAGGAATATTTCCCGGCGGCTGATCCGTTCGCGTTCGACCCCGATTTCCACTGGTTCGAGCCAATCTACGACGCCGACTTAGCGGACATGAAGCCGCAAAAACGGGCCAACTCAGGTTGGTTCGCTACTTACGATCGGTTAAATCTTTATGCCTCGCGCCCCGAGCTTGACGATACTCAAGCGTCCGAGACAAAACTCGACGGCGGCTGGGGTAATCGCTATGAGATCGGTTACATGCTGCCGCAGGAAGACACCGGCTGGCTGTTCTCGTTTACCGAACTCAACGGACCCAACGCGGGCAACAATATCGAACGTGAGCGACTAAATCGCTTTAACTCTCAAAACCTTGGGACTGGCGGTGGTGGTGGCGGTGGAGCGCAACCTATCGACCCGCGGTTCCCTGGCGATGGTCGGTTCACCATCCCACCGCAGGACCGAAATGTGATTGGCTTCTTTCGCCGTTTTGTGATCGAAGAAGACAGTTTGAACAAAATGGATTTTGATAGCTACGAACTGAACAAGACTTGGCGTATGGAACCGTACCACTACGGTGGGATCCTGGAACCGATGGTTGGCTTCCGATGGATTCGGATGACAGACTACAACCGTAAAGACAACTTCAGCACGACTCAGGATTTGAACAATCCTTTGGTGTTCGCCGGGGCAGCGGAAGAATACGTTATCAGCCAGAACATTACCGACAACGAAGTGCTGTTAGGCCAAGTTGGATTCCGCTACACCAAGTTCCGTGATCGCTTTACGTTTGCCTCAGAGTTCCGTGCATTTACCGGTGGCAATTTGCAATGCTCAACCGCTCGACGCGACACGGAGACAACCGTTTACAACTTTACTGCCAATACTGTCACCATTGGTGCTCCCCCGTTGGCAACGTTCAACGAATCGCTTACGCCACAATACACGAGAAATGAAGAATTCGTCATCGGTTTTGACGTGCGAGGCGAATTGAATTACCAACTCACCAAAATGATCACCGTTCGCGGCGGCTTCCAAGTCATCGACCTAGCCACGGGAATCTGGCGAGGTGGTGATGCCAACGGTTTGAACGGGTTGACCGTTGGCGGCGGCGACCGAGATCAAGACTTAGTGATGGTGGGCGGAACGTTCGGCGTGACACTCAATCGGTAAGTGCAGGGCCGGTAGAAATTAAAACTGCCGGTCGAATGACGACCAGCAGATAAAACACTGTTCAGCTAACGACTTTCTGCTCGTCGTTATGCTTTGGTCGCGAGTAAACGCAACTCGTCAAGCTCCACGGACAATCGATGTCGCAGTGGGCTTTCGGGACGAAGCTCCCCCTCGATCAACTCTTCCGCCTTGTCGAACCGCTCATCATCGCGTTGCGGATCGTTCATCAGTTTTCGGAACATTTGTTCCACGGTCGATTCAGTGAGCAAAACTATCTCCTTGCACGTTGGTGCCCCGAACATCCACTCACGAGGTGTATGCTACAGCCGGAAGCAGCACTCACGTAAACGCCAACTCATGAAATAGAACGGGGCATCTTTGATTCTAAAGTGGCGTCCGCCAACCGCAAGGGCTAAAACGGCCAATGTCTTGTGATAGTGTTGATTGAACGACGACACGTTATTGCACGTCGGCTGTCGATAGAACATACGCAACCAAATCAAGGATCTCGTCCTTCGTCATGCGGTTCAGTAATTCGGCGGGCATTGGCGAAATTTTCGACACCTCCAACTCCTCAACTGTCTTGCGATCGACGGTGATTCGTTGGTTCGGATCCGATAAATCAGTATTCAGTGTAATTGAGTCACCGCTCAAGTTCACCACAACTCCCGTATGTATTTTTCCGTCGTCGCAGAGGACCATCACCGACGAGAATTGATCGTTTATCACCTTGCTTGGGTTTATGATTTGATCCAAAAAATCATGTGACGAGTAGCGGCGTCCAGCCGATGTCAGGTCCGGTCCTGTCATTCCACCCTGATTGTCGAAACGGTGGCACGCATAACAGCCAGCGGCAGCAAACATCTTGCGACCATTTGCCAAGTCACGATCGTTTAGCCCAGTCTTCGTAGCGGCAGACAATTCGTCAAGCGTCCAGGAAACTGGTTGCCGGTCAGCAAATATGGCTCCCAAGTTTTCTAACGCGGATATCTTTTCCGGTTTACGCGCCAGAAGCTCGGCAAGTGCAGCCTTGTCCTCCGCAGGAAGCGAAGCAACAGCATCGTCACGAATCGATGAGATAAACTTTTCAAAACTCGCACCACCACGATAGTTCGCGGCTTTCAAGAACCACTCGAAGTAGGCAGTTCGTAATTCCGACGTCCAGCCTGCTTGCAAAAATCGAATCGATCGTGAGTATTCAATTTGCTCTTCTTGAGTCGGTGCCGTCTGGATCAAATCAATCGCTTTGGCAGCGACCGTCGGCGACTGTAACCACGCCAGCGTTTCACACAGCAGCCAATTGGTCTCGGGAGACTTTGCCGGAAACAGCGGGTTCAACGTTTCGGTAATCCGCGCGACGATTGCATCACTCGGGCGACCGAATCGATTGAGCGCAATTTGAAAAGTACGTAGGAATGTCAGTTGCCTTGCGTGGTCCAGCGCAGAAGCATCAATTGCCAGCATCGAATCAATGATCTGGTCGCGAACCGCCGTATCGATCGGTGAATCGCTGGCCGTACGATGCTGGGGGCAAACACCCGCGACACGAGCAAGCGCCATCAAGGCTTCCACTTGAGCCGACGGGTTCGTTTCCTTGATCGCCCGCTCGTGCCACAACGAGACATCTTGGTGCTCGATCGCCGTGCGTGCTGCCCAGCGTATAAAGCGATCGTCGGAACTTAAATAAGGCCACGCGGTCGCGATAGCTTCTGGCGTTTGATGTCCGTGGAACTGCTCGAGCTTACGCCGCAATTCATGCGATTTATTACCGACAGCATCGGGCGATACTTTGTTCGTCGCGTCCTTACCGACATAGGTTACGCGATAAAGCCCCGACTGTACGACGCGTCCACCGATTGCGAAATACATTGCACCATCGCCAGGATGAATGACTGCATCGGTAATGGGTAACGGAGCACCTGTCACAAACTCTTCCTTCGTTGCGGTATACGTTGCACCATCGGGTTCCAAGTGGATTGCATACAACTTGCCCCAACTCCAATCGAGCGCGTACAGGGCGTTTTGGTACTTCGCGGGAAATTTTGCGCCATAGCCGAACGTGACACCCGTGGGTGAACCGGGGCCAATGTCGATCACCGCAGGAAGGTTGTCGGGGTAGAAAGCGGGACGTTTGCCGGCCCCGTTTCGCCAGCCGAATTCGCCGCCACTGACGACATGGTTGATTCGCGTTGGACGATACCACGAGGTGTTGAAATCGTATTCCATATCAGCATCGTAAGTGAACAATTCGCCTTCACGATTGAGCGCCGCATCAAATACATTTCGGAACCCAGATGCAAACGCTTCGAATTTCTTTCCATCGAGCGAGACTCGATAAATAATCCCACCAGGCCCCATCGTGTCACGCATGAAACCGCGACCATCGGGCAACCGAGGCAGCAGATGATCTTCACCCCAAACCTGTGGGACCGGGGAGGTCGGTTCCATTGCCGTTGGCTTGCTACCGTTTCCGCAAACGAGAAAGAAACTGTTGCCATCGCTTGCCGGTACAATCGCATGGACACCGTGATCCCCGCGAGCCTCGATCTCGCGCAACAACTCGACACGATCAAGAGAGTCGTCGCCGTTACTGTCCGTGATGCGATACAAGCCACTGGGAATCTTGTTTTCGTAATCGTTGACGCCGACGTACAGAGCTTCATTCATGAACGCCATGCCGTTGACGGCGCGGATATCAGCGGGCACTTTCTGGATATCGTTGGGCGAAACTTTTTTTCCCGGTGGCGGCGGCGTGATCCGATACAAGCCGCCGTATTGATCGCTTGCCAAAATCCGACCTTTGGAATCAACGCAAAGGTTGACCCAGGACCCTTGGTCTTGGCCAGGAACCGAATACAGAAGTTCAGCCTGGAACCCGTCAGCGACGTGAAGACGGTCTACCGGCGTTGCCTTGTTTTCACCGATCGCTGGTCCAACGACCTTCGGCTTGCTCTTTGCCTCAGCTTTCTTCGGCTTTTTTGATTGGGCTGTCGCGAAAGGTGCAAAAACTAGGGCAAGGACCAAGCCAACAAGCAGTCTGGAGAGCAAATTTGATTTCATAGCGAGAGGGCAGGTTTCAATGGTGGGAAGAATTGAGTCCAATGATAACCAGATGTCACCTGCAAGTGTGGCACGCTCTTTGAGAAGTTTGTGCATGACCGAACACGCTAATCCCGATGACGTATTGAGCACTCGTAGCACGATGCCCCAGCCCAAACCGTCGCTTTTTCAACGTTGGTTACCGCACCCGCTGTTGACGATTTTGCTTGTTCTGTTGTGGTTAGCACTGACAAATTTCTATTCGTTTGCCAATTGGGTTGGCGCATTCTTTCTAGGTATGTTGATCCCCATCTATACGACTGAGTTTTGGCCCGGACGCCCGAAGATCCGCAGCCCGTTGAAGGCGCTCGTTTTCGGGACCATCGTGATCTGGGATGTGCTGGTCGCCAATGTACAGGTTGCCTACCTGATTCTCTTTCGTCCGGCCAGCAAGCTGCGAACTCGTTGGGTGACCGTACCGCTGGACCTCAATAGTCCCGAGGCAATCACAGTACTCGCGGGTACCATCACGCTGACCCCGGGGACGGTGAGTAGCGACTTGTCGGCGGACAATCGAGCGATTCTAGTGCACTGCTTGGACGTTGCCGACGAACAAGAGCTCGTCAGAACGATCAAGGCTCGATATGAGAAACGACTTCAGGCGATTTTTCCATGATTCAATACGCGCTTACTTTCGGCTTTCTCGCGTTGTCGATTGCCTTGGTGCTGAACTTGTGGCGGTTGGCAAAGGGACCAACGATCTTGGACCGCGTACTCGCCGGCGACACAATGGTGGTCAACACGATCGCGATCATCATTCTTTATGGAATTGCCGATTCCACGACGCTCTATTTTGAATCAGCTCTCCTGTTGGCGATGTTCAGCTTTGTCTCCACTGTGGCCTACTGTCGATTCCTACTTCGCGGCGATGTCATTGAATAACATGAACTTCTATCTCGAACTTGCGATTGCGGCTTGCATTATTATCGGCGGCATTTTTATTTTGATTGGTTCGCTAGGATTGATGAAGCTTCCTGATTTGATGACGCGATTGCACGCACCCTCAAAGGCAACGACCGTTGGTGTTGGCGGTTGTTTAGTCGCTTCGATGCTGAACTTTTGGGGCGTTGCTGGGATGCTATCGATACAGGAATTGTTGATTGCGTTTTTTCTGTTCTTAACCGCTCCAGTCACAGCACACTTTATTGCTAAAGCTTACCTGCACAGCGAACAAAGGTCACCTGAATCGCTACCGCCAACACAAACGCCCTATGGTTGGAGCACGTTCTCGACCGAACCCGATCAGACAACGTTGTAACCACGCTTGACGAGTTCTGCGGTCAATACTTGTTTGGGTTGGTACTCGCCATGGACCAAACGAATCGCTTTGGGTCGTTCCTGCATTGCTTCGACAAAGCGAATCAGGTCTTGTTGGTCACCGTGCGCCGAGTAACCCGGCAAATGATGCACGGCCGCGCGAATGTCATAGCGGCGACCATTCAAGCGGACCCAATCGCTGCCACGCTGAATGTAGTGCCCTGGAGTGCCACTCGCTTGATAACCAACAAAGACCATGTCGGTTTTCGGGTCACCGATGAATTCTTTCAGGTAGTTAACAATCCGTCCGCCAGTACACATTCCGCTGCCAGCGATCACGATGGCCGGCAGTTCGTGTTTGGCTAGATGCGAGATGGTTGCCTTGTGCTCTTGGTGATCACTAACGGTGGTTAAATTGTCGAACACAAGCGGCTCATCGTCCGTTTTTAACACAACGTGCGCTTCCTCGCCCCAATACTCGCTGAGCTGCTCGTAGATCTGAGTGAAACGAGACGCCAGCGGTGAGTCGACGATCACATCAACTCGCTTCATCAGCGAACATCCTTGCTGCTTCTGCACTCGTTCAAAGATGTTGTTTAACTCGAACAGCAAGGTTTGTGTCCGGCCCAGGCTGAATGCCGGGATAAGGGTGATACCATTGTTCTCGAGCGTTGTACAAAGAATCTTCTCCAGTGCCACTTGGCGATCGCCTTCGCTGGCGTGCAGCTTGTCGCCATAGGTACTTTCGAGAACAAGGAGATCAGCACGAGGCGGGCTCTTGGGGTTCAACAGCAGCGGGTCGGTGCCCGTACCGATATCGCCAGAGAACACTGCGACCTCGCCTGAGGGCAATTCAACTTCGATGATCGCTGATCCAAGAACGTGACCCGCTGGGCTGAGCCGAATCCTGACGCCCTGCTCAATCTCTCGCCACTGACCGTAAGGTATGGGCTGCAACATCCGCCCAACTTTGCCAAGGAACTCCTCAATCAATCGTCGCGAGCGAGTGAAGCCGATCTTCAAGGCGTCTTCCATCACCAACGGCAGCAACTTTGCTGTCGGGCGGCTGCAGTAAATCGGTCGATCAAATCCGGCCGCAAGCAGATACGGCATACGTCCCACATGATCGATATGAACGTGAGTAAGCAACAGTGCTTCGATCCCTTTCAAGGAAAACTCGATCTCAGGATTTGGGTGCTTTTTAGCGTCGTTTCCCTGAAAGGTGCCGCAATCGACAAGCAAACTTTGAGTGTCGTTCCAGGCAAGCTGGTGACAAGATCCGGTGACACCATCAAGGGCGCCGTGATGCGTGAGCTTCATTGCTTACAAAGACCAGTCAATCGAATGATTAGAATAAACATGGCAAGCGATGCTAAGTCCGTAATGAGCAAGCGTTTTAGGCGACAAATCTTTCTGTGTCAACAACTTGCGATTTTCCGATCACTGTTGACCGCAGTCGCATGTTCTCGCCACTCAACAGTCGATCCGTAGCAACCAATCGAGTTGCTGCACTAGAACGAGTAGCTGCACTAAACGCAGATGACCGCTATTATTCCTAATTGTACTGAAGCAGACACCCAAGCCTTACTCACGCATGGGGTGACACATCGCAACTTAATCTCGTGCTTTCTGAGTTCGACTCGTTCGCCCCTAGCTTCTTCAATAAACCGAAAGAAACCGTCATGACTCCTGCGGACTCGCTGATTGAACAGGAACGACTGCGGCGTCGAACGTTTGCGATTATCTCGCACCCAGATGCTGGAAAAACGACGCTCACGGAAAAGCTGCTACTGTTCGGCGGGTCCATTGATGTTGCCGGGGCAGTGCGGGGGCGGAAATCGCAGCGTGCGGCCAAGTCGGATTGGATGGAGTTAGAGAAACAACGAGGGATCTCGGTAAGCTCAACCGTGCTCACTTTTGAGTATCAGGGGATGCAGATCAATCTCCTGGATACGCCTGGGCACCACGACTTCAGCGAAGATACCTACCGTACTTTGATGGCAGCCGACGCGGCAGTGATGGTGCTTGACGCCGCTAAGGGCATCGAGACTCAAACGGAGAAACTTTTTCGTGTTTGTGCTGCCCGAGGTATTCCGATCATCACGTTTGTGAACAAGGTCGATCGACCTGGTCAAGCGCCTCTGGAAATTCTTGCCGATATCGAAAAGGTTTTTCAAATCCAAGCGATACCGTTCAATTGGCCCGTAGGAAGTTCTCGCGAATTCGTGGGAATCGTTGATCTTGCAAGTGATGAACTGCATACATTCGAGGACCGGACGGGTGAACGTCGCGTCAGCACCGAACCAATCGCCTGGAGTTCACTCACTAGCCAGATCGTAGGATCACAGGTGGTAAGTGATGCTCATCTAACCAATCCGTCTGGACATGCGTTCGCTGATGACGTTGTTGTTCAAGCTGCAGAAGAGCTGGAGTTGATTCGACTGGCCGGTCACGATTATGAGCCCGATGAATTTCTCGCGGGCAAGCAGACGCCGGTGTTCTTCGGCAGCGCCCTCACCAATTTCGGTATCGAGCTATTCCTTCGTGGTTTCATTGAACTCTGTCCGCCTCCTGGTAAACGAGCCATGTATGCGGACATTAGCAACCGCAGCGACAACTTCTCGGGGTTCGTGTTTAAGATCCAGGCAAACCTCGATCCGATGCACCGAGACCGAGTTGCCTTTGTTCGCGTTTGTTCGGGTAGGTTCGAACGCGATATGGATGTTATCGTTGAACGAAGTGGTCATCGAGTCCGACTTCCAAGGGCGCTTAAGATTTTCGGTAGGGATCGACAGACGATGGATGAAGCGTTTCCCGGAGACATTATCGGCGTCGTTTGCCCGGGTGAATTGCGACTAGGCGACACGATCTACCAAGGCACAGCAGTTCGTTATCCGGGAGTTCCCCAGTTTTCACCAGAAGTATTCGCCAGCGTAACTTGCCCTGATACATCGCGACGAAAGCAATTTGATCGAGGGCTTGAGCAACTTGTCGAGGAAGGGGCAATACAACTTTTCCTCTCCAAGGGACGTCAGCGTGATGCGATATTGGCTGCGGTAGGGGAACTGCAGTTCGATGTGGTTCAGTTCCGACTTGAGACCGAATATAATTCTCCTTCGCGAATTCAATGGTTGCCTTACAAGCACGCTCGATGGTTTAACTCAGTCGACAAGGGGGAATCGCTTAAGACTCCCTATGGAGCCAAGCTGGTAACGGATTCGTTTGGCAGTGATGCTATTTTGGTGCAGTCGGATTGGGATCTTCGAACTCTCGATCGGGACAACCCGGGCATTAAGTTCGAGGCAATTCACGAATCACGAATTGCGTTAAATGAATTAAGTGGCCGCGATTAGTATGTGTTCGGCAACAAGCTTCGAAAAGCTGTACAACGTACCGATCCGAGAACAAGTATTGCAACTTCTCGACTGCGCGAAACCGGACCGCACGCGCCCTTCCGCCACATCCGAATCGCGGAAGTTGTTTCTGGTCGGTTGCTAAGTAAGCCTAGCTTGGTAACAAAAAACGGTCGACAGATTTCTCCATCGACCGTTCTCGTTATTAATCGCGATTTACCAGCGGGCCAAACACGTGCGATTTGCTCTGCAAGTAAATCGCCGCCGACGTCATCCCCGCTTAGTACATATCGTAGTCGCCACCGGTGCCACCACCGCCGCCGCCCGACTTGCCTTTCTTGGGCTTCTCGGCGATCAACGCGTCACTGGTTAGCAACAGCGTCGCCACGCTGGCTGCGTTGGCCAGTGCGGTGCGAGTCACTTTGGTGGGGTCGATGACGCCAGCCTTGACCAAGTCTTCGTAAACGTCGGTTAGTGCGTTGTAGCCTTCGTTGCCCTTCATGGCGAGTACTTTCTCGCACACGATGCCGCCGTCTTGACCAGCGTTCTCGCTGATCATGGTCAGCGGAGCACGACAAGAGCGGAGCACTATGTTGTAACCGACCTTCTCGTCTTCGGTCAGTGAATCGGCTGGCTTAACCGCACCGGAAGCACGCAGCAATGCAACGCCACCGCCCGGCAGAATGCCTTCTTCAACAGCAGCACGGGTCGCATGCAACGCGTCTTCGACGCGAGCCTTCTTTTCCTTCATTTCGCTTTCGGTCGCTGCACCGACGTTGACCTTCGCCACACCGCCAGCCAACTTGGCCAATCGCTCTTCGAGCTTCTCGCGGTCGTAGTCGCTGGTCGTGTTCTCGATCTCGCGACGAATCTGGTCGATACGTCCCTTGATATCGGTACTCTTTCCAGCACCCTCGATAATCGTGGTGTTGTCCTTGTCGATGATCACCTTCTTGGCGCGACCCAGTGCGGGCAGATCCAAGCTTTCGAGCTTCATACCGAGAGCTTCGAAGACGGCTGTTCCGCCGGTCAAGATCGCGATGTCTTCCATCATTGCCTTGCGACGATCGCCGTAACCTGGAGCCTTGACGGCACAGCAGGTGAACGTGCCACGAAGACGGTTGATAACGAGTGTCGCCAGCGCTTCGCCATCTACATCTTCAGCGATGATCAGCAACGGCTTGCCTTGTTGGACGACCTTTTCCAACACAGGAACCATGTCCTTGATGTTGCTAATCTTCTTTTCGTAAACCAGCACATAGCAGTCTTCGAGGACCGCTTCCATGCTTGCGGCGTCGGTGACGAAGTACGGCGACAGGTAGCCGCGATCGAACTGCATCCCCTCAACCCATTCTTGTTCGGTGTGCAGGCTCTTGCCTTCATCGACGGTGATCACGCCGTCTTTACCGACCTTTTCCATTGCATCAGCAAGCAGTTCGCCGATCTCACGATCGTTATTGCTGGCGATCGACGCGACGTTAGCCATCGCTTGCTTGTCTTTGACTTTAACAGCCATCGACTTCAGCTTCTCTGTCAAATCGACAACGGCCTTTTCGATACCACTCTTCATCTGAATCGGGTTCACGCCAGCAACGACTGCCTTGAGGCCTTCGTTGAAGATCGCCTCGGCGAGTACGGTTGCGGTCGTCGTTCCATCACCAGCGACGTCGCTGGTCTTGCTGGCGACTTCGCGAACCATCCGGGCGCCCATGTTTTCGTAGGGATCTTCCAGATCGATTTCCTTGGCGACGGTCACGCCGTCCTTGGTCACGGTTGGACTACCGAAGCTCTTCTGCAAAATCACGTTGCGACCCTTGGGGCCCAGAGTGACTTTCACGGCACGAGCGAGTTTGGAAACGCCGCGGCGAATCGCCTCACGTGCTTCCTGATCAAAAGCGATGATCTTTGGCATAAGTTAAATTCCTGTTCGTTTAATATGGTCAGATTTGTGTTGGGGTCGATTCTGCGATGAAATTCGAGAACGCGAGTGAATTAATCAAGCTCGACTCGATTGCGATCTACTCGATCACGCCGAGAACGTCTTCTTCTCGCATCAGCAGGAATTCTTCGTCGTCGATCTCGACGGTCTCGCCGGCCCAAGTGGTGAACAGGATTTCGTCGCCTGGTTTCACTTGAAATTTGCCGCGCGTGCCGTCATCGAGCAGTTTGCCCGTGCCAATGGCGACAACTTTGCCGCGTGCCGGCTTTTCCTTGGCAGAGTCCGGTAGCAGGATGCCGCCAGCGGTCTTTGATTCGCCTTCAGCTCGTCGTACGACGATTCGTTCGCCCAGTGGTTGCAAACGGATGCTGGTCTTGTTCTTGGTGGCAGTCGCCATCTGGTGTGACACCTTCCAAATGAGGGTTTGAAATGAGGGTTAAGTTGCTAGTTGTTGCACGGTCGTTTGCCGAGCTATTTTCATACGCCAACCACCGCCCGGTTATGCACCGATGGCAGTAGCCCGGATGATGCTCACTTCTCAAGCAATCCGCGTGCCGTAACCAATAAGTTTGCCGCAAGGTGCTAGCAGTAAAAGAGTTACAGCAATCTGCTGAGCCGCTGGTTATCCTCGGCGTGCAAGATTGGCAGACGCAAACGAGGGCAGTCGGCAACGAAGGGATCTGACGATTGTTGAGCCGGCTTGGAGAGGCGCCATGCTCTTAATCTCTGATCCTCAGATTGACGGTGTGCAGCAGCGTGCCCTTTTCGAATTGCACATTCTTCACCGCCAAATTGTACTCGACAAGAGATGCGTAGTAGCGTGTTTGGGCCTCGCTCAGCCTTCGTTGGGCGTCCAGCAACTGCTCAAAATTGACCAACATCCCCACGTCCTGGTTCGTCTCCAGGACATCCAACGCCTCACTGGCCGCCAGATAACGGTTCAGGTTCGTTTGCATCTGAGCGAAAGCGCGGTCGGCATCAGCCACAACGGCAGTCAGGTCGTGCAAAACTTGTCGCTCTTGCTCATGCAAAAGGGCCTGTTCACGTGTGAGCTGCAGTTTCGCATGTCGCACAGCGGCATGAGCCTGACGAAAACCGACTGGCAGCCTAAGTTCGAGGCTTGCTTCGTACTCTTGGAAATCGAGGGTCCCCAATTCTCCGAATGCGCTGTCGTTGCCAGCCAAGTGTTTATCCAGCCCTCGAAGTCGATAGATTGTGATCAAGTCCAACGAGGGCATTAAGAAGTTCTTCGCAGCGAGCACTTCCATTTGTCGCTGCTGGATGGTCAGCCGTTGTTGTTGCAACTCGCTGCGCAGGTTCATCGCTTCCATCGACACCGAGTCCCAGTCGAACACCAGGGGCGCATCGTTCGGTTCGTCGACAACACGAATCAGTTGACCGTCGGTGATGGGCATCCCGATCAACAGTCGCAAACGTCTCTCAGCCGCTTGCACGCCGCCGCCACCTGCGAACGATCCGCCCGATGAGGCGTTATTGCCTCGCGTCGACTGGACTATTTTTCCGGCAATCGCGTCAAGCATTTCGGACTCGAAACGGTAGTATTGCTCTCTGGCTAGCGCTTCGGATGCACCCGATTTGCGATTGCTTGTCTTTTGTGCTTGATACTTTTGCCAAGTCTCTCGTGCACGCTCCAAGGCAGCACGTTTTGCATCCAAGTCGCGGTAAGCGAAGTACAAATCCCAGTACGCGTTGATCACATTGCTGATGTAGTCACGCGTCTGTTGGCGAAACTTTACCGAGTTAATATCGTTGTTGACTTTCGCAATCAAGATTCCGCTGTAAACACCCGGCTGGCTTGATGGTCCTGCGATGCGATTGAACTGCAATCCACCGCCTTGCAGCAACGGCTGGCGCATCTCCGCGTGCAATTGAGTCTGCCAAGCACTCGGTAGCAAATTTCCCGTCGCGTTATTGGCGTCGTAGTCGGTGACGCTTCGAACAGCGAACTGTGCCCCTGTTGCTGTGCGTTTGGACATTTGCAGCACATAGTCGTGCGTGTCTTGTTGGAACGCGTTAGCACCACCGCCGAAGAATCGATTGTTGAAGCGACGGTCGTTGTTTTGAAACTTGGCGAAGGCATAGAACTGTGCATCATAGGCAGACAACGCAGCCTCGACACTCGCTTGCGGATCGTTCTCCGTAAGTGACTCGGTTTGCTCAGTCGCCACAAGTTGTGGTGATCGAAGCACGGTTGCACCAAGATCTCGCAAGACGCTGGCGTTACTCAATGCAATTTGTATCGCTTCGTCCAGGGTCATCTCGCGATACACGGCGTGGTCGAAGTCTTCGGGCGCCCGCAGTGTCATCGGCGCTGGCGGGATCGCGGACAACGCATCCGCCGGAGCCCCGGCATCGACAATGCGCATAATCGCATCAATGTTGTCGGTATTGTTCGCGATCGTCTCGGGAAAGTTGTGGTACGTCCGACACGCTGGAAGCGAAGCAGCAGCGATCGCGCAGAGCAACAGGCGAGCCTGTTTCATGGCGCGTATTTTGATCGTCGTGCGGAGTGTGGAACGTTTCACCACTGTCTTACTGTAATTTTGTCTGCATCGTTGGTTTCGAAGCCGTCGGCTGTGGTCGCATATTCACTACAACCCCTACCATCGATCTTATTTCGTACAACCGGCACGTTAGGGTCCACTCAATCCGCACAGAAACGCGAAGTGCAACTTAGAACGATGCGAAACAGCAGCGTGAAACAAGATTTTCAGTCCTCATCGGTTAAAATGGCCAGCGTGACTAGTGGCCGAGGACCGCAAAAATCGAATGTTGCGAGCGGTGGATCTTGTTAAGAGGCTGTTGATCTGATCAGCCGTTTTGGCGTTAGCCACGGTTTCGTCACCATAGAACCGGGGCTAACGCCCAAGCGGCTAATTTTAGATCGTCATTCTGGATTAAATCGACATCCTTCTATAGATCCACTACCTTAGAAACCAAGATGAATGATCCGCAGCGTATCGCCGAACTCTCGTGGAAGGACGCTGAGGTTCTGCACCTGCGCAACCAGATCGACATGCTGCGTCACCAACTCGACGAGCAAGCGAATCGTGACCGAGTGCTCAATCGGTTGCACGACGGCACCAACCTCCGTGACTCATTCACGCATATCGCTTCCACTGTAGCTTCACAAACGAACGTTGATCGCGTCATTTTGTTGAATCATCATGGTGGCCGATTCACACTGATCGCTTCCTCAACGGCACCGAACGTGGATCGTCGCAGCCGGCAAGTTCGACTGCTGCAGCGATTAACGCGCGCCGTGCTGTCCCAGCACCACGAGTTGACCTTTGTTCTCGGCAGTGGTAGCGAAATCTCGCTTGTTGATTCCAGACCGCTCGATGAGTATCTGCAGGAATCCGGTTGCCGCGAAATTCACATTCAATCCATTACCGATGTGAACACAGGAAAAACGATTGCCGCGATTGTCGTCGAACGGTTTCGCGTCGATGACAACTCATCTGTCGCGATCGACCATGTGCTCGATGCCTACCGCGACGCCATTCGCGTCGCGACTGGCCAAGCGATTGCTCGACATGAACATGCATGGGGCGCACTAGCGAGTCGCTTTGCCGAGGTTTCGAAACGCCGCAAATTGATCGTCGTGACAAGCGTGGTTGCTGCTGCGTTGCTTGTCGCCTTCTTGATCCCCGTGCAACTAAAGATTCCGGCAACCGGACGCGTCGTAGCCGCTAACATGCGGCATCTGTACGCATCGACGGACGGTCTCGTCGACAAAGTGCTGGTTCAGAACGGGGATTTGGTCGCCGCTGGCGATCCACTCGTGCTACTACGTAGCCCGAAACTTGACTTGGCTGCACAAAGCCTGTTAGGCGAACTTGCTACCTCGCAAACCAACCTGGATTCGCTACTGGCGTCACGCACCCGCGACCGCGACGTGAATCTGTCAGCCCAGGAGCGAGTGTTGCGCAGCCAAATCGAAGGGCTTTCGGCACAGCTCGAACTGGTGAACCGTCAGCAGGCTGAGTTGATTGTACGCAGTCCCATCGACGGCAAGATCGACGGCTGGAACATCGAACAATCACTTGAATCGCGGCCAGTCACGCACGGACAGTTTCTGCTAGACGTGGTGTCAACCGAGAATGGCTGGATCGTCGATCTGGAGGTCGCGGATCGTGAAATCGGATACGTACTGAGGCCAGGCGATGACACCGGCCAGGCCTGTGAGTTTCGCTTGCGGTCCGATCCGACACGAGTGCTCGTTGGACAAGTGATTCGTATCGCGGAGGTCGCACATTTGAACGCTACCGGAGACTCGGTTGTCCGCGTGACAGTGCCGATCGAGTTCGATGCCGCAAAAGATTTTCGTAACGGTGCGAGTGTTGTGGCTCAAATCGATTGCGGTTCCAGCAGCGCTGCGTTCGTCTATTTTCGTGGGATCATCGAGTGGTGGCGGGAGCGAAGTTGGCAATGATCAAGTATCGTGTTGTTCTCTCGTGCTGGTTACTGGCGTTTGCCTTGGCAACGAACGTCGACTCATCAGCCGACGAACCATTACAGATCGAAGATTTGGTGGTGACACTGATCGACAGCGTCGATGTTGCCTCGGCGGCTAACGGTATCGTAAGCGAAGTAGCCGTCCGCGAAGGCCAAAGGGTACAGCCTGCCCAGACGCTGGCGAAGCTTGACGATCGCCAGGCTAAAATTCAACAGGCACTTGCGCAAACGCAACTGGACGTGGCACGATGGCGTGCTTCGAACGACTTGGCAACAACGCTCGCCGAGAAACAACTTGTTGAGAAACAACAACACGTCAAGCAACATGATGTTGTTCGTGAAATCGCTAACGAGAAGGCTTCCAACGAAGTCCGAGTGTCGGCTTCTCGCAAGTCCGAAGCCGTCGCCAAGAACGAACTTGACCGCGCGCTGCATGCTCGCCAACAGTACGCCGATAGTGTCTCGGCTTCCGAGATCGAGGCGTTGCGATTGACCTACGAGAAATCGCGATTGGAGACTGAACAGGCCGCATTTGAACGCCGATTGGATCAGTTACAAGCTAAGGCAGAAACGGAAGCATCAAGGGGATTCCAAGTCAGCGTCGAGCAATCCGAAGTCGAATTGGCTCAAACCGTGGCTGACAAGCGCGTGGCTGAGTTGCAAGTGACGCTGCAAGAGCACCAACGTGCACTTGCTGAGCTTTCGTTGACTCAACATACAATCAACTCGCCGATAGCCGGTGTCGTCGTTGAGCTGTTTCGCAAACCCGGCGATTGGGTCAACCCAGGTGATGCGGTTGTCCGCGTGATTCGGCTGGATCGCTTGCGTGCCCAAGGATTCGTTCCGTTTGAATGGATCGATCGACTGCGAGAAAACCGCGCTGTGAACTTGACCATTCACACGGGCCCCGAATCCACGGTCCAGCGGAATGGCACAATCGTATTCATTAACCCTGAAATCGATCCGGTCAGCGGTGAGATTGGGTTCTGGGTCGAATTTGATAACGCGAGCATGGACGTGCTGCCAGGAATGCGACTGCAGTTGAGAGCCAATCCGTGAGCAAGCAAGCGTTCCCCTGGGTGCTGCGTGCTGACCTGGTGCATCGACAAATCGTTAGTGGTGAATCTTATCTGTGGGTGATTAAAGACCCGCTAGCACGAGAACTCGTGTACTTCAATGACGACGAGTATCGCGTTTTACAACTAGCCGATGGCACGCGGTCACTCAGCCAAATCGTTTCCGAGTGCAACCGGAAGTTTTCCCCGAGATTCGTTGCTGCTGAGTCGATCGTACAGTTTTATGCTAGTGTGCGAGCGAAGAACCTGCTAGATGCGAAAGGAATCGCGTTGGCAAACCCTTGTCCGCCGCAACCGTCGTATCGTTGGTATTGCAATCCGCTGGCGATTCGTTTTCCGGGGTTCTCACCTGAACCGGTGTTGAACTTGCTTGCCCCAGTCGCTCGCCGATTGTTGACTCTCAGCGCTGGCCTTGTTGCCGCATTACTAGTTATTGCGGCGGCTGCTCTGGTGATTGTCCACTGGTCACGGTTGGTGAAAGAACTGGCCACTGTCACAACTGACGTGACGACAACTGGAGTCACAGCCCTGGTGATCGTTCTGGCCTTTACGAAACTCGTTCACGAACTTGCCCATGCGAACGTTTGTCGATGGTTTGGTGGCGAGGTCCGTGAAATGGGCGTGATGGTTCTGCTTGGTATCCCTTGTTTGTACTGTGACGTTTCGGACGCATGGCTATTCAGACACCGCTACGAACGTATTCTCGTCTCTGCGGCGGGAGTGATCGCCGAGCTGGTTTTGGCATCGCTCGCAACGTTCATTTGGCTGTCGACAAGCGCCTCATCAATGCATTCGCTGGCGTTGATTGTGATGGTGGTATGCTCAGTTTCGACGGTACTGGTGAACGCAAATCCGCTACTGCGATACGATGGTTACTACGTGCTTTCAGACCTCGTGGGCATTCCCAATTTGGCGCAGCGATCGACGGAAGTTGTCGCGATGAGTTTCCGACGTATTCTGTGGGGGCTGCCAAAACTGGATCACGGTTTCACGACAGTTAGTCCCACTCGTACCGCGTTGCTTGCCTCTTATTCGGTCGCCAGTTATTTGTATCGTGTCGCCGTTCTCGCAATGATCGGTTTAGTGGCGTATCGATTTGCCGAGCATCATCACCTCGCCAGCCTTGCGTCTTTGGTGTTGATTGCCCTTGCGGTGATGGTTGTCACTCGTTTGCTGCGAATGATATTGACGCCGCCGGATCGTAGCGTTCGCCGGGCAAGTCTGACGCCACGAAGACCTGCCGTTGTCTCAATTGTCGCCGTCATCGTTGTGCTAATTTCCTGTTTGATTCCGTTACCGCGACGTGTCGTTGCACCCCTGACATTGCAACCGGCGGATGCGGCATTTGTCTTTGTCCCCAAAGGTGGAACGCTCGTTGAATCCATCTCCAGTGGCGAAGACGTTCGCACTGGTGACACGCTCGCGCGGATCGTGGATCCGACGGTCGAGCGCGAGCTGTTGGGCCTACATTACGAACAGGAACTGCTGGAAACGAGATTGGTGTCACTGCAAAACAGTCGTCAAGTGAGTGCCGACTCAACGCGATTGATTGCCTCGGTTGAAAAGCTGCTTGAGGATGCCCAGACTCGGCTTCGATTGATCCAAATTGACGCTGATCGCCAAACGATTCGATCACCGCGAAACGGTCGTGTGTTTGCTCCACCTGTCCTGCCGAAGACAACGATCACAATCGCTTCTTTCCATGATCGGGATCCGGTTTCGTGGTCGGGTACGCCATTGGACGCAGCGAACTTAGGTGCGAGGTTGGACGCTGGCACCTTGTTGTGCGTCGTGGGCGACGCCGCCAAGCGTGAAGCCATCTTTATTGTGCGACAACAAGACATCGACTTAGTCCGACAGTGCCAGCAAGTAACGATACTTTGGCCAGCCCTTCCCAGTGGCAGCCTTAGCGGTGAAGTCATAGAGGTCGCGTCCTCTGCGTCAACGTCTGCTCCAGATGAATTAGTCGCTAAAGTCGGTCAGCCCCCGTTTTACCAAGTGCGAGTACGGCTGAACGATTCGAAGACGTCGCTTCCCTCGAGATTGACAGGTAACGCCAGCATTCGCGTTGAGCCTGCATCAATCCTTGCCCGGACAGCCCGTCTGATCGGTGACGCTTTTTAAGGCGACCACTTTCAAAAGCAGACACTTTCTAAGGCGACCGCGCCGGAAACTACAATCGCTTGACATGCTCACTGACCTACTGTACTATTCGATGCGGTACACACGATACACAGTGAGGATTTGGGGATGCAGATACGAGTGATCCCAGGCAGTAGCGCCGCGATCTATCGTCAGATCGCGGACCAAATTCGACGCGGCATTGCTAGCGGCGAACTGGCGGTTGGCGACGGTGTGCCAAGCGTTCGAGCACTCGCCAAGGAACTGGTGGTAAACCCGAACACCGTTGCCAAGGCGTACGCGGAATTGATCCGAGACGGAGTTCTTGAAACTCAGCCCGGTCGCGGTGCTTTCGTTGCCCAGCGACGCGACGTCTACTCCAAGGCCGAACGTTTGCGGCGACTGGACGAGGCGCTGGACACGGCGATCAGCGCCTCGATCGCACTGAATTTTACTGGCGAGGAGATTCTTGCACGGATGCAGTCCAAACTCGGAAAGATTAAGGTGTAAAATGCCTCCCGATTGCGTAATTCGTACACAGCATCTGACTCGCTACTTTGGTCGTCGAGCGGTTGTTAGCGAGTTAAATTTTACGGTTCCACGTGGCAGTGTCGTGGGGTTGCTGGGGCTCAATGGAGCCGGAAAGACAACCACCATTCGCATGCTGCTCGGATTCCTCGAGCCCACCCGGGGTGGTTGTGAAGTTCTCGGTCGAGACAGCCGCGAATTGACGCCCGCGGACCGTGCGAGAATCGGACACACCGTCGAAGGCCACTTCCTTTATCCGTGGATGCGAGTGCGTGAGTGTGAACGATTCGGACGCGAAACGCATCCTCGTTGGGACGGAGCATTCTTCGACCAAGCCGTTCGTCGCTTTGGAATCGATACCGCCGCAAAAGTATCGTGGCTCAGCCGCGGTCAACGTGCTGGAGTTTCGCTCGCTTCGACGCTCGCTGGTGATCCCGAGCTATTGATATTGGACGATCCAGCTCTTGGACTCGATCCCGTTAGCCGCCGAGCACTCAACGAAACGATCATCGAATTTTGTGAGTCCGGCGAGCGAACGGTATTGCTCAGCAGTCACTTGCTGGACGATGTCGAGCGTGTTGCTGATCGAGTGGCGGTGATGGTGGATGGTCGAATGCTGGTCGACACAAAACTGGATGACTTTCGCAATCGTGTGGCCGCTTGGGTCTTGGATGTTCTGCGGAACCCAGCCAGTACTCATTCCGTTCCTGGTTTGGTGCATTGTCGACCAATCGGAAATCGGTGGCATCTCACCGTGGCTGATCCCGACGCAGAAACCGAAGCCGCGATCGATCGTTTGGACGCGGCTTCCGTGGAACGCGTCGACGTTACGTTTGAAGATGCTGTGTTGGCATACTTGTCACGATCGCGAATCGGTCACTCGTTTTACTCTGGAGTTGCACCATGAAGCCACTGATCTGGAAAGAGCTATTTGAGAACGGTCGCTCGCTGCCGCTGGGTTGGGTGATCGTGACACTTGCATGTTTGTTATCACTTCCCAGTCGCGAGTACATCGAGTCCGGACTTTCGTCGCGGTTAGTCGACTCACTGATACTTCTCGCCCCGTTGATGGCGTTTTCGCTTGGATTATTACAGTCCTATCGTGATACACAGCCCGCCGCAGGGGCATATTTGCAACATCGTTACGTGTCCAAGCAACAGGTGTTCTGGTCCAAGATGATTGCTGCGATGGTGATCTACTTTGCTGCGATTGTACCGCCATTGATGTTGCTCGCGGGCTGGATTTCGCTGCGAGGTTTGGAAACGTACCCCATGCGAGCGATTGAAGTCTTACCGGCACTTGCATACTCAATGTTAGCGTTTTCCCTGCACCCGACAACGTTAATGATGATGACGCGCTCGGCACATTGGCTGGGGACCCGTTGTTTGCCGCTTGTGTTTGCAGTTGTCATTTCCGGCTCGTTTGCATTGATGGCCGACCGATACGCATTGCCGATGTCAATTGCGATTGGTTTGATAGCCATCGTGGTCGTGAGTTGGCTATCGTTCACCGCGCAAATTTTTTGGCACGTTCCGGATACACGGATCGGTCGTTGGTTACAAGTCAGTTACCTCAGCGTTTGCAGCATCCTTGTTGTCGCATTTGGCGTGAACTTGGTCATGGCAATCGTCGGGGAAACACAGCCACGGCTGTCTCCCTACAACACATTTGAACTGGAGACAACAACCGGGAAACCATGGCTGCTAACAATCGAATACTTCGAGGACGAACAAACACGTCAACCAAAGCGGCGAGTGCTGGGAGGTGCCCCAATCGACGGATCGCCTGTAATTGACCCCACGGCGCCAATTCCTGGTGACGAGAAATTTTCGGAATATGGGTTCGGTTTCTTGTCCAATGGAGAAAATGACAAAAATCACCGCGATCGCTTTCTCAGGTCAGCCGACGAGTTTCATCGATCGAAACTGCAGTATTTTTATGACAATCGCGGCTACTTGCTGTTGTATCAAGCGAAGCCGAGAGTTCGTTGGGTGCAAACCATTGCCGCAGACGGAGTGTATGCAAGCGGACAGCTAACCGGTAAGCCGTTCACTCGCAATCCCACGCGTGGATTTCAAAGCTTCTTTAACGCTGGCTATCCGCGTCCTTTGATTGATAGTAACGGTATCTACATTGTCGACGACGATTCCGGCGCAATACGCACGTTGATCAACGGTCCAATCAATAGTCATCACGTCACCACGTCCGATGACGGCAGCGCGCCGCGGATACTGATACTCTCGCAAGGTACTATCAGTGAGTATCGTCTCGTTGATTCCTCGGGAAGCGAAGACTGGTACGAAGCGCCACCAGAGGGTATGAAGTTCGAGAAGCTGCAGAGTCTTGCTCGCTATAATCTTTCCGCAGAATTAGTTCAGTCGGCAGCCGTTCCTTCGAAACTGCTTGAGCGAGATTACTTCGGTATTGCAGCAACGAATGACGGGTTCGTCGCCGTGGAAGCGGATTGGCGTCGGCGATTGTATCGATTGTCACCGGGTATGTCGGCGGAAGTAATCGATTTCGCGTTGGTCCCAGGCACGGAGTCGCTCCGCGGCATCGACCAGTTCTGTCACGAGATTGCCTTGTGTGGACTGTTTCCTGGCTTGATGTTTGCAACACTTTGGTCCTGCAACTACGTCGGTCCATTTGATGGCATGGAAGTCGTCGGCTGGACACACGCCGTTTGGCTGAATCAGTTTCAAGCTAGCGTCTTTTTGTCGGTGTTCACTACGACATGTCTGCTTGCAATCTTGCTCATCGCGCTTGTAGCGTGGAAGTATGAAATCAGCCGCCGCACCACGTTGGGATGGTGTCTGTCAGTGCCTGTACTGGGTTTGGCCGCACCGCTGGCGATGATAGCGATTTACGAACTACCACGCCGCGAGCCGTGTCCAGATTGCGGTAAGTCGCGCCGAATTAAAGACCCAACGTGCGAACATTGCGGCGCACAATGGGAGGTTCCTGCAAACGAGGGAATCGAGATCAGCGAGCGACTGTTGGACGAAGCGCAGGCCAAAACGGTTTAACTCAGCTTTTCCCGCATCCACGCTAGTGCCATCTTGCCAATCCGAGGCAACATGATATCGGGATGACCGGCGATGGAATGTTCACGGGATTCGACTCCATTGTCCGGCGTCATCAGGTGCAGCGTAAATTTTGTCGGCGGAAGTTGAGCCACAGGGGATTGGTTGAGCGACGGGTAGCCGTCGACGAGTAGCACCCACTGGGCACCCGATAGTTGCTTCAAGCAAATCAACGCCTCAGTCAATGTGTCGCGATTTGTGAACTGCAACAATTGTTCGATCGAAGCCAGCGATATTCCACCACGATACGCTGGAGCGTCTCCGAGCGACGCGAACCAATCGCCAACCGGGGCGGCATAACCGAGCTCTACCAAGAACAGTGATTGATTCAGATTCCTGAGAAGCACGTCGATCGCGTGGTACTGTTCAAAGTCCTCGCCTTCACCGAAATACAAGTCGCCCACACGCTCGAGAATCTCCTCGCGTGTCGACGAGATCATCGCTTCGCACTCAGCTTCGCTTTGACCCATCGCGGTGATCCGCAGTGACAGCGTCGCGGCGCTGACAGTGATCCCCACTCGCGGCACACGATCGCGAGCGATCATTTCGCCCAGCCGTTGTTCCATGTCACTTTCGCCGGTACCAAAGAACTTCATCACTCGATGTCGAATCACGTTACCGCCGTTTGATCGACTCAATAGCCGTGGCGCAACGGACTCGTCAAACATCTGCATCATTTCCGCGGGCACGCCCGGAAGCGCGAACACGCGACAGAAACCTGTGGATTTGCGTTCGACTTCGATGTCAATGCCCGGCGCTGTGCCGTGCGGATTCTCAATCACGTTCGCCGACTTGGGAAACATTGCCTGCACTTCATTTCGCGCGGCCATCACGCGGCCTCGGGAAGTGAACATCGTTTCGATTCCCGCCAACACGTCGCGTCGCAGCTCCAACGGCTCATCGACCAAACTTGCCAGCACTTCGCGGGTCAAGTCGTCACGAGTGGGCCCCAATCCACCGCTGGTAACGACAACATCATTGCGATCACAAGCGATGCGAAACACGTCGGCGTTGTGCGCCAATGAATCACCGACGGTGGTATGGAAACAGACTTCGATTCCGAGTTCGCCCAAACGTTGGCTTAACCATTGAGAATTTGTATCCAACCGTGCGCCGCTGGTCATCTCGTCGCCGATCGAGATCACCTCCGCAGTAAGTTTCGTCATGAGTGCCTAATCGTCTGAGCTGGCTGCCTTGATTGTTATTTCCACCGTTGGTTTGCCGATTGTATGCGTCATGGCGACTTTGGGCAGCGTCCCGTGAACGAGAATCCGATGTTGATAGTTCGTGTCGTGGTTGAATAGCATTGTGTTGCTAAGCGATTTCGGCGGCATCTTGTCTCGCGGATCAATTTCGACATACCACCACACGTGCGAGCCTTCTTCCTGCCTTCCGATCCACCGATAGCTGTCGCCGTTCTTGGTTTCGGCGTCAGCATTGCTGTCTCGTTTCGAGTCGACATTCAACAGAAAGTGCTTGCGCAAATACGCGATCGCACAATCGCTCACATCCGAGTCGCGATCCGATTGTCGACGAATCCATTGCTCGTCCAGGACGTGTAAACGAATCGCTACCTCAAGTTTCTTGGACTGGGCATTCCACTCGATTTCCGTCACGGTCTCGTGAACCGGGTGCAAAAGTGCCAGGGCAAACAACAGAATCTGCATCCGATGTTACTCCTCGACCTTGGCGTCAGCCTTTCCATCGGAAACAGTTTCTTTGTCTTCCTTTGGTTCCTTTTCAGTCTTTTCTACTTTTGCTTTCTGCATCGGATTCTTCGGCGTCTCGTCCTTGAAGAGCTTGAAGCGACTTGGCTCAAGTTTCGGTGGCCAATGGTTATTGGACCGTTCGACATCAGCGGTTTGGCGTTTGGGGTCCAGCTCAACGCGAAGCAATTCTTTGTCCGTCATGAATAGTTTGTTAACGCTTCGGCCATCGTGTCGCCAAATTTGAGCTGGGATGGAAACCAGTTCGCTCGAACCATCGGTGTAATGCAACCGCACGATGATCGGCATCACCAAACCACCGACATTCTTAAATGTCACGACATAAAAATTAGTCGCTCGGCGCAGCAACGATCGTTCATCCGTGTCGAGTCCATCGATAAACTTGCGGTACGACTTGCGATCGTCTTCTTCGACATTGAATTCGTCATATTCAGTGTTATAAAAATCCTTCAATCCTGGCTGCAGATTAATTCGTTTGGGCAGCATTTTGTTTCGCTCGTCGCTGAGCGATTTCTCTTGCTTGTCGCGTTCTTGGCGTTTACGTTCCGCCGATTCGTCGGGGTCGCCGCTATCGATTTTGAACAGTCGGACGTTATCGATCGCAATATCCACGTGATCGGTACTGTAAAACCAGCCTCGCCAAAACCAGTCGAGATCCTCACCGCTGGCGTCCTCCATCGTCCGAAAGAAATCAGCTGGCGTTGGCCGTTTAAAACGCCAACGACGTGCGTACTCACGAAACGCGAAATCGAACAGCTCGCGACCGAGAATCGTCTCGCGAAGAATATTGAGTGCCGTCGCCGGTTTCGCGTAGCCGTTATTTCCGAACTGCAAAATCTCTTCGCTGCCAGTCATGATTGGACGTTGGTGACCGCCCTGCATGAAGGGCACGATCTTTTCTGGTTCACCGCGACGCGACGGGTAGTCGTCTTCCCACGCTTGTTCAGCAAGGTACTGTAAAAATGTGTTGATTCCTTCGTCCATCCATGTCCATTGCCGCTCGTCACTGTTAACGATCATCGGAAAGTAATTGTGTCCGACTTCGTGAATCACCACGCTGATTAAGCCGTACTTCGTTGCCTTGGTGTACGTACCGTCGTCTTCTGGTCGCGGACCGTTGAAGCAAATCATCGGATACTCCATCCCGTAAACGGGCCCATTGACGCTGATCGCCACCGGGTAGGGATAGGGAAACGCGAATTTGCCGTACACTTCGATCGTGTGGGCGATCGACTCGGTGGAGTATTGAAACCACAACGGGTTTGCTTCATTCGGATAGTACGACATGGCCAAGACGCGATTCGTTTTCGGCGTCGTGTCGGCGGCTGATTCCTCCTCCTTGGCTGGCGTTTCAGCATCGGGTTTGATCAGTTCCAGAGAGCTCGTCGCTTGCGGTTTCGGTTCTGCGAATTTGCCCAGATCAACGCGTTCGACTTCGACGCCCATCGCATCCCAGATAAACTTTCGACTTGCGGCGAAGGCAAAGTCACGAACGTTCTCAGCGCGAAAGAACCACGTTTTCGTCGTCTTGACGCGGCTCTTTTCGTTCTCCGTCGCTTCCTCAGGCGTGATGACGTACATCGGTTTGTTTGCTTCGCGAGCCACCGCAAGCCGTTCGATCCACTCGGGTTTGAGTACCTCGGCGGCATTCTTCAATTCGCCCGTGGCTGCGACAACCATGTCCGCTGGCACGGTGAGCGAAACATCAAAATGTCCCAGTTCGAGCGTGAATTCTCCCGCACCCAAAAACTGTTTGTGCTGCCAACCCGTGTAATCGGTGTAGGCGACAACGCGCGGATACCACTGGGCGACTTCGTAAATTCGGTTGTTGTCTTTCTTGAAGTACTCGTAACCACACCGGGCGCGGATCACCGTTGCGTCGTTTACTTTGAACCCATATCCGACGTTCAGACTGGTGTTGGCGCCGGGTGCGAGCGGCTCGGCCAGATCGACTCGCATCATGGTTCTAGCAATGGTATAGGGCACTGAATTTCCATCCCTATCGGTCACATGCTTGATTTCAAATCCACCTTCGAAAGTCGACCGAGCGACGATCGATTGCAGCAACTCAAATGATGCACGCGAACCGAATGATGGTGCCTCGGCGGCTAGAACGGCGTCCGATTGGGGCTGGAAATAGTTTTGGTCCAGTTGAAACCAAATGTATCGCAGTTCATGGGGCGAACGATTGAAATACCGGACGTGAACCTCGCCATCGATTCGTTGATTCTGATCGTCAAGCGTCGCATTAATCGAATAATCCGCACGTTGCTGCCAATAATCTTGACCTGGTGCTCCAGAGGCGGTGCGATACGTATTTGGCGTCGGCAACCACGAATCGAGCTGGTAAAACCGATCGACCGAGTCCGCGTGTTTCGAATTCAACAGCGGCTGGGAGTAAGCGGAATCGGCCAGCAATGCGGTCAGAGTGATGGCAGCTGCGATTGAATGAAAAAGAATGGAGAATCTCACGGCGTTAGTCGTCTGGCAGTCGAGGCGAGTGAATGCGATAAAGTTGTGCAGCTAGTTTAGTCTGGTTTTATGCTCAAGAGTGACCACGGAGAGTACTTTGTCGACCCCAACGTTGAGCCTCGGCTATTGCACGAACGTCCATCCGGGAATCGATTTGGCCACGATTCGTGAGAATTTGTCGAATTACGCCGTAAAAGTCCGCGAGTCGCTCAGCGATGGCGAGCCGCTTGGACTGGGCCTTTGGCTGCCGCATCAAGCCGCCGATGAATTACGTCGCGGAGGCGCCGCCGACTTCTCCGCATGGCTAAGCAAGCTGAATTTTCGTGCCTTCACCATCAACGGTTTCCCCTACGACAATTTTCACCAGGAGGTCGTCAAGCATCGCGTCTATCGACCAACGTGGTGGCAATTGGAGCGACTGGAGTACACAAAATGTCTGGCGGAAGTACTCGCGGTACTGTTACCCGAGGACGAACCGGTGGGTTCCATCAGTACGCTTCCTATTGCCTGGACAACCGATGTGATGCAGCCGAGTCAACTGCGTCAAGCGGGTGCGAACCTACGAGAAATGGCCTTGTTTTTGGAGAGTATTCACTCGCATACCGGTCGCCGCATTGTTGTCGCGATCGAACCGGAACCAGGTTGCCACATCGACTCGGCCGGTGACATCATCGATTGGTTCGAGTCTGAATTGCCCGAGCCCCTTCATCGCCAGTACATCACGGTTTGTCACGACGTTTGTCATTCGGCGGTCGTGATGGAGTCACAGTCAGAAACAATTTCGCGATATGCAACTGCGGGAATCGGCATCGGCAAGGTACAAGTCAGCAGCGCGATTGTCGTGGATTGGCAATCGATGGCCATCGGTCGCCGTATCGAGGCGATCGACCAATTGTCAGCGTTTGCCGAAGACCGCTATTTGCATCAAACGGGTCGGATGCAACAGGATGGCTCGTTCGTTTTAGAAGAGGACTTACCGCAGCTACTCAAGGCAACAAGAATCGCGGCGAAACAGAGTGGCGGGATGGCGGACCCGGTCAACGGTGACTTGCGATGGGTCATCCACTTTCATGTACCAATTTTTCTGGAACGTTTTGGGCATTTGACAACAAGCCATGCGGAAGTGTTGCAGTGTCTGAAAACATTGTTATGCGACAGCGATACGAGATCCACAAAAATCGATTTTACCGGGCACCTGGAAGTCGAGACGTATGCCTGGACGGTGCTTCCCGAATCGATGCGCCGACGTGAATTGGCAGACGATATTGCGAATGAAATACGTTGGTTAAAACGTGCAATTGTTGAGAGCTTGTAATAATGATTGAATTGGGTGTTAACATCGACCACGTGGCAACGGTGCGTCAGGCGCGACGGACCTATGAACCCGATCCGGTTATCGCTGCGGCACTTGCCGAGCAAGGCGGCGCGGATGGAATCACGTTTCATTTGCGAGAGGATCGCCGTCATATCCAAGACCGCGATGTCGAAGTGCTGATTAAGACAGTAACTGTCAAAACCAACATGGAATTGGCGTGTGCCGACGATGTGGTTGCAATTTGTTGCCGCGTAAAACCAGATTGGGCGCTGCTTGTGCCGGAAAGCCGCGAGGAAGTTACAACCGAAGGCGGCTTGGATGTTGACGCGGACTCGGGGCGAATTGCCCGGTCCGTTGATCGCATCAAGCAGACGAACATTCTCGTCAGTTTGTTTCTCGATCCAGAACCGAAACAGATCGAAGCTGCGGCACGGTTGGGCGTTGATGCGGTCGAGTTGCATACTGGTCCGTACGCGTTGGCAAGACGCGAGGAACGAATTCGGCAGTTCAACCGGCTGGTCGAGTGCGGCAAACTGATTACCAAGCATGGCATGCGACTGCACGCGGGACATGGACTGAACTATACCAACGTCTACGACGTTGCGGCGATTGACAATATGGCTGAGCTGAACATCGGTCATGCGATCGTCAGTCGCGCGGTAATGGTTGGAATGAAGGAGGCGGTTGCGGAGATGAAAACCGCGATTTGGCGCGGCAGCCGACGGTGAGCCACGGACGATGAAGCCTCATCGTTTGACGCTCGTATCGATGAGTGGATTGAGGGTGGGCCAAGAGGCTTTGCTCAAGCTGGGCATGAGAATGCCGGGGCTGTCGCGGCGTGCAGCGGCGCTTTCACAGCTTCCACCATTGGGACTGTTGACACTGGCAGGTCTGGTTGATCATCGTTGGGAGCAAACGCTCGTTCAGGATGACGGGCATCGTCCACTTGACGAAGTTGTCGATGAAATTCAAGCAAGCCGTCCGGATGTAGTCGCGTTTTCGACATTGACTCCTGCCGCCGATAGGGCTGGGGCGCTGAGTAATTTGCTGAGGCCCAGCGGATGCGTAACGGTCGTCGGCGGACTACATGCAACCGCCGCTCCCGGGCATCTTCGCAACACCTTTGACGTGATCGTGCGCGGCGACGGTGAAACATCGTTCCCCAAGCTGCTTGAAGACTGGATCGGCGACCGCTTACAGCGTGAGTACCACGCGGATGGAACTTACCGGTTCGAGAATTCTCCGCTGCCGCGATGGGATTTGCTCGGCGCGGTCCGTCCGCCACGCTACACAATTCAAACCCTGCGCGGCTGTCCTTGGGCATGCAGTTTTTGTGCAGCCAGTCGTTTGTTGGGGCCAGCTCGCGTCAAGCCAGATACGATGATCACTCGTGAATTGGAGCTGATTTCTTCGCGACAGCGTCGACCGTGGATTGAGCTAGCCGACGACAACACTTTTGCTTCGAATCGCGACCATGGTCCAATGCTCGAGGCACTCGCGTCACATCAAGCTCGCTGGTTCACGGAATCCGATTGGCGCATTGCGCTCAACCAAAAACTATTGCAACAAATCGCCGGCAGCGGATGTCGCCAGATCCTGATCGGAATGGAGTCAAGCGTATTTCGCTATCCAGGAATGGGAGCTAAGACCGCGGAACTGGAACGAATGACCCAGGCATGTCAAACCATTCAAGAAGCAGGCATTGCGGTCAACGCGTGTTTTATCGTCGGCGCTGAGGGTGAAACGCAAGCCTCGCTGGAGCGACTGGCTGACTATCTCGATGAGGCACCCTTTGCGGAGATCCAACTCACCCTACAAACCCCGTTTCCTGGCACAAGCCTTTATGAATCGTTACAACAACAAGGACGATTGCTGTTTCGTGACTTCTCTCGGTACACCTTGTTTGATGTTGTCTACCAACCAGATCAAATGACGGTCGGTGATTTGCAAGATGGATTCATGAGATTGGTAGAACGAACATTTCGTCCGCCGGCACAATCACGACGTGACCTAATCAGAAAATCCATTCGACGAACACAAAAGAAGCTTCCATGAGTGCAGCGATCCAACAGCGTGCTTCCGCCGAAACCGTGGTCGACAGCGAAGCGTTGCCAACATTTCGATTGACGGACGTGGTTGGGTTCCTCTTTGGATCTCAGTCGTCGATCGAGCGGCTGATTGCGACCCCGCGAGCAATTTTCTTCGCAGCATCGCTGGTGTGTACGGCGGCACTGGCGCGAGAGTACGACGCCGTCAGCTTCGTTCACCAGCCGATGGACTTGCTGGCACCATTTGCAGCGTCACTCTTTGTGTCAGTGATTCTGTTTCTGTTCGTTGAAGCATCTTGCTATGCACGGAAGCATTTTCCCTTTGAGCGTAGCTGGGGCTCATATGTGAAACGGTACGGCGTCTTTCTCACCGGTTACTGGATGACCGCGCCGTTGGCATGGCTGTACGCGGTCCCCGTCGAGGTCCTTACCGACGAGATTTCGGCACTGCGATTCAATCTAGCTGCACTTTCCATCGTTTCATTGTGGCGAGTCGCACTTTTCGCCCGTTTCGTATCGGTGTATTACCGAGTTCCGTTTATTGGATCTCTGATTTGGATATTGCTGCCTTGCATGGCGATCGCGTTCTTTGCGCTGCTAAATAGGGTACTGTCGTTGGTTTCGCTGATGGGCGGACTGCGATTAACACAAACACAGCAAATTCTACACAACTTCAATGAGACTGTGCTGGGTGGCATCTTCTACGGTTTCATTCCGGTTGCCGTACTGTGGATTGTGTCGTTGGTTATCATCGGGAAGCGTGATCAGGATAATCAGAGCGATGAAACCAACTCGAATCTCCGTACTAGCCGATTGCACTCATTGGTTTGGCTTGTACCGCTTCTGTTTCTCGTAATCATCGTGCCCGCTGCGATCTATTTTCAGCCTCGATTGTACCGGGCAGCAAACGTTGATTCGTTGTTAGGGCAAGGTCATGTGGATGCTGCGATCGACGCGATGCAGTCATACGGACAAGACGCATTTCTTACGGTGTGGGACCCAATGCCAAAGTTTCCGGAGCGTGACAGTAACTCGCCGATGATCAAAGCGCTAGTTGATGCGATCAAGCGGAAACAGCCTGAAGCATGGATTCGAAACAAACTTTTAGTACGAGCTGACGAAATTGCGATGCGACAGTTCGGGTATTGGCAAGGAACACACGAAAGAGAATATGTTGTCAGAAATCTGTCGTATTACAAAGAGAATCAACTGCGAGAACTGGAGGGAGTACTTGCAGAACTCGAAACGCTTCAAGTGAATGCGCCGGACGTGGCGCGAGTGATCGAGCTGAGAGATTTCGTACAAGAAGCAATTGAGGCAGCGATCGTTCGCCAGACGGCAAAAGAGTCGGAAGAGCAGTCGGCTGAATTAATGAGTCATGAGTAGATAAACGAAAAACGCTTGGCCTCCCCCCGAAGGCCAAGCGTTTGCATTTCCTGAGATGCGACTCAACAGCGAAATGTGTGATCGATCTGTGACGACCCTGATTGATAACAATCACCGGCTCCCGATTAGGGCGTCACCGTTCACACATCATCAGCCGTTAGCTGCTTGCCAAGAAACGTCGTTTTGATACTGGATCGTTAACCAGTGCGAAGTTAAAGTTGGATGCCACTGCGTTCTCGCCAATGCCAACCTGTGTGAACATGTTGTCCAGGTCATTGACAGTCGGTGTGTTTGTGGTGCCCGTTCCGATTTGCTCGGTACTATCGCGCAAGTTCGATGGCACACCAGTGTCAGTGCGGAGGACTTGATAGGTTCCTGCCGCAAGGTTTTGGAAATTGTAGGTTCCGTCAGCCGCAGTGACTTGAGTTGCCGATACGGGAGCACCAGCGGTCGTTGTACCGCTCAACTGGACCGTGATTCCGCCTTGGCCGGTGTCACCGGCATCGAACACGTTGTTCCGATTCGTATCGACGTAAACTCGACCTGACAGTGACGAAATTGGTTGCGTAACGGTTGTTGACGCCGTAGCGGTGTTATTTGCCAGGTTAGGTTCTGAGGTAGTTGTGCTCACCGTGACCGAGTTCTGCAGTGCCCCGGTGGTGGCGGCATTCACCGTTGCGTTGATCGTGATGGTGAACGAACCGTTTGCTGCCAAGTCGCCACCAGCAACAGTGATTTGTCGCTGTGCGTTGGGTGCTGACAGCGCACCGTTGGGACCGGTACCACTGACAAACGTAACACCGGCCGGCAGGGTATCGATTGCCTGTACCGCAGCGGCAGTGGATGGCCCATCGTTGGTGACGGTGATCGTATAGGTCAGCGTTGCGTTGGGAGCGGCGGTCGCCGAGTTGACGGTCTTCGCCACACGCAAGTCAACTCTCGGCACCACGGTTACCGGTACACTGGCGGTGTTGTTGTTGAGGTTGCTTTCACCAGCGGCGGAGACCATTGCCGTGTTCGTAACGATTCCCGTCGCAGTCGGATTGACCGTGAATGTCAATGTTCCTGTGATTGGAGTGTTATTCGCCAAGTTGAATTGGGGCACGGTAAGCGTTCCGCTGTTGTTCGTTACGGCAACTCCATTGAGCGTACCACTGACAAACGTCAAGCCTGTGGGAATCGCGTCCGTGAAGGTGACGTTATTAGCTTGACTCGGTCCCGATTTACTGACACCAATCGTGTAGGTCACCGTATCACTGGGACCGACGTTGGTTGACGTCGTGGTCTTGGTAACTGTGACATCGAAATCGGGCGTCAACGTCGTTGTGGCGTTGTCGCTGTTGTTGGTCGTAATTGTTTCACCCGGTGCGGACACCGTGGCTGGGTTAACAATGCTGCCGGTGGCAGGCGCGTCGATGTTCGCCGTGATCGTAATCGTGCGAGTTTCTCCCGCCGGAATCGAGGCGAAATTAATCACTGCTTCACGCGTTGTTGTATCAAACGTTGGCGCTCCGGTTGCCGTTGGTGCCGAGATAATCTGGCCACTCAAACCGGCTGGCAAAACATCGCGAACGGTTACGTTTGCAGCATCCGACACACTTCCGGCCGCGTGGCTGACAACGATCGTGTAGATCAGCGGAGCAGTTTGACCAGGAACTGCGGTGGCAAGATTCACCGATTTGTCGATCGTCAAGTCAAAGTTTTGTCCGACGGTGATCGGCTCGTCGTCCATATTGTTCGCAGAAACTGTGTCAATGTCCGTCGTTGTTATTACTGCGGTGTTCGGAATCTGACCCGTCGCAGACGTTGCGATTGATGCGGTGTAGCTGAACGTTCGCGTTGCTCCCACCGGCAGTGTGCCAACATTGAAAATCAAGTTCCGTGGCGCTGTGCCCACGGTGGCATTGGTTACGCCCGAGGTACCAGCGTTCAAGGTGCCGAATGTTAGACGAGGGTCGAGCGTATCCGTGACCGTAACACCGCGAGCGTCACCAGGTCCGTTCGTATTCGTCACCACGACCGTGTACGTGACGATACCACCGGCGACTGGATTAGCGGACGCTGTCTTAGTAATTCCCACGTCGACAGATCGTTGCAGCGCCGTCGGAGCTGTCGATTGGTCGTTGCCTGGGTTGTTGTCGATGTCCGGCGTCAGACTGACAGTCGCGGTGTTACTCAGCGGTGAATCTGCGTTGGCTGGAACGGTAACAATGACCGTGAGTGTCGACGTGGCTTGGTTCGCCAGCGCTCCGACGTTGGCAGTCACCGTTCGGTTTGCCGCGTTGAACGCAACTCGTGTATCTGGGTTGCCGACACCGGGATCAGCACCGATGTAACCTCGTACAAAAGTCACACCGAGCGGAAGCGGGTCAGTGACCTGGACTCCCGCGGCCGCGTCGGGGCCATTGTTGGTCACTACGATCGTGTAGGTGACATTCTCACCAGCGTTAACGGTGGCTGGAACCGCCGATTTGGCAATCGAGAGATCCGCTTCCGGCAAATTCAAGTTGGCTGTCGAAGTATTGTTGGTGAGGATCTCTTCAAACTCACTACTGTCGACAGTCGCCGTGTTCATGATGTCGGCGGTCTGTGTCGCGCCGATTGCGGCGATGATCCGGAAGGACTGCGTCGTACCGGAGGGAATATCGCCAATGGTCACGATTAGCGGATTGCCGGCTGAGCCGCCGTTGGTCGTGAACGTTGTCGTTCCACCTGTCGAGCTGGCGATCGACTGGAAGGTTAGCCCCGTTGGGATCGCATCGGTGACTTGAACATTGGTCGCATTGGAAGGTCCAAGGTTCTCGACGACGATATCAAACACCGCGGTACCGCCAGCGTTGATCGTCGAGGCTGTCGTGTTGACGGTTTTCGCGATCCGCAAGTCGACTAGAGGAATCAAACCAAAGCCAACGGTCATGTTGCTGTTCGTGTCGTCGCCATCGACAGGTGTATCCGGCTCTCCGCCAGCTGTGAGTGTAATCGCTTGGCTGACGACGAATCCTGCGCCAGCACCGGTTGCTGTGCTGAGCGCTCCGTTGTCGTCGCCGACAACATTGTTGTCTGGATCCGGCGCTGGATTGTTACCGGTACTGGTCACAAAGCCAAACAAACGCGCACTAGTGGCGAATTGGCTCGACGGGATCGCGACCACATAGTCACCGGCCTGCAAATTCTCGAACTTGTACGTTCCATTGGCGCCTGTCATCATCGTCGCGGTTGGATTAGCGAAGTCGATCGGAGCAGTTGGATTCGTGATGCGGTATAGGTTGACTTGGACTAAATCTCGCCCTGGTTCGCCAGCATCCCGGATGCCGTTGTTGAACATCGCGGCAGTGGTGGAATTGTCCAAGAAGACTTGACCGCCAAGAGACACGAATTGTGTGTTGGGCAGGTTGACCTGTTCGATTTCAGGCGTGTTGGATTCGAGCAACGAGATTTTGACGTCTTGGTCGGTAACCAGGACGATGCGGTTTTCAATCGCACCGACACTATCAAAGTTAGCCGGCCCCGTGGCGCCCACGCCCGGAGCAAAACTTGAGAACGGAGTGAACACCTCAATCGTCGTTGACTCCGACCCAGCCGGATAATTCACCGTCGCCGTTGAAAAATTGGTTGCGCTGGAGTAGATGCGAATCTCAAACGAACCTGAAACTGGGTTGCTGCTTACTGCGGAAACGACACCTGACTTGGTTTCATTTGCATTCAAACTCATTCCACCCAATCCAGTGGCAGCGAGTGCGATCGAATCATCAACACCATCGTATTGGATTAGCGCCGTACCGGCACCACTGGAGCTGCCGAACGATAACTGATTCAACGTCGGTTCAATGCCCAACGTGACATTTCCAGTTGTTCCAGTGCGTGTGATTGAAATGTCACGCTCGCCGCCGATAACTTCAGTGGTGGGTGAGTCAGGGAAAGCCGTCTGAGTGGGATTGGTGGAGTCCGCGGTCAACGTCGGCTGTGCAGTGGTATTGAATCGGTCGATCGTGACTCGATCAAAACCCGTAGCCAGCGTCACAGTTTGTTCTGCGGGTGCAGTTAAGGTTCCAGAAGGTTGCTGAACGACAAAGTATGTACCAGCACCCAGGTTCACGCCGGGGTCGGTACCAAACCGGTAACGACCAGGATTTGAAGAGGACAAGGCCTCCGTTGTCGCGGTCGCAACCAAAAGATCACTTGCTTGGCGTCCCAGACCGTCCGACGGGTTTGCATCGCGGTACAGTTGGACGGTGACGCCCGCTAAACGCGGATCGTCGGTGGTGAGTCCGTTCCCAGACAGGTCGGTGAACGCAATGCCCTCGATGATCCCGATATCCGCAGCCATCAGTTGTCGCGAGTCAAGTCGCTCCAACAACAGTCGGCGTTTCTGCGTTTTGCGACTCACTGTGCGAGCCGTTTTGGCGAAGCGATTCAACATTCGTTGCCAAACCATCGTGACGATCCTGTAATTTATTTCGGGTCGAGCGACTGACAATGATTCGCATACCACCTGGTCTGCGAATCAATGTTGCCGCTGTGAGTTACTGATGCAATTCGTGAAACTTTGGACGCGCGAACCCACACAATCGTTGCAGGACGCCAATTTTTTTATCGGCTAGCCCAACCTTCCGATTTTAACGTTACCAACGATATTCAGCACCAAAGTTCAGACCCTGGACCCAATAGTCCGTTGTGACAAAGTTGAATTCCGGTCGCAGTGCCCCTGTGCTTGGGGTAATCGGCGGCGGTAGTTGGTCAGTGTTCAAGTCTCGAGAGATCTGGTCACCAGGTCGGACGACGTTCGACCAGTAGATGAAGGTGTAGCCACCAATCAGCCGCAGTTGATCTGTCAACTGATATCCGATGTTGAGGTCGATTTCAGGAACAACGGCGAACTCGTCTCGCTTGTACGTGCCAATATTCGATGTCTGGGCAAGCAACCCACCGGTAAGTGGCGCCGCGTTATCAATTCGGGTGTTGCCGTTGATCGTCACCGTTTGCCGTGTGTTTCCCAGCGCCAAACGCATCAGGGCGTCAAACGTCCAGTAACCACGAGTGCGACGGTACATCCATCCAAAGTCCACGCCACTGAACTGGTTGCGTGTATCGAATTGGTCGCGGATCTGGAAGTTGTTCGTTGGATTGATGCCGACCAAGCTTTCCGTGATTGCCACGCTCTCGTCCAGTTGTAGGTTTCGGTAACCGAACATCGCTTCAGTGCGGCTGCAGAAGTGCTCAGGACATCCACAGAAGAATCCTGAGTTGCATCCTTCGTTGCATTGACGCAGGTTCCGCAAGTGAACGCCCCAACCAACCAGTTCACTGGATACGTCGACGCCACCGGTGCCGGAGACAACGTTCGGATACGCGATCAACTCGGAGTCTTCACGACCCAGTTGGGTGTTGAAGAACGGTCGAGCGAGAATTGGATTACCGCCACTTGTCGCACGGAATGAATCGGTTTCTTGCCCGATTTGAAAGTACTCTGCGCCAAGCCCCCACTGGTGACACTTATCCAACCACACGCCGAACCGCAGACGGCCGCCGTCAAAGGCATCCGTGAGAACTTTGTTGCCGCCATACAGAACTTGCGTCGGGTTGCCGGCACCAAGAACCCCGGCTCGGTTTTGAGCGATTGTCGGATCGGTGCTTGTCGTGATCAATGGCGGCAATCGCATTCCGTCTTGCCACCAAGCTAAGTATTCGAATGATACCCAGCCGTCTTGAGGAACGCACAGGGTCATGCAAGGGCGCCAGGGATTGTTGCCGCACAGCTCGCCGCAGCAACTATCGCATCCGCCGCCACAGCCACCGATTGAACAACTTCCACAAGAGTCGCAGCCTCCGTCACATACTGCCGCGCCGCAGCCGCATCCCATCCCGCCGGGCATGGCGTCACAGCCGTAGTCGTGCAGAGGTTCAAAAGTAACTTCACCATCAAGTGGCATCGGTTGCATCATCGGAGCGGGTGCCGGTATGCCGTCATGAATGGAATGGTCGACTTGTTTCACGCGTTGTGATTGTCGCGAGTCAGATTGTGTCGAAGCGCGTCGTACCGGCTGGGCACCCGATTGAGTCGAATTGGTCGGTTGCGTTTGGCGGGTTGCTGTCTGGCGGGTTGCTGTCGGAGCAGTTGATCGCGAGACTTGTGGCGAGCCGCCTCGGGTCGGGGTCCAGCTTGCACGAGCCTCCTGCTCAGTTTGGCGCACGGAGCGTCGAGCGTTAGAGGATTGCTGGGCTGTTGCATCGGCACCGAGCAGACTTACTGCCAAGAGCGTGAAACATAATGTGCTGCGGAGGGTTCGCACGGGCTTCACCAATGGGAAACTGGTTATACAACTGGAATCTATGCGATTCATCAAATCTCGATTCGTCCCGCATGCGGGACCGTCACGGCCGATGCAAACCGAGCTCGCTCGGTACACAGCAGTCACAACACAAGCGGTATCGTCAAGATTCCAGGGAATCATCGACACATTCTCCGAAAAATCGGAAAAATCGATAAACTTTGCGCAACTGGAATATCTTGCCAGGCGGATTTTCTGGCCTGAGTTGGGGGGATCGAATGACTTGTAATCACCAACATGGCGTAAAGAATTATGGTACCGCATTCGCCGTCGGCATTACGCTGAATGTGCTGTACGTTCTCATTGAGGCTGCGTTTGGATTCTGGTCCGAATCGTTGGCGTTGCTTACCGATGCCGGACACAACCTGAGCGACGTCTTTGGCCTCCTACTGGCTTGGGGCGGTCACTCGCTGGCACGGGTACGCCCCAGCCGGCGACGCACTTATGGCTGGCATGGCTCGACAATCCTAGCGGCGCTTTTCAATGCGCTGTTGCTGCTTGCAGCAATCGGTGCAATCACATGGGAGGCGATTGGTCGGTTGTTCGAGTCGTACGAACCAGCCGGAATGACGATTGTCGTTGTCGCTGCGATTGGCGTCCTGATTAACGCCACCACGGCATTGCTGTTTGCCAGTGGCCGCAAACACGATTTGAATATTCGCGGAGCGTATCTGCACATGGCTGCCGACGCGGGAGTCAGTGTTGGCGTGGTGATCGCGGGCTTGGGAATTTACTTCACCGGCAAAACCTGGATCGATCCCGTCACGAGTTTGTTGATCGCCGCGGTCATTTTTGTTGGCACTTGGAGCTTATTGCGAGAATCATTCAACTTGGCGATCGCGTCCGTACCAGAACAAGTCGATCCTGAAGCGGTGCAGAGATACCTTGAGGAACTACCCGGTGTCACGTCAGTCCACGACCTGCACATTTGGGCAATTGGCACAACCGAAACTGCACTCACGGTTCACTTGGTCAAACCGGAACTGGAGAACGAAGACAGCTTGCTAACGCAACTCAACCATGAACTTCATCACCGATTCGAAATCACGCACACTACGATTCAAATTGAGCGTTCAGACGAGGTCGGGGCTTGCAAACAGGCGTCACCGGACACCGTTTAGTTAATCCGTACGCGCCACCGAGATTCGCTGATCTGAATCGAAAGCTTACCTACTGACGAGGTTTAAGTTTCGCAGCCCGAGCCAACCAATCAGCGGCCTTGTCCGCCTGCCCCATTGCCGCCGCGATCGCGCCAGCATGCTCAAAAAGCATTGCGTCTTGCGTGCCGAGTTGCAATGCTAATTTGATATTCTCGCTGGCTTTTTCCAGTTCACCAACTTTGAACTGGCACCATGCGAGTGCGTCATATGAATAGATATCCTGTCGACGCCCAAAATCTTTCGTCGCTAGCTCCAATGCTTCACTCAAGTGCCGATCGTGATCGGCGAGAAACATTGCCAACTCCCGAGCATGTGCGTCGCCGGCTGTGACTTGCTCCTGGCGCATTGCCGCTTCTGCCTTCTGCAGCCATTGCTCAGCCAAATCCGGCTTTCCAATGGCTGCATACAGATCACCCAGCAATGCCATCGCTGGCGGCGGTTGATGCAACGAAACGAGTCGATTTGTGGTCTCGATCGCCGCCGTTGTGTCGCCGAGTGCGTGTTGTGCGTCCGCAAGTGACATCAGCGTCGCGGCATCTTCGGGGTCAATCTTCAGGACACGTTGATAGATCGACACTGCTTCAGCGAACTTGCCCTGCGCGGCTGTGAGCGTTCCCTTGCGCCATAGATACCAAAGCGTATCGTTAGCAGTAGCCCCAAGCGACTCATAATCAGAGATTGCTTTATCTAACAGGCTTACGGCTGTTGCTTGCTCACCGTTGAGTTCAGCGTAATGTGCCAAGCGTGCCAAGATCGGCGGCGAGTCTTCGAGCGTAACGAGTGTGTCCAAACTAGTTCCCGCGTCCTTGTATCGACCCAGCTCGATCTGGCAGTCGCTAACGATCGCCAATGCCGCAGACGAATGCGAGTTCGACTCGTACACCTCGGAGGCAAGCCGCAATCCGTCCGCAAAGCGATGCTTAGCGTTGTACGCTTCGGCCAAGTTCAACTTTGTTGCAGCGGACTTAGCGTTCAACTGCAGCGATTTTTCCAGAGCCTGGATCGCCTCATCGTATGCTGGTAAATCGTCCGACTCCTTCGCGTGACGCAAGTACAAGTGACCGAGAATTGCCCATGAAATTGAATCCTCGGCGTTAATCGATACTCGACGTTCAAAGTTGCGAATCAGACGTGTGGTCGGAATCTTGGCTCCAAGCGGCAGGGCGCCGGGGATTGCCACGCGCTCTTCGCTTTCGTCCCACTGGAAATCTTCGAACGTTTTCGAGTAGGGATCGTCGTCTACGGTAACGACGTCACTCTGTGCGGATACTTGTGACGGTAAAACCAACAAAGCGACGAACGCAACATTCAGAAATAACAGCGAAGAACGAGTCATGCTTGATGAAGCCAAGAATTCTAGTTACCCAATTTGAATAGCACGTGAGTTAGTGGCTCACGTGCGTTACGGAAGCACGTGAGGTGCTGCTAGATACGGGAAGCTGGACGAGAATGTCTTGTCATTGGAGTTGACCAAGTCAGTGGTCACGGCACCGTTAGACAACAAGTTCAATTCTGCATCAATCACATCGTCAGCCAGCGCACGACCGTTAAGAAAACCGGCGCTACTGGAAGTATCGATCGTCAATACATCGGGAAGCAATACGTCAGCAAGTCCTGCGGCCTGGGCGGGCGTATTGCTCAACGGAGCGGACGTCAACGTGTTGATGACCGTCGAGCGAAACAGCGCGACGTCTCGGTCAGGAGTCGTCGTATTGAATGTGTTCTTCAATGCAGACGGGATTAGCACGGTGTTAATTGCAGGTCGCCCGACGCGATCGAACTGACCCATACGACCAAGGGTCCGTGACGAGACAGAGATATTATTGACGCCAAAGGTACTGCGAGGAACTTCCAGCACGATGGCCGAGATGTTACTAGCGCCGAAATTGTCAGCTCCGGTGAACTGCAGACCGTTATTGAACCCTACCGAATCAAAAAAGAACGGATCATCGAACTGGCCCGCAGTAACAAAACCGCCGCCACGAATCGTCGTCGTGCGTCCAGTCTCGCCGGAAACCAAGGGTCGACCATTTTGCTGTACGACAATAAAGCGTTGGGTGCCACTCCGCACAGGCGAGAAATAGATGCGGTAGGCAAAGTCAGGCTTCGCATCCTGATTTGTGTCGACGTTGATCTCATAAACGGCGCGGGTATTGAAGGTTGTGCCACTCAACACACCGGCAAAGGGATTGACTGTAATGATCATTACCAAATTCCCAGGCGACTGGGGAGATTGGAACGCGTACAAATCGTTGAGGTCCAACGATCCGTCGGTGAGAACACTTGGCGAATCCCGGTGGTCCGCTGCAAACGTCGTCATCGACGACAACGCAAAACCGCAGCACAGAAGGATTGGTAAACAAACACGGTAGCAAATCTTGCAAATCATCATTGAGTCCTGTCACTAGAATACAAAGTACGCACCCCACACGAAGACGTTATTGTCGCATCCGCTAGTGGTGTATTGGAAGCAATTGGTGCGATGATTTTCAATATTTTTCTGTAAATTGGTCGCTATCGATTTATCGCGGACATGGCTTTTTTCGCCGCAGTACTGTAATAAATCCTTCTCGCCTTAGCGATTCCCATTATGCCGTTGGTGTCAGTAGTGCGGGCACGCGGTAATCAACAGCGAGTTTTTCTTACAGCGGGACTCATCCGGCCGGGCAAGGTTTGTCGACTGAAATCTTTGCACCGAGTCATCAGGATTGGTTTCTAGGTGCATAATTGTGGCGACGGATCGCGCTTTCACCCGAAATGTCCTCTCGCCAGGCATCTAGCGTTATGCAAACCTTCTCGCCACCCGCGAGTCATGCTCTGTCCCCACAGGCATCGTCGCCCAGCGATTTTCTGCTCGTCTGTGAAGCTCGCTCCACGAATCTCGATGACGGTCGATGGCACTTCGCACTTGAGACTGCGGACGGTTGTCCAGTACTCGAAGCTGGCGATGTAGAATGCGGCGACTTAAATCGCTTGACCTTACTTGCTGCAGTTCGCGGTTTGGAAGCGATCGAAGGCCCAGCCTCGGTCACCCTCGTCAGCAACAATCGCTATTTGATCCGTTCGCTAACCGATTCGCTGCCGCGTTGGCGAAGCAACAATTTTGTTTGGGAGCATTTCGGTCGGCGAATTGTCATCCAAAACGCTGACTTGTGGAAACGTGTGGATCGAGCGTTGCAAATTCATCGCGTCGAAGCTTGCCTGATGACATCGCGATTGATCAGTGCAGGACAGGTACAGGTTGACTTCGATCAGCGCACCGGCAACTCGAATCAACCTTTGTCAAAGGCCACTTGGAGAGTCGATCCGAGTCATTCGGTTTCTACTAAACCGCACATCGCCCAGCGACAATCGAAGGACACTAGCAAGTCCGTGGCCGAAGTCGCTGGTCAAGACCGACTTCGATCGTGGCTGCTCAGCGGCGGTGCTTCCAGCAGTGCCGGCCATGGCCATCGTTTTTCGGCTATCGAGTTACTCGATACAAACTGAACTTCGAGTGCTCACTGCCGCCAAATCACTGCAATCATTGACACGACCGCCGGGCAGCGACCAGCCGACTGACTAGCGATTGCAACCGATTTATTTAGCATCCGCCAAACAAAGAGTGGCGTTGGCTTTTAGTCGACGATGCGTAAAGCGTCGGTTAAAAGCCGACGCCACGTTTCAAGCTCGACACTAATTTATCGAACGTTACCTACCAACCCACAAACCATCTTCAACGCCCATTGGACGGACTATTCGATGCGATCCGAAGTTTCTCTCTCCTGTATCAGCCGCTTGATTGACGGTACACACGAAAACCCTTCCAGCGTGCTTGGACCGCACCGCATCGATTATCGCGGCGAGCCCGCGACAGCCGTGCGAACTTACATTCCAAACGCTCAATGCGCATGGATTGTCGAGTCAGCCAGCGGTGTTCGGCGACCGATGCGTCGATTGCATCCGGCCGGATTTTTTGAAGCAATTTGCTCTACGGCGGTCGACGCGGGCCAGCCGGGCGCAGAAGATGCGGGTATTAACCGTGATCAATCAAGATACCGCATCCAGATTTCCAACAGCTCCGGTGACATGATCGAAACCAACGACCCCTACCACGCGCCCTCCATCCTTACCGATTTCGACCGTTATCTTCTCGGCGAGGGTCGCCACCACCAGATTTACAATCGACTGGGTGCTCAAGTACGCGCGGTCGACGGCAAGAAAGGTGTCAACTTCGCGGTTTGGGCGCCGAACGCTCGTAGCGTGCAAGTCGTCGGCGACTTCAACAGTTGGGACGGGCGCGGCAGCGTTGCGTGGTCGCACCCGAATTTGGGCATTTGGGAGTTGTTCATTCCTGCCGCCAAAATCGGCGATCGATATAAGTTCCGCGTCCACACACATCATGGCGAGTGGATCGATAAGAGCGACCCGATGGGCTTTGCCGCGGAACTGCCTCCGCTAACGGCTTCGATCGTCGCGGACATCAACCAGTACTGCTGGAGCGATAACAATTGGATCGAGCGCCGCAAGAACAGCGATCCGCTAAAGATGCCGATGAACGTTTACGAAGTTCATCTCGGTTCGTGGCAAAAGGGCCTCGGTCGTACACACGGCTGGCTCGACTATCGTGACCTTTCCAGGAGACTGGCGGACTATTGTCACCGCATGAACTTTACGCACATCGAGTTGATGCCAGTCAGCGAGCATCCCTACTCAGGCTCGTGGGGTTATCAAACAGTTGGCTACTTCGCACCCACCAGCCGCCATGGCTCGCCCGAGGACTTTATGTTCTTTGTCGACCACATGCATCAGCACGGCATCGGAGTATTGATCGATTGGGTACCCGCACATTTCCCCAAAGACGCGCATGGGTTGCGTCGGTTTGATGGTTCGCCGCTGTACGAGCATGCTGATCCGCGTCAGGGCGAACATCCCGACTGGGGCACCATGATTTTTAACTTCGGTCGCAACGAAGTTCGCAATTTTCTTGTCGCCAACGCATTGTTCTGGATGGACAAGTATCACATCGATGGCTTGCGTGTCGACGCTGTGGCATCCATGTTGTATTTGGACTACAGCCGCGAAGAAGGCGATTGGATTCCGAATCGATTTGGTGGCCGCGAGAACCTGGAAGCGATCGAATTCCTCCGCGAATTCAATGTCGCAGTGCATGCGAGTTTTCCCGGTGTGATCACCGCAGCAGAAGAATCCACAGCATGGCCCGGCGTTTCCAAACCGACTACCGATGGCGGCTTGGGCTTTACCGTCAAGTGGAACATGGGTTGGATGAACGATACTCTTCGGTACATGAAGAACGAACCAATCCACCGTCGTTGGCATCAGAACGAGCTGACGTTTAGCTTGATTTATGCGTTTACAGAAAACTTCATGCTGCCGCTCTCGCACGATGAAGTTGTTCACGGCAAAGGCGCATTGTTGAGCCAAATGCCTGGAGATATGTGGCAGAAATTCGCTAACCTGCGCTTGCTGTACTCCTACATGTGGACGCACCCCGGCAAGAAGCTACTGTTCATGGGCGGCGAGCTGGGCCAGTGGAACGAATGGCATCACGATGTCGGTCCGCAGTGGGAACTCTTGGACTTCGACACACATCGTGGAGTTCAAAACTTGGTTGCGGATTTGAACAAACTTGTGATCGAGAATCCCGCGTTGCATCAAATCGACTTCTCGCACGAAGGTTTCGAGTGGATCGATTGCATGAATGCCGACGACAGTGTGCTGGCCTACTTGAGAAAGGGATTCGACGGTACAGCGCCACTCATTGTCTGCAGCAACTTCACGCCAGTGGTTCGCCAAGGCTACCGCGTCGGAGCACCACAAAGCGGCTACTGGAAAGAGATCTTCAACAGCGACAGCAGTGCTTACGGTGGAAGTAACGTTGGCAATTATCCGGGTCGCCAAACCACCGGGGTTGGTGAACATGGCCGTCTTGACAGTATCCTGGTCGACTTGCCGCCGCTTGCGACAACGATCTTCCGCTTGGAAGGCTAATCGCTAGGTGCCGATCACCGCGTGAGAGTGTAGAATAGGGTGTATCGGAAAGGGCGGCTGGCTCGTATCGGCAAGCTGCCCGTCACGCTAAGCAACACGATTCTCAGGTGATTGATATGAGTACCGCAGAGTCGATTGAGCAAATTGATTATCCAGAATCAGATGGTCTTCCCATGGGCGAAACGGATACACATCGTCGATGGATGATTCGAATTTTGGATCGACTCAGTTATCGCTATCGCGATCAACGGGTCTATGTCGCGAGCGACGTTCTTGTCTATTACGAACCGGGCCAGTTGACGAAGTTTATTGTTCCCGATGACATGGTTGTGCTCGATTGTGAACCTGGTGATCGGCGAGTGTTTAAGACGTGGGAAGAGCAACGTGTTCCTGATGTTGTTTTTGAAGTGACCTCGCGGGGAACGAGTACGGACGACATGGTTCACAAGCCAATCGTTTACGAGCGAATGGGGGTCAGTGAGTATTTTCTCTACGATCCAACCGGCCAGTATTTAGTTCCGAGCTTGCAAGGCTACCGCTTGAAATCGGGTGTGCTACATGAAATTGCCCCAGTTGATGGTGCAATTGCCTGCCAAACACTAGGATTTAGTCTTCGTCTGGATGGACTGAATCTTGAGATGTTTGATTTGGCTTCCGGAGAGCGATTATTGACCGAAGCGGAAGCAAACCTCAAGCGAGCCGAAGCGGAACAACGCCGAGCTGAAGCTGAACAACACCGGGCTGAAGCTGAACAACACCGGGCTGATAAAGAGTATCGCCGAGCGGAACAGGAGCGAGCGGCTCGCCTTGTTGCTGAAGACCGATTGCGAGAACTCGAAGCAGAATTGCGACGACTTCGCGGCAGTTGAATTACCTAGGTATCGACTTGAGTTTACCTTTCGAACGCTACCACTCAACCTCATTTGTGTTTCGGCGTGAAAGACTGTTCCCCAGTTTTCACTTGGAATTTCCTTCGCTTGGGTCAATGCAACCTTCGCTGGATCGCTTATAATCTGTTGATGTGTCGCTGCTTTGGGATGGCTCGACACAGTTTCCTCCTCTTCGGTGAGTGTCGCTCATGCCCGTGCAAATGAGATTGGCTCGGATCATTATCTCTGAATTGACAGACAACCAAGTCATCTACTTGCGCGAAGTTGACGGCGAACGCGAGTTCCCGATCTTGATCGGAATCTTCGAGGCGACCAACATCGATCGCCGCGTCAAAGAGGACTATCAACCACCTCGCCCGCTTACCCATGATTTGATCGTTCGTGTCGCACAGACGCTCGGAGCAACGCTGGATAGCGTGGTGATCAGCGAACTCAGCGAACATACCTACTTCGCCAAACTGCGTCTAAAAAAGGCCGACGGCGAAATGATCGAGATCGATTCGCGCCCCAGTGATGCGATTGCAGTTGCCGTTACGTTCTCGCCACCGCTTCCGATTTATGTCAACGAACAAGTCTTGGATGAAGCGATATCGTCGCCGATTTAGTATCGTCGCCGATTTAGTCGTTCGTGATGGGGTCACTCGTCGCTAAGGCCAAAATCCTTAATCTTCTTATGCAACGTGTTGCGGTTGATACCTAACCTTGAAGCAGCCTTGGTTTGTACGCCGCCACAGGTCTCCAGTACGCGTGCAATGAGCGCCTTCTCGACGCGATCCACGATCAGAGCGTGAACGCCATCGGTATCATCGCCCGCCTCGCTCAATCCCTGCAGAACGACCTGCCGTGTCAAGGATTCCAGATCTAGTGGGCTGGTCGATTCGCTCGCGTTTTCATTAGCGGATGCACCTGAGGTTACGCAACGCGGTAACAAATCCATGGTGAGCTCGTCCGTTTCGCTCATCACGACGGCGCGCTCGACATAGTTCTGCAATTCCCGCACATTGCCTGGCCAATGGTAGTCCTGCAGCCCCTGCATCGCCGCCGGATCGATATGGGCAACGTAGCGATCGTTTACCTCGTTGTAATGCTCCAGAAAAAACGAAACGAGCATCGGAATATCCTCCCGACGCTGGCGCAGTGGCGGAATTTCAATGGGCACCACATTCAACCGCCAGTACAAGTCCTCGCGAAACTTTTCCTCTCGCACCTGCTGCATCAGATCACGGTTGCTGGCGGCGATCACTCGCGCATCGGAGCTTAGGGAACTGGTGTCACCGACGCGCTCGAACTCCTTCTCCTGCAACACTCGCAGAAGTTTGACTTGCAGAGTCAACGTCGTGCTGTTGATTTCGTCGAGGAATATCGTTCCCTGATGAGCCGCCTCGAACCTGCCCGCACGGTTCGCGACTGCGCCGGTGAACGCTCCACGGACGTGGCCGAACAGTTCGCTCTCCAATAAACTCTCGCTCAGGGCGCCGCAGTTCACTCGAACAAAGGGGCCTCCACTGCGATGGCTTAACCGGTGAACCGCGCCAGCGATCAATTCTTTACCGACACCGGTTTCGCCGAGAATCAGTACTGATGCGTTGCTGCCGGCGACACGGCGCGTGATGCGGTACACCTCCTGCATCGCCGGCGAGTTGCCGATGATTCCAGGAATGGATGTGCCGGAAGAACTGGAGTGTGCCGCGCCAAAAATCGCCATTGATAGTCGTCAAACGGTCAACCGAAACGAACAAGCCGCGAGAATCGTCGATTCCGCCTCATCCACGAGCCCGTTAAAGCGACCGTGACAATACCGCACCAACGCGAATTGCGATAGGTAGCTGCCCAAGCTACCGTGAACCCAACGCGTCGCGTCCAATACTCTGGAACACGTTGCGTTCACCTTGGACCAGCGGCGGTAAACTGGCTCGACCGCTCCATTTCTGCACCAACTGGACGATGGGCGTCACCGATTTTGGCTGCGGAATCTGAACCGTGGGCACATCAAACTCAGTTGCACCAAGCACGTTCGCTTCCTCACCATAGAAAATAATGGGCAGCATCTTTCCCCTTGGCAATCGTCGCACACGGTCAACCATTTCGATCGGTCGCGCATCGGCCAACGCTGTCTTGCTCAAAATGAGTCTTAAATCGCCGCCCATTTCGATCTGACGCTCCAGTTCCGCAACGCTCGTAACAATTTCCACGTGGAAACCCATCGATGACAGGAATGACTCCTGCCGACTGAGCAACTCGGGAATCGTTTCGACCAAGATCGCAACCGGTCGTTCCCTCAGTCGCGACATCTCAGCGATCGTTTTACTAACTTGGCTGCTTCCCGGATACGAAGAGTCAGGTTGCAGCCGAGCGATAGCCGCAGTCGCCTCAAAACGAACGCGAGGGATCGGGGACAGAGCAGCTTGCACTAAGGCGGATGGTTGCCCGCCTTCTCCAGCCAACCACTGCTCGGCGTTAGCGACATTGTCGTCACCGACTAACTGGACGATCCCTATCATCGCCGCCCAGTCTTCTCGCGCGAGCGCCGTGGAAAATGCTGCAGAGAAGACGGTGACATCACCGTACAACTCCCGTATCGGTTGCGTTTGCTTTTCACCACCCCACAACGGATCAACGGTGACGCGATAACTCAAGTCCGAAATCAGGGCATCAATGATCATCGGTTGCGGCAGTTCGCCCAATCGACGTAAACGCGTTGCTGAGTTCGCCGCAGCATGTTTAGCCGCAATCGACACATAGGTCTCGGTGCTCGTGATGTTTTCGCCATCTGAGGAAACGCTCCAAACCGTCGCGATTTCGTCATCACCAGCCGTGAGGTCCACTAACTCGCGAGCGCGACGCAGATCATCAACCAGATACTCAATCGCCTCATTTCGTGACGGAACTGACAAAGCCATCTTGCGAAACGCGACCGCCGCAGCCTGGCGTTCCTCGTCGGTTGCGTTCGCCGCATGGAACGCTGCAACCAAATCCGCCGCAAATCGTTCGCGATCGATCCGCGAGATCGCGAGCAACGCATTGGAGCGAACGGATTCATTGCCATAGGTTGCCAATTGCCGCAGCGCCATCACGCCACCATCACCGAGTCGCAACATCGTCCGTAACATCGTGTCCCGATCCGATGGCGGATCGTCCGCTACTATCGCTTGGACCAATGCCACAATCGACGCGTTACCTCCAGACAACAATACGCGTATCGCCCCAAGCTGCTTGTCGACGCTCGGATCATCCAAATCGTTGATCGCCTGTTGCAATCGAGCTGGCGACGAGTTGTCCGCAGTCAGTTTCTCGGCCAACATGCGAACGAGATTTTTCGCCGGTTGGTTCACTTCCTCTGCCTGTGAAATTTTCATCAACAGGTTTGGACCGATCCGGCGAGCCATCGCGGCCGCGGTCGCATCGTCTTGCTTTCGCGTCGCGGCCCTGGCCAAGGTTTCATCCACTTCCTTCCACAAACCAACTCGGGCCATGGCAGCGACGGCCTCAGCAACCTCGAGTTCATTCATTGACGCCGCCCGCAATCGCAATTGGTCGGAAAGCGGATCGGCTCTCTCAGTCGGCGGCACATCCGTCGGCGCCGTCACATTTTCGCCTGGCGCAACGAACCCGAGGTCCGGCAACTGAGCCCTTGCGCCGAAGGGAACCGCAAGCAATAGAGCGAAAAAGGTACATAACCGAGCCATAAATCGCCCAAGCGAGAATTGATAAGAAGTCCCAGTTCAATCGTTAACCCATCATAGTTGGATAACGAAACTTCGCCAGTTTGCAAGTTACCGATGGGCATCGAGCTACCGGGGGGGCATCGAGCACCGAAATTCTCTCACCCAAATCACCGCAACACGATTGACAACAATGCACGTCCGCCGTACCATGTACCCAGTACACCAATCCGCTAGGTATCGCGTTCCTGGGAGGCGGCATGTTTTTCTCGATCGATCCTGCCGACGACTGTGCGATCTACGAACAGATCGTCCGGCAGGTGAAATTCGCCATTGCCGAGGGCAGTTTGCTGCCGCAACAGCTTTTGCCGAGCGCTCGCCAGCTCAGCGGTGAATTGGCGATCAACCCAAACACTGTCGCGCGGGCCTACCAGCAACTGCAAACCGAGGGGATCACGGAATTGTTGCGAGGTCGCGGAGTCGTGGTCTGTGTCAATGCTCCCGCGAAATGTCGTCTAGCGAGACGAACGTTGATCGCTGCTCGTCTTCGTGGAGCACTTTCCGAGGCGCTGCACGGTGGGCTGACTGCGGACCAAATTCGTGAAATGCTCGACACCGAACTGCAGTCACTCGATGGCTCGATTCGCACTGTCTCGTCGACTTCTTCTTTGTCCGGCAATGGCTCTTCCTCTTCTTCCGATGGTGATGCGTCAACATGAACTCATCGAATTCAACCATTACCGACGTGGTCTCGGTCAGCGGTTTGGAAATGCACTACAAAGATTGTGATGCACTCCGCGGCGTTGACTTGTCAGTGAAGCCGGGAACGGTGTTTGCGCTGCTAGGCGAAAATGGAGCCGGCAAGACGACACTGATTCGCATTCTGACAGGCTTTCAACCACCGTCGGCCGGGACTGCTCGCGTGTGTGGAATGGACCCGACACGGCAAGCGCTGGAGATTCGCCGACGCATCGGTTACGTCTCGGATTCACCTACCATGTACGATTGGATGCGAGTCCACGAAATCGGCTGGTTCACATCTGGCTTTTACCCCGATGGATATCTGCAGACTTATCGTGAGTTGATCAAGCGGTATGAACTGCCGCCGCTTCGCAAGATCAAAGAGTTGAGTAAAGGGCAACGAGCCAAGGTAGCGCTTAGCCTGGCGTTAGCTCACGATCCAGAACTACTCATCTTGGACGAACCAACCTCAGGTCTGGACCCGCTGGTTCGTCGTGAGTTTCTTGAAAGCATGATTGACCGTGCAGCGACGGGTCGAACGGTGTTCCTTTCCAGTCACCAAATCAATGAAGTCGAGCGTGTCGCGGACCAAGTTGGAATTCTGCATCACGGTCGCATCCAACTTGTCGGTGGGCTCGCAGAGTTACGTGACTCGATCAGCGAAGTGACGGTGAAGTTGAACGATCCGCTGACTTCACTACCATCGCTGGACTCGCCATCGCAAGTTCTCAGTGAACAAACCAAAGGCCGACAACGACGCATGATTGTGCGTGATTTTACGGCACAAAACGAGACGCTACTGCGGTCTTCGTTCGGAGTCTTTGAGGTGACTCAGCGCGCCGCGAGTCTGGAAGAGTTGTTCGTCGCCTGCACGCGCGGAATTGATGCGTTGTTGCAGCGTCCGAGCGACCCCAGCGCGGTGGTGCCACCGACTGTGAATTCGGAGGTGCGATGATGAGCCTGTCGACGCCTACCGCAAGATTGTGTTGGAAGGAAACACGGCAAGCGTTGCCGTTGGCCGTCGCGCTGTTGTGCCTGACGGCGCTACTGATGTTGGTCATGGCGTACTTGACGTGGATGCAGGATGTGCAGATGACACTTGCCATGTTGTCGCTGGTGCCGCCGATCTTGTTCGCTGTTGGAGCCGGCGCGATTTTGGTCGGTAGCGAAAAAGAGGCTCGTTCGTTGACTTGGCTAACATCGCTGCCGATCGGTCCTCGTGAGTTAGTCTTGAATCCATTCGTTGTCGGGCTGGTTGGTTTACTGGCCCTGTGGATGATCACTGGATTGATTCAAGCTATCGCAGCAGCCTTCTCAACCCAGTCGTTCCCGGATCGGCTACCCGCTTCGTTTCAGCTTCGGCTGTTCGTCAACTCGATCTACTTGTTGATCTGCGGATTCACGACTGCATGGATGGCTCGCTCGACGTTGGTCGGTCTGCTCGCCGTGCTGCCGCTGGCGGTCATTCCTGCAGCGATCAACGTCGCGATCATGTTCACGTACACCAAGCTGCAGTACCCACAACGCTATTTTATCGAGGACGAACCCATTTGGTTAACTCTCGGCATGACCTTACTGGGCATGCTTGTCGTTGGACGATTCGGATACCGTACCGCGATGCGAGAACTCGGCTCGGCGGTAACCGTTGCACCTTCGAACGGAAAACGATCGCCAAAGGAAATTGCGACTCAGATACTGTCACAAATCACCGACCGCTTGCGTGGTGACATTGCAACCAAGATGATTCCGCCGACTGCGGCAAACTCGCTGGTTTGGCAATTCCGCAACCAGAACCGCGCGATGGTCATCACTATTATTGCAGTGTTTTTTGCCTGCTTGCCAGTGATATGGAATAACTATAGCGAACGCCTTGGCCCGACAAGCTTAGGCGCCGTGTGCATGATCATTGCCTACAGCACTGCAAGCTGGATGGCGATGTTAGCGTTCCATGGTGATAACGTTCATAACCGCGTTCGCTTTCTTGCAGAGCGTGGAGTCAGCCCAACTCGCGTGTGGTGGACTCGGCATCTTATCCCCTGTGGCTTTCTCATCGTCGTCTATACAACTGCCTGGCTTTTTATTCTGCCTTTGGATCGACAGCATTCTCATTCGCAAAAAGAAACCGTGAGTCACGTGGTTGTGGGAATTGCGATCTTGTATGCGTTCTCACAATGGGTTGGACAACTGGTTAAGCCAGCAGCGATGGCGGCCCTGATGGCCCCGATCATTGCCACCGTAGCCGTGGGTTTCGCATTCTCACGCACGTGGGAATTTGGAACGTCGCTACCGATGCTGCTGGTCAGCATGGTGGGCATCCCTATGTTTGCGACGTGGTGGATGATGCCGCGTTGGATGGATGGTCGCGGGGGCCTTGGTTACTGGTTTCGTCACGCATCGCTGTTAGTCCTCGCCCTGCTGATTGCCGCCGCACCGTACACGGTCGTTTCGTTAACGATGCCAGGGTTCAGTTTCGCTGAGAGGCAACAACTCAAAATCGACGGTGAGCGCTATGCAGCCACCGCAGTGAAGGAAATCAATCTGTATGCCGATTCCACCGTTGAGCCGAGATGGCAGGATTTCGAGGACCCCGCAAAGCAAAAAGAGATGCGATTCGCCGCCGTCGACTTAGACGCCCTGCGTCGCACTGCGTTTGAAAAGCTTTCTCGTTGGGTCCCCAATGACACATGGAGTGTACCAGCAATTGGATACCAGCTAACCGCTTGGCAAAGCCATGTTGTGACGTTGCGATTGACGCTGGATACCAATGGCCGCTCAGATGATAAACCAGCCAACGAGAAGCGACTGCAGGAGTACCGTGATTGGATGCGGTTGGGGCAACGACTGGTTGCTAGATTGCGTCGTAGTACGACACTAGCGTCTCAGGAAACTGCCGATTGGTTGGAAATTCTGTTGCTTGTAGAGTTGAATCACTCGGAAACGCGCGGGCGTCTGGACCCGGAAACGTTCGCAGCGATCGTGCGCCAAGTTGGCGCAAACGATGAACGCTGGGAAGCGAGACGTAGGGCGTTGGTGATGAGCTATCTGGAGTTTTATAGTAAGCGACTGGAGCAGTGGCGAGACAGTCTAAACATTGGCGGCATCGTCCTGACGCGAAAAGATGTTCTCGGACTATCGCCTTTCGAACGACTTACCTTTTGGCGTGAGCGTGAGAATCTATTCAAGGTGTTGCTTAAATACATTGACGATTCGCGGCGGGGATACGGCGAGTTTCCGGGAGAGTATCTCGCCCAGGTCACGAATCGCTCGCCTCAATACTATGGCGCTGATCCAGCGGGACCCTACTTGCGAATCGATGACATAGAAGAATACAGCAGCCTGGATGCGATGCTGTCTCCCACCATCGCTACGCAATGGGGCGCGGGTTGGGAGCAAACAGGCCGTGAGTGGTTAGAGGCATTGAAATGAAACGCAAGTCACTTCTCGCAATGCGATCATTTTGGATAGCACTGTGTCCCTTGATCCTCCTGTTAGCTGTGGTTACTTGGTGGGTCGGCATCCAGCTAACTGCAGCGATTTCGATTCGACACCGTATCCACCAGATTCGCAGCGCGGGGCTGCCTTACGATGAGCTGTCGCTGTCCAAGCATTTTTTCGCTTCCTCGTCACAAGCCAGTTCCAGTGCTTGGTTTGAGGTTATGCACCCGATTTTCAACGTGACTCAGGCAGGATATCGTGCGGAATCGTCGTCGGTCCCCAGAGAGCCTAGCGAGAACGCTCCGAACGAGAATCGACTGGTGCGGGAAGCTTGGGAACGTGACCTCGACAAAGCGTTGCTGGCTGGCGCCGAGCCACTGCTACGGCGATTGCGGCAACTGACACAGAAACCATCGACGGTTTGGATTCCGCTTGTTTTTGATGAAGAACTTGATCATGGGCGGCAAAACAAACTGGCGCCAGATGGGATTGTCGACGTATGCAGTCGCTTAGCTGCCACCGAGTTCGTGTATGCAGTGAAGGAAAAGCAGTACGATCGCGCGATCCAGGCGCTGCGAACAGAATCGGGATGTCTCGCAGCATTCGATTGGTTGGCATCGATTGCTGGCGACTCGTATCGATCGGACTTGCTCAGTAAACAGTACCGGCGAACTCAGGAAGCGCTGAACGATGCATCATGGAATGATGAGCAATTGCTGGAACTGTCCCAGATCGTCGGCCCGATGCCGGATATTGCGAAGCGCTGGCAATCCGTCATCGAAGCTGAACGGGCAATGACACTTGGAGGCCTGGGAGCAACCAACTTTCGCTTGACTTATGACATCGAGTTTCTCGTTAACAATCAGCGTCAGCCGACCAATACGGTAACCATCGCAGCAACTCGGATGAATCGTATTCTTCAAGCAATCGACGACGACGTTCGCATCGGTGAGTCCGGTTACTTTGGCTTGGTAATGCGAGCGCAAAACGCCCGAGCAGCGCAGTGGTATGCGGCACTGACAGCGACCTCAATCAGCGATTGCTTTCTTTCGCATCGCGATCTGCGTGATACGCTAGCCCCTTACTTACCAGCGGTCACTACTTACGCAGACCAACTCAAATCGACAGAAACGAAACGTCGGTTGGTGCTCACCACCATCGGACTACACCGATACCGATTGGCAAACAACCACTGGCCCGAGTCACTGGACGATTTGCGATCGGTGGGTTTGTCACTGCAAGATTGGACATCGGTTGACGAAGGGGCTTTCGAGTACCACGTTGACATCGATTCCGACACCGCAACGATCGACAATGAACGTGTCTCAGCGGTAGACGGATCGTGATGCAACTTGAATAATCCACCGTGACACCGGAACCCAGTTACGCGGGCGGGGTTGTTAGTAGAGTTTGGCTTTTCATCCCGCGGAGCGATCAGAATGTTGCCCTTCTCAAAAACAGGCTACGCATCTTGCCTAGCCTTTCTGTTGTGTGTTGTCGGCTTAGTAGGTGTTGGCAATTCTGTTCATTCAGCAGAGTTTTTGCCGCGCATTTTGTTGGGAAATGAAACCGACGAATACCCATCAGTGGGCATTGTCGGTGACACCGATCTCGGTGGTTTTTGCACGGGGACATTAATTTCGTCAACGCATGTGCTGACAGCCGCACACTGTGCCGAGGTGATTGAATCCGAAACCTCAGGAACGTTTGAATTGGACGGACAGGTCTACCGCACGACAGCGATCATCATCCATCCTGATTACGATTCGCGAGCGATAGACAACGACATTGCAATTCTGGAGCTTGACGAGCCAGTCCTAAACATTGAGCCGTCAAATATTTTTCGCGAGAGCCCCGTCGTTGGCGATTTGTTGTTCATCGTCGGATACGGTGCGACGGGTACCGCGAACAACGGAAGCGATGATACGTTTGGCATCAAACGTGTCGGTATAACGACGATCGACGATGTCTCTGACACGCTCGTGAACTGGACGTTTGACGATGACAGCGAAACGAATACTGCTGCTGGTGATTCAGGCGGCCCTGGTTACATTGAAATCGATGGCGAACTGTTCATTGCCTGCGTAACATCAGGGGGAACAACAGCGGATTCATCGCTCGGTGACATTGCATTCAATACACGAGTCGACGCGTTTGCCAGTTGGGTGGATGAAACGCTTTCGCCGTCAACGGACTCCAAGAATGATTCACCTTCGGCGAGTTCCGAAGAGGTCTCGAACTGTGAAATGTTTTGGGACCAACCATTCCCAATATTGAATTGGCTGATCAGTTTCTTGACGAACTTGCTCGATGCGTTAAGCGACCAAACAACCACTCCACCAACAACCACTCCACCGACGACCACTCCAACAACAACTACTCCACCGACGACCACTCCACCGACGACCACTCCACCGACGACTACTCCGCCGACGACTACTCCACCGACGACTACTCCGCCGACGACTACTCCACCGACGACTACTCCACCGACGACTACTCCACCGACGACTACTCCACCGACGACTACTCCACCGACGACTACTCCGCCGACGACTACTCCGCCGACAGCTACTCCGGGCAGAGATCAAATTGACGTTGTGCCTCCGGCGGCAGGGACGCCTTTCAGCCGCTTGGGTCGTGTTTCTGTGAACGTTCGACGATAGGCAACGCACGCGACGTTCTAGCTGCAGGTCCTCGTAAACATGCGGCTCATTTCATTGCGCTCCAATTCGTTTGTCGGTGCCAACCGTCATTGGTCCTGCGGCCTCGTCGAGTTGCAAAGAAGTGAAATGTCTCATAATTTCTACGCGTAACCTCCTGGCGATGGATTGCCTTCTGGCCACAATATGGCCATCATCTTGTCGGTAACGTGATTCCCTTGGTCTTAATGAGAAGAGTGAAGTCGTGAGCAAAACGTTCAATGGAGCCATGGTTGGTTTGGGCTTTGGTTCGGAATTTATCCCGATCTACGCGGCGTATCCCAACGCCAACATTGTGGCACTTTGCCGTCGCAACGACACCGAGTTAAAAAAGTCAGCCGACGAGTTTGGCATCGCCAAGCGATACACCAGCTATGACGACGTGCTAGCTGATAAAGAGATCGACTTTGTCCACATCAACAGCCCCATTCCCGATCATGCGTGGATGTCGCTCAAGGCACTTGGCGCGGGCAAGCACGTGATGTGCACCGTGCCGATGGCGACAACCATCGACGAGTGCCGCCAGATCGTGGAAATGGTGAAAGCAACCGGCTTGAAGTACATGATGGCCGAAACGGTTGTTTACAGCCGCGAGTTCCTGTTCATCAAGGAGATGTACGAGAAGGGTGAACTGGGAAAAGTGCAGTACCTTGCTGCATCCCATCCACAGGACATGGACGGTTGGCCGAACTACTGGGAAGCCATGATCCCGATGCACTATGCGACGCACGTTGTCAGTCCCTGTTTGGGGTTGATGAACTCGCTTGCTGAATCCGTCAGTTGCTTCGGGTCGGGAACGGTGCGTGATGACGTGGCGAAGAAATCCGGCAGTAAGTTTGCGGTGGAGAGTTGTCACATCAAGTTGAAGGACAGCGATGTTTCAGCGCACATCTGGCGATTTTTGTATGATGTTGCTCGCCAGTATCGCGAGAGCTTTGACGTATACGGCACCAAGAAAAGTTTTGAGTGGACATTGGTTGAGAACGAGCCGCACGTGATCCACACGGCAAAGAAACCCGAACACGAGATACCTGAGAAAGTCGAAGTTCCCGACTATGCTCATTTGCTTCCTGAATCGATTCGTCGATTCACGTTGCCCGCAGAAATTCACGATGCCGAGCACTTATCATTTATCCAAGGTGGCGGGCACGGCGGTTCTCACCCACACATGGTTCACGAGTTTATCTCAGCACTCACTGAAGACCGTGATCCGTGGCCCAACGCAGTAACCAGTGCCAACTGGACCTGTACAGGCATTTGCGCCCATGAGTCCGCAACTAAGGGAGGCGAAGTGATTTGCTTGCCAGAATTTACCCAAGGTTAGTTTGGCTCCGTGGATCGTCCCTGTTGATCTGGCGACGATGGTATTGGCAAGTCCAATTGGCCGTGGTTCGTTAGCCGATCAAGTTCCTTGTATCGAATCTCGACGAGTGAAAGAATCTCGCCGAACAACAATTCGGCATGTTGGTCGACTAGTCGACTGACGGAAGCTAGAGTAGGCGTTTCGTTCAATGGAACTTTAGCAGTGATCCTTGAATTCTCCCGCAAGCGTGCCTTGAATTGATTTTCCAGTTTGGGGTCACTGGAAATTCGAACGTGATCCAGTTCGTGTCGCATCAACCGATCAGTCCAAGCTCGCTCTCCATCGGGCAGTTCGCGGAACCAGACCACGTGACTGATATCCAGTGCAACGTTACGCCATTGGACAGTGATCAACAACTCCGCCGGATCGCTTCCACGGCGCCAGCGTTTTTCGGATTTGTAGCGGTATTTGATGTTGTAGTCAGTTAGTGCTTCGAATCGACGTCCGTTGGGCAACAACGACGAAGCTGGCCTCACCGGCTCACCAACGACAAAGCGAATATTTCCTTGCTTTAGCAACGATGCGATTTCTGGCGGCGGCGCAGCCAACTCAATGATTCTAGCTCCGTCCTCGATTTTGATTCCCTCCGACTCAGCTTCTGGCGATTGAGCATCCCCAGGGTTCGCCAGCAGCAAGCTGCACACAATCACCAGAAGCATCATCCGCATCGAATGTATCCAAGGTGACATCACGTATCCTACCCGTCATGGATTTAACGAACTCTAAGAACCTCAGCATACGTAAATCGATTTAACACTGTGAACTCGCTTCTCGACCCAAAGGGCCATTCTTTTGCATAGCCCAGGCCAACGGCCGCGGTTTCCTGACCGATACCGAAGTCTTGCGACTCCGGCTAGTGCGCCTGTGAAGGCGATTGAATTATCGGGTGAAAGTCCTGATCGGGGAAGCCGTTACCGCCCCGTAGCCAATGGTAACTGCGTTTTCAACAGAAAAGGTGGAGAGCAACCAAAGGCGAATGAACAGTCCGTAAC
>JBGSIA010000108.1:0-17190 GCA_041751935.1 Pirellulaceae bacterium | reverse complement strand
GAATTGCAAAGCGAAATCGCGGCGTGGGCCAAACGCACCAACGAAAAGCAACGTGGCGTCGACTGGCAATTCAAAATCGACGACGCGCGTACAAAGCTAAAGCGACTTTACCCTCAAATTAAGTCTGGATGACGCACTAGTTCGCTTTGACAAAGGAATTTAGGCTTGCGCTCCAACTGGCTTACGACGTGTCGACTTGGCGGAACGCCCGCCGATTTGTCGTAATGGCGCAAATGTCATGCCGAACCGTACTTCTCCTGGCACCTTTGTTTGCTTGCGTGCAAGTCTATTCTGCCGACGCCGTCGTTTTCTTCGACTCCCCGGTCATGAACGTGACCCACTTCCCATCGCTTCCGAGCATGGATGAGGAAACGATGATGTGGTCCGGCGACTTGAATTCGTAGGCATCGCGGAACTTCGCGACTTCACCGTCACCCATAAAGTTGGGACCGTCTGCTTCAAGCGTCAACTTGTTGCCGGATTCGTCAACCGTTCCTTCGTAGATCCACAGGTGATTCATCATCGAATCGACCCAGGTGCCCACGTACTTTTTCTTTGTCGCGTCGTAGCCGATCGTTTGCAAGCCCCGCATCGGAATGCCCTGGGGTGTACCTTGCATCTCGTTTACGACCCAGAACTCGCCGATCATGCGCGATTCAATGGTCCCACTACACTCCATTGGTGGCTGATCCGGTCCCGTCGAAGCTTTAGAGTTTGTCGTCCACTCGCCAACGAACTTGTGAAGCCACCTGTGTTCTTTCTCCGGACCCGGAAACTCGGGCTGTTGAGCATTGGCTGCTGAACTGAGCAAAGTCGATATCGAGATAGCGATCAATAGCATTTTAGTTTGAATCATCGTGCATGTCCTTGTTAAAGGTGGTTACTAATATTTTTCGCAACATTCGATCAGGCTGTGTCAAAAACGAGACACGCAGTCACGGAATTTACATTATTCGAGCGTTTTGGCAGTGGGAATAGTGGGCGAATCTCTACCGTTCCGCGCCACGATCGTTGTCCATCTCCTGTTGCATTTACTCAGTAGGCATTGCCGACATATCCATCCACATCATCCCCCAAATGTGCCCGTCCAAGTCCACGAGGTCGCGACAGTACATAAAACTTAAATCCTGTTTCGGATTGATGTCGGCGGTTCCGCCGAGTTTGGCAGCTATGTCGTTGAGTTTGTCCACCGTTTCGCGACTATCGCAAGATAGGGTCAGCGACACTTCACTCGATGACGTCGGAGGGATCGGACGACTAGTGAAAGTTTGCCACTTTTCGTAAGTCAACAACATCACGTAAATCGACTCACTCCAAACCATGCACGCCGCCGTGTCATCAGTGAATTGGCGCTTGTTCTCGAAGCCAAGTGCCTCATAAAAAACCATGGAAGACTTGAGATCGACCACGGGTAAGTTGATAAAGATCATTTTTGACATGCTTTTTGTCCGTCATTCATCGTTGGTAAACCATTCATGGTGTGAACATTCTTTGTAATTTGGTTCGTGAGTGTTTTACTGGGGTTCACTCGCCTGACGGAATCTCTGGTTCGACAAGTCGTTGCAGTTGCAGCAGCGACTCTTGCCAACCTAGGTAACACATCTCCGCTGGGATGGCGGAGGGCAGCCCTTCATGCAGGATCTCCATTTCCGTACCGCAACTGACGGATCGCAACATGATGGTTTTGGTCATGTTTCCTACGAGTCCTGGATCATCAAATTTGTCGGCCAAACGAACTCGTTCGCCGGGAACAAGCTCCAGAAATTTGCTCTCAAACGAGTGGTTATCCCCGGTTCCAAAGTTGGTGAAAGTCATGTGGAAAGTGCCACCTACCTGCGGGTCGATCCGATCAATTTTCCCCAGATATCCATATGGCGGCAGCCATCGGCACAAGGCGTCGGGATCGAGAAATGCTCTGTAAATGCGTTCTGCAGGGGCACGCAGGACACGGTGCAGGCGAATGGTGTTAGATGTGTCGGACATCGGAATTCCCTCCGCGTGGATGTTGATTGTTTGATAAATAGTCGAGCCAGATTCAGCGAAATCGACATCTCTGCACTGGAAATTTATTCTGAGGTCTTAATCGCTTGGATCGTCGTACCGTAGTTTGGGAAACCCGTTTCCTCCAGCCTGCAATCACTAAGGCAAAGACAAACGCGAGATTCAGCCTCGCGATTCGCGAGGCTGAACTCAGGGCTCTGGAACATCGATCGGAATCAGCGTCACAGCGTTCTCTTCCCATCGCGCAGTGCCCGAATTCGCAGTCCATCATCGCTCAGTTGAAAACGAACTTCATCACTCTGCGCGACGACTTCACGAACGTGATCTACCGCGAGCGACTTCCCATGCGAATTCGCGCTGGTAACGAGAGTCTCCACGTCCACCCATCCCTCCGAATCGAGCTTCAACCCAATGGACGCCGGTTCATGTTTGAGCACAAAACTCAAGTACTTGCTAATTTTCGTCAGTCGCCTATTCATTCAGGAGAGTGTAGTCGAAAACGTGTACGACGCAGCCTGCCGCACGGGAAAGAAATGTCGTTATCGGGTGCTGTCCTCAGACATTGGATCAAGAAACAATTCACATTTCAAACTAACAAAAGTTTTTCACGTTCAAAAGGTTCACTCGTTTAAAGTTGTCAATCGTTAGAACAAAAATGGTTTGCTGTATCGTCCCCGGAATTGTAGGTAGTCAGAACCATCAACCGAATTGTTGAGATTGAAGTCAAAGATTGAATTGTAACCGGTCTGCCCTTGCGACTTTCCGTAGGTTCCTCGGAAGAACAAGAAATCTGATCCGTCAACATCGCGATCACCATCTGCGTCTCCATAGTAACGGAAAAACTTATCGTTGGCTTCATCGCCGAATACGAAGTTGTCACCGGTGACGCCATCTTGGTTGGTGTCCAAACCGAAACCATCGACGGAAATAATTTTAGTCGCATCGATGCGTAGTTCATAGTTTCCATCAGCGAGTGAGCCGAATTCTGTGAACGCACCACTGAAGCTGAGTGTAAATGTGCGGCTTGCTACACCGACGATTGGCGAAAGGATTGTTCCCGCTGCACCACCGCCTGCTCCTCCATTGTGGACAGTGATCGCTCCTTCTTGAAGGATCATGTCCGTATCGAACTCGATCGTCACAGAATCGACTCGAGATCGCTGGGCGCTACCGGCATTGATCGTGATGTCCGATTTGGAAATCTCGATCAGATTGTTGACTTGTAGCAGTACCTCTTTTTCGACGGAAAGACCGCCCGAGTCAGTGGTTCGAATTCGTACTGCATAAGAAGATTGAGTTTCGTAGTTTAGCGTTTCACCCTGGCGCAGTTTCAGGCTGTTTCCGTCGATGACGAATTTGCTATTGTCTGAATCGCCTGTACCGGAGACGAGTCCAAAGGTATGAGAATCTCCAGGATCCTCGTCAATAGCTGACAAATTGGCAAAAAGCAAATCGGCGGCCGAGGTGTCGACGTTCTCGTTGATGGAATGGTTCGACAGGGTGATGTCCGTGGGGGCGGATTGCGACACGATCGCTACCGCGTAATCCTCGACTTCGCCATCCATCGCGAAACCGGTCGCCGACAAGCCGCCTGCGGTGCTGAGTCGGACGCGAGCTATTGCTGTGCCAGCCGTCAAACCCGCTGGCAAACTGAAATTCAAGGTCTGTGTCGCTTGATCAACCGTCGCGCTATCAAGAATCTTTTCCGATGCGGACCAAATGCCGTCACGATCGAAATCAATCCAGACATCCACTTTAGCTGTGGACGCGTTTTGGAGGTCAATGTTTAACGCGGCCATGGTGGCGGTCGTCAAGATTTGACCAAACAGCACGCCGTCTTCATCGTCAATCCCGTTCGTGTTATCGCCATCGGCGCCGACTGACGCAAAGGCATCGGATTCAGAATCACGTAAAGCTCCTAAACGCGGTCCTGTGTCTGCATGCCGGGCGCCGTCGTTGATCGCCAGCGTTCCATAAGATGTCGGAGCATCGCCGTAATCGACGTCGCCAATCAGTTCAATATCATCGCCGTCGCCGCCCGCATACGTGATTCGGAAATCTTGAGTCGTACCAAGCAAATCAGCGACCACGTGACCTTCTGGGACATCCGCAAACGTGCCGATTCCACCGGTCCTCTCGACAATGATCAGTCGCTCTGCGCCGCCGTGATTGCCCAGTCCAACCAACGTCAGGGCGACCGACGGTTCAATGTCAACTCGCCCTGTGGATGAAATTTGGTCATGGCCTTCGATTGAGCCTGGACCACCAATCCCAGCGAACTCAATGATCACGGAACTGCCACTGGTGATCACGGTGTCACCATCAACGTTGAGTACTCCAGGTGAATTCTCAGGGGAAATTTCACCCGACAAAGTCACCACGGGAGCAGTAACTCCGCCTGAATCGTCGACGTGAAGTGTTCCACCGGCGATCGTGATGGGATCGTTGAAGGTGGATGAGCTGACGGATACTGTGCCAGTGCCCGCCGTTTCGTAGCCAATCGTAATGTGGCTGAAGCCGTCGGAGATCTGGCTAAGCTCAAAGTCGTCGATGTTGAACTTGCCGGCGGCACCACCGAGTCCGATTGATGCGCCAGGCTGACTGGGCTGCATCAGCAACGTGCCTGTTCCAGTGACGCTGCCGAGAAGTTCAATGGTAGCTGAAGTGATCGATAGATTGCCGCTGCCGACGTTGATCGATCCCCCGATGTCGCTAGAGGCAACCGACTCATAGAAGTAAGCGGAACCAGCGTCGGACAAGGGACTGCTGGCCAGATAGGCGCCAACCACTGCGGTCGAAGCGTCGTGCGCCACTGCGAAACTGTAGAAATCCGACGCTTCACCCGTCGTAAATTTTGACTGCTGGTACCAAGTGTCACCACGACGTACGAACGTGAACGCAGCGCCGTAAGCGTTGGAGATTCCGCCGCCGCCAAGTGATCCGACAACGGCAGTGTCACCAACCAATGACACCGCGATTCCCAAGTGATTTGATTCCAAAGCGCCTTCGTGAACCAGTTTTGCTTGGGGTTTCCATACACCGTTCTCTCGGGCAAAAGCGAACGCAGCCCCCGTGTTCACAACCCCGTCCGCATCATGCGACCTGGCACCGACAAGCAGCGAATCGCCGTCGATGGCAACGGAGTATCCAAAGTCGTCAAACGATGTTGGTACAAAGGCTGTCAGCTTCTGCGATTGCGTCCAGACGCCGTTATCCTCAGTGAAGACGTAGGCACTGCCAGACAAGGTGCCGCTGTGCGTATCCTTGAATGCACCGACGATGATAGTGCCGTCATCGATCGCGAGCGAATCTCCGAGCTGCAAACTGGCGGACGCATCGGAGGCGGTGAGCTTTTGAGTTTGTGTCCAAACATTCCCCGTACGGGTAAAGACATAGACAGCACCGGCAAGCGACGCGGCTTCGCTGTCTTGTGGTGCCGTCGCAACAATTGTATCACCCTGGATCGCGACTCGATGTGCGAACCAGTCCTGGGCATCAGCGTCGCTTGCCGTCAGTTTCTGTTCAAACGTCCAGGTTCCAGCGATTTTGCGATAAACGTACGCTGCACCCGCATCAACGACTCCAGCGACGTCTTGACGTTGAGCGCTGAACACAACGGTATCGCGACTCATTGCCAGCGGGTAACCGAAGTATTCTAAGGCAGCACCATCCGTGGGCGTAATCTTTTGCGTCTGTGTCCAAACACCGGCTGTTTTGGTGAATACATACACGCTGCCCGAATCGTTACCATGATCTTCGTCGCCATCGGCCGCGATGAACGCTGTATCGCCTGAGACAGCCACCGCCGATCCGAACCAATCGCCCGCAGCCGGATCGTTTGGCTTCACCAGTTGCGGGTTTGCAAACGTGGTCGCGATCGTGGGTTGAATCTGAAACAGACCGCTGCCGTCGGCGTCGCTGTCAGCAGTAATCGATACATGGCCGCCAGCAGTCGTAAGCGAATCGCCAAGTCGAATGTGTCCGGTCGATGTCCACACGACGTCGCCACCGGATGTCGAGACGGGAGTAAGTACGTCAATGGTATCCGCGCTCAGCGAGAAGTCGCCTCCGGCTAGCGAGACTGGACCACTAACGATGATTTCGTCGTCGATGGAATTGCCGTCAATGAACAGACTCGTCGAAGCAGCTAATGTCAGCTCAACGATTTCAAGCGTGTTTTGCACGCCGCCTCCGAGGTGGACACTCAGCGACTGTGATGGCGCGACTAAGTGGATCTCGGGCGATTGCGAACCCAACAACTGAATCCGACCCAGTCCATCGTTAGTGAGCGTTTGCGAATTCGTGATATCGGGAAAGTTGACCGCAACGTCTTGCGCAGACAATAGTTGATGGACCGTTTGCGTCGCTTCATACGTGATGAGGCTGTTGCCCGTGATCGCGATCGAGCCTGAGAGTGGGCCATTCACAGAGTGAACGACGTTGGCGGCATTTACATCGCCGATTAACTCCAGAGAAATCGAACCAGAGAAATTATCAACCGTATCTGTAACGCTGATCGGACGAGAAATCGGACCGGTGGAAAGATCCAAGGTGAGCGACTGCTGGCCATCGCCACCACGATAGAGGACAGAACCACTCACGATCGACAGCGGGATGGCGAGGGTATGCGGATTGATCACAACTGCTTCTTCGATAGCCGTCGTGAGCGTGCCAGTCGGATCAGTGACGATGATCGACGTTGCATCGAACCTGATCTCTCGGGCGCCGCCAGCATCGCGATCATTGACAATCAAATTGCCGTGTTGGTCGATCGCGACATCGACGCTCGACGTATTTGTGTAGCGAGCAACGGCAAAATCTGTGCTCGCACCAACGTGTGCTGAACCCGCAACGAGAATATCGCCGCCAGAATCAAAGCCAATCGCGTGGGCATAGTCGTCGCTCGGACCGATGCCCGTTGACGATTTTCCGCCAGTTGCAAAACTCGTGTCGAGAACGCCATTGGCTGTGTACCGGGCGAGGGCGAAATCAATATTGGTACCGTTATGAGTGAAGCCCGTTGCCACTAGTTTGCCATCTTCAGCAGTCGCAATGTCACGAATCACATCGACGTTACCTGAGAAGTCCGTGGTCACTTTGCCACCGACTCCGAAACTTGTATCCACCGAGCCTGAGGGCGTAAGCCGAGCCAAGGCAAAGTCGAGGGCGTTTCCGGTGCCACTTGCTCCAGCAACGGTGATCTTGCCGTTGTACGAAACAGTCACCGATTGGGCGTAGTCGTCGCTGCCAAAGTCAATGAACGCGATGCCATCGGAATCAAACGCGGTATCGAGCGTCCAATCGGAGTTGTAGCGAGCAACCAGCATGTCCGCGTTGCTGTTTGCAGTCGTGTAACCGACGAGGACGAGTTTACCATCGTTTTGGATCGCAAGTTTCGCGGCAGTTTCGTCGGATGCTCCGAGACTCGTCGTGACGAAACCATTTGTACCAAACGTGGTATTGAGTGTGCCGTTGACGTCATACCGTGCAACCACAATGTCCATGCCGTTAGCTCCACTGCGATGCCCGGCGACAAAAATGTTGCCCAATGCATCGATCGCGACATCGACAGCATCGTCATCGGCGGAACCGAAGTCCGTCACGACGATCCCGCCCGTACCGAACGTGGTGTCAAGCGAGCCATCGGCGTGGTACTGAGCGAGTGCGACGTTCCAGTTGCTTCCAGATTGCGTACGACCAACGGCAAGCAGCTTTCCAGTCGGCGTTTCGATGACTCTGCGAACAAGGTCATCACCGCTATCGATGGACGTGGTTACTTTTCCGTTCGTACCAAAGTCGGAATCAAGTTGACCAAACGCAGAATAGCGAGAGAGCGCAAAGTCCTTATTCACGTTTTGGGCGGAGCCAGCAAGTACAAAGCTTCCATTGGCAAGCACGGCGACCGATGCAGCTTCATCCGTCGATGTGCGAATCGCGGTCGAGACTTTGCCATCAGTGTCGAAGCTTGTATCGAGCGAGCCGTCAGTATTGTATCGCAACAGCGCGAAGTCGTAGTAAGTGTTTGTAAGCGTCGCTGTCCCTACAATGACAATCTTTCCTGAAGCATTGATGACAACACGATTGCCAAAGTCTGATTCTCCGCCGAAGTCAGTCGTCAGTTTACCGTCGGTGTCAAAGGTGGAGTCGAGAAGACCTGCCGAAGTGTAGCGCAGTACAGCCACGTCGGTGAAACCAGACGGCAGCCCCGCTTCGCCTGTTACGACGATACTGCCGTTGGCTTGAATCGCAATGCTTTGACCAGCATCGTCATCGCCAGTGAAATCGGTTGTGACAAGTCCGTCAGTATCAAAACTAGTGTCGAGTATGCCGCCAGAAATGTACCGCGCAAGTGCGATGTCAAACTGGTTGCCAACTTTGGTTCGACCGGCAATGGTGAAGCGTCCAGACGGTTCGACTACGACACTTCGTGCTTCATCGTCGGCGCTGCTGCCGAAGTCAGTTGTCCTGATTCCTGCCGTGCCGAAACTCGTGTTGAGCGAACCAGTGGGAAGGTAGTGGACAATGGCCACGTCGTCTTGTGCGCCGATGCGAGCACTGCCGACGACGACGATGGAACCATCGAGCTGAAAAGCGACATCGTTGGCGAAGTCGAACGTTCCAATGCTCGTGCTGACTCGACCGTCACCATCGAACGAAGTGTCCAGCGATCCATCCGCCAGGTATCGAGCAGCGACGAAGTCAAAATCAGTGTTACTTGCGTTGCGTCCGGTGCCTGCGACGACAATTCTGCCATCGGGTGCAATCTCTACAGCACTGGCGACTACTCGATAGTCCGCGAACGAAGTCGTGCGAACGCCAGCGTCGCCGAATGTCTCGTCGAGCGTACCACTGGGTAAATAGCGTGCGACCACAAAACGACTGGTCGCGCCATCGAAACTGGATCCGGCGACAACGATGCGCCGGTCGGCAGTTACCGCCACATCAACAGCGGAGCCAGGGAAATGAGCGTAGCCATCGCTACCGAACGTCGTGTCAACACTACCGTCACTGGCATAACGCACAAGGTATCCACCATCTCCGACCGCAAGCATTCGCCCGAATTCATCAATCGCAACGTCATGAACGGCTTCGTAACTGGATTGCTTATTGAAGAACTCCGTCGAGGTGATCCCGTTGTCGCCGAAGGTCGGATCGAGTGTTCCGTCGCGGACAACAGCTGAGCGATAGCCTTGATCGACGTTTATCAGCGCGACACCGGCTGCGGCAGTGATCACTCGACCATATTCGGTGTACTCGCCGCCACCCAGTCCGTTGGGGAAAATCGAAACGGAACTGAGGTCTTTTTAGTAGCGATATTCGGCATCAAGAACTGCGAGACGTCCACCGCTGGAATTGACCAAAACGTTACCACCGATCGACGCCGTCGCATAAAAATCACTGGGAGCATTATTGGTTGACAAGTCTTGGGTGACGGTCGCCGATCGCGGGTCAATGACATAGACTCGCTGGCTCTGGTAGTTAAACGCGAGAGCCGATTTCCCATCCGGTGACTCGCTCAGAGCGATCGTCATGAACGGGTTGCCGTACGGTGGGTTCTCGGGAAGCACCAACAATTTGGCGCCGGAAAACTCGTTCGTGTGTTTATCGAATGTTCTCCAGGTATAACCCAACCCATTGTCGTACGTCAGCAAGTAGATCGTGCCTTCTACCACGACTGGCCCCATCACGCCGACCGGAGTTGAGGCCACCATTGGCAGGTCGACTTCATCAACGATCGTTCCATCTGTGGCCATCTCGACAAGCTTGTGTCGAAAATTATCGGTAATAATGATCGTCTCGCCATCGTAAGCAAGCGACTGCTGACCGGTAGTTTCGATTGACGTCGCAACCTGTCCGATGATAGTACCGTTAGTGGGACTGATTTCGTACAAGTTCAATCGAAGTCCTGTACTACTCGTCGCGTCAGTGAGATTCCGAGTCGAAAACAATCGAGACTTAGTCGAATAGCTGCCTATGGGAACATGATTGTCGAGCGACACAGTGCGTAGGACAGCGTTGCCGCTTGGCACATTCGCAATCGTGTATGTTCCGTCCACAGCGGATATTGTTTGCGGCTCGCTGGCATCAGGCAGATTGTTGTTGTTCAAATCAAGATACACGGTCACGCCAGCGAGCGCCGCGTCGCCTATGTCGAACATCCCATTCTCGTTAACATCGACGTATTGAACGCCGCTGACGGTGCCTTGTTCGAGATTGCCAAAGTCCAGTCCAGATATCGACTGCTCGGCAAACACATGAACGCGATGTTCGGTTGCTTGGACGTTCGCTACGGCATAACCGTTGGCGGTCACTCCAAAACTCCATGGAATACGCCGTCGGATCAATCCAAGTCGATCGCGGACTTCAGTCGACTGCTGAATGCTGTTGATGAAGTGACCTTGATCATATGTCTCACCGCCAGCACCCGCGAGCGCGCCTCCGACGAAGAACGAAGTGATTGTACTGACGACAACTCCAGTTTGCGGATCAATGATTACTACGTCATTGTTGTTTCTTGCCGCGAGCATGTTCCCATCCGCGTTTTCACCGAGACTCTGAGTCAAGTTGAGGCTCAGCGTCGGATTTGCGGCTGCGACGTCAATTGTTTGCTGGATCTGTTTCGTTGCCAGATCGACAACATAGATGCGATTTTGAAGTGAATGCAGCACGTAAGCTTTGTTGTCAAGGATCGCCAATCCGTCGAGCAAACCTGTTGGCAATGGCGTCGTGCTAAGCAGCGCCCCTGTATTCGCGTTGAGAGCATACAGCGCACCGGACTGCGAAACATAAAGCGTCTCGCCATGGAGCGCCAAACCGCTTTGAAAGGAATTCGTTCCAGGCGTAGTGAATTGACGTAAGACTTGTCCTGTAAAGGGATCGAGTTCTGAAATCGTAGCGACGCCATTCGCCAAAGTGCGAGTGAACAATCGGTTATAGTTAGGTGCGCTGGCTTCAATGGTCTGATTCACAAGTGGTAGCTGGCGAACATTGTAATCGCCAGGCTCCAAATCATTGAACGCGTACTGACCACTTGAGTTCGTGATCGTTTGCGGCTCGCCCACATCAAGGACACTGTTGCGATTTAAATCCAGATAAACAGCAACGCCCTCTACCGGCGAGGCACTGCCGCCTCCCAGCGGACTCGTGGCGATTGTTCCGGAAAGGCTTCCACGCGTTGACTTAAACCGCAGATCTACATTGTTCAACGTTTGGCCAGCAACGACCGTCACATTTGCATGTTGGTCGCGATAAAGTCCACCACCGAGCGCGTAATAAATTGGCGTATTTGAAAACGTGCGGGCAAGATTTCCAGCAGAGTCATAAACACGAACTGCACCGTTGTTGGAGATGAATGTCTCATTTGCAAGGGTCTCGCGAGCAAAGTCTGCAAGTTGCAACGAACTTGGAACTGCTGAGAAAGTTGCAATCCCTGTTGACGGATCGATGGTCAGCACTCGGTCGTCAGTCGTCGCGACAACAACTGAGTTACCATCGGTCGACGCACTACTCGCATAATATCCTGTCGGAATCGTTGTCGAGCTGCCAATCGGCGACACGTCCCAGTCAAACGTAATGGGCCGCACGTCGATGAAGTCGTTTATTTCCGCGTCGTATCGAACTAGCTTCATGCTCAGGCCGCTACCGCGAACCGAATAAATGGTTCCATGGATGGCAACGGGTCCAAAGTCAACAACATTTTCGTAGCCGCCGGTAGAAAGCAATTGACCGAGTGGTCGTTGTTCGAGCACGGTTCCGTCGAGTGCAATCTCATACGCGATGTCGTGGAAACTATCAAAGTAGAACAATCGCTCTCCATCGAACGCCACCTCAATGAAAGGAGCATTGGCAAGTACAGGAATTGTCGTTGGCACCGTCGAGAGAACAGCACCGGTGACTGGATTCAATTCCCGCAAGTAGACAACTGGAGACCCGCTCGGAACGTACACTCCGAACAGACGATTCGACGTCGTGTAGGAGTCCGCTGGTCGAGCATTGCTAGGCGAAACGGCACGAACGATTTTAGAGCCAAGTGAAACACCCGAGATCGTGTACGTTCCGTCGCTGGCAGATATCGCATGAGGCTCGGTCACATCAGGCCAATTGTTGTTGTTGGTATCAACAAACACCGTCACACCGGCCAGCGGAACATCACCTGCGTCAAAACTGCCGTTGTTATTCGCATCGTTGAATTGGCGACCCGTGATCGTGCCCACCGATGCACTTATACCAAAGTTGACACCGCTGAGTTGCTGGTCCTGTGTCAGAGTGACATTCGCACCCTGAGATGTGATCGAGGATGCGGCAACATCGTCTGCTGTCGCAACGCCTGACAATGTCGCGGTAAGAGGTCCGGCCGCATCATAAATCTGTAACGACGAAGTATCACGTCTTCCAATGAAAATACGACCGGTTCCACCCGCGATTCCCAAGTCTCGCTGGTTGGCCAAATCGGTATACGCGCCTTCGACGATGCCAGTTGCGGGATTGATAATGAGTCGTTGCAGGCTTGCGGTCCCGGCGAGCAATTTTGTGCCGTCCGCTGATTCACCCAGTCCGTCGAGCAGATCGATCGATCCGCTGTAATAAGGCGTGCCAGCATTGATCGTGGCGATGTTCAACGTGTTGACGACTGTTCCGGTTACTGGATCGATTGCCAGAATCCGTTCATTCGTATTGTTACTGGCGTATAGCATTGAATTGACATAGGCCAAGCCTCCATAGAATGCATTTGGCAATGGCTCCAACGCGGACACAACAACGCCCGTGTCGGGATTGATCTTTAGGATGCGATTGTCGATTCGATCAAGCATGAACACCGATGTGCCATCGAATGCCAAACCACCGGAGGAAGCGCCACGTGTCGGAATCGGAGAAACAGAGAAACTGCTGATTTGCGCGCCGGTGACAGGGTTGATCTCACGCAGCGTACTACCACTGGAAACAAACAATCGTTCCGTCTGGATGGTTGGTGACGTGACAAGTGTTTGGCTGGTCGTGACCACTCGAACCAATGAGTTGCCGGCAGGGACGTTCGTGATCGTGTAGGTTCCGTCCGCAGCCGACGTTGCAAACCTTTCGCCTGCGTCTCGGACACCATTGGCGTTCGCATCGACATAGACAACGAAACCGGCCTGCGGACCTTCCCCAGCGTCCTGTGTGCCGTTGTAGTTCAAATCGTTGTAGAGGGTTCCTGATATCGAGGTCAGGTTCTCATGCAGTAAGAACGAGACATCGTTGAACGTGTCCACACTACTGGTGATGTTGCCACTAAAGAGCGTCGGCGCTGTGGCGAGGTATCCCGTGGGAACCTGCACGCGAATATGACTTGTCCCCAGCGGCAACTGTCCGAAGTCGAACGTTCCGGCCTCGTTGATCTCCGTCGTCGCTGGATCATCAGCAAGCGTTAACTGCGACGGCTCTCCAGCATTCAGCACTCCGTTGTTATTCAGGTCGCGGTAGACCGTCACGCCCGGGAACCCGGTTTCACCAAGATCGACGATGCCGTTACCGTTCAGATCATCAGAAACCACGCCACGAATCGCTGTTAAGTTTGGCTCGACACCCAGCAGCGAAGTGTTGTCAGCAGGCGAGTGAATCGTGAGCATAACACTCGCGGATGAAGCCGCCGAAGTATAGTACGCAGTTCCACTCTCAACGCGAACCGTGTAAGTACTTAAGGCGAGACCGTCAAAACGATAGGCACCACTCTCGTCGACTTCAGTCGTTGCTGGGTCATCAACGTCGGTGAACACAAACGGCTCGCCAGTGTTCCAAACAGAGTTGTTATTCGTATCGACATAAACGCGCAGCCCGCTGACACTAGGCTCCCCAGCATCGCGTTGTCCATTGCGATCATTGTCGCTGTAGAGTGTTCCGACGATATTCCGCAGCGGATTGCGTTCGACAATAGCCACGCTTCCCGTGAAATCGCCATTGCCGCTGCCAATGCCGCCAAGTGCCAAGCCGGCCGTGTCCAGGATCGAATCGTTGTCGACTAAGTTTAACCCGAGAGTCCCATCGCCGGTTCCCGAGGCGACCACGACATCGAACACGCTTCCTCCACTCCGAGCCGTCACGCTCTGAACCACCGCACCGCTCACGCCACCGCTCATCACCGCCACAAAGTCGCTGGCATCAACACCGCTCACGGATTCGGAATAGGTCACTGTAAATAATGCAACATTTGTACCCGAAACAAATTCATCTTCGGCGACGATCGACGTCACAATGGGCGGCTGTAGATCTTTTTCGATGAGACGCAAGTCACGATCGATCGTATGATTTTCGACGATACTTACAGCGATAGCATCGGTTGGCTCCAAAGAAACGCGATAAAGCTCAATCTGATTTGCTCGCGCGTTGGCACGAACCAACAACGATCCGTCGGGCGTCAAGTCCATTAGCGATGACGAGTTCTCGTAGATATTTGTCAGGCTCGGGTCGGTTGTGCCGATGACCGGACCTATCGTCAGACTTCCGTTACTAGGATCTCGGTTCAGTACTTGGATCGCGTTATTCAATCCCAACGCGACTAATAACGTTTTGCCGTCGGGACTGAGTTGGAGGTCCATCGGCAGATCGCGTACGTTGTCCGTGTCCAGGTCATAGACGCCCGCGAAGGAGAGCGTTCCGTCGGAGAGCGTGCTGAAATGCCAAACAAGATCAGTTAGCGGCGCGGCCACATAGAGATCTTGGTCATCGTCTGATAGGACGGCGGACCAATTACTGAAAAAGCTCGTGGAGATCTGAGAATCCGTAGCCTGAATCTGCGTGATCGCGCCCGTGGAGACGTTGCGCGAATAGACTCGCATCAAAACGTTCCCGTAATCGACTGCGTACAAGCGAGTGCCATCGCTGTTGAACACGATGTCCTGGACTCGCGATGGCGTTCCCGTATTCGCTAATGCTGTCAACGTGCCGTCGACGGGGTTGATGGCATACGGCGCGATGTAGTTGCCGCCCACGTAAAGATGATTTCCGTCCGGTGCGACTTCGATCGAATACGGAAACGTTGCTGGCGGGAACAGACTCTGCACACGTGTCAGTGTTCCGTCGACCACGTTTCGAGAAAACACTGCCAAGCGATTTGACACATTCTCGATCATGTACATCGCTGTACCATCGGGCTTGAACGCAATATCGCCGATCGCATTTGTCGTGCCCGTGAATTCGCCGGTCAACACTTGAACCTGTGTCGGCGATCCGCTGGACGTTGTCGGCAACTGCAACACCACAATGTTGTTGCTCAAGTGGTCAAACACATAGACGAAGTTCCCGTCGGGACTGATTCGCAACGTCTTGTTGTTCGCAGAAAAATTTGTCGCGTCGGTATACGTCGTCGACGTCGCTGAATCCCAAGGCGCCGTGTTCGTAAACTGCCACTGGTTCGCGGTAACGCGAATGGAATAACTTCCGGGCTGCAGTCCGGTGAACGAATACTGTCCCGATTCGTCGACCGTAGTGGTTCCCGTATCGTCGGCATCCGTTACATCACTGGGTTCAATCGCTGATTCGAATGCACCGTTATCGTTCAAGTCCACATAGACGGTTAGACCAACAACGCCTTGCTCCGTAACATCAAAAACTCCATCTTCATCGATATCGTTCCAAAGTCGACCTTGAATCGAACCCGGCAGCACCTCGTGCACGCCGAAGTTTGCAATCGAAATCCCCGCAGCCACGGAAAGCGGAATGAAATGAGCACCGCCTCCGGCTGGTAACGTTTGAATGAACGGCGATTGTTGCAGCCAGCGAACTGTGTAGTTCCCATCCACCAAGCCGGTGAACGAGTACGCACCGCTGCCAGATGCCGTGACCGCCGTCGGTTCGCCTGCGTCCAGTGCGCCGTCTCTATCGACATCGATATACAACGTTTGTCCGCCGATGCCTGACTCGTTGGCTTCTTTCACCCCGTTGGAATTCAGGTCGCTGAAAATGCTGCCTTCGATCGTGCCTAATTGAACGGTATAACTCGACAAAGCGACTGTGCCTGGACCAACGCCACCCAAGGGATGTCCCACGCTATCGACAATGGTGTCATTGTCGGCCAGCAACAAGCTCAGCGATCCTTCACCACTGGAGTATGAAATGGTGACAACGTAGGTATCGCCACTACCAGTCAACGAATCGACTGTGCCTCCAACAACGCCGCTTGTCGAGACGTAGAAATCCGACAACGCGAGACCAGTGACCGGTTCGCTAAATATCAACTGGAACTGCAGACTCGTTTGATTGGTTGGATTCGAATCCAATCTCGACGCCGACAATACCGTGGGCGATTTGCGATCAACATTGATCGTATCAAAGACTGTACTACCATCGCCGCCGAGCGGTTGGCCTTCGTTGTCGACAATCGAAGCGTTGAAGTTGGTGCGAGGAGAAAGAGTGCCTTGTAAACCGTCAGCCAAACTCACCGTCAAGACATAAGTATCACCGCTGCCGCTGATTCCTGTCGCGCTCGCACCGGTGAACGAACCAACGAATGTAAAATCTGTCGCATCGACGCCTGTGACTGGTTCACTGAACACGACGTCAAAATCGGCTGTGCCTGCAGTCACCGGAGTCGTTCCCGAATAGGTAATCGACTCGACCATCGGCACCAAGTTCACTGCACTAAACGTGTTCAGTGTCGTGACCTGTCCAACGGCTACCGAAGCTTGGACTGACGACGGCTCCCAGTTACCGACTTCTCGATCGAACGCGTAGACGGCATCTTCGTAAGCAGTGACCAAGTAGAGTGAACGACCGTCATTGGAGAACTCGACATCCCATGAGCCGCGTAAATCATTGAAACCGTCGACTCCGTCCAAATAGAATTCAACCAGCGTCAACTTACCGGTCGTTTGGTTGCGGCTATAGATTGCCATGCCGCCGCTGGTTTGAAAGGTGACTGCGACGTGATGACCATCGGGGCTGACAAGCACCGCAACCGGGTCAGGGTTGGCGAACGAATAAGGATCGGGAACGAACTCATTGAAAGAAACGTGACCAGTGACTTCGTCGCGATTGAGCACAACCACGCCTTGGCTCAACTTGGTCGCGACGTAAATATTCTTACCATCAGGACTGACGGATATTCCCCACGGTTGATTCAGTGCCGAGTATCCCGGTGTCGCGCTGGTGACGGTTTGCGTCAACGTGAGTTGGCCAGTCGTCAAATTGCGATTGTAAACGTTGACTGCATTGGAG
>JBGSIA010000107.1:0-2461 GCA_041751935.1 Pirellulaceae bacterium | reverse complement strand
TGCCGTACGCTCGCGTTGCAAAACACTCGACACCGCGATCAGCGTTTGAACCAGTGCCGGGCTAAAGGGATAGACCTTGCGGAACATCTCCCGGTCGCCTTCACCGGTCAGCAACGTCGTCATCACCGACTCGCGGATCTTTGCTGTCTGCTCGAAGGCCGCGTTCAATTCTTGACGTGCCGAAGGAGTGTGGCACTTCAAAACGCGACGCTCAGCAATTGCTGGCAGGTTGCGGTCTTCTAGCGTGATCTTGTGGAAGCGACCTTCCCAGTGCTTGAGAGCATCACCAAAGTTCAATCGATCGGCACCTGGGACCGAGTCACCGATCAATTCGCTCAAGTCACGCTGACGAGCGATGAAGCTAACGACCGGAATCGGTCGATCGGCTGTTTGCGCTTCTACCAGCTTCGCCAGCTTCTGACCTTCTTGGTGAACAAATTTCAAATCCGCAGCGTGACTGGCTAGCCACAGAATCAGTTCATCTAGGAAGAGAATCAATGCATCGTAGCCGAGATCCTTTGCATGCCGGCTGATAACCGACAATCCTTTGTCCAACGAGATAAAAGCCTCACCGTGTCCACCCGCTTGCGTATCGTAGGACCCAAAGAACTTACCAACGAGCGCACTGATCAACTGCGATCGTTCTTCCGAACCTGGATCAGCATCCGCTGCGCTATCAAATCGTGCGGCGTCCCAACCAACATCCACATCACCAAAATCACTATCTGTACTAGCCCCTTCGCTCATCGCAGCGAAGAACGCTTTATCCCCCATGCGTAAACGTAATGCGGATGCATCTTTGAACAAACCTTCGGCTAAATAGACGCCAGGGATCGGAGCGGTCGGATGCACACGTCTGACGAAATCGACATAACCACCCAAGATGCCTGACTCCACATCGTGGGCCGCGATCATGTGGTAGGGAACCAACAAGAACTTCTTGCCCTCGATCCAAGCGTTATGCGGTTGGCTGGTTGCAGCAAGTTCAGGAATCGCACGAGCCGAAGCATTGCCGGAAAGGATTAGGTGCAGAATCGCCATGAAGTGGCTCTTACCGCTACCGAAGCTACCGTGCAAATAAGTAGCCTTGCTCGTGTGCCCGAGAACGGAACCCTTGATGAAGTTCAACGCATCATCGAATGCCAGAACGAGCTGAGGCGTCGGCACATAGGCGGCGACGGTCGCCTGCGGATCAGACACCCCTTCGGTCAATCGCAGAACGAACTGTCCCTTGTCGATGTGCTCGGGAATATCGATTAGGTCTTTTAAGAGAGTCATCAGTGTTCAGTTTTCAGTATTCAGTTAAGTTTTTGGTTTTCATCTTGGGCCATATCGAGCCTCCGTCACGCTGTCACTCTATCCAAGATGTTCTGTTGGAATAGAGGCGAGGGAGACCTCTTCCCAAACTACTTGGTTGTCCCGCCAAACCACGATCTTATGTCCAGACATGGCATGCTCACGGATCGTTTCAGACACCGCTCGTTTCAATGCCTTTTGGACACCCTGCGTATCCGCCAACCGATTGGCGCTCTCTTCATGGGAGACTCGTTTGTTTTGGATCGGCAACTCAATCGGAAAGTATGTGTGCTCGTCTGAGTGCATGTTTGTTTACTACGTTGTACCTGGAGAAATTTCCGGAGGACGACGGGGCGGAAAGTGCTCGTCGCCAACTTGAGGTTCGAAAGGTACTGCACGAATCTCAGCGTCGCCTCGATCGAATGCGTTGAACAAATAGCCAACCAATGCAACCGGCCAGTAATCACCTCCATCCGGCAGATACTGAGCCCGTTTCTCAGGGTCATCGAGATCCTCCGCTCTGTCTGGATACAGTTGCTTCAGATCTTCCAGCGTCTTGAGCGGGCGTCCATCGGCGAGGATCGTTATGCCGCCATTTTTGTATGCAGAAACCACAAAGCCTACACAACTGAAAGACCAAAGCGGACTTCCTGTTCTTGGCGGCAATCGTTCAGGATGAATCAAGTAACGTGGCTCAGACGGAAGCGTAATCGGATCCTCGTCCGGAGACAGTTGTAGTTGCTTCGCATTGGCCTGCATCTCCTTACGGAAACGCTCAATGAAGCGTTGGATCTTACGCCGTTCGCGTTCTGAAAGATCGATAGTTGAGACGATGTCACAACGCCATTCATTCGCGGCCATGGGCGGACACATGTGCGCAACAGCAACTCTGGTACGCGAATGGACGCCAGCCCTAGGCGATTGTTCGTCACACAGCATCGAGTGACATAGAAATCCAGCTAGTTCAAGGCCGAGAACATCGAGTGGACGCACAACGCTGGATGCGTCCCTGGTGATTCTTGTGGTTGAACTAAACCGCTCGGCTTAAGAGTTTGGTTGGATGTTGCTAGAGTGGTTGGCGCTGACCGTCGGCGTTAGCGCTGACGATCGTTGTGAGGTGGTTGTGATCACTGCAGCGTGAACTCGGTGGGTCCCTTCTCGCATC
>JBGSIA010000106.1:0-167277 GCA_041751935.1 Pirellulaceae bacterium | reverse complement strand
GCGGGCGACCCTTGGGATTACGATTTGCCATCCTTGGCTCCGTGGTGACTGGTGTGGTGTGAGAACCTCCATTCTCCACGCGAGCCTTTTTTGTGGCTATATCAATCCCAAAGCGACGAACGTTCCCCTAAAGTGCAGATCACTAAGAGGCATTGGAGTTGTGGAGTTGTTCAGCGGGCTCACTAGTTCCAATGAAGAGAACGATGTCCGTGTCCGCTCGACCAGTGGTGGAACGTTAACGATTGATTCTGGCATTACGGTTCGCAATGCAACTAACTCGAGATTAGCTACACTCGGTGATGCGACCGGCGGTGCGATCGTCAATCAGGGAAGGATTGTTTCTCAATCCAGCGGTCAAACATTGCGCCTGACCGGATCGACCTTCACGAACACTGGAATACTAGAGGCGGTCGCTGGCACACTAGGTTTGCAACCAACGACGCTGACAAACTACGTGGCGGGAACGTTGACTGCGGGAACGTGGAAACTTGCGGGCGGTGTATTGCAGTTTCCCGGTGCGGATGTGGTCACCAACGTGGCGACGATTTTACTTGAAAATCCGAACTCAAGATTCTTGAATGCCACGACCGGAGTCGATGCGCTGAAAAATTTACAGACAACCTCGCCAGCGGGCCAATTGTCGATTGCGAATTCCACCCGACTGGTATCCCTTGTGCCGTTGACTAATTCCGGCACGACGACGATTGATGCCACCAGCGTTGTCATAGCAAATAAAACGCCCAGTCAAGATTTGATCGGGCTCTGGCACGCTGAGAATAGCGCCTTTGATGTTGCGGGTGCGAATTCGGGCACGATTGCCAACGGGGTCACCTACGCTGCCGGAAAGGTTGGCCAAGCGTTCAACTTCGATGGTGTAAATGACTTGGTCTCGACACCCTTGATTTTGTCCTATGCGACCGGAGCCTCGTTGACCGGTTGGATTAAGACTTCCGACAGCGCTGGCATGTTGATCTCCGGCGGTGGTGGAGCCTCAGCGTCGCGGGGCATGGGACTGTTTATCACCGGCGGCGCATTGACGCTGTATGGTAGCAAGGCCACCGGCGGGAACTACAACTTCCAAATCAATGGTCCAATTGTCAACGATGGGCAGTATCATCATGTCGCCGCGACTTGGACAGGAACGACGGACGTCGGCGCGGCCAAATTGTACTTAGATGGAGTTTTGGTAGGCACCGCAACGGCGCTTGCAACGATCACGACGGACAGCCAAACAACGCAGTTTGGTCATCACAGTTCGTTCAACGCGGGTGCCTATCCTGCATACGAGGGATTAATTGATGAAGTCGCGATCTATAGTCGGGCGATTTCACCAAGCGAGATCCAATCGATTTTCAGTAGCAGTGATATTTACTCACAGACCGCTGGGTCGACGATCGTCAACGGCACATTGATCGCCAAAGAGATTCATATCCAAGGAGGAACGATCGGTGGAAGTGGATCGATCGTGGGTCCAATCTTTGTCGATGCTGGCGGAACGATTTCGCCCGGCAATAGTCCTGAAATTATTGATGTGGATGACTTCAATTTGGGTGTCGGCGGAACGCTGCTGATTGAAACCGGTGGCACGGTCGCTGGGACACATTACGACCAAGTGAACGTCACGGGCACGGTGACGCTGGCAGGGAGTTTAAATATCGATGTTTTCAGCAGTTTCCAAAAAGGAACTCAGTTCACGATCATCAATAACGATGGCGTCGATCCGATCGTCGGCACGTTTGCCGGAATTCCTGAAGGCAGCGTGATCGATAACGGCTACGACGAGTATTCGATCACGTACGTCGGCGGTGATGGTAACGATGTGGTGCTGACGGCACTGACTACAGTACGTGTCGTGACGAATACGAACGATAGCGGCGGAGGCAGTCTACGTGGTGAAATGCTTGCGGCAAACGCCGTTGCGAATGAACCTGCGGCAATCATCTTTCACATTCCGGGAAGCGGACCGCATACAATCACGCCCTCCTCGTCGCTGCCGTTCCTGAGCGACACGACCTACATTGATGCCAGCACCCAGCCTGGATACAGCGGCACGCCAATCGTCGAACTCAATGGCTTTCTCGTAGCCGGCGATGGCCTGACGTTTTCGGTGGGCAGCAGCGACAGCTTGATCCGCGGACTGATGATCAATCGCTTTGGACAAGACGGAATTCAGGTCATCTCCGCAGACCGGATCACAATCGCCGGCAATTACATTGGTAATTATCTCAGTACCGTGTTTGATCTCTTCAATACCGGTGACGGCATCAATCTGCTCGCCAGCGTTGGAAGTATCATCGGCGGTCCCAACGAGGGCGATCGCAATGTGATCAGCGGCAACAAAGATGACGGGATTCATCTGGACTTGGGCACATCCAGGACAATCATCGAAGGCAACTATATCGGTCTGAACGCGGGCGGAACGAATGATATTGGCAATCGCAATTTTGGTGTCCATGTCAGTTCCTCGGGGGGACCGATCAGTCTACAAAACCCTCACGACAACTACATCGGTGTCGTCGGCGGCGCTCCGAATGTGATTTCTGGTAATGATCAGAAAGGTGTTTACATTTCGTTTTTTGCGTCGACCGGAAACGAGATTGTCAACAACATCATTGGCTTGAATGCGTCCGGCACCTCGATCGTTCGCAATTCACATCAAGCGGTGCACGTCAGTGCCAACGACAACATCATCGGCGTTGCTGGTGGAGGTAACACGATCGCTGGTGCGTCCGATGTTTACCCAACGATTCAAATCGACAGTTCGACGGGTAACAAGATTCAAGGGAACCGCATCGGCACGGATATCACCGGTGCCGTCACGCTGGGGAGCTATCAAGGCATTTCATTATCGGGCTCTGGCCATCTCGTCGGTGGCAAGAGTTTCGGCGACGGCAACACGATTCGCGGAATGTTCGATGGCGGCATCATCTCTACGACCGGCAACACGTTCCTAGGCAACTCGATCTTCAACAGTGACGATGCTGGAGTCCCAGGAACCTCGCTAGGGATCGATGTTGGCAACGCTGGCGTGACGACGTCGGATCTGCCAGTGATCGATTTGGCCGTCGCGGGCGCGAGTTCAACACGTGTTGGAGGTTCGATCAACGGTATCGCTGATGCGACTTATCGAATCGAAGTCTTCGTCAGTCCCACCGCAGGTACGACCGGCTACGGTGAAGGTCAAACTTATCTTGGTTTTGTCAACGTCAAGGCCGACGCGGCTGGATTTGCACGCTTCAACTTTGCAACCTCGGTGCTGGTCACGACAGGTGATTTCGTTTCCGCAACTGCAACGCGCGAAGGTGTCGGCACGAGCGAGTTTGCACTCAGTGTGGCGACACGTGACTCACTGAAGGTACTCTCTAACAACGATAGCGGGCCAAATACATTGCGCCAGGCGATCCTTGATGCCAATGCCAACGCTGGCGGCGACTTGATCGAGTTCTTGATGCCGCCCATCCCGGTCACCATCTTGCTACAGGGGGCACTGCCGACGATCACTGGACGAACGGTCATTGATGGTACAAGTGGTCCTGGATATGCCGGTCGGCCTCTTGTAGAAGTTTCTGCGAACAACTCGTTCACGCACGTTTTCGATTTTGCCAGCACAGCAGCAGGATCTGAGCTGCGAGGATTGGCTGTTGGTGGCGGGACTCAGTTCAATGTCGTTGTCGGAGCCGACGATGTGCTGATTGCCGGGAACTTTATTGGAGTCAACCTAACCGGTGTCGCCACAAACTCCGGTTTTGTGGGTGTCGAGATTTCGACAACAGCGTCACGTGTTACCGTTGGCGGTAAATCGGAGATGGATCGAAACGTGATCGCTGGAAACAACGTGGACATCGAAGTCGCCGGAGTTAACCACAAAATCCAAGGTAACATCATCGGGCTCGCGTTCGACGAGTCACAACCGCTGTCACCACCGCTTGCGATTGGAATCAATGTCACTGGAAGCGAGGCTATCATCGGCACCGATGGAGATGGCGATGGCGACGAGTTCGAAGGCAATATCATCGCTGGCTTTAGCAGTGGAACGGGTATTCGGTTGGACATTTCCTCGCTCAATGTGATTGCTGGAAATCGCATTGGCATCGCATCCGATGGAGTGACTTCGTATGCAAATGCGACGGGCATCTCAATACTTTCCAATAGTGACCAGAATCGCGTTGGGACGGATGGTAACGGAGTTTCCGACACCCTGGAAAGAAACGTGATTAGCGGAAACCAAACTGGAATCGTTGTTGATGCATCCACAAATAATGTGATCGCCGGCAACTACATTGGCGTGAATCCGGATGGCACGGCTGCGAGTGGCAACTCCGTTGTAGGGATCTTAGTGAATGCTGACGAGACCACGATTGGCGGCCCACAGCCCAGTCAACGCAACATCATCTCCGGTAACGGCATCGGTCTGCGGTTAGCATCCTTTACGAGCGATAACCGAGTCTTTAACAATTTCATTGGTTTGAACGCTGCTGGCTCGTTGGCGATACCAAACGTAAGTCGAGGCATTGAAACAGAGGTCGGCAGTACCCACAACTTTATCGGCACTGATGGCGACGGGACCGACGATGACGTGGAAGGAAACGTTATCGCTGGAAATGCAAATTTCGACTTACTCATTGGTGGTGATTCAAATTTTATATCCGGCAATTTCATCGGCACCGACGCTACAGGGCTAACGAAGGTATCCGCGGGAACTACCTTACGGATGACAGGAGATAACGTCTTGGTTGGCACAAACGCTGACGGTGTCTCTGATGCCGCTGAGCGAAACGTGATTTCCGGTAAAGTCGAAGTTGCGGGGTTGAGCAACGCGTTTGCTGGAAATTACATCGGCATCGGTGTTGATAGCGCAACATTATTGGATACGGTCAGTTTCCAAGCTGAATCTGGAACGGGACATCGCCTTGGCGGATCTGTCGAGATCGAGCGGAATTACATCGCTGGTTTGGTTGACGTTTCAACAGCAATGATGACGGTGCAAGGTAATTACATCGGCGTTTTGCCGGACGGCACGACGCCTACAGGTGCCGGGATGCTCAGGATCCAAGGCAGTGGAAGTGACAACAACCAAATCGGTGGAGCAAACATCGGCGAGGGAAATGTTATTAGCCAAGTAACTGTCTCTGACCAGGCAGCCCTTAATGTCTTTGAAGGGAACTTCATCGGGACGAATGCTGCTGGCACGGACGGACTTGGAATTGACGCGACGGTCTTCCTCATCGAGCAAGGCGCGTCGACCAATGTCATCGGCACGCCAGCCGTCGGCAATGTGATTTCGTCGTCACACGTTGCGGTAGGCCCGCAGAGTGAACAAATCGCGATTTGGGTCCAAGGCGCGGGGACAAACAACAATGTGATCCAGAATAATATCATCGGTCTGGATCCGATCGGTGTTTGCGTCGTCGGCAATTTCCGGGGCCTCGTGATTACCGATGGCGCATTGGGCACGCAAATTGGCGGACTTGGGCCAAGCGAAGGCAACACGATTTCCGGCAATGGTAGCGGCACTGCATCCGCAGGCGTTTGGCTCGATAGTTCACCCGCCACTTTGATTGAAGGCAATATCATTGGCACAGATAAGTCAGGAACTTTGGCGTTGGGACAAGGTTATGGCATCTATGATCTTTACGGCAGCAATGATATTTCCATCCGTGGCAATTTGATATCCGGCAATCAACTTGCAGGCATTCGTTTGGGAAGTGGATCGACACTCCGATCGCCCAGCGGTTACTCCATCGCCGGCAATCAAATTGGAACCCATGCGACAGGCACTGCCGCGTTGCCTAACAATGTAGGAATCGAGATTGTGTCGGTTTCAGGTGTTGTCATCGGCGGTAATGATGTTTCCGACCGCAACGTGATTTCCGGCAATAGTGGCGCAGGCATTTCAATACGCGGTGATGTCTTTTCGGTCACCGGGACAGTGATTGACAACAACTACATCGGTCTGAACGCTGCTGGGTCGTCAGCACTCGGCAATACGAGGGGAATCGAGGTTCACTCGACGTCCGCGGGGATATCGCGCAACGTCATCTCCGGCAATTCACAAAGCGGCATTACTTTCTTTGGCGGCAGTGGCTCATCGCTCGCCGCAAACATCATTGGACTTGATTCGACAGGAACGTTCGCCATCCCCAATCTCGCTAGTGGAATTGCAATCGCAGGCTCCTCGACGAACTTCATCGGTGGCTTCGATGAGGTCTCGCGGAACATCATTTCGGGGAATCATCATTACGGCATCGCCATCAGTGGCGAAACTTCGATAGGCAACTCGATCGTTGGGAACTTCATCGGTACCGACATTTCCGGAACGCTGGATCGAGGCAATGCCTTGGGCGGCATCGCGATCACTGACGGCGCCGGCTACACCAGAATCGGCAGCGATCTAGATGGCAATTTTGATGAAACCGAAGGCAACGTGATCAGCGGCAACAATGGAGACGCGATTTCCGTTAGCAATGCACATCACGCGACGATCGGGGCCAATGTGATCGGTGCGGGAGTGAATGCTCTCGGCTCAGTTCCGAATCTCGGAAACGGCATCTCGTTGGAAAATGTGCTCTCAGCGACGGTTGGCGGTCTTGCGACGCCACAGCACAACACGATTGTCAACAACACGGGTCGCGGTATTTTGGTCAGTGGGACAAATACCGGTGTCAATTTGCGCGGCAATGAGATCTACAACAACGCGCTTTTAGGGATCGATTTCGGAACTGACGGAGTTACCTTGAATGACGCTGGCGATGTCGATGGCGTGCAGAACTATCCCGTTCTCGATGCCGTGTTGGCGGGTGCCCAGACTCAGATCACCGGTACGCTCACAAGTCAAGCGAATGCATCGATCCAGCTCGACTTTTATGCGAGTTTGTCGCCAGACCCGTTGGTGTACGGTGAGGGACAACGTTACATCGGGTCCGCTTCAGTAACGACTGATGCAATCGGAGCCGTGGCGTTCGATATCACGATCTTTGAGCCCACGTTCGCCGGTGAGTATATTTCTGCAACGGCAACGAATGCTGGCAATGATGCATCGGAGTTCTCTGGCACGATCCAGGCAACGTCCAATGCCCCGCCAACGATCGTGCAGGACAGCCTCATTGTAACCATCGTGCCGACGGATGATGATGAAGAGTCGTTTGGAATTCCGACACAAACGGTCAATGAAGGGGACACGTTTTATCTTACGGGCGATTTTGCCGACGCTGGCTCCAGCGCCGTGGTGTCAATCATTTGGGGTGACGGCACAACGACGGGTGCAGATGTCATTCGCACCGAGTCGTTTACGGCAACGAAAGTGTTTGAAGATGATGATCCGAGTGAGACTCCGAGTGATGTTTATCCGGTCGTGGTGCGGGTGACGGATACCGATGGTAGCGGTTCAGCGTTCTTACCGATCACGGTACTCAACGTTGATCCAGTGATTGACGAATCGGCTGGATTGAGCGCGAACGTTGTCAACGAAGGATATTCAGTAACTTTGTCGGGCGGTTTCGTTGATCCGGGAACAGCGGATTACCATTTTCTTCAGGTTGACTGGGGTGATGGTGGTGGGAATCAGTCGATAGCCCTGCCAAGAACGAGTCGGGAGTTTTCGCTGACTCATGTTTATCGGGACAATGGTGATTACGTCGTTCGCTATTCGCTGTTCGATGACGACCGCGATCCGTTCTTGCCGCAACCCGGCGGTTTAAATTTCGTCTATGAACACTCACAGCCCATTCAAGTGCTGAACGTGGCACCAACGGCGACGATTTATGCCGCAAGTTTTGCCGTTCCGGGCGATAAGGTAACCGTTTCAGCAGCGGTGGTTGATCCAGGGCGTGACGATTTGATTCGCTATGAATGGTTGGTCAGCCGCAATGGAGACGGTGTTTTCAGCAGCTCGTTGGCGACCATTCAATTCACACCCGAGAAAAGCGGTGAGTATGTTATCTCGCTCGTGGTCAGCGACGATGATGCTGGATCGTCGCTTGCCAATCACACGCTAACGGTCAGCAACGCGCCGCCGCAAATTCGCAAACAAGATATTTCAATTCAATCGGCGGGTGTCGTCACTCAAGCGATCGACGAAGGAAGCGAAATTGTATTATCTGGCGTATTCGTCGATCCGAGCGTGAACGACGTGCATTCTGTCACAATCGATTTCGGCGACGGTTCCATTCCACGTGTAATACCGGTGGATTTCGGTAGTCGCAGCTTCGGCGACATTCGTCACACGTACGTCGATGATCCCGCCGGACCGAACGACGAGTATCTGATCCAAATCAGCGTTAGTGATGGTACTTCCTCGAGTTCGGCGATTGCACCGCTGAAGGTACAGAACGTTGCACCGGAGGTGGCCATTCGTTCGGATCGGTTGACGAACAACACTGTGCGACTGGAGGCGACGATTGATGATGTTGGACTGGCGGATACACACACCGTCGAATGGTTTGTGAACGACGTGCAGGTCGCAGGCGGACGCCTATTGAGTGTGCCGCGGCCGACGAGCGGGCCTTTGGAAGTTCGCTTCCGGGCGATCGACGATGATGGTGGAGCGGGCGAAGTTCAAGCGACGTATTTTGTTTTAGATGACGCAGCCAACAACGTGCATGTGATGAGCGGTGCTGGGAGTGATTTGGACGTCGATATTGATGGTCAAATGACATCCGTCGCGGCACTCGACCAGATCATGTTTGCACTCGGAGCGGGGAACGATGTTATCAACGTTGATGCCGCAGTGACGGCCAGTGTGCAAGTCGATGGCGGCTTGGGTAACGATATGATCGTTGCTGGCGGAGGTAATGACGTGCTGGTCGGTGGAGCTGGCGCCGACACGCTCGTTGCTGGTGCTGGCGATGACATGCTGGTCAGCGATGAAGGCAACGATGAGCTGGATGGCGGCAGTGGCGACGACACTTACTTCTTTGAACATTTCAGCGATAAGACGCTGTTGGATAGCGAGGGAATTGAAACGTTGAATTTCGCTCGCGTTGCTCAAGGCTTGGGTCTTATCAACGGGATTTCGATCGATCTGGGCATCAGCGATGGGACGCGACAACAAGTCCACTCAACGGGAACGATTGCGCTCTCAGGTGTCTACGAGAATGTTGTCGGTTCGACCTTCCGCGACAAGCTCGTTGGGAACTCGGCAGCCAATTTATTGTTTGGCGGCGTGGGCGATGACAGTATCGGGGGCAGTGGTGGCCAGGACACGATACTTGGCGGTGACGGCGACGATTCCGTCGTGGGAAGCAGTAGCGGCGGAGATACGATCGATGGTGGAACGGGTGACGATACGATTGTCGGCGGCGCTGGCGGTAACGATTCGATCTTTGGTGGTCCTGGCGACGACAGTATCCAAGGCAGCGGTGGTGATGACACGATTAATGCGGGCGATGGAAATGATTCGGTACAGGCCGGTAGCGGTGGAAACCAATCGGTCAGTGGCGGTGACGGCAACGATACGATACTGGGTGGCGCCGGTAGTAACGCTACCTTGTTGGGCGGAACGGGCGACGACAGCATCATCGGCGGCGGTAGTGGTGATACCGTCCTTGGTGGCGACGGTGACGATACGATCGCCGGTGGTGGCTCGGGTGCATCGATTAGTGGTGGTACAGGCAATGATTCCGTTTTCGGCAGCAGCGGTGGTAACGATACGTTGTTTGGCGGCCCGGGTGACGACAGCATCACGGGTAGCGGCGGCGAGGACACAATTGATGGCGGCGATGGAGACGACTCGATCGTCGGTAGCTCTAGCGGTATCGACTCAATCGTCGGTGGTGATGGGAATGACACGATCACAGCCGGCGGCGGTACAAACAATGTCGATGGAGGTACCGGCAACGACCGTATCACGGGCAGTAGCGGTAGCGACACAATCACTGCTGGCGAAGGTAATGATACGATCATTGGTGGCGGAAGCGGCGGCGATTCAATTGATGCTGGCAGCGGCAACGATACTATCCTGAGCGGAAATGGAAACGACACATTGTTCGGTGGTCCTGGTGATGACAGTATCGATGGCAGTGGTGGCCAGGACACCGTTCTCGGCGGATCGGGCGATGACACGGTAGTTGGTGGCCCTGGTGGAAATGGATCGATCGATGGCGGTTCGGGGGACGATTCGATTCTTGCTGGTAGCGGTAATGGTGATACAGTTCTGGGTGGTGATGGGAATGACACAATCACCGGCAACGGTGGTCAAGACACGATCCTCGGTGGCACCGGTGACGACTCGATCAAAGGCGGCAACGGCGGCAGCGACAGTATCGATGGCGGCAGCGGCAGCGATACGATCGTGAGTGGCTCTGGTTCGCACGATACGTTGTTTGGCGGTCCTGGTAATGACCGTCTCGTGGGAATTGGCGGTCAGGATACGATCGACGGCGGCGACGGTGGTGACACCATCATCGGCAGTGGCGGTGGCGGCGAATCGCTATCCGGCGGCAGCGGTGACGACACCATCATCAGTGGAGTTGGCAACGGCGATACCATTTTCGGCGGCCCAGGCGACGACAGTATTCAAGGCAGTGGAGGCAGTGACAGTATCGATGGTGGTGTTGGCGAAGATACGATCGTCGGTAGCTCCGGTGGAATGGAAACGCTCGTCGGTGGCGGAGGCGATGACTCGATCGTCTCTGGTGGCGGCAACGATACGCTCGAAGGTGGTACCGGAAGTGACACGCTCGTGGGTAGCGGCGGTGGAGACTCCGTCAGTGGCGGCGGTGGCAACGACTCAATCTTTGGTGGAGCCGGCGGACTTGAAACGCTCAATGGCGGAGATGGGAATGACACAATCATTGGTGGCAGCGGTGCGAACGATTCGATTTTTGGCGGGCCCGGAGACGACAGCATCGAAGGGTCCGGAGGCACCGACACAATTCTAGGCAACGACGGTGATGACACGATCATTGGAGGTGACGGCGGCGATGAATCGATTGATGGCGGTGGTGGTAACGATTCGATTGTTGGCGGTGGTGGCGACGACGATACGCTCGTCGGCGGTACCGGCGATGATACGGTTTCGGGGGGCGAAGGTACCGAATCGATCGAAGGCGGCAGCGGCGACGATTCAATTTCTGGGGGCGGCGGAGGTGGTGACACACTCTTTGGTGGCGAGGGCGATGATACTTTCACTCTCGAAGGTGACGCCGCGGAAGTTCGTGGCGGACCAGCAGATAATCCGTTTCCACGCGATCGCGTCCTGATCGTTGCCGATGCTGACTTTGCGCTCGAAAGTATTCCAAGCACTAATCGAGCGATCCTTCGCCGCAACGGAACTGCGGTAGCAACGCTAGTCGATATCAATGTCGCCGTCTTGCGCGGCGGTGCGAGCAATAACGTGCTCGACGCTACCAATTTCCTTGGCGACGCGGTACTCGTCGGCGGTGCTGGTGATGATACGTTGCTCGGCGGCAGTGGCAACGATTCACTCTATGGTGGTGCGGGGAACGATTCATTGCGCGGAGGTGCAGGCAACGACAGCTATGTTTTCGAGGGGGCTACAGACCTCGGCACTGATACCATCAACGAAGCGAGTGGTACAGACAGCGACACGCTCGACTTATATGGACTAGCTGCGCCGGTGGATGTTGATTTGTCACTTGTTGGATTTCAGACAGTTTCGCCAGGTTTGGTCACGATCCACTTGCCGTTCGCCGAGGCGATCGAAAACATTATCGGAACTTTGTACGCAGACAAACTGCGAGGCAATAATCGCAATAACACTCTGGTGGGCGGAGGTGAACTCGATTTTGTTTACGGGGGTGCCGGAGACGATTACCTTTCAGCGTCGCGAACCCGCTATGTCGTTCTTGACTTTGATTCCAGAACTTCGGCGACCGATCATGTTTATACAACCGCGGAACGCGATGGTATCCAAGCTCGCATGGAAGCGGATTTCGCTGGCTTTGACGTTGTTATCTCACAAACGCCGCCCGCGAAAGAGATTTATACAACCGTCCGCTTCAACGATCGTCCCGTGGTCAATGGCATACCGGTCTCGGGCGGAGTTTCGGAAGGCATTGGCTTCCGCGATACCATTCGTGGCGGAGTTGTGAAAGTTGACGTGAACGGCTTCCTTGGCACGGGAACCAACAAACTACCGCCCAACGAGGCAAACTTCATTGCCTTGTCGTCGACGATCGCTTCGCACGAGTTAGGTCATACGTTCGGATTACGACATTTGGACGCATTCGGTGCTCCTGGCCGAGGTATCTTCAACAAACTTCCAACCAGTGCGTTGTTGCCGACCTACACAGGTCCAAGGGATGCAGCCGAAACCGCCGATCACTTGATTGCATCGCCCGCGTCAGTGCGAACGACCCTCAGTGATGCGCTACAAGATCCTTACATTGGCGAACGCGAATCGATCAAGTTGGCGTTCGCGGATACTGGCCAGTCGATTGTTGAGCAACAACTAGAAGCAAAAACTGAATCGATCGTCGTCGCAGGCACAACGTTTCCGGTGCAGTCCGTCGGAGCGATTCCGTCATTGAATGTGCCCAACAACACAACCAGTTCAGCGATCAACTTTGGACAGTCGTTCGACGTCTCCGCAATCAACGTCGTGGGCCAGATCGAATTGGATGGAGCACACAGCGAGAGCGATTTCTATTCGTTCACGGCAAACGCCGGTGATCTCATGACGTTTGAGTTGATGTCTTATTCGCTCCGAACTCGGTATCCCAACCAACTCGACTCGATCTTGCGGGTTTACACCTCCAGCGGTGTGAAGCTTCCCTATTACGGAAGCCCCTTGGGTGCGTTCAATGACGATGGCTTTGAGCCAACGGATTCGATCTTGTTGGATTTGCCGATACCCAGCGACGGGACCTACTATGTCGAAGTCGATACATTCAATTTCAGCATTCCTGAATTCGCGATTTATAAACCGACATTCAATGTTGCCGCGTTCTGTAGCGCCCCTGAGAACTTGCCCCATATCGCTTGTACCGACAAAGACACTGGAAGTTACGAACTGCTAATTTATCGCTTCGGAACCGGAACCAGTGACGCGATTGGTGACACGATCATTGGCGGTAACGGTAGCGACACGCTCGTCGGCTCATCGGGTCGAGACAATTTCTTCGCGGATGGCGACGATGTTTTTGCCGGTCCCAATGGTGGACGAACGATTCGCCTCAATACTCCCCCAACGTTGCAGCCAATTCCGACACAAACCGTAGACGAACGCAGTTCGTTGCAGTTCACGGTCACCGGTAGCGACAATGACTTTGGAGACGAGCTTCGATATCGTTTGTTACCGGCGGGAAATCCAGCAGCATTTCCGACAGGAGCGACACTGGATGCAGTGACGGGTCAGTTCAACTGGACGCCGTCGACCGACGGATTTTATCAAGCGATCGTCGAGGTCCGCGACTTGCATGGAGTCACTGCGACTCAGCTACTTACCCTCAACGTCAGCAACATTGATGCCGGATTAACTGCAGTCGACGACGAATACAACGTCCAACAGGCTAAGGTACTTCGGGTGCCATCGGTCTTAGCAAACGATCAAATTCCGATTGAATCACCCGTCACTGCCATTAACTACACGAAGCCGAGTGGAGGAAAACTTGCCTTCAACAAGGCAACGGGATTGTTCGCTTATCTTCCGAACGCCTCGTTTGTCGGCGACGACGTGTTCTCTTACACCGTTGTCACAGCAGCCGGAACAAGTACAGCGACGGTGACGATCCACGTCTTGCCAGTGAACGTCGCTCCATTGGGAATGGTTGATCAATTTGCTTTTGTCCCTGGCCAGCAACTTTCGGTAAACGCGACTGGAGTTCTTGCCAACGACACAGATGCTGATGGTGACGCATTGACCGCTGAACTCGTTACCTCCGCCAGTCATGGAAACATCGTGTTGAATTCCGATGGCAGTTTCACCTACACACCCGATGCTGGATTCAGTGGAGAAGACAGCTTCACGTATCGTGCCAAGGATGCGGTTCATGCGTCCAACGTGACGGTTGTCAATCTATCGGCGCTGCCCATGATCGACGGTGTGGACGTCAATGGAGAAGGGACGCAAGTTCAGCGATCAAGAGTCAGCAGTCTGAAAATACTTTTCAATACGCAAGTTACCTTTACAGACAATTTGCCGATTGCTGCCTTTGAAGTCCGTCGGATTGGCGGCACCAATCTGGCGGAAGGTACACTTGGATTGATTCCGCTAGCAGATCCGGAAATAACGATCGTTGATGGCAAGACGCAAGTGATTCTGCGTTTCGCGGGAGCGAGCGAAGTCTCGGTCGAAGACGGCAAGTATTCTTTGACGATCTTGTCGACCAAGGTTCACAGAGTTAATTCCGGTGCTGAACTTGACGGCGACGGCGATGGAGTGGCCGGTGGCAACCGAGTCGACGAGTTCTTCCGGTTGTACGGTGACCATGACGGAGACGGCGATGTGGACGCACGAGATTTCAACTTCTTTAATGCAGCAAAACGCAATGGAGCAATTTCTTACGTCGATTTCCTTGACTATGATGGTGATGGCGATCTAGATTCGGTGGAGCAAAACGAAATCAATGCACGCCGCAACAAAGTACGAATTAACTAATCGCAAAACAACCGAGGTGTGCCTCGCCCGCGAGCATCGAAATGGCCACAAGAATTCGAATCTCCTGCATCGCGATTGCGTGTAGCCTACTCCTCTGCAACAGCACATCTGCTGCGCTCGTACTTGGCTTTAGCAATACCAATTACAGCATCAACGGGATTAATGAGACGGTGAAGGTCGATGTGTATTTAACGGGATTTACCGGATCACAGATCGATACCGATGGTGGGCTTGGGACTGCAGATTTCCTGATTGACTATGGCTCCAACGTAACGGCGAGGGTTGTCTCTGATTTGGGCGTCACTGCTAACATTGAGTTCACTGACGATCCGAGTGATGTTTTCTTGCCAGACTCCGGTTCGCTGGCGAACGTCACTTTTTATGGAAATTCGGGTGACGATGCAGTCAATCCTTTGCCAACCGACCCTAATTACGATCCCGATCGGATTTGGCTTGCGACGTTTGAGTTTACTGGGCTTTCGGAGGGGACAACTGTTATCAAACTTGTAGATCCAGATATTAACGGCGATAACTTTCTCGACTTCTTGGGCATTGATGCTTACGACGGTTTGATCGAGTTCAATACGACTGCGTCAATCAATGTCACCGCGGTTCCGGAACCCGCGAGTGGATTGGTGCTGGGCGGAATGGCGACACTGGTTTACTGGCGTCGGCGAAAGAGTGCTATTGCTGGTTAAATAAAGTCTCCGATCGAACACTGATCCAACACGGATACTTCACCTCTATGCTTGGGGAAATGTTATTATACGTTGTTTGTCGGTGGCGTATGCACGAAGGCATTTAGAGCATGGCGTCGTGAATTGAATCAATAGACCGCCATCCGTTTCCATAGAAGCTTCCGCGTCTCTGGACCTCAACGAAGTTGTGGAATGACCATCAGTCATTCTCGCCACGAAGCGTGTGGGGAGTAGGGAGCCAAAATCAATCGTGATTTGCCGAGTCATTATCTAGGAACGTTTCCAAGCATGAACACTTCACCTTCACTGGACGAAGCGCTGCGAGAGTTCATTGACTCGCTGGCAAACGAATTCTTGTCGGCGAAACCGTCAGGTCAAGGGAACGCGACGATACTGAGTGTGGACGAGTTTGTCTCGTCAGTCGAAGAGCGATTTCGTTCGACGTTGCGAAATCGATTGGCCGAGCTGGCGACTCGCCGTGCAAGTGAACTTGCCGAAACACAGGACTACTCACCTCAAGGATCTGATCATTCACCGGGGGAGATTGCGGCGACGATCGATTTGTCAAATCAGGTCGGCGAGGCACGAGCGACAGAGAAAAGGACGGCGGGCGGCGAACTCGACGCGACTTACGATACGCTGGCGATGTCGGCGGACGACCACCCGACGGTGCGAGTACGTAGCGGTGAAACGCCTCCAGAGTACCAGATACTGGGCCTGCTCGGCAAAGGCGGGATGGGGGTCGTTTACAAGGCCTTGCACACACCGCTCAATCGCATCGTTGCTGTGAAAATGATTCTCTCGGGAGGGCATGCGTCGCACGAACAGATTCTGAGATTCAAACGCGAAGCCGAAGCCGCCGCACATCTGGTTCATCCCAACATTCTCCAGGTCTATGCGGTCGGTGAGCATCGTGGGATGCCGTATTTTTCGTTGGAATATGTAGATGGCGAATCGATGTCGGCACTCCTTCGCCGCACGCCGCTCACCGATGGTCACGCTGCGCAATTGATGATGCAAGTCTGTCGCGCGGTGCATTATTCGCACCAGCGTGGAGTCTTGCATCGTGACCTCAAACCTCAAAACATTCTTATCGCGAAAGACGGCACTCCCAAGGTTGCTGACTTTGGCTTGGCCAAACGACTGGAGGACGACGCAGTCGAGCAGACGCATACCGGCGATGTGCTCGGAACGCCTGGTTACATGGCTCCGGAGCAGGCGCGGGGGGAGAAGTCGGTCGGACCACATTCGGATGTGTATTCACTGGGCGCGATTTTGTACTGTGTCTTGACGGGCCGAGCACCGTTTGTGGGGCCGACACCGTTTGAAACCATTCGGCAAGTCGTTGCCGAAGATCCTGTGCCACCTTCGCGATTGCAACCGAAGATGAATCGCGACTTGGAAACGATTTGTCTGCGAGCGATCGAGAAGGATGTATCCAAACGTTACCGGACTGCGGAAGAGTTGGCAGATGAACTGCAACGCGTCGTCGATGGACAGCCGATTTTGGCACGACCGATCACGGCTCGTGAACGTGTCTGGAAATGGTGCAAACGCAATCCCAAGATCGCGGTTTTGAGCTCCCTGGCGGCCACACTAATGTTCGTCCTTTTCGCAGGTGGATACATCGCAGCCGGAGTCATCAATACGCAAAAGCTCGCCGAGCAAGACGCTCGTAAGGAAGCAGATGCAAACGCGGTATTAGCGCAAAATGCGGAAGCAGTTGCGAAAGAAAACGAGGAACTGGCTGAAGATCAAGCGGACTTGGCGCTCGATGCGACAAGAGTCGTGTTGTACGAAACTCAGCAGTTCTTCGACAATCGTCCGAATTTGAAAGAGCTGAGACAAAACATGCTCGACGGGATTTTGAAGGAGATTGAGCGAGTCTATGCGAGCAAGCAGGACTATGACGTGAAGGAAACCTTTCGCGCCTCAGCGATACGCCAGCTTGGCCAGATCTACTTTGATGCTGGCAGGCTTGAACAGGCGCTGGAAAAGTTTCTGGAAAGTGAAGCAATCGCTAAAAAGCTTCACGTGGAGGGGCGCATGCTGGGACCTGAAATGAACTTTTCGAATCTCGATCTGTGGATTGGTGACACGTACAAAAAGCTCGGTAATCTCCCGCAAGCAAAACTGCGTTATGAAAGTATGATCGAATTTCGCAAAGCGTATTTTGCGATCATGCCCGGGATCAGCCGCACAATTGCTGAGCAGAGTTTGGCGCAGGGCTACGGACGACTTGGCGATGTACTGCGTCAGTTGGGCGAAACCAAGCTAGCCGCCGAGTACCTGCAAATGTCAGTCGATGCTCGGCAAAGTTGGTATCAAGGCAATCCAAAAGACCTGGAGAAGGTGGAGGAATTCGCAGGCTCGCTCGGCACTTTGAGTCGGTTGTACGAAAAGCTCGGGGACAAGGAAAAAATGCTTGCTGCCAGTCGACAGGCATTGAAACTACTGGATCGTTCGGCAGCGAATAAGTCCGATTTCCCGACGATTTTCAATCTCGCCGGTGGCCAGAAACAACTGGGGCGACAATTGCTGCTAGCTGACGATCGTGAAGCAGCGAACCAAACGCTTCAAGATGCAATTGCTTCGTATAAGAAGACGCTCGAAATGGATGCTGATCATGGGGGTGCTCAGGAGAAGGCTGCGGACGCCTATTATTTGCAAGCCGTTGGTTTGCATCGCGTCGGTCAAGACGGAACAGCGGCTTGCGAATTGGGTTTGGCATTGATGGATCAATTGCTCAAGAAATCCAACAACATCAATAACCGAGTGATGAAATTGAAATTGCTAGCGACGGCGGGTCGAATCGACGAGTCGACGAAGTTGGCGGATGAGATCGCTGGTGAACTCAAGCGAGCCGATTACTGCTTGTACGCCGCGATAGGTTACGCGCTGGCCTCGACACGGAGCGATGTTGCTTCTCGCAGTAGTGAGTTGCTTGACAAAGCAATGGAATTGGTGCGCGTCGCGGTTGTCGACCTGGGGTTCCACGATTTTGATATGTTGGGTACCGATGTTGATTTTTCCCCGTTACATGGTCGTCAAGACTTCCAGGAGTTGATTCACGATCGTGCCCAATGAATTGCTCATCAAAGGTCCGTCCCGACTGGGCTAACGATTGCTTGCGTCGCTTCAAGGCATTCACGACGTGGCCGAGCAACATCACGCTGGAGTTAAGCATCATTCGCGTCTGCTCGTCATTCGTATAGCAAAACCGGATCTTGCAGGGCGGCTGGTTGCACGACAGCCAGTTAGCGATGGTCAAACGCTGTGCCAGCGGCGGTGACGGTAGATTCAGTGAGCAATGCCGCCACACCCAATTTTAGTGTGATGCCTACTACTTGCTCGCCAGTTTACAGTTAGTGCAAAGCGAGGAGTATTCCGAAACAGCCAGACGAGGAATCGAGATTCTCGAGCCGCTGCTTAAGAAATCCAACATTCGGCAGAATCAGGAGCCAATGATGAAATTGATCACTGCTGAAGGACGAGTTGACGAAGCGGTGGCCAAAGCAGAGGCATTTGCGGGATATCGCAAGTCGGATCACCACTGCCTCATCTCCGCAATTATCTACGGTTTATCTTCGTTACATCTGAGCGATGAACCAGAACGCAAGCAAGAGATGCTAACCAAAGGCGTCGAATTGATCCGTGTAGCCGTGAATGATTTGCAATTTGATCAAATTAGCGTCTTAAGAACCGACCCTGATTTTTACATGTTTCATAACTTGCCTCAATTTCAATCGCTGTTGGCGACAAGCGAGTAAAACCCGCTCACGCCAACCCTTTTTTACAGTTACCTATCACAGGGGACTGTCTTGCACGGATGAGCAACGGCGCAGTCGACATACGATTGAATTGGAGTCTTCCATTCACAACGAATCTCACAGTAATCGCGTCCCTCGATTCCGGCTTGCTCCATCGCCCAACTCAGCATCCAATCTAGGCTAATGAGTCCTTGGCGCTGCACGCGTTGCTCGATCGCCACAATCCGATGTGAACGATAGAACTGCCAAGGCGCAGGGATCTCACCCAAACCCGGACGGTCCAAGCATCCTGATCGAACAATCTGCTCCATCGCAGTACGAGTCATCCCAATGCAACCGCCTTGGATAAAATTAAAGTGTCGAGGACGCTGACCGAAATAACCCCAGTCTGGCAACTTCATGAAGCGACGCCGAATTTCTGTGTCGGTATCTATGCGAAGAAACCAACGGCGCTGCGAGGGGTCATCCAGATGACGCTGGAACATTCGCTTCACAATCGCAGAACCATTCGGCACGGGAAATAGCCGCTCACTGCGAATGACATCGGCATTGAATTCTGTATGGAGGCTTTCCCAGCGGATATCATCATCTCCATCTACATCGATCACGATTCGAGCCGAAGGGTAGTGATGACGTAGGTTCGTCAAACACCAGCAACATCTAGCAAAATCGCGATAGGTGATGAGGTAAAATGTCAGGTCGTCGTCCGTATAGTCCAGTCGATCATCCATCAAAACACTCGATACTTGATTCCAATGCAAGTTAAGTATGCTCGAAGATCTTTGGTCGTAATTCGCTCACTGTCGGAATCGTTGCCGATTGCTCCAGCTGGTTTCAGGACGAGTCTCGATTGTCGCGGGAACATCGCGTCGCTTGGGCCAGTGCGTTTGTGACGTCGAGAATGAGCTAAACTGTGACACTGGGCAACTTTCATTATTCAGATCTCAAAGCAATGCGTCATCCATGAAAGTCGTTTCCGTCATTTTGTTTGCTCTTGTTGCTTTGGTAGTTCAAACGCATGCGGCGGAGCGTCCCAATATCCTCTTCATCCTAGCTGACGATCTCGGCTGGGGTGATCTGCATTGCTATGGTAACACGCTGCTGGACACTCCTGCGATCGATGCTCTGGCACAGGATGGGATTCGCTTTACCGACCATTACTCTCCCTCACCGCTGTGTTCGCCGGCGCGGGCGGGGTATCTCACGGGACGCTTCAATCATCGCACGGGCGCGGTGGACGTACCTAGCAATCGCGGACTGGATCGGCTTGACTCCTCTGAGAAATTGTTTGGCGACTACTTCAAGCATGCTGGCTACACCACCGCACTCATTGGCAAGTGGCACAACGGGCTTTATCATCGCGATCAACTTCCTCATTGCCGCGGGTTTGATCTTTTTCACGGTTTTCCCAATGGTGGACAGGATTATTGGAAGTGGAACTTGTTGCACAATGACGAGCCGGTTCCGCATGACGGACGCTACCTTAGCGATGTGCTCAATGACGAAGCCATTGCGTATATTCAGCACAGGGAAAGCAAACCGTTCGCCATGTTTCTTGCACATCACGCGCCCCACAGTCCTCTGCAAGCGCCCGCGTCACTGGTGGAAAAATACCGCGAGCGTCTTGGCAAAGAGGCCAGCGAAGCAGTGGTCGTCACTTATGCCATGATCGAGGCGATGGATTCTGGACTATCTCGCCTCTTCCAGGCACTCAAAGACGAGGAATTGTGGGAGAGAACGGTCATTGTTTTTACCAGTGATAACGGTCCAGTACTGGGGCGTGATCCACAGCTTGGTTCGCAGAACCGTTTTAACGGTTCGTTCTCGGGACAGAAGCAGGATGCACTCGAAGGTGGAATCCGTGTTCCTTGCATCGTTTCATGGCCAGGACATTTTCCTAGCGGTCGTGTGGAGTCCACGCCCATTCATGGCTGCGATTGGTTGCCCACGTTATTCAGTCTCGCAGGCCAGCCCACACCGAGAGGTGCCAAACCGTTTGACGGTATAAATCTAGTCCCTCTGTTGCGAGGTGAGTCCAAGCCAGCTTTGGCAGATCGGCCGTTGTTTTTTCAGCGTAATCGCTATGCTCCCGTTCGCCACGCGAATGCTGCCATTCGACAGGGTCGCTGGAAAATCTACTGGCCAGGCGACTTGGGCTCGCTCAAGAAAGACAGTGGGCGAGATAATCCTGCGTACCTGCGAGGTATCGTTGAGCCGCACTGGGAAATGCCCCTCGACACCGAATTGGCGCCGCACAGCACGGCGGATCAACCGCCCCCGCGACTGTACGACCTCCACGCCGATCCGGCAGAGCAACACGATGTCGCCGCTGATCATCCAAGTCTCGTCAGCGAACTTGCGCAACAACACGACACTTGGTTCAGCGACGTCGTAATGGAATGGAAACAAGCACGGGTCCACATCGCCGAACAAGACCATACCGCCTGGGCCCACCGCTCAGCTCCTGATCCGAACCTCCTGTTCAAAGATTACTGGCAATGGAGACATGCTCCCCCAGGAACCAATCCGAAAACAGCAAACCCTTTATCGGTATTTGAAGGATACTGGAGCACTAAGAGATCACGACCATAAAATCGAGCATGGCACAGTCGCAATCAGCTTCAGGTGGAGCGATTGTTTAGGAGTCAGGATTCTTCGGACGTGTGATCAGTTCCCATGATTCGGGAGTCGCTATTTGCTTGACAAGTCCAGGTAGACCAGTTTGCAATACTGTCGTCACTTCCGGCAAGCATGTGCCAGCGATGACTTTGATTTGGTCAGCGCTATGGATTTCAAAATCGGGATTTGCAATGATGTAAGTGATTGGCGGATTAATCATCCACTGGACAAAATGGTCAGCGAGCCGCTGCGTAATTGCTGGATCAGCTTCAACAAACCGGCCATCGGCAATGAGCAGGAAATGATTCGCTTTCATATGGCGAGCAAACAGCCGATCGCAACCCCGTTGCAACACTCCGGCCAAACGATGCCGCAAGAACGAAACTTGTTCGTCGGATTCTAGCTCCGTGTAGTGATGAAGATTTGCTTGATCGGATCGTAACAGTGGGACAGCGAGCCCATCAGCAGTGATTGCACCGGCGTGCCAGCGAAATTCTCGTGTAGTGATCAGTACCACAAGTATCGCTTTTTGGCGATCGCTCATATCGAAGTCCGAACGGTTTGCGTGTACTGGCGCAGTTGCTCGGTTCGTGATCGGAACGACTCCAGGAACGCTGCATCAAATTCCGGCGAGTTAGTTGTCGCCGCCAGTCGTGATGCGTCATCAAAGTAGTCATCCAATTTCAAAAGAAGTTCGCACTGGGCAACCGTCTCGTCGTACTTCTGTGCCGCTTGGCGGAGCAACTCAATCAAATCCTCAGGGTCCCAAGGTTTGCTGATGTAACGATACAACTCGCCAGTATTGATGGCATCCATCACTGCGCGGGCATCGGCGTATCCGGTAAACACGATGCGGATTGCTTCGGGATGCTCGGTACGCACTCGCTGCATCAATTCGACGCCTGTCATCGTCGGCATCCGCTGGTCAGTCATGATCACCTGGACCGGATGATCTCGCAGAATCTCGAGCGCCGCGGCACCACTTTCGGCCGTGAACACTTGAAAATCGCGTCGCAATAATCCCGAAAGCGAAAAAAGTACATCGGGTTCGTCGTCGACGATTAAGATCGAGTGAGACTTCGTCACAGACATTCCTTGACTCCCATCTAAGTAAGCATCGAAAAGAGGCTGACCTTTTGGGTTTCGCCTAAAAGGTTCAGTCCCTTTTTGGACAGGCTATAAGTCGCAAACCATTCACACTTCCGACATACTCTATGTTGTGAGCGATACCACATCACTGCAACCGGTCATTTGCAGCGGAAAATCGACGAGTACCGTTGTACCCTGTCCTATTTCGCTTTGAATCTCAATCGAGCCGCCGTGATCGCGAACGATTCCGTAACTAACCGACATTCCCAACCCCGTTCCGGTGCCGACTGGTTTTGTCGTAAAGAATGGCTCAAAAACGTGGTCCAGTGTCGTATGATCCATACCGCAGCCGTAATCTTGGACCTCGAGTCGCAAGCTCGAAAGCATAGAGTGAAGCCGTACCACGATCACTGCACCGGTGTCACTGGCTTGGATCGCGTTCAAAACCAGATTGAAAATCACCTGATTGATCTTATCGGGGCGGCAGACCAATTGTGGAATACTTTCCAGTTCCGTTCGGACTGTCAGTTGCTTTTCATCGATCAGATGTTTCAGTACCAACAGCGTTGACTTGACAGCCGCAGTCAAGTCCAGAGAATCATGGGCAGCCTGATCCAAGCGTGCAAAGTCAGCAAGGTTCTTGATGATGTCGCGAACTCGCCTCAGTCCGTCATTGGAGGATTGAAGCAAGCGTGGCAAGTTCTCTCGCAGCCACTCGAAGTCGCATTCCTCTTCAAGCTGTTGTAGCTGATGCATCAATGCGGGCTGTGCTTGCTGCAGCAACGGTTTAGAGAGTTGATACTTTTGAATTAGTTCGACCATGGCGCCCAAGTCGCGTCGTAAAACGGCCAAGTTATTGGTGACAAAGGCGAGCGGATTATTGATTTCGTGAGCCATTCCTGCAGCCAACTGTCCCAGACTAGCGAGTTTTTCGCTCTGTACCAGTGCCGCTTGCGTCTCACGTAGCTGTCGATTCTGCTCCGCCAACTCGTGCTCTAAGCGGATGATACGTTCACCTTCGCGAAGCCGAACTCGCAACTCTTCGCGATCACAGGGCTTAACAAGAAAGTCATCCGCTCCGGCTTCCATGGCCGTGATCAGATCCTCTTTCTCGCTCTTGGATGTCAACAAAATCAAATAGCAGTAGCCGGGTCGTTCGTAGGCACGAATCCGTCGAATCAGCTCCAATCCGTCGACTTCGGGCATAATCCAGTCCGTTAGCACCAACGAAAAGCGTTCATTCTGGAACAAATCCCAGGCTTGCTCCCCGTCTTCGGCTTCGACGACTTCGTAGTTCCAGTCATGCAGGTATGCCGTAAGCAGGCACCGCATAACCGAGCTATCTTCGGCAACGAGTACTTTCATGGTGCATCTCGAGAAGCGGAATTCCATCGTCGGCGACTACCCATCACCGCTACGGACCGCTTTGACTGACGATTTCAGTATAGCGTCAGCGGCATCGTATCTGCGACCTCTCGCTGTGCACCACCTCACAAACTCAGACCCTTTTTCGAACATCAAGACCCTATCATGCATGTCGAGAAATGACAGGCAAGCATGCTAGACCCTCGTAGCGTGCAGTCTCAGCATCGCCAAGATCGAGGCCGCCCGAGCCACCCTGAAAGTTGCCCCAGCCAAAGATCCCTGAATCCCCAAACAATGAACAGCACAAGCTTAGACTTAGTATTGCCGAACAATATCGAGGCGAGACATCGGACATCAAGAACAGAACCACACCCACCCTAGCCTTGCCATCGCGTGTGGCCACAGTCACGCCCGCTGGAAACAACGATGTTAGTGCGACTGATGCAAGAATCAGGATCGGAACATCAATAAAGAAGATCTAAGTCTCAGTTAAGACGCAGGAACAATCACTTCAAGAATCGGTTCCACCGCCGATCGGAACAACGCCACCAATTCCTCGTCCATGAACCGGTAGTCATCGGGGATGTCCAGCACATGGACAACCTTGAACTTTGTCTCACAAGGGAAGTCGGACAAGAGCCGCTGGCGATGCTTGCCTTCCATTACCAGAATTACGTCCGCCCACTCGATGTCACTCGATCGAATGACTTGCACCGCTGACTTCGCCGTGCCTCGCGAGCGAACCGAAATGCGAGCGTCATTGCGATAGATTGCTTCGGCGGTTGGGCTGCGCCATTGGTTCTTACTGCAAACGAAGAGGACCTTGGGTCGCGTCATGTTAGCGTTGTCCGTGATCCGACGAGCAATCGGCACAAGATGGCCGCGATGTTCCAAGCGTCGTCATCGCCGCGATGATGCGTCCCCTCCATCGGCATGCCGATTCGCTGGTAAGCTCCGTCTAATCCCACTTCGTGATCCAGACCCATTGAAACGACATCGACGACACTCAAGCCGATCTCGATTATTTCGCTTTCCTCGCAGTGGGGCGGAGGCTCATCCCAGCAAGTCGATTCAACATCAACAATCAGGATTTGATCTAATCGGCGTGCCATTTGTAACTCCCATTTCGCCCCGACTGAACATTGTGCATCATGAAAAGGTTTTACCAAGCTTACTGGAACCGAGGAAGATTCGCCTGAGCGGGTTCGCCGAGACCTGGCGGTCGAGTGCAAGCATGTCATGTGTTCCAACGAAATGGGCTATCCACGTTCGGCTCGATGCTTGTCAATTAACTCGTCCAGCGACTCCTTGAAAGCAACGTTGATGATAGGTTGCGCCAACTCAGGGGCCAACAAGGCTTCCATCGCAATGTCCTGGATCAATCCACGCTTCTTCAGCGCGTACATTTGCAGATAACCTATCGTTCGTTGCAAATAGATGAATTTGGAACTGACTTCCGAATACTGAAGTGCGGCAACTCGCTCGTACTCGATTGGTCAATCTCAACCGATGGCAAAAGAAAACGCGACGTTCGCAGATCGGCTGGAATTCGTACGTCCGCGTATGCCGTCCATCCTCCACGCGATCAACGCCCCAATAGGTGCGGTTACACGACGTGGGATAGTTACACGATGTGGGACAGTTGCACGATGTGGAATGAACTGGAAGAACGAAATTGGCGGGTGCGTTCAAGCAAAGACTCCGATGGAACCGTTATGATGCCTGGGTTTGGCCCATGAGACATCAAGGAATTTAGAGTGACTTGGTTTGAAGAGCTTACCGGAATCGAAGAAGAATCGCCTGAGCAGGTCCGCCAGGAACTGTCGGTCGAGGGCGAGCAGATCGTTTGTCCCAACGGAAGGCGGTTTGTCTTTGGGCGTTTGGCAACGCCGAAGCTATCAGAGCTTCGGCAAGCCGTCGCGGCGTTGGACGTTCAGCCGTCTCGTTCGACCATTTGCGAAGTCGTCGGCGACGTTCGCAGGCTGCACACTGACTCGGCCAATGCAGACGTGTTGTTCCAAGTTGCCTCGCAGTTCAATTTGCTGGAGATGACTGGCCCGTCGGTGACGCCCGAACGAGGCGTTGGTATCTACGAGTCGGATGCGACGCAAGGCCCAGCGTGCGCGATCGCTTGCGGAGCTGGAACGATCTACCGCAACTACTTTGCGCCGGTCGGCCAATCGATTGGTCAATCCGCTGACAATCAAATCGATTGTTCAGCGGACCTTGGACAAAAAATTGGCAATCAGGATGGTCAGCTTTGGCGGATGCAGAATGGCTACTTGTCTCCGTCCGATGAAGGTCTTTGCCGCATCACGGATCTTCTGCAAACGGCGAGTGAATCAAGGTTGGATGATCTACGTGGAGATCTGCGGATCGGGCTGCAATGGCACGCGGCTGTGACGCTTCCCAATGCCGAGCACCGAGTCAGCCAAGCCTACTGTTCTGCACTGCCCGTCGCCTACGGTCGCCAGCGAGCCGAGCTGTGGACTGACTTCGCCAAGCTGATCCTCGACGCCGCCTACGAAGCGACGCTCTGCGCGGCAGTCATCAATGCTTCACAGACCGGCGTCAATATTGTTTACCTCACGCTTCTCGGGGGTGGCGTGTTCGGTAACCTTGACCAGTGGATCAACGATGCGATCGCGCGGGGCTTCCAAAATCACCGCCACCACGGTCTCGATGTCCGAATCGTTTCTTATGGGCGATCGAAACCCGTCATCACAGACCTCATCCAACGGATCAACGAGACCTGATGAAAGCAGCCACGATCAGCCAGTTGAAGAAAGAACTTGCCAAGCTTGATCACGCGGAATTGCTTGACGTTTGTGTTCGCTTGGCCAAGTTCAAGGTTGAGAGCAAGGAGCTGTTGACATACTTGCTGTTGAATGCCGACGATGAGCTTGGGTATGCCGAAGACTTGTGCGACGAGCTCGATCGGCAGCTGAAAGCCTCCGGTCGAATCCAAAAACAAACGCTTCGCAAAGTGATTCGCTGGATGGACAAGTCGCTACGGTTTTCGGGTGACAAAGAGACTGAGTTACGAGTGCGGATTCACTTTTGTAGGCGAATCAAAGAGAAACGAGTCAGCTTTGGTGGGTGCCGCGTCAGTGAGAACATGTACGCGACGCAGCTCAAAAAGATCGATAAGGCGCTCGATAAGGTTCATCCCGACTTGCAGTTTGACTACAAGCAACAGCTCTCGGGCCCCGTAAGCTAATCTCGATCCGACGACAGGGCTGTTTACAGCGAAGCAACCAAAAGCATCACTGAACGGTGTTTCGCAACACTGGAACTGGTAATTAAGCTGCTGTGTCCTTGTGCTTAAAGCCGAGTGTGAATATGTCGAACCTGGATCGCGTTGGGGCTCTGCTTGGACATGAACTTGCTTCGATCTGAGTGCAATCAATTCTGGTTCGACATGACTGCGGAATATTAAGCTTAGTTGGCCGCGTCATTCGTGTCTTCTGCAGTCGATTCTGCTGACGCACTTGGTGATGAATACGTCGAGTTCGAGAAGATTTACCCTCAGGAAAGGGCGATTAATGCATGCGTCAATGTAGATGAACGTGTTTCCGTCCGATGTCTCGTAGTTGTGAGATTCAGTTTTACCGTGTCAGGCTAGGACGTGCGCATGGTCGAATAGTTGAAAATTTCGTGACACTAACGTTTTCATCTGCGTGCGATGCGTAGTGCTGAGTTCTGAAAGCGTCGATTCGATCGAAAGCCGAAACGAGGCAAAGTCTGGAAAGACTCGTGCCGAGAGTGCTTTAGCTTTGACAAACTTCCACACTCTTTCAATGAGGTTCAGGTTGAGTGAATAAGCGGGCAGGAAGAGAAGTTCAATATCTAAAGTGCTTGCCAATGCTATCACGGCTTTGTTTCTCTGATAGCGAGCATTGTCCAGAACTACGGTGAGCGGATTGCGATGGGCAGTGCGTAACTGTCGCAATAAATCACAGACCTTTTGCGTAGCAATCGACCCTGTGTTGATGACGCGAGGAAACTGGCAACTGCCGTAAGCAATCGCTCCGAGAACGTTCAGTCGCTGTCGCCCACTTCCCGTGGGAATAAGCATCCGAATGGCTGTCCACAACACACCCAACACTCCACCGTAGACAAAGTGAGATGCGTCGACGAAGTAAACGATTCGCTCGCCCCGATCGGCTTCATCTAGCCGACGGTCAAGCTTGTTTTTTTGAAATCGGCTTGTGCAACTGTGTCAGCCTTGGCTGGCATCGAACCAACCTTGAGTGGCTTGAAACCATGACGGCGAAGAAACTATCGGACTTGTTCATTGGAGCGATCGATGCCGGAAAGCTCGACAATCCTTTGCCGAGCATGTGCCAATGTTCGCACGGGGCGTTTGACCAACGACTCGATGATTGTGTCGGCGTGTGCATCCAAATCACTTAACGCGCCGGTGCAGTCAAAACGCTTTAACCCTTGCACACCACCCTGCTGAAAATCACGAAGATAAGCTCGATAAGCATTGGGCGAAACGCCCGCGAGCCTACAGACCTCCGCAACCGGCAACCCACTTGCCCTTGGGAAAACGACTTCCATCTTCTTTTGCACTCTGGGATGCGGATGGTAGTATCGCTCGTACCGCAGCGATTGAACCTGCTCGTCCGTCGCACTGACTGGTATCATGTCGAGTCCCTTCGACAACGGGAGTTTGGGGTTGGCAAAAACCCATTTTGAGGACTCGACCAATTTTGCTCAACAGCAATTCAGATGCAGTATAATGTGTAATGAGGTGCTTACATTCAGTGACCAAACTCGCAATGATAAATCAATATAGCAATGATGGATACTACCAACAGGCCGTTAATAATTGCTAGGACTCGAGCGACCATGCGCAGACGTTCGTCAGCGGCAGTCGCTTCACTGCCCCATTGCAACTCTTCTTCGTCACGAAAACACTTTTCGAACACGCTAGCAACAAAGGCTTGGCCATCGCCTCCTGATCCGTTGGCAACAAAGTAGCATCCGCCAAACAACATCGGTTCCTGGGAAATTACATTTCTGGTTGCTGAATCCATCGCGTAGGCAGATTTCACTAAGTTTTTCAATCGCGGCAGGAACTGCGAACGAACTCGACTCAACAATTGATACAACCTTCGATTGCCAAAGTTGCTCGACTTTTCGTCGTCACGAAATCCGCTTTCATCGCGAAATAGGGCGTGTGACCAATCTTCAAAGGCGCCGCATGCGTGCCCCACAACCGCTTCTAGCTGATCTTGTTTTGGCGAGTTCCACAAACCAAAGCCCTTGCCAAATCTTTGCTTCCGAGCGCGCTCGATCCCGACTCGACGAATGATCTCTCGAAATCCTGGCTCGTTCTGCATCCCTTCAACGATGTGAGTGACGCTACACCGCACGCGAGAGATGCGACGAAGGGTCTGTAGGTCGGCATCCAGAGCCGACTGCAGTTGCGAAACTGTTTCTGGTGTCCCATCAGCAAGAAGTTGGAACGGGGTTGCCACGAGAATTCCGTTGATGGGACACAACGGGTTGCGAAGACGATTGATGCGACGGACTAAATAGCAGAGCCGTGCAGAAGCCAACGCAAAATCTCGCTCGCCCAGGCGCACCGTTACCGATTGATGCACCGGCGCTGGTACGCCAAAACTCGATTCCACATATCCGTCCAGAGTTCGATTGGTGTCCGATTCGTCCTCGATGTCGACCTGCATTGTTCTTGTGAAGTCCATGACAGCCAGCTCATTGATCTGCTGTGGCGAGACACGTGTGGCAGCTGCTTCAACTTCAACGCGTAGAGTCCCCACGCATCCCACACGCTTACATAAAACGTAAATGCGCTCTGAATTAGCATAAACGTGAATCACGGACTCCTCGCCACCAGCGAAAGGTTCGGGAACTCGGATGAGGAAGTCCAAATCTGTGGCATTCATGAACTCATCCGCTTCACTCGCAGACACCGGACCCAGAACGATAAAAATCGGCAAGTTTGTTAAGTCGAGCTCCTGCATCCGCATTGCTAAAATGGCCTCTCGTAACGCCTGATCAATATCGGGAAACGAGCTTGGCTCTTTCTCCAGCCACCATTTAAGCCCGAACCAGGCTACTCCTGAAACCGCAAGAATCATCACGACGATGGGAACCACATCGTTTCTCAGAAATTCATCCCAGACAATTGCTTCGCCGAAACATAGAATCAAGAGCCAACGGACAGCAGAGATCGCCAACAATCCGACGACTAGCCATAGCGCAACGCGGAACGACACTGACTTGTTGTTGGTTTGGGGGTTCGATAGCGCAGCGACAGGAATTTTGGCCGCTGAATGCAGAGGCAAAAAGATTATGTCGCAGAGGTTGAAGATTGCACCCATTCAAAATGCCATTGACACAGTTGCTAGAAAAATCGCGAAGAGTAGAACGGTTACCAATCCCGTACCAATCACTAGGTATTGGCCTTCCAGCGGCGGTGCTCCTGGTCCAGGGGTTTCTTGGTTTGAAATAACAGGACGATGCTGACCCGATTGAATGGCTTTGGCCGAGCTTTGGGTCCAATGGTCAAGCGATAATGGCAACCCCAAATCACGAGCCCGCCTCGCCGCGTCAGGCTGGCCATAGATCCCTTTGAAACCCAATACAACACACAAGTAGAAGACTTCCAACGCATCGGTACCCGAACTTTCGGCCGCTTTGATGGCTCGGGAAAAGAATGTGATATCCGCATCGCTCGTATTGAAAAAATGCTTTTCTAACCGATTTTCTTTCCACCAGGTGCTTCCTGGCCAAGGATCTTCGATAAGTAGCTCATCAATCCAGGCGACGATTGCGTACTTTGCCAATGCCCAATCGGGTCTAGCTCCAAACTGGTCTCCCGCCCGTTCAAGCAATCCTCGCACACGCGAATCGACCTGGTGGTGCGTGTGAATTTGCCGTGTTTCGATTTGATCAAGCGCCGTGAGCACGTAGTTGAAAATTGGGTCGACGGTGCTGGCGAATTCAGGTGACATTAGCAGACTTGGTTTTCTTCGAGCGGGTTGTGGCTCAACGAGCCTATTGGAGAAGGAATCTGGCGCGCTCCACGAGCATAACGGATCAGCCCTCTATTCGAATGCTAAGTATGAATCGTAACAGGTTCCCGACTTACGTTTTCCCAGTTATACTGAGGTTATTCCCGATCCGGCGGCATTTCAAATGTTTCGCGAGAGTTTTCGGACGTACACTAACGCGATATCACACCTAGATTCATGACGGATTCCGATGTTCCCAGTGGTCGTCAGTCGTGGCGACGACGCACAACGATGGATGATCGTGATTGGTCTGGCGCAATTTCGCTAGCGGTCATCGCCGTAGTGATGCTTGCTTATGGTGTCGTTCGAGGTCGTGGCAATCAACAGACTCAAATTGCCAATGTCGTCACTTTACCGCGTGAAGCGATACAATCAGTCAGGACCGACCAGCGGCAAGAAACCATTTCCTCGCAGACACCCAACAGCAATGAGGTTGATCTGCGCTCGCCACCGGTTGATCGCGCACCGCCCACCGTTGCCAAGACAACCGATACGACCCTCGATGTCGAAGCGACAGCCAATGAATCAATAGCTGTCGAAACTACGGCGACAAAACAGCAGCGACAGGACACGGCCAGTGAAAGCAAACCATCGGTTCGGCTCGCGATGAATCAAACGTCGTCAACTGAGGCAACGAAGGGCCGTGTGAGGGGAAAGATTGAAACTGGACACACCATGCGTGGGACGCTGGTACTGACGTCAGACACCGACTCGAGTTTTTCCAGTAATATTATTGAGATAGCCAGTGCCAATCCGGCGTTCGAGTTTGCGGAGGTACCACCTGGCATGTACTCGCTGATCTTCAAAGGCACCGTCAACTACGTTCGCCGAGGACTCACTTGGCGTGGGCTCATGCCCGATACCCCGGGAGGTAAGCAGTACAATTCGCTCTCACCCAACGATGCGGTCAGTAAGTAGTCGTGAAGTAATCGGGTTGCGGACTTTCGCTCGATTGACGCCCTCTTTTCGTTGACCTCGAGCCTAGCGATGATGGAAGCGCCATGACGACCGCCTCCACACTGACGCTTGCGACGGAAGTCCAATATCTACCGGGAGTTGGTCCGGATCGCGGTCGACGTCTGCTCAAACTTGGGCTACGCACCGCTCGTGACGTGCTGTTCTTTTTTCCCAAGGATTACGAATACCCTGCACCACCGCTGGCGATTAACGCATTGCGTGAAGGCATGCCCGCCTCGGTTGTCGGACATATCACGGATGCAGAGTTGGTTTCTCGCTCTCCGGGCAAGTCGATTTTTGGAATGTTAGTCGAGAATGAGACAGGGGCGCTGCGCTGTGTGTTTTTTAATCAGCCCTTCCGCGCCGACACGCTGGTCATTGGCCAGAGAGTGCTGGTCTCAGGAACACCAAAAATTTCTGGATTGCGACTGGAGATTGTGCATCCAAAAGTGATTCCACTCGGGGATGACGAAAGACTGCCGCAAGCTCCCATTTTGCCATTGTACCCCCTTACCGAAGGGATCAAGCAAATCGATCTGCGACGAGTTTCGCGAGAGTGTGTGGACGCCTTGTCGGGGCAACTCGCTGAAGCCATGCCACAATCTCTGCGAGTGACGATCGCTGGCGTACTGCGGGCATCAGGAATTGAGATTGAGGGCGAGTTGCCGTCGATTGCAACCACGATTGCTCAGTTGCACTACCCGGATAGCGAGTCCACTGCAAAGGCAGCGCGGTTGCGTTTGATCTTTCAGGAACTCGTGGTGATGCAGCTTGCACTCGCGATGCGGCGGCGACAGTTAACAAGCGATTTGCAAGCGCCGCCACTGACGACTTCAGCGCTCATCGACGCTCGAATTGTCAATCGGTTTCCTTTCACTCTGACCGCCGACCAACGTCGCGTGATGAAGGAAGTCGCGGCAGATATGTCGCGTCAATTTCCGATGAATCGGATGCTGCAAGGCGACGTTGGCAGCGGCAAAACGGTTGTCGCCGTCTACGCGATGTTGGTCGCTATCGCGGGAGGTTATCAAGCGGTCTTGATGGCCCCGACCGAAGTATTGGCTCGACAACATTTCGCGACAATCAATAGGCTGCTTTGTGAAAGTCGGGTTCGCATCGGCTTGCTGTGCGGTTCAATGTCGGCACGAGAGCGACGAGAGACAAGCAAGCAGGTCAACGACGGAGAAATCGATTTGCTGATCGGCACCCAGGCACTGGTTTACGGCGAGATTCAGTTCGCGAAGTTGGGGTTGTGTGTCGTGGACGAGCAGCACAAATTCGGCGTCGGTCAACGCGTGGCACTGCGTCAGGGCGGCATTGCTCCGCATTGCTTGGTCATGTCAGCGACACCGATACCGCGCTCGCTGGCGATGACATTATTTGGCGACGTGGAGTTGAGTACTTTGCGAGAGAAACCGCCTGGACGCGGTCGCGTGCATACCTATTTGGCACACGATGGGTGGAAAAATCGTTGGTGGCAGTTTGTCGAAGCACAACTTGCCGAGGGTCGCCAAGGGATCGTTGTCGCACCACGAATTAATGTTGATGCGTCGAGCGAACCTGAGACGGCGGAAGACGTCTCCTCGGTTGCCGATGTTTATGAGCGTTTGCGGCTGGAAGTATTTCCCAATCGCCGCGTCGGATTATTGCATGGTCGTTTGTCCGCAGACGATAAGGCGGCGGTGATGCAATCATTTGCTGCTGGAAGCATTGATTTGCTTGTCAGTACTACCGTTATAGAAGTCGGCATTGATGTTGCTAACGCAACGGTGATGACAATCCTCGGTGCTCAACGATTCGGACTGGCACAGTTGCACCAACTGCGAGGCCGCATCGGTCGTGGTGCACATGCGGGACACGTATGCGTGTTTACCGATGGCGAACAATCACCCGACGAGTACGAGCGATTGCGAGTTTTTGAACAGACCGATGACGGTTTTGAATTGGCGGAAGCGGACTTCCGATTGCGTGGTCCCGGCGAGTTAATTGGACGTCGGCAAAGCGGCTTGCCGCCGCTTCGAATTGCCGACTTGCAGCGAGATATCCACATTCTGCAGGTCGCCCGCTCGATCGCTCAATCCCAACTGGATGACGATCCAGAGCTCATGGATACTGAGTGGGCTGAGCTGCGTTTGCAAGTGATGCGTCGTTACGGCAAGCAGTTGTCACTTGGCGGTGTGGCGTGACGAAGGAATATCGCTTCACCATTTCAGCGAATCACTTGCGAGTTAAAGGACAAACGCCTCGATCAGGACCGAGGCGTTTGCGTTGTCAGCAGATTCAAGTCGTACGAACGTTATGACTTGCGATTTTTCTTGCCTTTTTTATTGCCTTCGCTACTGGCGATGCCACCGAAGGGGCTGTACTTGCCCGGCACAGGGATTGGATACTTGCCGTCGGGGCCAGGCACCGTTGGCGGTACCGACTGGAGCGTATAGCTATCGATGCCTGGCGCGAGGTCGATGCCGTTCTGCCACAGTTCATCCCACTGAACCTCCTTGCCGGAATAGCAAGCTTCGCGACCCAAGATCGCCGTGAACGTGCTCTTCGCACCATACTCGCCTTCGTTGTAGATTTCGCCGGCCATCAGCGCTTCGATCAAGTCGTGCTGTTCCTGCTGGTGACCGTTGAGTCGTTCGCCATCAAACTTCCACGCGTTCGCACCGAAGATCTCGCCCGATGGATCGGATGTGCCTTTGCTACCGTGGGCGAACTCGGAAATCTGCTGCCAGCCGCCTTCGAGGTGACGACCTTGGCTGAACATCTTCGTGCCATCAGCAAACGTGTATTCACAGAACGTGTGATCAAAGATCTGGCTCATGCTGCCGTCACCATTCATCCGTTGTTCGTGCCCGCCCATACCGTTGCACTTGACCGGATACTCACCTTTGACCCAGCAACCCACGTCAAGGTTGTGGATGTGTTGTTCACAAATCTGGTCACCCGACAACCAGTTGAAGTGGTACCAGTTGTTGGTTTGAAATTCCATTTCGGTCGCACCTTCGGCCCGATTGCGGTACCAGATACCACCGCCGTTCCAGTAAACACGCATGGTGATGATGTCACCGATTTGGCCATCATGCAGTCGTGCGACAGTTTCTTTGTACTGGGGTTCGTGACGTCGTTGCAGTCCGATACCGACGAGCAAGTTTTTCTTCTTCGATTCTTCGACCGAAGCCATGAAACGACGTACACCTGGTGCATCCGAGGCGACAGGCTTTTCACAAAAAACGTGGCGTCCTTTATTGACCGCGTACTCGAATTGCTGTGGCTTGTAGCCAGGCGGTGTGGCGATGACCACCAAGTCGCATTCGGTATCGATCGCGGCCTTGTAGCTATCCAAACCAACAAATTGACGTTCGGCGGGGACATCAATCTTGTCCTTGTAACGTCCGGCGAGTCCACGGACGCAGCCATCGATCGACTTTTGGAACGCATCGGCACACGCGACCAGCTTCACGTTGCCCTTGGTTTTCATAATGTTGTCAATCGCGCCGGAGCCACGTCCGCCGCAACCCACCAAGGCAATCTTGATCTCGTCGTTCCCAGCAGCGTGTGCCGTGCGAGCAATGGACTGGCTGAGGGCTAAGCCGGTTGCGGCGACCGTACCCGTTTTCAGAAAGGTACGGCGGGTCGAATCGTTGTGCATAATTCAGAAGTCTATGTTGGAGTTAGGAAGCGGTTGGCGGACGCGAGCCGCCGCGCCAGTGGGACGATTGTAAACCGAAAACCGACTTTGTGCAGCCGGTTTTCACCGTAGTCGAGCTACAGCATTTTTTCACAGCGCTGCGGCGAGACTTTCACGGCCGTCCCCAGCGGCTGGGCGAATAGGCTCACACGCAATTCCTCCATCATCCAGCGGAATTCTGCTGCGGCCGCAGCTTGCGAATTACCCGATAAATCCGGCTGTTTTTCCGTGAAACGACTCCACAATTGGGATACTAACCCCAGGGATTCGCCGTCTCGCGGAGCTGCACCACTGCGGAGTTTCTCCAGCCGATAGCCGATTGCACGGAAGTAACGGGGGTAGTGTTGCAGCCACTGCCACGGCACCAGGGACCAAAACTCATCGAAAAATAAACGCGAAATTTGCTCGCGTACGTCGGCCACTGCGGCATCGTGTCGCCCCCGCGCCGTCGACTCCAGTTCTCGCTGTGCCGCAAACACAGCGTCGGAAAACGATGCTAGCCACGGTTCCACTTGCTGGGTCGCGGCGCCGATTCGTTCGTTGCCGCCGGTGCATCGTTGCTCGAACTCAGCTCGCCCGCGAACGGTGGGCTGTCCTTCAATGAACGCCAGCCGGGCGATCAAATCGCTTAAATCTTGCTCGATGTTCTTGGTCGAGACAGCCGCAGACAACTTGATCCGGGCTTGAGCAAGCGACGGCAACCAGCGGACTTGACTTCGCAGTTCCCTTTTCTCTCTCAAGGCGAATAACCGCACCAACGCTTTTCGCGTGGAGGCATCCGCAGTTTCAACGTCCGCGAACACTGCGGTCGCCACGGCGTTACCGTTGTCCACCAGTCCCGGGTACAGCGCGACATGGACACCGCCGCGTTGCCGCACGACTTCTTTAGGCAATCGCTCGATATCGAATACCATCATCGCATCACGCTGCCAATCCTCATCGCGTGGATCATCGGCTGCCTGGACAACTGCCGCCGCCGTCACGCCGAGTTGTTTACGAAGCGGTTCGACTTCACGACCGGTCGCTATCGTCTGGCCAGCATCATTCACTACCGTAACGTGAAACTGTAAATGCGGTTCGAGTTTTTCGGATTGAAAGTCTTCGGCAGTCACCAACATTTCTGCATGACGACTGATTGCTTGGCACACCGTCAACATAAACGGAACTTGACCATAGCTCGGCATCAATTCATCCACGATTCGCTGTGCAACGTCTGAGGCAGGCACCAAGTTGCGGCGAATTCGTTTCGGCAACGACTTGATCATGCCCACAATCTTGGTATGCAACAGCCCGGGCACTAACCATCCCAAACGATCGTCACTGATTTGGCTCAGCCCCGCTTGATGAATCTTTAAGTTCACTCCGTCGGAATCTGCTCCCGGTTCAAATTTGTACTCCAGCGGCAAACGTGACGCACCAATCTCCAGTTCATCTGGAAAGTCTGCCGGGCTTAACCGCGGCGAATCGATCTGCAACAAGTCATCGGGGCGAAAGTAGATCGTGGCTTCGTTGTCATGCGGTGGTGGTTCTGCTAGCCACTGCGCGACAGCGGCATCGTCCTTCAACTGCCGCGTCCATCCAGGTACCGTTAAGTCGCGATCGTACTTTTCCATACGCACACGATCGCATACCTCTTCGGGTAATCGCGCCTGGTAGAGCTGTTGCACCGTATAAGGGTCGACAACCCAATCGCGACGCCTTGTTTTAGCTGCCAGACCCGCTATCAACTCACACAATCGCCGGTTGTGCGTCACGAATATCGCATTCGTATTCAGTTCGCCCTCGACCAAGCCACGTTCGATGAGCAAGTCCCGCGAGGTATTCGGATCGATCGGCGAAAGTGGCGTGCGTCGCCGTGTAACGACCGGCAACCCGAATAGCGTCTGTTGTTCATAACAGAATGCGGCGCCAGATTTTTCGCTCCAGTGCGGATCGCTGTATGATCGCTTCACAATGTGTGAGGCAACGAGTTCGATCCATTGCGGTTGTATCTGCGCGACGGTCCGCGCGTATTGACGTGTCGTTTCCACTAACTCAGCCGCGACGATCCATTTCGGTTTCGTCTCGATCACTCCACTTCCGGGCCACAGATACAGCTTCAATCCGCCTGTGCCGGTGTACTCCGTTTTATCTCCACGCAAGGCGACTCCGAACAACAGTCCCGTGAGCAGCGAGATATGAATCGAAGCGTAACGGTCATCATCGACGAGCACCGTTGCATCGTCACTGTATCGAATTGAGGGAATGGTTTTCGTTTTGCTATTGCTCTGTTCGCTACCAGCCATCATCTGCTTGAGCTGACGATAGACGTCGAACCATTCTCGCATCCGAGCGGGGGAGAGAAACGTCTTTTTAAGAACTCGCGTCAGTTGGTTGCGGCTTTGTTCAACCTTCGCTGTTTCGTGAAATCGCCATAACCGCAAGTAGCTCAGGAAATCGCTGCGAGGATCGGCGAACATGGCATGAGATTGATCAGCGGCTTGGCGCTGCAGCGGTGGTCGATCACGGGGATCCTGGATCTCCAGCGCGGCGGCAATCGGCAAAATTTCTGGCAATACGCCGTGTTCTTCGGCGGCAAGCAGAATGCGTCCGACACGAGGGTCAACGGGCAAACGTCCAAGCCGACGACCCAGTGGTGTCAGTTCGTGACGCTCGTCAATCGCTCCCAATTCGATCAACGTGCGGACCCCTTCGCGAATCAGTTCCGGTCGAGGTGGATCGAGCAGCGGGAAGTTTTCCAGCGAACCCAACCCCAGCGTTTTCATTTGCAGCACGGCGCTAGCTAAGTTTGTGCGGCGAATCTCGGGCGTTGTGAACGCATCGCGGGACTCAAAATCCGCTAGGGAAAACAACCTCACACAAACACCGGGACCGACACGTCCGCACCGACCCGCTCGCTGGTTCGCACTCGCTTGGCTGACCGGCTCGATCGGCAATCGCTGTAACTTGCTCCTAGCGCTGTAACGACTCATCCGTGCCGTGCCGCTGTCGATGACATAACGAATGCCGGGAACCGTCAACGACGACTCGGCAACATTGGTGGCGAAAATCAAGCGGATCTTGTTGCCGGTTGGATGAAAGATTCGCTGTTGCTCGGCACTGGGAAGGCGAGCATAAAGTGGCAATAAATCGAACCGGCCGGATTGTCCCAGACGCCTGAAATGTCCCTCGACTTGGTGCGAGACTTCACGAATGTCTCGCTCAGTAGGCAGGAATACAAGCGCATCACCGCGCATATTGCCGAGCGATTCAATTCCCTTTACCACATGCTGGGCCAAGTCATAATTCCGCTCACTGCCGGGCCAATCTTCCCATGGCAGGTAGCGTGTTTCGACTGGAAACGAGCGTCCTTCGACATTGACGATTGGCGTCGCAACGCCATTGTTCCCAAAGTGCTGAGCAAAGCGATCAGCATCAATGGTGGCCGACGTGATGACGATCCGTAGTTCGGGACGCTCGTGCCTCAAGCGGGCGAGGTAGCCCAACAGAAAGTCGATGTTCAAGGATCGTTCGTGAGCCTCGTCAATGATAATTGCATCGTATCGTAGCAAGCTGCGATCAGCCTGGGTCTCCGCCAGCAGGATGCCATCAGTCATCAACTTCACCAACGTGTCCTCGCTGGTGTAGTCACCGAAGCGAACTTGATAGCCAACGGCCTGACCCAGGGGCGTCTGTAGTTCTTCCGCAAGTCGTGTCGCGATCGAGCGCGCAGCAAGTCGACGCGGTTGCGTATGCCCGATCATCGCTCGCCGTCCAAAGCCAGCCTCGAGACAGATTTTAGGCAACTGTGTGCTTTTGCCACTTCCCGTCTCCCCACACACAATCACGACCTGGTGATCGCGGATGAGCGGTATCAATTCCTCACGGTGCGCGGTAATGGGCAGATCGGTGGGATACTCGATCGCGATCGACGCCTGTTCTCGCCGCTGACGCACGGCGACAGATTTCGCTAGTGCTGTGCGAAACTTATCCGGCGCGAGCCGCTTGCGCGTCTTTCGTAAACGGATCTCGTCGCGCAGCATCGCATCGGACAGCGACAACCCATCCACCTCAAGTGAACTGTTTGCAGTCTTGCCAAGTTCGCCGGCAAGTTCAGGGCTAGTGGGTTTGTTCGTCATCGCCTGATTCTGACAGTTCCCCACCCAAACACGCAATGAGCCGATTTGCCTCGAATTCTTGGCCACGAACATCGTTTTTGCAAGAAAACCGAACCGTGGTGCCAAGCTGAGTGGAGACGACGTTAACTACCTCAATACTTTAGCATTCGGGCCACCCTCGAAACGTACCACGCACACCCGGGTGAGTGCATCGCTTACACTTTTGCGTTATGAACCTGCCTTTGCGGCATCCTAAACCGGAGTTGAATTCGCATGACCGTGATCTTGGCACTGGACCAGGGAACCACCAGCTCAAGGGCCATCGTTTTCGATTCGAGCGGCTCGATACTCGGCGTTGCTCAACAAGAATTCACGCAACACTATCCGCGTGGTGGCTGGGTAGAACACGACGCCAATGAAATTTGGCGAACACAGCTCGATGTCGCCAAGGAGGTACTCACAAATTGTCGCTTGACCGCAAAGGATGTGGCGGCGATCGGCATCACCAACCAGCGTGAAACGACGTTGGTATGGGATCGCCAGACAGGCCAACCCGTACACAACGCGATCGTCTGGCAAGATCGACGTACCGCACAGGAGTGTGACTCACTTCGCGAGGCAGGACACGCGGATATGGTTCAGCAGAAAACCGGATTGATCATTGATGCGTACTTTTGTGCCACCAAGCTTCGTTGGTTGCTTGATCATGTTCCGAACCTGAGAAGCCGTGCCGAACGAGGCGAATTGGCATTTGGCACAATCGATAGTTGGTTGATCTACAAATTGACCGGCGGCCGGTTGCATGCCACCGACGTCACCAATGCGTCACGCACGATGCTGCTGAACATCCACTCGTGCCAATGGGATGACGAGCTATTGTCGCTCTTGAATGTTCCCAAGTCGCTACTTCCCGAAGTGTTGCCGTCGAGCCATCTGTATGGCGAAACCGAAGCAGAACTTTTTGGGGGTCCGATCAAGATTGGTGCCGCTGCGGGTGACCAACAGTCGGCGTTGTTCGGCCAGAACTGTAACCGACACGGAATGGCGAAGAATACGTATGGCACCGGATGCTTCATGCTAATGAACATCGGCGAAGAGGCAAAGCCGTCTCGCTGCAAGTTGCTCACTACGGTTGCCTGTGATACCGGTACACGACAATCTTACGCGCTCGAGGGCAGCGTCTTTATTGCTGGAGCAGCGGTCCAGTGGCTTCGCGATGGACTGGGGATTATCCAATCATCCACCGAAATAGAATCGTTGGCCGCGAGTGTTCCCGACAGTGACGGAGTGTACATGGTGCCGGCGTTCGCGGGACTGGGCGCACCGCATTGGGATGCCTACGCGCGAGGCGTATTGGTGGGGCTGACGCGGGGTACGAACCGAGGGCACATCGCCCGTGCGGCCTTGGAGGGCATCGCGTTTCAAGCGGCCGATGTTCTCGATGCGATGAAATCTGACGCGGGTGTTCCGGTCGCTGAGTTGCGCGTCGACGGAGGTGCCTCCACGAACGATCTGCTGATGCAATTCCAAGCGGACATCTTGCAAGTTCCCGTGGTGCGGCCAGAAATTATCGAAACGACCGCAATCGGAGCCGCTTACCTAGCGGGTTTGTCCAGCGGCTTCTGGAGGGACGAGCAAGAGATCGCCAGCATCTGGAAATCGTCACGAGTTTTTGAGCCGCGGATGCCAGCGAGCGAAGTTGCCCGCCGTCGATCTCGCTGGACCGATGCCTTGGATCGAGCGAAGCAATGGGAACCCGCATGAGTCATCGGCTCAATCGCGACGAGTCATTACAGCGACTGCGCGAGACATCCATGCCATGGGATGTACTCGTCATTGGCGGCGGAGCAACCGGCGTCGCGATCGCCATGGACGCCGCCAGTCGCGGAATGCACGTGTTGTTGGTCGAGCAATCCGACTTTGGCAAAGGAACGTCCAGCCGCAGTACGAAGTTGGTTCATGGTGGCGTTCGGTATTTGCGTCAAGGCAATTTCACTTTGGTGCGAGATGCGCTGCGAGAACGGAGCTTGCTAAAAAAAAACGCTCCCGATTTGGTTATCGACTTGCAATTCCTGATTCCCTGTGAAAGCTGGTGGCAGCGGTTCTTTTACGGTGTCGGACTGAAGGTCTACGATTTATTGGCTGGTTCTAGCGGTTTTGGTCGCTCTCGTGGTGCATCGCAAGAACGTGCTATCGAATGGGTGCCTACGCTCAGCCAAAATATTCGACGCGGCGGAGTTCTTTACCATGATGGCCAGTTCGATGATGCGCGACTGCTGATCAGCATGGCCAGAACGGCTGCCGATAACGGGGCATGCCTGTTGAATTACGCAGCGGTAACCGAACTACTTAAAAACAACAATGGAAAATTAACGTCGGCGGTCGTACACGATCGAGAATCGAACACGAACTACACCGTCAGCGCTAGGTGTATCGTGAACGCAGCGGGTCCGTTCTGTGACGCCGTACGAAAACTCGATGATGCTGCGATCGAGAATATGCTCAGTGTTAGCCAAGGTGTACACATTGTATTGCCTCGCCGCTTTCTTCCTAAGGCGACCGCGGTGATGGTGCCGAAAACTTCGGATGGCCGCGTGATCTTTTTGATTCCCTGGCATGAGCACGTCGTGGTTGGCACAACGGACACGCCCATTGTTGCGGCGACGCTTGAACCCAAGGCGACACCCGAAGAGATAACTTTTTTGCTTGAAACTGCTACGCGGTACCTCAGCGTAGCTCCGACGCGTGCTGATATTCTCAGCGTGTTTACCGGAATCCGTCCGCTGGTCAAGGGTGATCCATCGGCTCGCACCGCTTCTCTGTCACGCGACCACACCATTCGTGTCGCCGAGTCTGGTTTAGTGACGATTACTGGCGGTAAATGGACGACGGTTCGCAAAATGGCGGAAGACTGTGTCGATCGCGTGCTAAAGGAGAGCGGATTGACGGCGGGTGCTTGCAAGACGAAATCGTTGCCACTTTACCGTAATGCAACAGGTACACAAGAAACACCGTCGCTGCATCCATCGATAAACTTGTGTGAGCAAGATGTGGTTGATGCAGTCAGAAACGAAATGGCGAGGACGGTCGAGGATGTTCTTGCCAGACGCTCACGTATCCTGTTCTTGGATGCTCGCGCAGCAATCGATCTGGCACCACGAGTAGCAAGTCTGATGGCCAAAGAGCTCATGCACGATGCGTCGTGGTGTGATACACAAGTAAACGAATTTTCAAATATTGCTCAACACTACCTGCCTCAAGAAGTCTAACCATGCACCCTTTTGTTGCCGAGTTCATCGGAACGGCGATTTTGATTCTGTTCGGTAACGGTGTCGTTTGTAATGTGCTATTGTCACGCACCAAAGGCAATAACTCGGGCTGGATAGTGATCTCTGCCGGCTGGGGAATCGGTGTCTTTGTCGGTGCGTTCTGTGCCGACTCGTTCAGCGGTGCTCACTTAAATCCTGCTGTTTCCGTGGCCATGGTCGCTGGCGGTAAACTTGGGATAGGCAGCGCCCTGGGCTACATCGTGGCGCAAATGCTCGGCGCGATGTTCGGCGCATTCTTGGTATACCAGTTCTACCGTGAACACTTCTTGGTTACCGACGACCCGGATGCAAAGCTCGCATGCTTTTGTACTGCGCCAGCCATACGAAATCTTCGCCAAGCGTTCGTTTGTGAAATGGTTGGGACTTTTGCATTAATTCTGCCCATCTTCTTGATGGTGACACCCAGCCTGGCAGGTCCGGGCCAAGCGGCGGAAGTAACGCCGGTACTCGGACTGGGATCAATCGGCTTGCTTCCTGTTGGACTGCTCGTGTTTGGCATCGGGCTGTCACTTGGCGGAACAACCGGCTACGCAATCAATCCAGCGAGAGACTTAGCCACGCGAATCATGCATGCTTTGCTGCCCATCGCCGACAAACGGGACAGCGACTGGGAATACTCGTGGATTCCCGTCGTCGGCCCAATCACCGGTGCGTTGCTAGCGGCGCTGGTTTACCGTCTTGTTACTTGAGCGAGAAACCTACAATAGGCCTGCGGTTTCATCTAAACCGAACATAACGTTCATGTTCTGGACTGCCGCACCGCTAGCACCCTTAATTAGATTGTCGATGGCACAGATCAGTACCAATCTCGCACCCGCATCGCGGACGGTGATGTGGACAAAATTGGTGCCGCGAACATGCTTGGTCGCGGGCAAGTGCTCAACGACTTTGACGAAAGGAGTATTGCAGTAGGTCTCTCGCAACACGTTCATCGCATCCGCTGCCGCTGCCCCTCGATGACGCACGTAAATTGTCGACAAGATTCCTTGATCCATGGGCGTTAAGTGCGGAGTGAACAACACGTCAATCTCGTGACCGCCGATCCGCTGTACCAAATCTGCGATTTCGGGCTGATGTCGGTGCGCTGCCACACCGTAGGCCGCGATCGATTCGTTGGCTTCACAATACAACGTGGATAGCTTCGGTGACCGACCAGCGCCACTGACGCCACTCTTGCTATCGACGATAATATCCGTCGTCTCAATCAATCCGCCACGGACTAGCGGTGCCAGAGGCAGAATCGCGCTGGTCGGATAGCATCCTGGGTTCGCCACGACATCGGCGCTGCGAATCTCCTCAGCGAAAAACTCCGGCAGACCATATACCGTGTTGCCAACACGCTGCGGCCAGGGGTGCTTCACCTCGTACCAAGACTCATAAGTGTCTAGTCGAGACAAGCGAAAATCGGCGCTGAAATCGATACAGCGAACTCCCATACCCACGAGCGTATGGACCGTTTCGGCCGACGCACCATGCGGCAAACAGCACATCGCCACATCACATTTCTGGGCGATCGATGCAGCGTCAAAATTTTCCACGCGTACCGAAGTACGACCGGCCAGCGATGGATGAATCTCGCCCAGCAATTTTCCTTCTTCACCGCGACTGGTGGCAGCAACGACCTGTGCTTGAGGGTGTCGATGCAGAATTCTCGCAGCTTCCAGCGCCGTGTATCCGGTCGCACCAATGATTCCAACTCGTACTGTCATGTTGCTCACTAAAAAATCTACATTCCAATCTGTTCACCAAGATCACGCTCGTCTTGAGTCAAATTGAACATGTCCTCGATCAGTTGACGATCACAATCGCGCTGCTGGACCTTACGCCGGGCAAACATTCGTTGCTGTGTATTGATCATCACATCCGCAGGCAATGCCGAAGTTTGGCCGAACAGTCGCGCGTAATTGACGAAACTGGGTACGTTCGCCGTAACGAAACCGTACATCATCGAACAAACTCCGATCACCTTGCCGGTGAAGATACCAGTATTGATCGCGGTTTTGGAATAGTCGCCCATCACGCATCCAAAGAATTGCATTCCGGTGGCGACGCGTCGGTCACCATATTCGACGTTGATTTTGCCGTAAGTGTTTTTTAAGTCGCTATTGCAAGTACCTGCACCAAGGTTGATCCAACTTCCGAGATAGCTGTGGCCGAGAAAACCATGGTGCTGTTTGTTCGAGTAAGGCTCGATCACCGACGCTTCGACTTCGCCGCCGATCTTGACCGTATGCCCAAGAGAGACACCGTCCTTGAGCGCCGAATGCTCGATCACTCGCGTTGCTCGACCAGCAAAGACGGGGCCGGCTAAATAGCAAAAGGGTCCGACTTCAACGTTGTCTTCCAGCAAGATGGGGCCATCGTCCGTATTGATGCTTGAGTAATCGCCAATCGATACATTCTCGCCAACAAAAACACCAGGATGAATTTCGCGGTACTCTGCTTGCGTGAGTCGGTACTCAATCGAACGGGTCATTTCTTTCATGTGCCAAACAACAATGTCATGAGGCCAACGAAACGCATCAAGACTCATCGCAGACCTTGGAAGATTTAACGCCAATTCGCTGAGCGACTTCATTTCATTAGCGGAGTGTTTGGCTCGATCGCCCGCCGTTACTTTGGCGGCCAACATGACACCGTCCTCGGGATCAACGATCGCTACCGACTCTTTTTCGCAGGCCAGCTTCTCAAGTGTCGCCAACAACCCAACTCGCGGCACCAAGCGAGCATTGATCAACAATAAATCGCGATCGACTTTACTTGTTGCTCGCGTTGGTTCTTGCAACTGAAAGTCGAGGTGCTGGATTTGACTTAAATAGGACCTCACTTCCGCTGTCAGGTCACCGGGAAGCTGACGCAGCCAGTCAATCAATCGCAAACTGGCGCAAGTAATTGCGTAGGCCGGCCGAGCCAGCGTTGCTGGATGCAATCGCTGGACCAAGTCATCCTCGAAGCAAACAATATCCATCGACGATTTTCCTCGTTCACCATATCTAATGGGAGCAATTATTCGTGGCGCTGAAAGGGTACGGCCAAGCAACATGTTTTAACGGTCGTATCGTTGATGCGAAACGGCAATCGCCAAATGTGCCATCGAATTGCACCATCTGGAGCGAAAAACGTCCGCTCTGCGATTAATATCGGAAGTTTCCCTACCGACACCACAGTCCGAGATGCCACCTGAGTCGATTCAATGGTGTCAACATTCGTCGCTCCCGCTCACCACGATGCTCGACCGTTCGAGGTAACCACTCGTGATAATCGGCGGCTCTTCGTTGCATTGGATAACACTCACTCCGAGGTTGCTTGGTTTCTGCTGGCGTTCTTTGCCGTCTTCTCTCCTGGTCCTAGTTGGGCCTCGGATACCGCCGACGAGCTGATTCGTGAGCAAGTCCAACGGCTGGGCAGCGATTCGTTCACAACTCGGCAACGAGCGAGCGAATCCTTGATCTTAATGGGTGACGCCGCCATCGACCAACTTGTCGTCGGATTGACCGACGATTCGCTCGAGGTCCGGATTCAATCCCGTACCTGTTTACGGAAAACCTATGACGCAAAACTGGATCAAGGACGTGAACGGTTACTGACAATCGAGAATGCCGACACGGAAGTCGAATTGCCGTTGTGGAGGTCGTATTCCACATCGGTTGGGAATGATGAAGCGTCCCGCGGATTGTATTGCGATCTGCTGGACCGTTACCGCGAAGTCATCGTGGCACTCTCCGGCGATACGCTCTGCGGATACCAATGTCCCGCGCCTAGTCAATTGAACCCTCTGCGAGTGCCAAGAAATGACACGGCACAGTGGACAATGATGTTACTGGTTGATCAGGCGATTTACTCCGCTTCACTGTCGACTCGGTTATCGAGTGCGATGACACGCTTAACTGCTGGCCCGAACTTGGCCTGTCTTCCAGGTAGCCAGCGTTCGTCTCATGATGAGGCACTCCGCCGCTTGGTCGGCGTTTGGATTGCCAGTCCACGAGCAACGATCAGCGACCGAGACCGATTGTTGATTGCGATGAGGTACGCGTGTCGTGACCAAGCGATCGATATTTGCACGCGACTGCTGAACCAACCTCACAACGATCCTCGGGCGATTGAACTGGCCCTGTTGGCGGCAGCGGCAATGGAGCATCCATCACTAGCGAACTATCTCATCAGTTACGAAGTGGATCGCCGCACGATACACCATTGTCCATCCCCAAGAGTTCCAGGCACCGCATTCCGAACACAAATTGCTGACGTCGTTCTCGCTCTGCGATTGTATGGTCGCGGTTTGGATCCTCGCAGTTTTGGATTTGCGAATTTACAAGCTGATCCCATATTTGTTTTTTGTCCCGAAAGCCTGGGATTCGCAAACTCTCAGGATCGCCATTACGCCTACGACGCTGCGCAACATGCAATCGTCGTGGCCTCGCAATAGACGCGGCTCTTTGCCTTGGCGACACGCCCGGGAAAGCTGGCGACACACTGTGGCCGTGATTGCAGGTAAAATAGTGTCCAGCCGAGTGCGATTGCGGATGCTCGGAGGTGTGACCGACGACAACATTAGAGGCGTGTACCATGAAGTCGCAGTTCTTGTTATTTATCGCGTTAAGCTTGCTTGCGAGCGGCTGGACTTCTCCCGCCAATGCGAACGAGTCCGAAAAAGTGTTTCGCGCCGGCGCGTTCGCAATGGATATCACGCCGACCACGTTTCCTGCGGATTCAGCCGGCAGCATGGGGCCTCGCCAAGCGACGTCTGCTCACGATCCACTGCACGCGCGATGCCTGGTGCTGGATGACGGTGAGTCGCGAATTGCGTTTGCGGTCTGTGATCATTGCATGATTCCTCGAGAATTGATCGATCGTGCCCGAAAGCTCACCGAGCAACAATGCGGCATTTCCGCCGACAACGTTTTGGTATCTGCCACACATACACACACCGGCGTGACGCTGACGCCAACTTTCCAGAGCACGGTGGAGAACGAGTACTGCGAGTTTCTTGTTCAGAAAATCGCTAACGGAATCACCCAGGCGAATGAGCAACGGGCGCCCGCACGAATTGGTTGGACCGTCGGCAACAATCCAAACCAAGTATTCAATCGTCGCTGGTACATGCGTGCCAACTTTGCAATCACGGACCCTTTTGATGTCGGAAAAGATCGCGTGCGAATGAATCCGCCAGCAGCCAACTCCAAACTGCTCAAACCGTCTGGCCCTGTTGATCCAGAGATCCCAATTCTGTCACTGGTGTCAACGAATGGTAACCCCATCGCGCTGCTGGCCAATTACTCGCTGCACTACGTCGGTGGAGTACCGGGGTCAGCACTTTCCGCGGACTACTTCGGTGAGTTCGCCAAGCAATATGCAAACCTCAGTGACATTGCTGCGGATTCTGGTTTTGTCGCGATCATGACGAATGGTACAAGTGGAAACATCAATAACGTCAACTTCTTTGATGGCCCGGTCAAACAACAACCATTCGAACAAATCCGTCTTGTTGCACGGGATGTGGCTGAATCCGTTGTCGCCGCCGTTCGCCGGATCGAGTACCAGGACTGGGTGCCGCTGAAAACGGCGAACGAAGAGATCACGCTGAGAGTGCGGAAGCCGACCGACGAGGACATCCAGCGAGCAAAAAGCTTGACGGATGCAGCCGGTGTCGGTCCCTACAGCGATACGCGGCTGATCTACGCAAATGAGACGCTGGATTTAGCCAAATATCCCGACATAGTCACTGCACGACTGCAAGCGTTCCGTATTGGTGACCTGGGAATTGTCAGCAGCCCCTGCGAGACCTTCGTGGAAACAGGCTTGGCGATCAAAGAAGCCAGTCCGCTCAGGCCAACGTTTACCATCGAACTGGCCAACGGCTACAACGGCTACTTGCCCACTGCCGAGCACCATTCACTTGGTGGCTACGAAACGTGGCGTGCCAAGTCGAGCTATTTAGCCGAAGACTCCGAAGCAATCGTCCGCGCGACTCAACTTGAGTTGTTGGAAATGGTGAGTCGCTAGCTAGGATTATTCATTGCCCAGCTTTTTTGCTCGCCCAGGCCATTTAAAGAAGGTCGTACTTGTTCATCTTGTGGTGCAGGGTGCGAACGCTGATACCGAGCGCGATTGTGGTCACTTCGCGGTGATGGTCATTGCAAGCCAAAGCATGTTCAATGCCTGCCTTCGCCGCGGTTTCGGTGATTTCAACGAGTGTGCGAACTGACCGGGGCAAAACGTGTTCGCCCTGGCAAAGATCTTCAGGGTGATCATTGACGCCGATTGCTTCGGAAAACGTCGTGCTCGCCCACTCCCCGGGCAAAACTGGGGCGAAAGGTAACAGCCGAGAAAAATGCGGATCGAAATAAATGCCAAAAATGCCTGTCAATCTCAGTGACTAAACAGCCCGCACTAAGCTACCCGCCGTAGAGCTGTTTGTGGGCCGATGTGACAGCCCAGCGATTCGATTTCCAATCGCAGTAGTTGGCGACTGACAGATTCCGCCGTTGGTCGCTGTTGTGGCTCGTCGGCAACCATTTGCTCGACTAACTCTGCAACCGGAGCGAGTAACTGATCGCTCACGGTTTGGACCCTTGTCGTCCATGACCACAACACTCGACCGAGTGAAAAGATGTCGACAGCCGGATGAATTGGTTCTTGTGCGATTAATGATTCCGGTGCCGCGAAATGAGTTGTGCCTCGAAACGTTTGCTGAGGTATCTCGCCAAGCTTTGCAGCAAAGCCCAAGTCGACAAGCGTCGCATGCCCACTGGTGGAAATGATCACGTTCTCTGGCTTGACGTCCTGATGCACCCAGCCGGCGGCGTGTAATGCTGACAAGCCCTGGGCAATTTGACGCGTCCACCACAATGCGACTGGAAGTGCCACCGGATGGGCAGACTCCAAATGTGCAGCCATCGTCGCGCCGTCCAATCGGGGCATCACGACATAGGCAGCCGAACCGATCACTGAAGCATCAAGCACCGCCACCAAATTCGGGTGGTTGGTCGAGTTCGCAGCATCGTGAAACTGTTGAATTTGGCGGCGAGATTCGAGGTCATGGTCAGCCGCGACGGCCCGCTTGAGCACGTAATCGAAGCGAGGATTTCCTACCGCATCTGCAGGCTGAGCCAAGCACAACTCGGCGACGTCCGATTGGTGGAGGCACTGGCCCAACCGCCAAATTCCAAGAATACTTGGTCGTGAGTTGACGGTCGGACACGCAGAGGGCGAAGCGTGATGCACGAAAGATTGTCCTTGTAAGCGACACAAAAACCAGAACGATGCTGTGTCTGTTCCATCGTCGTTTGCACCCTCGGGCATCAACTGTGGCTAGGGACAATCATCAAACTCAACCCCAATCGCCACGGCGACTCTGTCTGGCGTATCGTTGTCGCGATGATTTTCGGCCGCGGTTTGAGTAGACTACATCCGTCAATTCCCCCCACCCCACGTCAACTTCGATTCAAAGTACACTTCAATGTCAATGAATTTCCGTTTTACTGCGATGTTATGGCTTGCCGCGTCAATCGTTTGCTGCTGCGTTTCCGCTGACGACGCCAAGGTCGCTGCCGTCGCTGAATCAGACGTCGTCAAACTGTTCAACGGCTCCAACCTGGAGGGCTGGGTCGGTCGGTCGGAACTGTGGTCGGTCGAGAATGGTGAGATCGTCGGTCGCACGACCGCTGAAGCTCCGATTTCGGAGAATACCTTTCTGATTTATACAGGCGAGCTGCCGAGCGATTTTGAGCTGGTCGCCCAGTTCAAGATCGAGGGTGGAAACTCGGGCATCCAGTACCGCAGCAAAGTGGTCAACGAGGAAAAGTTTGTCGTTGGCGGATATCAAGCGGATATCGATTTCGGAAATACCTACGCGGGGATTCTGTACGAAGAAAAAGGTCGCGGTATCTTGGCTCAACGCGGCGAAAAGGCAACGATCCAGTCCGACGGAAAAATTGAAAAAGAAAAGTTTGCTGAATCCAAAGAACTTGCAAACGGGATTCATCCCGGAGAATGGAACGAGTTTCGCGTAGTTGCCAAAGGAAACCATTTGCAGCATTACATCAATGGAGCATTGGTGAGCGAAACCATCGATAATCAAACAGAAAAGGCTGCTTCCAAGGGTGTCATCGCGCTACAGTTACATCAAGGTCCGGCGATGGTCGTTCGATTCAAACATTTGGTGCTGGAGAGTATTTAATCGCGATGGCAAAATCGATTTGGCCCAGCGACGATAACACCGACGCATTGCTCGCCGCAGCTCGTCAGGGTGACGCTAGCGCTATCGGTCAGTTGCTGGAGCGTCATCGCGCGCCGATTCGACGGCTGGTGCAAATGCGATTGGATCGCCGGGTGCAACAAAGAGTCGATGTCAGCGATGTGGTTCAAGAGGTGATGATCGAAGCCAACGGGCGACTTGATCGATATTTGAACGACCCCAGCATGGCGTTCCATTTGTGGCTGCGCCAGATCGCTTGGGACCACATTATTGACACCTATCGGCGTCACCGTGTCAGTGCCAAACGCAATATGGATCGCGAACAATCGCTGGTCGCTTCTGCCGGTGCCGATCAATCGACGATGGAGCTTGTCGTACAGTTGTGTGACCCAGCGTTGACACCTGCCGCCGCAGCCACTCAACGTGAAATCGCCGAGCAAGTCGAGTCAGCCGTCGAGCGTCTTGGGGATCAAGACCGCGAGATCATCGTGATGAGGCACTACGAGCACTTGTCGAACCAAGAGATCGCCGAGGCGCTGGGGCTCAATCCACCAGCGGCCAGTATGCGGTACTTGCGGGCGATCCGTCGCCTCCGCGAGGTACTCGGTGACGAAAGTCTTTCGGATGCTGATTCGCCGTCATGACGATGGCCGCGGATTCGACCGACGATTCCCGAGACCAATACAACTCTCAGGAGCAACGCCTCGCAGATCTCTTGTCCGAGATGACCGATGCGATTTGCCGTGGTGAGATCATCAATTTTGAAGCCGTTTGCGCTGAACATCATGATATCGCAGATGATTTGCGACAACTCTGGGGAGCCGTTCTGGTCACGGATACTGCCGGGACCGCGCAGGACGAGCGATTGGGTGACGACTCGGGAAATGGTTCAATCCGTTGGAAAAGCTTGACGTTGCCGACAACCATCGGTGACTATGAATTGTTGGACGAGTTAGGTCGCGGCGGCATGGGAGTCGTCTTCCGCGCCCGCCAATTGAGCCTGGATCGGGAAGTCGCCGTGAAAATGATCCTTCGAGGTCGCTTGGCCAGCGCTTCGGACTTGGATCGATTTCTCGCCGAAGCATCCGCGACGGCGCGACTGGAGCATGCCAATATTGCCGCAGTGTATGACGTAGGCGACTTTGACGGACGACCGTTTTACAGCATGCAGTTCGTCGATGGTGAGACGCTTGATGCTCGCGTCGCACGAGGACCGATGCCACAACGTGAAGCGGCCAAGGTTGTCGCGTGCATCGCCCGCGCCGTTGGCTTTGCACATCGCCAAGGCATACTGCATCGAGACATTAAACCGAGCAACATCCTGTTGGCCAGTGACGGGACGCCGCTGATCACGGACTTTGGTTTGGCCAAACAAATGGGAAGCGACACTGGACTCACTCGCAGCGGCGCTTTGTTGGGCACTCCTGCCTACATGTCTCCTGAACAAGCCAGCGGACGACGTGGTCTGATGGGGGCGCCCAGCGATGTGTATTCGCTCGGCTGTGTGCTGTACTTCGCACTGACCGGATCGCCTCCGTTCGCGGCAGAAACTCCGATGCAATTGGTGATGCTCGTCATCGAGCAAGATCCTGCACCGCCTCGCAAATTGCGTCCAAGCTTGGATCGAGATCTGGAGATGATCGTGATTCGATGTCTGCAGAAACCCTCCGACCTGCGGTACCAAACCGCTGAAGCGCTCGCTGCCGATTTGGAGGCTTATCTTGCGGACGAACGAGTTTCGGCTCGCAGCGGACACTTCAATCAAGTGATCGCAAGGCTGTTTCGGGAAACGCATCATGCCGGAGTGCTAGAGAACTGGGGCGCACTTTGGATGTGGCATTCACTGGTGCTATTCGTCGCCTGCCTGTTCACTTGGTGGCTAGGCGAATCAGGAATCACCGACCGCCGAGTCTATGGTGGCGTATGGACGGTGGGGATCGGAATGTGGGCGGCGGTGTTCTGGAAGCTGCGTCAACGTCTTGGACCGGTCACGTTCATCGAGCGACAAATCGCCCACGTCTGGGGATCGAGCATGATCGCGATTGCGATGTTATTCCCGTTGGAATGGTGGCTGGAAATGCCAGTGTTGAGCCTGTCGCCACTATTGGGTGTCATCAGCGCGATGGTATTCATCATCAAAGCGGGAACACTCAGTGGCCAGTTCTATTTCCAAGCCGCAGCCCTGTTAGCAGCTTCCGTGGCCATGGCGACATTCCCTCACCAAGCGCACTTAATATTCGGCGTTGTGGCTGGCCTTTGCTTTCTCATCCCCGGCTGGAAGTATCGCACAAGAAATATGTAGTCAGCGTTTTGCTAGCAATTGCTGATGTTGCGGTAACGATGTGGCCCTACCTATTTCGACGCGAGTCTAACGACTGGGCAATTTACGTTGCTCGCAAGGTATAGATCCGGCAATCAAGGGTGGGGAAACCGGTTTTCTACGAAATTAGTGTAGGCGTATCAGCCAAAATGTTGGATATTTGAGAGCGGACGATATCGTATCGCCGACAGCGTCCTGTCTAAGTTGCCCGTTTTTAGGAGGGGCCGAATTTATGAAAGCTATGATGACGAGGGAACTTGTCGAGGCTGCGTCAGCAGTATTGGCACAAAGCTCGGTCGCAGAACTTCGCCATTTGAGAGTGGACCAGAACGAAAACCAATTGCAACTTTCCGGCCATGTAAACAGTTTTTATCACAAGCAGTTGGCTCAAGAATCGATTCGACACTTGGTGCAAGACATCAAGGTCCTCAATCGCGTCAGCGTGACGCGATGAGAGTCCAATCCGCTTCGAGCTGAGCGCTACAACGCGCGTTATTCCTTCGGTACTTGGTCGCTCGCGATCAGACCTTTCTAGCGGCGACGCCGTGTTACTTTGCGATGCATCGGATTGAGTCGACGTTTGACTTCAGTACCTTCTTCGACAGGTTCCTCTTCCACCTTGAGCGGTGGCAGGATCGCCTCAAAACCGGGCAGCGAATCACGCTTGAGCAATTTGTTGATTCGCTGCTCGATACTCGTAAGTACATCACCCTCGCCGGGAACGATAAAGGTAAACGCGATTCCATCGCGTCCCATGCGACCGGTACGTCCAACACGGTGAACATAGTCATCACTGTCTTGCGGCACATCGAAGTTGATGATGTGTGAGATCGTGCTGATATCGATACCGCGTCCCACCACATCGGTAGCGACAAGTATTTTTAGTTCGCCATCGCGCAATCGCTGTAGCACGCGATCACGATCCCGCTGAGGCAAGTCACCGTGCATACTGCCGCATGATCGCTGCGTGTGGCTCAGTTGCCGATGCAGTCGATCGGTGCCGCGTTTTGTCCGACAAAAGATGATCGCTTGCGAGGGTTTTTCTCGTTCCAGAAGCTTTTCCAGCAGTTCGATCTTGCGGTCCTGGGGCACTGTAAAATACCGCTGCTGAATCGTTTCAACGGCCATCTCGTTCTTGCTGCAATCGATGACTTCTGGATTCACCATGTACGACTCAGCCAAGCGACGAACGGTTGGCGGAAGTGTCGCCGAAAGCAGTAACGTTTGTCGGTCGCGGGGACAACGCCGTAGGATGCGTTCGATTTGGGGCCGAAAGCCGATGTCCAGCATCCGGTCAGCTTCATCAAGGACGACGCACCACACCGAGTCAGTACGCAACGATTTTCGCTGCAAGTGGTCATGCAATCGGCCCGGTGTTCCTACAACGATTTGGACTCCGCGCTCCAGCGACCGCAATTGACGTGTGATGTTTTTTCCACCCGCCAGAACGGCGACCTCAGTCGGTACGCCATAAGCGAGCCGCTCGATTTCAGCACCTACTTGATCTGCCAACTCTCGTGTCGGCACGATGATAATCGCCTGAGGATCACGACACTCCTCCACCGGGTCAAGTTGTTCGAGGATAGGAATTCCAAACGCCGCCGTTTTGCCGGTTCCGGTTCTCGCTTGTCCGATCACGTCGTCGCCCCCCAGAGCCAAGGGGATCAAGGTGGATTGGATCGGTGACGGTTTTTCAAAGCCAGCCTTTTTCAGTGCCCGCATCATCACTGGTGATAAGTCAAGTTCCTTGAAGCTACGATGTTCCTCAGGGGGCTGAACGGCTGGCTTTCTCACGGGGGTTTCGGTATTCATCTTGACAGTGTACCGTTGCCGCGGCGTACATACCACGAGGCAAATCATCGAGTTTCACGGAGTCGTCGATTCTCTTGGTAGCGGCGAGCGGCCTCATCGACGATAACGCTTTGCAGCAACGCCACTCCGATGATGACCATCTCCCATTGCTGGGGAATTCCCAAGACGACAATGGCTTTGTACAGGCAACGCATCACGGCAGCGCCGGCGATGACCCCGAAAACGGCACCGCGACCGCCTCGTAGAGAGCATCCGCCCAGTACTGCCGCCGCAATTGCGTATAACTCATAAAACGCTCCACTTGAATTTGGCTGGACCGAGTTCCACTCCAACGTGAACAAAATCCCGGCCAGTCCCGCCATCAGTGAACACGCGACGTACGAGGCAACGACGACAGAACCGGTTGGCACGCCACTATAGCGAGCCGCCTGCTCGTTCTCGCCCGTCGCCAGAAGGTACCGGCCCCAAATGGTGCGTCCCAACAACATCCAAGCGCCAATCGCGACGACGACTAACAGGACTCCGGTGACCGGAAAATCGATCCAAACCACACCCCAGGCGGAATCGGTGGCGCCAGAAATCTTTCCGATGAACGGAATGGGCAGCTCAAACGCAGCGCCAGTGACTACGCTTTTGAATTGCGACAGAGCACCGAGCAAACCCACTTGATCATCCCCGGTCCATACGCGCGCTGCACCCCGGTAAACGAGCAATCCGCAAAGAGTGACGACAAACGGTTGCAGGTTCAATTTCGTGATCAACAGCCCGTGCAACAATCCAAGAAGGGCTGCGAAAACGAGCACGACACCACACGCAATCAGCGGCGGTGTGTACTGGATTTCGTCTAACCGAACTTTCATCCCTTTACGGATCAATCGCAACGAATCGCGACTAACAATCCACGACGAACCGGAACTTATGTCCAGACCCACCAGGTTGATGGAAGATTCGCCGGTGGTCGACCGGTAAACCAACCGATCACCATCGCGAAGGCTCGGCGGTGGATTCTCGAGCAAGACATAGTATTGCCAGCCTCCATCGGCCGTCTTCTCCGAGCGTGTATCCGCAATATGGGTCTCAAAGCTAGTCTTTTGATAGCGTATATTGATGACCTGGACGAGCATGACGCCACACAACGCGATTACCGAACCGATCGACAGGTCGATACCACCGGTCATGATCACCATCGCCACGCCGATCGATATCAGGCCGTACAAGCTGGTATCGCGGACCAATGTTTTCAGGTTAGCTGGATCGACAAAAGTGCCGTTGATCAAAGTGGCGATAACGATGATGGCCAACAACAGCACAAAGATACCGATGTTTTTTAAATGCATTTTGATGCCGGATTAAAGTTCAACATTTGTCGTCATCCCGACGGCCAGACGCATGATCGCGTCCTCACTCATTTCTTCCCTTGCCAGCGTACCGCGTACGGCTCCCTCGTGCATGACCAACACGCGATCCGCGAGCGCGAGTACTTCTTCCATTTCACTGCTGACAAACACGATCGCCATTCCCTGCTCGGTTAGACTTTGCAACAGCTGGTAGATCTCCTGTTTGGCACCAACATCCACTCCGCGAGTCGGCTCATCCAACAACAGTACTCGCGGTCCACGAAGCAGCCACTTTGCCAGTGCTACTTTCTGCTGGTTGCCACCCGACAGACTCGCCACTGTCGTAAGTTGGGACGCCGTTTTGATCCTTAGCCGCTCGATCAGCTCCGCGCAAACTCGCGATTGCCAGATTCGATCGAGCCACGGTGAGCCTGGGGCATCGCCCAGTACTGCGAGGGTGATGTTGTCACGCACGTTTGACTCGACGAGCAATCCGGTCAGTTTCCGATCTTCGCTCAACAGCGCCAGTCCAGCACGCATTGCCGCGCCCACGTCATGACGGCGCACCTTGTGTCTATCGACAGAAACGGTGCCCGAGGAAATCTCTCGCAAGCCAAAGATCGCTTCGAGCAACTCACTGCGCCCTGATCCAACCAGACCCGCGATGCCAACCATTTCGCCTGAACAGACTTGGAAGCTTACTGGCGGCGATGTCGAATTGGACTGGTCCAACGAATCGACCTCCAGCCGAACTTCGGCAACCGGCGTTGGGGGGCGGTTGAACAAACGACTGGTTTGACGACCTACCATGGCTGAAACCATCGCATCGTGATTGATGTCCGCTGCGATTAACGTGCCCGCATTGCAACCATCGCGCATTACCTCCACACGATCGGCTAGCCGCACGAGTTCACCGAGTCGATGAGAAATATAGATGATGCTCACACCATCTTGCCTCAGGGTATCGACGACTTCAAATAGTCGTTCGGTTTCAGTCGTCGTCAAACTGCTGGTCGGTTCGTCCATAATCACGATCGAAGCGCCGGTCGATATCGCTCGGGAGACTTCGACTAGCTGACGAGATGCAGCGGACAGCTCAGCCAAGGGTGTCGACGGGTCGATATCACAGCCGACGCGTGCCAGGGCTTCCTGTGACTGCTGTCGCATCGTGCGGCGATCCATCCATCCCCAGTGGTGGACCTCGCGTCCAAGAAACAAATTCTCAGCGACGCTCAATCCCTCGTGCAAATTCAATTCTTGATGAATGAGTGAAATTCCACCGCGAATCGCCTCCGCAGGCGAGCGGAATCGAACTTCCTCACCGTCGATTTTGACAACGCCGGAATCGGGGACAACGATTCCGGCCAATATTTTCATCAATGTACTTTTTCCCGCGCCGTTTTCTCCCACCAGACCAAGTACTTCACCGACTTGTACCGACAGAGAAACGTCGCGAAGCGCTCGCACGCCCGGGAATGATTTACTGACACTGACAACATCAAGTCGCGAGTTCGCTGGCATAGTAGTCGTTACTGAAGTCATTTGAATCTGCCTGCTGGCACGGTTGTATCCTTTGCATCGAGACGTTCCGCCCAATCCGTCCAAACGGACAAGCCGGTAATAACGATCTATTGATCACGACGAACTTTGAATCGACGTTTCACGCACCGCTGGAGGCGGATTGACTATAAGTTTCCCGACCGATGAGACGATGCATACCGAAGACGCTTATTCATTGTTCGGAACGGTTGCCATGTCATATTCACCATCCAGTTCGCGACCTGCCGTCCGTGCCCTTTCACGCCCTACGAGGGTGACCGCCACTGGACAAGCAAGTCTAACTAGCGACCAGCGTGAAGTCGATTTGGCAGTTAGACTTCTCAGTGAGGCCGCTCACGACCTGAAGTCGCCGTTGACGACTATTCGCGAATCCATACGTCTGGTTCGCGAGGGCGATATGGGCGAGATCAACGATGAACAGATCCTCCTGCTTTCGGCGGCGATGGATGAAGCAGAGCGGATGAGCCAGTTGGTTGGCGATATGACACAAATGGATCGGTTGCGTACCGGCGTGCCGCGTGTCCAGCGTCAATGGGTGACCGTGGAAACCATACGCGGAAGTGTCGATGCGACGTTGCGTCCCTGGAGCGTACCGCGAAACATGAATGTACTGTGGGACGGTGCGGACGTGCCCATAAGCGTCTTTGCCGACCTAACCATGATTCAACGATTGATTGTGAACTTAGTCGGAAACGCGATTCGAGCCTCGGACGAAGGGGGCACAGTTCTAATCAAACTCGAACCGCAGCGTGGTGGTGAAACGCTCCGCTGGTCCGTCATCGATCAAGGCTCAGGAATCGCCGAATCTGACATGCAGCGCATCGCATCTCGACACGTTTCTCTTGCTGGCGGTGAAGGAATCGGTTTATCAATCTGTCGCCAACTCGCAACGCTGCACTTCTCGAACCTGGTAATTCGATCACGTAGCGGCATTGGCACGGAAGTATCCTTTGAAACGGCAGCTTCTGGCCCACATTCAGTGGCTCAATCTTGGTCACGCTGGCGGACACTCCTGCGACCGCCTCGTCGTCGACCAGAGGCGCGAGAACACGATACTGATCCCCAAACCCAGCATGCCCTTCCGAGTGAGATCCAGCGTGGAATGCGATTGGACCCACCGGTTCTGTCAGTGACGCTTTCTGCCGAGACGCCTCCACCACGGTGCGAAGACCGACTCACCGCTGGAATCGTCACCCTTGCTGCTGGGACTGAACGAGTTACCGCGGACGCTTTTGACAAGCTCGTGCAAAGCCAATTGCAGATGTTCGAATTGCTCTATCGTGTCGACGTTCGTCGCTGGGTGTGGATGTTGGATGCCGATATCCGCGATGCTCGCCAACGGGCCAAGGCGATCGATGAACGCTGCAACCAGGAGCTGAAAAACTTGCAAACGCACTGGAGTTCGCCACAAATCATTCCCGTCGACGAACAGCGTCTGGCTCCACGACTAAGCGATTTGTTGATTCGCCATTCATTGCATACGGCTGGAGCCTGTTACAGTGACGGTAACGAAGTTCGATTGGGAACTGCTCCGATCCAACCTTCGGAAGTCGCTGCAACTCGACTCGACGATGAGCTTCGTCGACTCGGTGCGCGTTGGAAAATACAGACGCTCCAGATACAAGCGTCCGCCGAAAAGCTCAGACTCGCATCGCCGAACTAGATGCGATGACCTCAATCGATATCAAAAAACTCAGTTAAGTTTGTCCGAGATCTAGGCAACGTCGAATTCTGCCAGATATCGAATTTGTTGTTGATTGGTATCAAAGATAATGTACTCGTTATTTTGTACGCCGCTGTGGTCGGCCTTGCCAAACACACAGTGGTGCTTTTCGGGCGGTCCGGTGTAGCCATGGGCATGTGGCGAGACGAATGGGTTACCCAAAACAACGTCCATCGCAAACATAAACGCCCCGCGGCCGGCCACACTGCCACCTCCCCGACTCCAGTAACTGTTCGTCATGCTTGTGTAACCAGCAGACTTTTTCCAGTCATCGGCAAAGTACAGTCCAGGGCCAAACATCGCACCGGTGATCACCACTCCGACAAGCTCCTTGGGCATTCGTAATGATTCTTTCATGATGCCACGAACGTTCACGCTCCGTGTTCCATGGAACAGCAGCGCTGTATTGGAATCTTTGAACCGCCTCTTGCCTGGCGCGTCCAAGTCAACTCGTGATTTCGGTTGATGTAGAGCGAATTCGACGATCTTGTGCTTGCCCTGGATGACCAAATCTTGCGAGCTGGAAATCCGTCCTTTATCGTCGTTGCGATCAATTCGCCACAAGTTTCGAATCGTCATGTCCTTGATATACGAGTGCCGATTAGCTGTCGCCGCAGGCCACCACTTGTAGAGCGATTTTCCCAAAGCAGAGGTTGGCGAGATCCATTCCATTTGCACGTTGAGTTCTTCGAGAGGACTGGGGTCTTCGCCCGACTGGTCAATATCCGTGGCATACAACGCACTTTCAAAGGCGTCCAAATCATTTTGCCAAGCGAGGATGTTATCTTGGCTGAGCATCCAATCCTCAGGTTTGGCTCGCAGCGGTTTCTTTTTCGGAATTCTGCCGTACATCAGCGTCGTCATCTGCACGAGCTGTTTATCTTTCAATTGCTTCGTGACACTATCACCAACTTTCAACAATCGTTTTTGGGCTTCGTTGAGAATGGTCCTCGCTTCATCAATCGCCGCCTGGGTGGGTAAACTCTCGTCCGCCATACTACCGCGTGTGTAGGCGATCGTAGCGGCATTGAGGTCGCGCAATAAATCTCGCGTCGGTTGATCAACCTGCGGCGTCTTCTTGCGAGACTTCTTCACCGCGGTGCCTGGTTTAGAATCGGAACTGGCGACTGCGGCAACCACTTTATCCGCTCGCGCGCCTTCGTTGATCTTGATGCTGCGAGCATCCGGCAAGCCCGTGCTCCGCGTTGCCATGGGACGGACAAGGTAACAGTCCTTGCCCGCCCGAGCACGCAGCGTCCGGATGCTAGCGATCGTCACCCATTCGCCACGCGAATCGTTCTTGGAATGCAATTGTGAGGCGAATGTTCGTTGCGCATCCTGTTCGTTGACGCATTGAACAAACTGAAAACTTGGTCGTGCTGCACCGGTTCGCCCCCACTCAAAGTACGTGTACCAATTCTTGCTAGTGCGGTGTTGGACGATAGCACCGTGGTAGTACTTGTTGGTATCCTTGCCGTCTTGAGTGAAGCATCCCAAATCGGCAATCTTAACCGCTGAAAAATCGCCATCCTTTGTCGCTGGCGGCCCGAAACATTGAAAGTCGTTGGGGCTGCCTTTTTCCGGATAAGTATCTTTGGCAAGTTTGGTTCCCATCGCCCTAATCTCTCACTGAAACAAGCTGTTGCTGAAACGTCCTCGCTAGATCTGGGCGAGTCATCGCAATGAACGAAATGTAGCCACCTAGCCAAGCACGAAAGTCGGGATGATCGTCGCGGTTCTGGGCATTTAATCCCTCAGTTTTCGCGTGATGCAAGATCGAGCGAATGCGACGTAAAGATTGACGCGTCGGCGCTACTCTGTCGTTGACAACCAATCCGGTAACAATCTGTGCCGAATTGCGACGTAATACACGTGTCTTCTTCTCGTTAATCGTGAATCCTTCATCTTGCGCCATGTGTCGCGCACACGCCATTACATAGCCGATCCGTGATGCCAATTCCTGATTGCCGGACAAGGACAAGTCGTCAGCATACCGCGAGTAGGTCAGTTCCATCTTTGTCGCCAACCCTTGCATCCGACGATCCAGTCGACGAGCTATTTGGTTCGAGATCGCGGGACTGGTACAGGCACCTTGGGGTAGACCGCGAGGTCCGATAGCCACCAAATAGGGTTGACCAGCATAGATCACTGTGCGGCGCGGACACTCGGTACACAATAGTGCCAACACAGTCGCAACCGCTGGCGAATAACCAATGCGCTGGAACAGATGCCGCACGCGAGGAAAAGTAATGCTGGGAAAAAAGTTTTCTAGATCCATGTTGATCAAGATATCGTGACCAACGTGGGGTACCGCTCCGGTCACGATGCTGCGAGTGCGAATGAAACCATGTGCTGCCGACTCGGTAGGAAGCTTGTCGAGGATTTGTGACAGAATCCATTGCTGAGCCGTTGCCAGCGACTTGTGCGGTGAACAAAGTGACCTCACACCGCCACTGCGTTTAGCGATCTCAAATCGCACGTAGTGAGTACGACTGGCGACCTCGTTGTGAAATGCTAACCAGCGAAGTTTCGATACACTGATCCCGAGCGCCACAGCGACGTCCGCTGGAGTGGAAAGCAGTTGCACGTCTAAACTTTGCAATCGTTCGGTGTCACTCGTACGATCATTCAGTCGCCCGGAGACACCTCGTCCTAAAAAGATGATGTCGTTAGTCTTACGCTCTGCAACGGCTCGACGATAGGCCTCGTTTTTTTCCGCAGCTTCAGCCTTCTTCTTGGCCTTCAGTGTTTGTTGGCGCTGGCGTTCTTGCTCGACCGCTGCGGCGCCCGCCTGTTGCGACTCGAAGCGAGCCAGCGTCTCGCTCGGGCGAAAATGATCCATCAACGCACCGACTCGATGAATCTCTGCAAGTTCTTCGGGGGTGATCAACCCCTGAGTCACCATGGCTCGATCAATCAATTGCGTCCGATCGTCAGAGACCGGTGGAATTAAGTCTCGTCGACCGAACCAGGGGTTGCCCCACAGGTTCGTGCGTGACGCACCACGCTGGAGTTCATCTCGCGAGATCGGCAAAAAACCGGACGCGTCCAAATCCAGCGTTACACTCGCGCGCCGAACTGGCGGTTGACGTGGCACAGGGACTCGTTGTGGTGATCGAGCGTTTGCTCCTGCAGCAGTGCTGGGATTTGAAGTTCCTCCGAGAAAAGTGCTCACGATTCTCTGCAGGATTCCGGGCGGGCGACTGCTCGTTGTCGCTCGTGCGGACGTCTGCGGACCAGTCGCTGACTGTGGAGTAACGTTCGCACCGCTCGCTGATGAACGATAAGTGTTGGGGTCACTAGTGAAAGGATGATATAGAAACGGTTTGGAGGGGGCACCCACATCAATGACACTGCGGCGATAGCCCACGCCGAGTATGCCATTCTGGAACATTTCGTGAACGATGTCACGTCCCTCGTCGTGACGCAGTTGCACGCCGTGAGCGCGAGCAAACAACGTGATGTCGTAGGCGGTGAACATTGCATTAGAGGCGACATGGTCGAGGACCAATTGTTGAACCGTTTGTCGAGTTGCCGGGTCTGTCATCGCTCAATTCCAAAAACTGTTGTACCACTGATCCAGCGAACTTGACGAAGCGGAGTGTAACAAGTGATTTCGCAGCGTCTGTAAATGTCGACACGGTCCTTTTCGCAACCCATTTTTGAAGTGGTGCGAACAATTGCACTTGCCGCGAGCGATTCGTCCGTCACCATCAAGTACCAATTCCACGGACTGCTCCAAGAGACGCTTTTCTACAATCTTGCCCACCACGATTCGCATTCCCGATGGCGAGATTTCGTCGCGTGAGATCTTGAAGGTCGCTCTCGAGGCAAGTGCGGCGGCTTCTCGAGATTCCGCATCGTCGATTCCTATTTGTGATTCGCTCAGCGGCACCGGCATGACTTGTCGCCAACGATAAACTGCATTTGGCAAATCGTGGATTACCTGCCCCAATAACGCCAGTCGATTCAAACCGGCGGCGACCTGGGGCGGAGAACAACGAACTTGAGACACAACTTGCTCAAAACTTCGCTTCGGGTCCGCGCGAAAAACGGCAGCGATTTCGGTAAGTATGACTTCGTTGACCTGAGTGGGTGGAGCAAGTTGCGCCAATGCTGATGCGGACGTCCAATCATTCGTCGTCCAACCGCTCAGCCCGAGCGTCATTCGCATCTCGCCCATCTGAATAATCCAGAAACTCGGCAGGCCAGTACCAAGCAAACATACTTCCGCAGAATCCATCAACGGCAATAGTCTCGCAAGCACTTTCAAACGATCGCGTCCCCACACGCGAATCGTTTCCGCACGATTACCGGTATAGGGCGTCGAGTGCAGCTCGATTCTTTTTTCCCAGGGCTCCAAGACGATCACCACTGGCTTTCCCGGTTCCAACTCAAAACGTACAGCTCGTGGGCTGCGCGCGGCGCGATGCCGCTGTAAAAACCCCAGTACGTTGTAAATACCTTCGCGACTCAACGGAACTCGTCGCATCGGTAAACTCATCGCCGATTGCAACTGCATGAATCCGCGAAGCCAACTGTTGGGCAAATCGATTTTCTCTTCGCGATGCGACGGGGTGTCGCTCGTCGCGACGTCGAATCCTTGCGGATCAATGGTGAAGCGAGTCTGGCGGTAGCTTCGCAGTTGTTGAAAGTGCTCATACAGTGACCAAGAATAATCAACGTTCGTCGTTCCCAGAGTTACGTCATGGGTGGAGACAAACGCTTCGCGATCTATCTTCAAACATCCATAACTGCTTTCGTCGGCACTAAAACACTCAAAAAACAGCGTGTCGGGTGCCACGGTGATCACAGGATCACAGGGCATCAACAGTCGCCACAGCGACATGTCCTGACGCAGCAAGTGATTGGAATACTGTTGTCGAACCCGCCAATAACGACTTCGCTGGTTGCGATAATCCGCTTCGAGTCCTACGGGCATTGGCTCCGGTAGCGAAGCTTTGATTTCATCACGTTTGGCTTGATACGCCTGTTTGCGAATCACTGCTTCGCGACCGGCTTCGGCGGCCTTGAATTCGTCATAAGCTGTTTTGTCGCGAGGTTTGTATCGCAGGTCGTTGATCACCACGTCGTGCAGAGAACTGATCGCCTCACGAAACCGCAAGGGATCAGTCAAGGTTCCATCAAAGCTGACCCGATCTCGCCGCAGATTGGGCGCTAGTGCTATCGCTAGTCCTGCGGTGCCGCGGTCGACCGAGCTACGACGATGATAAGCGAGCGAAAGGTCTATGATCGTAACTTATCTCACAGGAAAACGCGATAACAACTTCGATCGGCTTGAGTGGTAAAGAGCTCAGCGATTAAAGTTGACTACCGGAGGTAAAAAATTCGGAAGGAGCGCGAGACGTCGACTTCGAAGCGCCGACCAAGGTCGTTCACTCAAGCCGGATACGTCACCGTACCGTCGTGAACTACGTTGACTCAGCCCGACGGTACGGTGACGTATCCGGCGAACGAACAACGGCCTTGGGGAAGCATGACAAAGCAAACTCAAACCACGGCGGAACACCGCAGCAAACTGGTCTCGAACGACTCGCACTCTCCTCCCGAAAATCGATCCAATCGTCAACCGCTTGGTGACGAAGTAATTTCTAGCTCAGGAAACTTTTCTGCAACCAATCCTGACATCTCCGGTCGCCTTTGGACAAGTTGTACCACGCCGGCCAAGCCACTGCGAAACTCAACACTACGAACGCTTCGCAAGGCGACAGCAAGCAGCGGCAGTAGCTGTTCGGCATCGCCAGGACATTGCCGCAATCGCTCGACAATCGCCTGCACGATCGCTGGCTTACGCTTGCCACCGCGTTGAATGTTTAGCAACACCGTTGCCCACAACGTACGGACTAGACCTGCGTCCAGTTTATCCACACATACAATTTGAGCGGATGTCTGTTTCGCGTCTCCCGCTCGTCGACTCAACAACTCGATCAACTTCATCCGCACGTTATCATATGGCGTTTCCAAAAGCCGATGCCAGATACTGATATCGTTGCTGTACTTATCATCGGTCAACAACCAATCCCAGCCAACAGCGCGCACATCCGCATGCCGCGCATCAAGCAATTCAAGTATCCAATTGGCGTCACGAAAACCAGACGCTTTGATTCGGTCGCAAACTCCTTGTACTAACTCGGGCCGTAACGAGCCCGCTTCAGCTTCACTTACTTGCAATAATATGCGGCAATCCTCAGGGGACCGAACACTGACGGACTCCAGCCACTGCATCGCCAGCCGAACTAAAGGAATCGGGCGGGCACAGGCGAGCTTGATCTTCTCGTCCAAGGATACTGCCTCCGGTGCAATGCATCGCTGGATCGTTGCACAAACTGGATCCAATACCTGCGGGTTTGCTGCCTCCAGCAGTCGCAACCAATCGTTGACTGAAACTGATCCAAGGTTGTTCGCTTTTCCCAACGATTCCGCTGCCAACAGCGCGAGTTCATCGTCGGTGTTGGCGATCCACTGCAAGAGTATGGTAATCGGCAGTCTCAAGATGGCTGTAGGATGATGGGCCCGGATCAACTGGATCGCCCATTGCCGCACGCAACGCGATTGTGCAGCACCGAGAACTTCGATCAGCGCATCAGCATTTTGTTGCCACGCTGTCGCGAAAGCGGGAGCCGGTTTCAGTTCACTAAGCGATTTGCCGTCCGCGAGCATCCAGCAACTGGATTGGTCAACCAAGAGTTCGCTGTGATGAAATAACGCGTGGGTTAGCGCGTAGTTGTCGATCAGTACCAAACCGTTGTGACAGTCCTCGTCCGTATAGCGTACGATCGCTCGACCAATCGCCGCGGCGTAACGCTGTGGGTCTTGCTTGCCGATACTGCGAAAATACCGCCACACTCGGCGTCGCAGGTAGGAACGCGTGGCGACGGAAAATAGCCTCAAGGGATTGGCACGAGATAGTTGATGAGTTGTAAATTGAATTCCATCAGCACGTGGAACGGTGCTGTGACGCGGAATTTGTATGGTTTCTTCGTCCCAGGATTCTCGCGTCTGCCAGTCGTAGCGATGTCGAGTTTTGCGCACTCGACGAATCGTACGATCCAGTGCGACCATGAACACGCCCATCATCTCATCATCGGCAGCCGCTTCGGCAAGTTTGAACAACCGCTTCACGAGCGCTTCGTGTCGATAGGTTGCCAGCGGTCGATTCAGATACTCGATCATCAAACGACGAGACTGAGGCTGGCGATTTGTGTACCACGTTTTTGCAAAACTGCCTAAACGATCGGCATCGTGAATCGTGCAAAGTTCATCGACGAATGAGAGATCACCGCTTTGAAGCAACTCTTCGGCCATCAGCCACGAGCCCTGCGGTAGATCGATTCGTTTAGCCATCGATGAAAAACCTGGGAATCAACGGAATGCCCAACAAAGGAACAACGCTCGAAAATAGCCAATGATTGCGTTGTGTCGATCGGATTATAAGGAAGCGTTTGACACGTATGGTCACGCGACAACGCGAATTCATAAAAATTTCTCTCTTGCCCGCACGGCCATTTCTAACATCACGTCGCGGTCGGAAATCGTCTCTCGGCCGGGGATCTTTAAGCTGTAACTTCGGATGCCATCGATCCACCGCGAACGGATCGCTCGCTTTCCGTGAATGGCGCCTACGTAAGCCCCAACAATGGCGGCGATGGTATCGTTATCTTTGGTGTCGTTGACGGCAGCGATGATCGAGGATTCGAAACTATCGGCATGACACATCAACGCGTAGAGAACCGCCGGAACCGTCTGTAGCACGTCCGCTCGCGAGCCGAATCCATCTAGCGAGCATGCATCCCGCAGCGGTACACCCTGGCGGAATGCATTGCGAACGGGACCATCGAGAAAGTCCGCGAGTGTGCCGCGGAAACCGTTGTACCATTTAGGTATCCGGTCGGTATCCAAGGGATAAAGAAGTGACTCTCGCTGCAGGTCGCCGCCCACTCGGAGGTATTCGTCAATCCACCAAAGTGCTGGCGGCGCCGACGATGTCTCGCGGCCAAGCGATTGCCACAGCAAGTGCGTCATCGGCACAATGCTCGCAAGGGTGGATGCGTTTCCGTGGGTTGCTAGGGCCGACATCACACAATCGGACCAAAGAGTGTTTGTGGGGAGCTGCAAGTGCGGTAACACAATCGGCGAAAACCGCATGAGCGCACCATTGCCGCGACCATCGGTCACCGGGTTTCCCGCGCACTGGTGCAGCTCGGGCTTGCCCGAACTCAGCCGCGACCGATGCCGCGAAAGCGAAGCCGAGGTGTTTCGCCCCATGCCGACGATTTGAGTTTGACGCTTTACAAAACAACCGACGACGTCGTCGAAGTCGAATTGCCCGCGAGCCAGTAACCGGTCGAGTGTCCAAAACGTCATTTGTGTGTCATCGGAAATTCGCCCCGCGCGAGCTTCGGAGGTCGTCAAGTGATCCACGATTGTGCCGAACTTTTCGTGTCGCGACTGGGGATCAAATTTCCATTCGGTTGAATGCCCCAAGGCGTCGCCCACTGCGACGCCCAACAACATTCCTTCGATTCTCATGTCGTCTCGCAACGGTGTCAGTGCGAGCGGGTGCGGCGAGACATCGAATTGCTGTCCCCGTCGAATTGATATTTGGTCACGAGCGAAAAGAGCGTCCAACAAGTCAGGACCGCTCGCGGAAAGGTCAAACAAGGTAGGATGGTCGCTGGGCATATTGGCGATCGTCGTTGGATTCTGCCAAGAGAAGTCGCGTCCGCGGGCCGAAACTGTAAGTCCCAGGGCCCCTGTGGATACCTGTTTTCTCTTGTAAAATGTCGCTGGATTGTATATTGGATCAGGCTTGGCGTCCGGTTCCCACTGATTATCGCCTGACTTTGCCCTCTGTGTTGTTGTCCTTTGCAAACTCGCATCAAGACGATCCCGACATTGTCTTCGCCTTCCAGTCCGACCGACGCTACGGCTGACGCTTGGTCGGTCAGGATCGCGCATCGCTTTCACTTGACGCTCAACGATGAACTTGTCCAGTGGTTCGATGATGAAATCTGGCGGTTCACTGGTGGTGGTGAGTATCGGGACCCCGTTGAACCAGAGGCTTTGCTCGAAGACGCACCGGAGGTGATTTGGCCTGGATTGATGCCTCCGGATTTCTTGCCGCTGGTAAGCAACGGTGCGGGTGACTGGTTGTGCTTGAAATTGATCTCCAATCAACCCACTTTGATGCGGGCTCCCGGTCGTGCATCCAATACGTATGAAATTGTCCAGTGGTACCATGGCGGTGGCGACTGGATACCGTGGGGGAATTCTCTGGCCGAGGCAATCGTCTTTGATGCCGTTTGTTTACTGCTGCCGGGAGCACCGCGGCGACACGCTATTCCGGCTGAACCAACCCGGCCTGTGGAACCGGGACGTGTCGATCCGCTGTTGCAGTGGGCGTTAAGCCGGATGCCGCAATCGATCGCCGCTCAAACGAGAGATCTAGTCCGCGTGTGTTCATCGTCGCAGTCAAACGATGGCGATGCAAAGGCATCGCAGCTTGCTGAAGAAATGCTCGATCAAGGCATCGCTGAAATTCCGTTACGTAGCGAATTGGTCCAGCGACTGTTGTCCGATGCGCGGCTGAATCAATTGGATCGGGCACCAAACGCTCTGCAGCGACTGGGGATATCTCGCCACGATTGGAACCGATGGTTGTTCGATGTTGACACTATTCCCAGTTCGCGTCATGCCGAGTTTTTTGGTCCTGGACCGCGACCTCAGCAGGATTGGTCGCAAGTCGCCGAACATTGCCGACGTGTCATTGAAATTGCACCCCAGTTGGCCTGGCCATGGGACTTGCTCGGTTACTCGCTGCAGCGTGCTGGAGAATTCGATCAGGCCGCCCAGATCTACGCACAAGGTGTGTTGCGAAGTGTGTTCACCGATCAATCCATTCGCCTAAGAACGCATGGGACGATGGAGCGTGCCGCTAAGTTCTCGGCAGAGATGCTGTTGCAGATGCTCGACGATCTCCGAATCGACCGGGATCGCGTCGCCGAGCTGGTTGAGCTGCCGTACCTCGAAGTTTTAATGGACCCTGAGAATTCGGGCCAGGTGCGAGCGACTGCGTACTGGCTGGCCCGGGCAGATCGATCTTCCGCAATCGGCGATTACCAGCAGGCGGTGGAGGAGATCTACGCTGCCGGTTGGGACCTCGGCGCCGCGACACTGCCGGCGTATGGTGCGGTACTGGATCGGTTGGCCGCGACGGCCGAGATTGCTAAGGACGCAGCGCGAGCCGAATTGGCTCGTACACATCGACGCTGTTTGAGTGATCGGCTTGGAATATGATCCGTTCTTTTGGCACTTGAAGCAGTAGAGATTTCACATGTCGAATATCGTCTGGCATGACCATACCATTACTCGTGATGAACGCGAAACGCGATTGGGCCAACGAGGTATCGTGGTGTGGATGACGGGGTTGAGCGGTTGCGGAAAAAGTACCATCGCCAACGCGTTGGACTCGCTGTTGTATCAAGAGAAAGCGGCAACGATTCTGTTGGATGGTGATAACATTCGGCATGGATTGTGCGCCCCTCCAGAACGTTTAGCGGAAGATCACGACGAAGCGTTCGCCAAGCGTTTCGGTTTGGGATTCGGACCGGCCGATCGTGAAGAAAACATTCGTCGAATCGGCTCAGTCGCTGCGTTGATGGCGTCCGCTGGTTTGATCGTGGTGACAGCGTTTGTTAGCCCTTACCGCGCCGATCGCAAACGAGTTCGTAGCCTTGTCGAGGCCTCGGGGCGCACAGGTGATTTCATCGAAGTTTTTATTGATACGCCCCTGGCGATCTGCGAAAGGCGAGACCCCAAAGGACTGTACAAGAAAGCAAGAGCGGGCGAGATTAAACACTTCACTGGGATTAGTGATCCGTACGAAGCACCGGATGCTCCCGAGATTCACCTCCGCGGTGGTGATGATCGTTCACCCCATCAACAGGCCGGAGAAATTCTTACCGAGCTGAAGAAACGCAACGTATTCTTGGGGCGTTAAACTACAGATCGACCAAGCCAATGCGGATCGCTCGCACGGCGGCATCAGTCCGGTCCTTGGCACTGACTTTACGTAATATGTTCTGCACGTGTTCTTTGACAGGCTCGACACTAATCAGCAGGGAATGCGCAATCTCTTTGTTGCTTAAGCCGAGCGCGACGTGCTTGAGCACCTGAGCTTCACGACTTGTCAATGGCATTTCTTTTGGCAGATTCGCGATTTGAATCTCACGCTGCATCACACTTCGAACTCGCGACAAACTGCTCTCGGGTGGGGCCGATTCTCGGCGATGGGCACGAGCAATCGCTTCGTGCATCGCCTTTGCACCAGCCGACTTGAGCAAATACTCGCTTGCACCCAATGCTACCGCGCGGGCGACATAGGTGGGGTTGTCGTATGCACTGAGCATCACAGCAGGTATCTCCGGACAGCACTCGCGAATTCCCTCCAAAGTCGCTAACCCATCCATGTCGGGCATCCGAACATCAAGAAGCACAACTTCAACTTGAAGTGACGGCACACTTTGAACGGCTTCCTTTCCCGTGGTCGCGGTGCCAACAATCGTCAATCCCTCTTTCGTGAGCCGACTGCAAATGCCATCCACCGCAACACTGTGATCGTCGACAATAAATACGTGTAAACCCATCCCCTCAGCGCCCTTGTTTAGTCTTTTTGCCCAACCTGCCTAGTTCTCGATGTACTGCCGAGAGTTCGATCTAATGAGAAATTCCAATCAGCGTCGACGATTGTTCACTGTTTTCCGTGACAATGCTAGGGGGTGCGATTGTGACACAAGTTATTGGCAATAAAAGACTTGCACTCATTTTGGAACATAAATAACAACCAAAATGGGGGCCTGTCACTGCCTGGTCGGGGACAAAATGAGCAGGGCTGCTAGGCTGGTGCACAGTCCTTAGACACTGGAATCAGCAATTGGCGTTTGATCGGTCGCCAATCGTGACCTAGATATCTGTGGCAAATTGTCCGCCGACGGTTATGGCGTATTATCGCCACCCGCCCCTCCCACGAATCAACGTTGTTCGCGTTTTTGCCGAACAACTTGCTTTTGCTCTGGAAACCCGATGAAGCCGAACGCCACATCCCTCCTGTTGGTCGACGACGACCGGCACTTGAATCAATCGATGGCCCAGTGGCTGCGTGAGCAAGCGTTTGTAGTCGAGACTGCGCACAACATCGACGAAGCCAAAGCATGGCTAAAAATTCGCTCGTTCGACCTCGCGATCACGGATTTGAGGCTCGACGGAGAGGACGGCTTTTCACTCATTGGATTCGTCAAGAAACACTACCCCGGTACCGCCGTGCTGGTGATGACAGGCTATGCCAGTGCGGACACTGCGGTATCCGCCGTGCGTGCAGGCGCCTTTGATCTGCTGACCAAACCGATCATTGACGATGAGCTAACACTATCGATCGAGCGGGCCATTGCCCAACGTGAAGTGACGCGTGAGAACGAGACACTTCGCAAGCAACTTGATCGCCGCAGTGGTTTGGAGAGCGTTCTCAGCCATGATTATCGCATGCTGAAGATCTTCGACACGATCGACAGTGTCGCTGACGCTCGCGCGTCGATCTTGATCACTGGCGAAAACGGTACAGGTAAGAGCATGATCGCTCGTGCCATCCACGCGCGGTCATCACGCCGAAACGGCCCGTTCATCGAAGTCGCCTGCGGTGCTCTTCCGGATACCTTGCTCGAAAGTGAACTGTTTGGTCATGTGTCTGGTGCGTTCACGGGGGCTAACGCCGACAAAGCAGGCAAGTTTCAATTGGCTGACGGCGGCACGATATTTCTCGACGAAATAGCCACCGCAACTCCAGCAATGCAAGTGAAGCTTTTGCGTGTGTTGCAGGAATTCCAATTTGAACCCTTAGGCGGCACCGTAACTTCGCACGTCGATACACGAGTGATACTGGCAACGAACGAGAACCTTGCGAAAGCAGTAGCCGGAGGAACGTTTCGCCAAGACCTGTATTACCGAGTGAATGTCGTTAATATCGTGTTGCCAGCGCTGCGCGAGCGAGCCGGAGACATTCCGTTGCTCGTAGAACACTTTCTCCGCGAGGCGGCCCAGGCAAGTGATCGCGAGCCACCCGCATTCGATCGCGAGTCGATGCAGGCGATGACTGCGTACTCTTGGCCGGGAAATATTCGTCAACTCGAGAACGTCGTCGAGCGAGCGGTCTTGCTCTCCCGCAGTTCCACGCTGACGATTGACGACCTTCCGCCCGAATTGCTCGGCAAGACCGAAGATTCCTTTGCTTCTGTACCAGTGAACTCGACACAGGCAACGATCGCCGCGATCCCCGCACAGACCATGGGGCTGAGCCTGTCCGAAGCACTCGAAGCACCTGAACGTGAGATCATTTTGCGATCGCTTCGTGAGCATCATTGGAATCGTGCCGCGACGGCCGATTCGCTGAATATCAACCGCACCACTCTGTACAAGAAAATGAAGCGTTTGGGACTGGACGATCCACGCCTGCAATTCGCTTGAAACGGCGCGCTTGATCCGCAGCTGTGTAACGAACAAGTTTCACACGCATCTCTCCGTCCGGACAAATTCCTTAATCCGCAAACTCACCTCAGCCGATACAATCCAGATAGTCTCTGGTTCCGTATCTGCCGCATGAGGAATCTCAACGTTGGTCGAGTCTGCCGCTTCCGCGCCGCGAGATACTCGTCGCCAGTCGAGTGAAACCTCGCTCGATCAAAGTGCGCTGGTGCAGTGGGTTACCAATTGGGGCTCGGCTGTCGTGGATGGCGTTTCCACAGTCGGTGATATCGCGATTTTTGCTTACCGTATGTTTGTCTGGTTGTTCACTCGATTGCCTCAGCGGGGCACGATGATGATCAATTTTTATCAAGTCGGTGTGCTGAGTCTGCCGGTGGTCGCGTTGACCGGGACTTTCATCGGCATGGTATTGGCCGTACAGAGTTACTACCAATTTCATTTGATTGGCTTAGAGAATCGTCTGGGGGCGGTGATCAACATGTCATTGGTGCGGGAGCTGGGGCCGGTGCTTGCGGCGACAATGCTTGCTGGTCGCGTCGGTGGTGCAATGGCTGCGGTGCTGGGCACGATGCGAGTCACCGAACAGATCGATGCGTTGACGACCATGGGCGCCGACCCGATTCATTATTTGGTCGTACCTCGATTCCTGTCGTGCATCCTGTTGATTCCCGCGCTCACGATCATGGCGGACTTCATGGGAATTGTCGGCGGCTATTTTTATAGTGTCATCATCTTGGGCATCGATCACGCTGCGTACTTGAACCACTCGCGCGAAGCCGTATCGGGGTTTGATTTGTTCAGTGGCATTTTTAAGAGTGTCTTTTTTGGCGGGATCATCGCGATTGTCAGTTGCTACCAAGGTTTCAACTGCGAGGCCGGTGCGGAGGGCGTCGGGAAGGCTGCGACGACCGCGTTCGTTTATTCATTTGTAATGATCTTGGCGATTGACCTGTTTTTGAACATCGGATTGGATGGAATCTACTACTCCTTCTATCCCGAAGGTAAGTCGCTTCTATGAACGCTGCAATGTTGTCCGATACTCAAACTGAGAACCCTGTGCACGACAACGATGACCTGATTCGTGTCGAGGATGTGTCGGTTGTTTTCGGCAAGCAAACCATCCTCGACGACATCGATTTGACGATCCAGCGAGGTCAAACTTTGGCCGTGATCGGCGAGAGCGGTTGTGGCAAAACCGTGTTCATGAAGACGCTTGTAGGATTGATTCGCCCCACGCACGGACGGATCTATTTCGACAATGAAGCGTTGATCGATATCTCGCCTGCAGATATGGCAAAGCTCCGGCGTCGCTTCGGGTTCGTGTTCCAGAACGCTGCTTTGTTTGACAGCATGTCGATCTTTGACAACGTCGCATTTCCACTCCTGCAGCACAGTGCGCCGTCCGAGCAAGCGGTGCGTGAGAAAGTGATGCAGCGATTGGCTGAGGTCGGACTGTCCGAAGATGTGGCAAGAAAATATCCCGCCGAGCTTTCTGGCGGGATGCGAAAGCGAGTGGGATTGGCTCGTGCTTTGATCCTGCGTCCCGAACTGGTGGTGTACGACGAGCCGACCACGGGACTGGACCCGATCATGAGCGACGTGATCAACGAATTGATCCTCGATACTCGGCGGCGGTATCCGGTGACTAGTGTCGTCGTTACTCACGATATGCACACGGCGAGGAAAGTGGCTGACCGCGTGCTGATGTTCTACCCGCGGCGTCGGCTACAACCGGATGAATCTCAGATACTGTTTGACGGTCCGCCCAGTGACCTGGAACACTCGGCTGATCGTCGAGTTCGTCAATTCGTGCGCGGCGAGGCTGGCGAACGACTGAGCGAAATGGCGGAAGGCAACTGAAGAATCATGGACGATAACAAACTACGTTTCGGCGTCGGCGTACTAGTCATCGCGACCATTGGGATCGCGATCATTTTAACGTTTCTGTTCGGTGCCTTTCCCACCGTCCTAAATCGCGAATACACGTTGTATGTCGAGTTTCCGTCGGCTGAAGGCGTGAGTACAAACACGCCGGTGCTCAGAGACGGAGTCCGCGTCGGTCGTGTCGCCGACATCGACCTGATCGAAGAGAAAGGCGTGCTATTGACGTTATCGATGGACGCCAGTGTTCCACTAACGCACCGATACTATCCGCGGATCGGCAACGGTTCACTCATTACCGGCGATGCCACCGTTGAGTTCGTACTTGGCGACGAACAAACCCTTGCTCGCAAACTAGATAACAATCTTGACTTAATCAGTAAGCCATACACGGACAAAGAATCCGTTTTTTACGGCGAAAAAACCTCCAATCCGATGAATGTGTTTGTCGAAATGGAAGACGACGTATTGCGGACTCTCGAGCAAATCCAACGGGCTGGCGAAGCGGTCGAACGAGTTAGCGGCACCGTGGATAAATTCACGCTCACGATGCAGCAAACGATCGGCGGTGGCGATTCCACGATGCAGGACTTGACCCTCGGTGCCAAGCAAACCCTGGAAGAGTTTCAAGGTGCGATCCGTGACATTCGTTCGATTATCAGCAATCCTATCATCCGTCAGAACCTGGAATCGTCAATCGCGAAGTTGCCCGAGATCCTTGGAGAGGCAAAAACAACTTTAGAAGCAACACAACAAACACTTCAAAGCTTTGAACGTGCTGGCGACCAGTTTGAGAAGGTTGGTGTTGTTGCCGAACGCGTGGGTGTTGCTGCGGAAGAGACCGTCACCGGCGCCAAACGATCAGTGGCCGGTGTTGAACGGGTGATTCTCGGTGCCGAGCGAACCATGTCAGGAGTTGAACGAACGGTCGAAAATGTCGAACGTTTTACTAAGCCCTTGGGTGATCGCGGACCGCAACTCGTCGAACAGGTCTTGGTGAGCTTGGCGAATCTCGACAACGCATTGCTGCAAATCGATACTTTTGGTCAGGCACTCAACAACAGTGACGGTACGGTACGAAGGCTACTCGAAGACGACGATTTGTATTGGCAGATCCGACGTACAATGGACAATGTCGAACAAGCGTCAGCGCGCATCCGCCCGATTCTCGACGACGTCCGCACATTCAGCGACAAAGTTGCCAGAGACCCACGCGAGTTGGGCGTTCGTGGTGCCCTCACCAAACGTCCCTCAGGCAACGGGCTGAAGTAGCACCAGAGCTAAAGTAAGCACCGCGACGTAAGTAAATCAGCAAAACACGTAGGCGAGTCTCTCCGAGACTCGGAGGGCTCAACGTTCGATCACGTGCATCTGATCGACGGCAAGCGTTTGCAGAGATTGAATTTCACCATCGGGCCAGTGCACGATGACCTCGTCGACCTTATCACGTTCACCCAATCCGAACGTAAGTGGCAATTCAACTTGCGAAAGATAGCTGCGAGTGGGCATGACCTGGGCCCGCATGATTTGCTCACCAATTCGTACTTCGACCCAGCTGCCGATGGCATCGCGGTTGCATCGCTGGCCATCGCCCACGAGTTTCAACCTCAAGTAGTGTCGTGACAAATCATTGTCGTTGCGTAGTAGTCGCGGGGCACGACCCGCGGCGGTGACGAGGATATCCACGTCGCCATCGGAGTCAAAGTCAAGATAAGTGGCGCCGCGACCGACCATTGGCTTCTGCAACTGCTCGCCACAGTGTGCTGAATCAACTCGCACAAACTCCGTACCCTGCTCGGCACCTGCGTTCCAAAACAACTGCGGTGGTTGCTCATAATGTTGGCTTGGCTGGACGCGATTGATTTCTTCTTCTAGATGTCCGTTGCTGCAAAACAGATCCAATCGTCCGTCCAAGTCATAATCGAAGTAGAACAGACCAAACGTTAGTTCTCCGCGCGTACTGGGTCCCAGCCCCGTCGAAACCGCTTCGTCAAAGAATTGCAGACTTCCTCGTCGCGACACATACAGTGCAGTCATCTCGTTGGCGAAGTTACCGATGGCAATCGCCATTGCGGAACTGCCGCGAAACGGCGCGACATCAATACCCATGGCTCCGCGTGCATTGCCGCTGGAATCGAAGGCGATCCCCGACAATACACCAATCTCACTGAATTTCCCCTGGCCGGTGTTTCGCAACAGCAAATTCTGGACAGTGTCGTTCGCCAGCAGAATATCGACATAGCCATCGAGATCCAAATCACAAAAGGTCACACCCAGCGATTTTGCGAGCGGTACGCTGGTGAGAGGGTTTCGGATCTGCACTCCAGCCTCCCGCGAAACGTCGGCAAACTTGCCGCTACCCTCGTTGCGATACAAATAGGGAAACGTGCCCTCAAAGTTTTGGGGACGACCGTAGGCACGACCACCGCCAACGAGTTGAAAATTTTGCGACTCATCGTACGCTCGCGTCCACTCGACGTAGTTGGCGACGAACAGGTCAAGATCGTTGTCGTTGTCGTAATCGAACCAGCCTGCACTGCTGCTCCAACGAGCCGCATCACCGGCTACACCCGCCGTTGCGGTTACGTCCTCGAACTTGCCGTCACCTAGATTACGAAACAAAGCGTTGGAGCCGACGGCAGTGATAAAAACATCGACGAGACCATCGTTGTCAAAGTCACCTACTGCGGCACCCATGCCATACATCGATACATCCAAGCCCGAGCCAGCACTGACGTCGGTGAATGTGCCTTCGTCGTTTCGATACAACACCATGGTACTGGGCGATTTAGAACTGGGAGATTTTGTAATTGACGGTTTACCCGCATCTTGATCTTCCGGCCAATCGTTTGAGTTCACAAACAACACGTCTTGGTCACCGTCGTTGTCAAAGTCCAACACGGCAACGCCCCCACCCATCGTCTCAGGAAGCAGCTTTCTTCCCGTCGCGCCGTTGTTATGCTTGAACTCAATACCAACTTCGGTCGTTACATCGACAAACTTGACCACTGGAATTTCCAAGGTCGTCGCTTCCCGAATTTGAACCGGTGCCAGTTTTGTTTCCTTGATTGGCGGCAACCGCTTGGGACGTGTTAACAGAAAAAACGCAACACCTCCGATCACCGCCAACATGAACAGCGCGACCAGTGACGAACGCATTGCTCGTCCAATCACTGCGTCGTCACGTTCTTCAGGCTCTGTCTCTTCAACGATGCGTTGACTGGTCTTCAAAGGTCGATTCATGAGTTATTCCGTTTCGCTCGATAATTTGGAGCCCGCAGCGGATGTAAGGGGAATGCCTGGTGCTGAGGGCAAACCGGGTGCACCCGGTCGTTGCAGCGGATACTTCACCACAGCTTCAGCCGCATGATTTGCCGCCGGATACTTTTCGCGCGCCAACCGAATGGCTCGTCCCTGGGCGTTGTCATCAGGCTTATAAATCAAGTGCAATTCACGATGCTTGGCAGAAAGCTCTGTCTCACCGAGACGCTCGTAAAGCAGTTGCAGATTGTGATGTGCCGTGACATCCTCGGGGTCAATTTCCAGCGTTCGTTGAAAACGCTCGACGGCCTCTTTCCACAGTTGAAGTGCCTCGTCACCGCGTTGTTGTCGTTCGCGTTGATTGCCCAGATCAAACAACGTTTGCCCCAGCAAGTTAATGACTTCGATATCTAAACTGAAGTCAAATCCACGCGACTGCATCTGGGCGGTATTGTCCTCCAGAACACTCTGTAAGTTTTGTCGTGCCTCCTGCAGTCGTCCTTGTTGTGCATTGATGACGCCGGACAACCAACCCCAAGTCCAACGCGGAAAGGCTGGATCATCAGACTCGAATTTCGCCGCGCGAGAGAGGGCCTCAACCGCTTCATCCAAGCGTCCTTCGATGTTGTATACGCGAGCGAGGTTCATCGGTCCATCGTAGCGTTCGAGCATTTCAACTTGTTTGAACGCTTCCTCGGCTTGCCGCAATTCCGCCTTACCCTTAAGCAACATTCCGATACCAAAATCATTCCACCGTTGCCAAGCCGGGATGTCTCGATCTTCGTTGTTAACTTCTGCCTCGATCCCGACGATCGGAAATATAACCTTGTCACTGGCCATCGTCGTGATCGGCAATTCGTTGACATACAGTTCACCGACGTGATGTCCCCGTAATGTCTTGCCAAATTTTTGGTTTTGCTCAGCAACAAACTGCATGTATTGAGTGTCAAATTTTCGGTACTGCAGCTTGACTTCCATTTCGATTGGTGCCGTCAAGTTATTGGGAACGAGGAACTCATAATGAACCGTCGCTGCAGCACCGGGAGGAATTTGGTGGTTGTAAAGCGGAGTAAAAATATCTTGGGGGTTTCGCCGATCAATACGGTTACCGTCTTTGTCCAGCATGAACACATTGACGAAGTGTGCCCAGGGATCGACTTCATTTTGTTTTTCCTTATCCACCGCTCCACTACGTCCAATCACTTTGTCGCCGCTTCGCAGTGTGACATCCAACCACACTTCGTTTGAGTCAACGGTTCCTTGTGTAAACAAGTGTCCCAATTTGAGCGTGCGAACAACGGTGTCGATCAAGTATCGCTGGCCGGGGACAAGTGCTGGGACTTGCGGACGCAGCGGGGCGATGAGCTTGCCGTCAATCTCGCCCTGCTCGCGGACAGCAAAAATATCGACTCGCGTGATATTTTGCAGGTAGTCCTGATGCGCCTTGGTGACGTCTTCGCGATCACGCAACCACGAAATACCCGTGTTCGCTGAAGGAAACAAGTGGTTGTGGACACTGAGTTTCTCGGCACCATCAAAATGTTTTGCCCCAAAGTCATTGGAAGCAACCAATGGCATGTGGCAACGATTGCAGTTTTCCTCTGCCTTTGGCGGATAGTAAAAACTACGTGCTCCATGCCCCGACACGCCACTTAGCAAGTACGGGTCATAGTGATTCTGACCTCGTAAGAATGGTTTGTAGTGATTCAGTGCCAGCGGCAAATGTACCTTATGACATGTTGAACAGAACTCAGCCGTTTTATGAAACGGTTTCAAAAAAGTCTTCTTGTGAAACGAGGGTTTCGCTTTTACCAGTTGATTATTGATCCACTGTAGAACCTCGTTTTCGCTATTAGCAAACGGATAGTGCAGTGGTTCCTCGATCGTATAGTCCGCGTTGCCACGAACGCTGTTGACATTCGTGATCGCATGACAAGCCGTGCAGGTGATACCCGCTTGGCCGGTTGCGTGCCCCAGCATATCAAAGTTGGGATCGTCAAAAGCTCCAGAAAAGAACGGTACCGGATCATGACAACCGGCGCACCAACGCGATGCTTGAACCGATTGATCGCGAGCAAGTGAGACCTCACGCGTTTGGCTAACGCTGGCAAAGTAGGGTGGATTATTGAAGGAACTGAAGCGATGAACGCTGTTGCTCCAGTCTTTATGAATGTCCGCATGACACTTCAAACAGTAATCGTCGTTCATCAGCGCGTCAGCAGGAATAAAGTTACCCGTGGCTGTACGGGCAAGTGAGGGCTCAAAATACTGCACTCCGGATTCCGGTCCCACGGCGTTCCACTTGCGTGGGTCTTGCAATTGCAAGACGACCATCGCGGCGATGGAGGCAACCGCCACTCCCGCGAAACTGAATCCGACTCGCCATTTGATTCGCGGGCCAGCGAGTCGATGCAGCCAATACAACCAAGCCGTCGCCAGCGGACATGCAACATGCAGCCAATAGACGATGCTTCTCGCCAAGGGTTGTTTCAGATCCAAACCGCCAACTCGCATCAACAAGATGCCGCTGATCAGCACCAGGATACTGACGGCGAACAAAGCATAACCGATACGCACCGCGCGGCGATTGCGACGGTCTTTGGAATTGAGCAAATGAATGATGCCGAAAACAATCAGCGGCACGACCAATAGCAAGCCCAAGCCCAGATGGACAAGAAACATGTACTGATAGAAGTAGTCCTGATAGGTTTCACCGCGAAACCACTCGAGAAAGGTAATGATCGAGAGGTATCCAGCGTTTGCAAACAGCAACGCGACGAGTACGAACACGAAGTAGAGCAGTTTGCGCAACCGGGGGCCGACGGCGCGAACATACTTCTTTGGTGATGAGGGTACCGGCGCGTCGCCAACCGAAGTGGCGATCGACATGGCGATAAAGGTCCTAGTGAAAAACGTGTGATTGTTGATTCGAAAATGCAAACAATCACGCGATCCGCGGCGGACGCTCAATCAATAATCGAAAACCTTCCAATACAGAATCTGTTGCGTTTTGGCGTCGTGCGAACTCACGGTCCGTATCCATTGCAGTTGATCGAGAGGCAATGACAACCAACTTAATCTCTTGCTGCAGAGACACCGGCGGCGTTTCCGGTGCCGCCGGTTGCTGTGGCGCCTGACGACAACTCGGTCCACTGCAAGGAACTCGTAGCGGTGCTGTCGGAGCAGCCGTTGATTTCAACAACTCCAATGCCGAGACCGCTGTCGAATCCGACGTCGTTGAATATTCAGACGTCTTTGCGTGTGCTAACCAATCACCGCACGTGGCTTGGGCCAAGCTAGGTGTTAGCAGAATAAGCACGATAAGAAGAGCAAGACGGTTCACGAACAGGAAAACCGGTAAAAGAAAACGCGATGAAGTTCCTTACTAGGTTAGGAGCCAGCATCCACGCTGTCAACAAATCGTTGCCACTGTAGCAAGAAGCTTCTCACATTCGTCAGCGTTTGGCTGCGGGGCCGCTGGCTGAAGGACTGCGAGGCATCCACTGGGCCATCTCGGGAACAGACTTGGTGCGCAGTTCACCTTCACACCGCATCTCTTCCTCGTCCCCCTTGATGCGCACGTGAACGGTCACACTGTCACCGGTTGGGCGTTTATCTTGCCAGCGAACCGGTATTGCTAGGCCGCTGACCGGATCTTTACGAACCAACTTGGCGACCTGTTCAGAGGTGAACTCCCAACGGCCAATCTTGGACGCCTCCAACTCCTTTTCGGGATCCAACGCCAGGACCGTCAGCGGCGCGTCGATCTCGAAGGAGTCCAAATCCAGTGGCTGGTTTTGTTCATCCAGTACGTTGACAACCAAATACATCCCTTCGCTGCCATCTTCGAAAACGTGCATTGCAGATAATCCTGGATGGATGGACAGAGAGGTGGGAACTGCTGGCTTGGCATTGTCCGGCGAGAACGTGTTAACCGCATCGGGAACCTTGATTTGGCCGGGCGGCAACTCCAACGCTCCGTCCGGTGAGGGCGGTGGGACCAGTTCTCCGGGATCGATTTCCGGCAGTTCTAGATCTTCTTTACCAGGCGGTTGTGGTAAGCCCGGCGGGGGCAGCAATCCCGGTTCTTTATTGACCTTTGGCGTCGCAGCATCCGAGGGTGGAGTTTCGGGTTTGCGAGTTTGGGGCAGTGCATCGGCAGCCGTCTCAGCGTCGTCACGAAACGGATCGGAGGGAGTGGATTGACCAGGAGCAATCGCTTCAAAATTATCCAGCGATTGAACATCGTCACCCAAATCAAAGTCGCTGGGCGAATACTCGTCGGCACTGGGCAATGGTTTTGGCACTGGCGGGGCGAGCGTCGGCTTGGGTGAACGCTCGGGCTTGCTTGGCTGGCGACAATCGGCTTTCGCTTGCTCAAGTTCCTCAGCACGCTGGGCGGCCCGTTCTAGTTTCTCTTGAAGAACGCGATTTTGATAATCAGCGTCGTAAAGTTGGTCCTCGAGCACGCGGATTTCGCTGGCCATCCGCTGGGTGTACACGTCGTTGTAAGCGTTGCTGCGACAGCCGCCGACAACGGAACAGACAACAGCGCAGGCGACCGCAACGACAGCCAATGGCGCCGCAAATAAGCGTTTCGCAAGCGAAAATTCGAGAGTTTGATTTGGCCCAGCCAAGCGATCTTCCGTGATACAACCTTGCCAGTAACGACGATTGAGGTCGCCCCGCCGTCGGACAAACGATCCGCGAGCAACGAAATTCCTCAAAGTCGTGAAAAACATTCACGATGAACCGATTACCAGCCGACAGCCTCCGGGATCAACTGCAGTTCCGGAAACAACTGAGAGAATAGGAGGGTTGCGAAGGCTGCGGCCCGTAGTCGATGCTGAGGCACCGATCAATGCCGCCTGTCAGTGCAACGTCGCTGCCGAATCTTCGTGTTCCAGAGCCGCTGGGTCGGCGGTTTGATCGGGGTCGCGGTAATTGCTCGTGTCAAAGCGCCGAGCGTAGGTACCGAAGTCATTGAAGGCGTATTTCTTAGCCCAGCGGTAGACAAAGCTTCGCTCGGGAATCTCGTCGCCACGCTGGTATTGGCTGCGTCGCGGCGTGACGTTGCGCAATTCCTCGATCACACTGCCGCGAACGGTTGTGTCGCGGGCGGAATGTTTTTCTGCCAGTTGGATCAACAAGTCGGGACGCTCCATGATCACGCAGCCGCGAGTATGACTCGCCGTCAGCTCGCGAAAATCTCGCAGGAACTCGGAGTTGTTGAATGTGTCGGCAAGGGGACGCGCATCGTGAATCGATTCGGTCGCCAACTGGATCACGGGACAGGGTTCGATATCTCCCCAGGGACCCACATGGTGCGTGAACCCAGTAACCGCAGGACACAATGCATTACCCGCGTCGTCATGATAAGCATCAATCACCACGATAGGTTTGTTGACTCGCGTATCGACAACGAACTGCCGCACACGTCGTTGCTCGTCGCTGGACAGCGCCAGTTGTGGGTTCGCTTCGGGGCCCACCGGTCGATAAATGTGAAACCAACAATACATGACACCCATTTCAATCAAGCGATCGACCCAGGCGTCACGAACGAGATCATCAATGTTTGATTTACAGACGCTGGTACATACACCGACCATCAACTTATGCCGCAGTGCAGTTTCGAGTCCCTTCATCGTTTGGCTCAGTACGCCATCGCGGCCTCGTCGAGTGTCACTGACGATCTCACTGCCTTCGACTGAGACCAGCGGCGTAACGTTGCCCAAGCGACGTAGTTCTGCTGCGACCTCATCGGTAATGAAGTGCCCATTGGTGAATACTTGAAAGTACACGTCGGGGTTAGCGGCAAAGATCTTCAATAGATCACGGTGCATGAACGGTTCACCGCCAAGGATGCCGAAAAAACTGTTGCCCATCGCTTTGGCCTGGGCGATTGTCTTGTTCGCCGCGTCCAGTTCAATTTTGTGCTGTTTTGCGGCGACGTCGACCCAGCAACCCTGGCATCGCAGGTTACAGCTGTTGATCACGGATAAGTACAAAAATGGCGGGAAAAACTCGCCACGTTTGAGTCGGCGTTTGTGTCGATGGACACTCAACAATCCCTTGACGCCAAGCATCCAGGCCGCTTTCCATAGCAAGCGTTTGTCAGTTTCGATCAACAATCGGCGGGCAAGTCGCAGGTACATAAGGCGTTTTTCGATGTCGGTTGCGAGTTGTCGGATACAAAAGGTCGATTTGCAGGTGACTGCCACAAAGATTGGGCCGCAACTCATTATGACCAGTTTTGCCCGCCGATGCACGGGTCCGATCCGGCTAGTACACTACGCCAACAAGAGTTTTCTTTATCCGCACGCAACCTCCAGCACGTATCCGCGAGGGCCATGCCGCTCCAACCCACCCGAATCGATGAGGCCGCTGAGTGTGTGCGCCTTATACCTCGGCTTCAAATTGTAGGCCAGGGCACAAAATCCGCTCTCACGCAGAATATCCAGGCGGCCGAAACACTGCGGACGACCTCGCTCACGGGTGTGACGGATTACCAAAGCAGTGAGTTTCTCATCACGGCACTGGCTGGGACTCGCCTGCAAGAATTGGATTCTGTGCTTGCTACACAGGGTCAGTACTTGCCGTTCGATCCGCCCCTTGTCGATGCTGGTGCCACGATCGGTGGCACCGTCGCCTCAGGACTAAGTGGTGCCGGCCGACTGAAATACGGTGGCCTGCGTGACTTCATCATGGGCGTGCGGCTCGTTGATGGGCTTGGTAACGTCGTCACCGGTGGTGGTCGCGTGGTGAAGAACTCTGCGGGCTACGATATCCCCAAGCTAATGGTCGGAAGCTGTGGTCGCTTGGGGTTACTGGTCGAAGTGACATTAAAAGTTTTTCCTCGACCAACGCACTCACTCACGCTTCGACTTGACTGTGAATCTCTCACTGCAGCCATGAAGGTTTGCACTCTGCTTGGCAGTCGTGGCATCGATATCACAGCTTTAGAAATGAGTCACACCGGTGTTGTTGAGTTGCGTCTTGAGGGATGCGAACAAGCGATTGCACAAACGCAAGCACGACTCATCCACGATACGGGGCTGTGGCAGGTCGCCGACGACGCTGTTTGGAAACATTATTCAGAGTGGCAAGACGTCTTGCCTGGCGAGCGACTGACACGAATCATCTTGCCTCCGTCCAAAGTATTGTCGCTGGAAGCCTCAATGCGAGAACAGCGTGTTCCGCGACGGTATGGCGCTGCTGGCAACGTTGCATGGGTGCGATGGCCGGCGGAGAAACCCATTCGCACGCTCGACGAGATTTTGATCCATCATCATTTCAGCGGTACGATCTTGACCGGAGATGCGGCTCGATGCCGACTCGGTCTGAGACCGGATGCGGAGCTTACAGCACGTTTGCAACGCGCGTTTGACCCCAACCAACGGTTTGCCGGTCTCGGTTGAGTCGTTGATGATTATTCCGCAAGCTGGAAGCTTACGCCACCTTTACCTAACGGCTTTGTCCTATCATGCGACACGATCTCGATTCACGGTCTCTCGGTCCCCGCTCCGGCGAGATCAAGCACGCCGTAGAAACGTGTGTGCATTGCGGGTTTTGTTTGCCAACGTGTCCGACCTATGACGTTCTTGGCCTCGAAGCCGACTCACCGCGCGGTCGGATCGTGCTGATGAAAAGCGTCCTCGAAGGTTCGCTTGATGCCACATCAGCGGCACCACACATCGATCGTTGCTTGGGATGCCTTGCCTGCGAGACCGCGTGTCCCAGCGGCGTGCCGTATGGTGAATTACTGTCTTCGTATCGTGCCGAAACCTCCACGACGCTTCCCCGTCCGTTTGCCGAACGATTGCAAGCCTTCATTGCATCGGCAACGCTTCCTCATCCCAAGTTATTGCGTCCGTTGATGATCGTTGGTCGCTATGTCAAACGACTTGGGCGATTGAATCCGCGTCCTCTTCGTCCGATGTTGGAATTGGTACCCGACTTGTTGCCAGCGAATGAACCTGTCCAACAGCTTTATCCAGCCACTGGCGAATGTCGAGGTGAAGTCGCGATCCACTTGGGATGCGTTCAACGAGTGATACGACCAGAGACGGCGGCAGCGACCATTCGAGTGCTGAACCACAATGGCTTTGCTGTCACCGTGCTGCGAAAACCATCCTGCTGTGGTGCGCTCGATTGGCATATCGGTAACGTGGACCAAGCACAAACTTTCGCCAAGAATTTGTGCAAATCAATTCCAGAGGACATGACTTTTGTCACGACAGCCGCCGGCTGTGGCAGCACGGTAAAGGAATACCCGTTGGTTCTTGCTGGAAGCGACGACGCCTCTCAAGCTGCGGCTCGACGAATTTCCCAGACCTCGATCGATATTTCGGAGTTTCTGGCGCAGCATGAATTGCTGCCTGTACCGAATGTTCTGCAAAGCTCTCGTTCCGAACCGATTCGGATTGCCTATCACGATGCATGCCATCTTGCCCATGCCCAGAAGGTGCGGACGTCACCACGAGAGTTGCTGCGGCGTATTCCCGGTGTCACATTGGTCGAGATTCCTGATGGCCATTTTTGTTGCGGTTCAGCGGGACTTTACAACGTACAACAGCCGGAATTAGCGGCAGAGCTGGGACGTCGCAAGGCCGCCAAGATCATCGACCAAAAACCCGATCTTGTCGCCCTGGGGAACATTGGTTGCCAAGTTCAAATCCAGCGGTACTTGCGTGAACTGGGTTGCGAGATTCCAGTACTGCATACGCTTGAAATCCTTGATCTCGCCTACCGCAATCAATCGATATTGTCCGACGATAGTTCGCCAGGCAACAAGAAGTCGATCCACGAAAAAACGGCATGAATACCAACACTCCGACTCCTGATCCGAACAAAAAACAATCGCATCCCTTTGATTTGGAAGTCAAAGACGCCCAGTTGATCTTTAATTCAGTGTGGAAAGAACTTGAGTCCGAACTCGGCAAATCGAACTTGCGGTTTCCCAGAGAATTGATTCTGCTCGGTGGCGCACCTGGGGCCGGCAAGGGTACCAATACGGACTTCATTCGCAAAGTCCGTGACATCAACGAACCTCCGATCATTGTTAGCGAACTATTGGATAGTCCCGAGGCCAAAGCGATCAAGGCTCACGGCGGCATGGTCGGCGACCGCGACGTGGTGAGAATCGTGTTTCGCAAATTGCTTGAACCCCAGTTTCGCGGCGGCGCTGTCTTGGACGGATTCCCGCGCACGAAGGTTCAAGTGGAATGCTTGAAGATGCTTTACGATCAAATGATCTCGCTTCGGCGTGAATTTGCTGATTCCCCGGAATTGATGAATTTCAAACAGCCGGTGTTCCACATCATGGTGCTGTTCGTTGACGAGACCGAGAGTGTGACTCGCCAATTGAAACGCGGACGTCAGACCATCGCTCACAATGAAGAGGTCACGCGGAGTGGTGTCGGTGAACTGTGGGAAGAACGTCCAACCGATTTTAACGAACAACTCGCACGCAACCGCTATCGTGTGTTCAAGGAACAGACGTATGACGCGCTGGTCTCACTGAAGCAACTGTTTCACTATCACTTCATTAACGCTCAAGCGCCGCTCTCGGTCGTCCAGGAAAACATTCTGCGAGAGTTGGAGTATCAAAGCTCGCTCGAGTTGGACCCACGAACGTTCCATGCGCTGCGAAAAATACCGCTAGCCAGCGACATCGTCAGCCACGCTCGACGCGACCTGGTCTGGCGACTGGACGAGTATGAACTCGAACACACAGAATTGTTCCACGCGGTGGTCGACTTTGTGGAGCTTAAGATCATGCCAATCATTGTGCGGCATGCAATTTCTGGTCACGCAAACATCAACTCGGAAGACAACTTGTGGGAAGACAACTTGGCGCTGGCGATGCTAATCGACGTGTTCAGTGAACGTGGCTTCCGTGCCAGCGTGGACATCACACGACACAACGTGCCGACCCGATTTGATTTGAAGACTGGCGAGATCGAGTACTATCAAAAGAAGGTCTATCGGATCGCGGTCCGCTTCAGTGGCTCGGCAATCCGCCGTGGCTAACCGCGGATTTCGACGAAGAGTGTTGGCTCTATCCTCGCGAGAATAACCTACGGTTTCGTCGTCTTATCAGCGAGTAATTCGACAGCGAGGATGCTGATGTCGTCCTTGGGGCCGTTGACGCGGCACCAGTAATCCACGGCATTCTTGATCATCGCGACGGCTTCGTCGATCGTCTTACCACGAGACTCGTTGATCACGGCAAGCATGCGGTCGTCGCCGAATTCCTCGAGGTCCTCGCTCATCGCTTCGGGCACACCGTCACTGAAGATGAACAATCGGTCACCCGGTTGTAGTACCGTTTTCTCTTCTTCGGTCTCCATGTCTTCCATCCAGCCGATTGCAAAGCCTTCTGCTGGTAGCAATTTGGCGGGGCCGCCGGCTGCTGGAAGCACAGCAGCAGGCGGATGTCCGGCCGAGACGTACTTCAGGTCGCCTGTTTCGATGTTCAACAAGCCGTAAAACATCGTGAAGTAGAGATTGCCTTGCGATTCCATTGGGAACCGACGATTCAATTCATCCGCAACTTCGGCTGGTGTCGCGATGACTGTTCGACCGGAATCGTCGACACGCGCGATGATACTCGAAGTCGTGGCATGCTTAGTCAGTGATCGGGCGACCGTGACGCTCAGTAGCGATGATGAAACGCCGTGACCACTGACGTCGACGACATAGAACGCCATCCACTGGTTATCGACGGGAAAGAAATTCAAAAAGTCGCCGGCTAACTCGTCACAGGGGATATAACGCCACGCGACTTCGACACCATCGGTTGCTATGTCACCTGCTGGGAGCAGCGAGTGTTGAATCCTCGCTGCGGCATCCAAGTCACGCGTCATCCGGGCATTGTTGGCTTCGAGCTGCGCGTTGAGTTCTTGCAGCATCTCGTTTTGCTTCGCGAGTTTGTCCTTGCTGTGTGAGAGTTCTTGATTGACGCGGATGAGTTCTGTGTTTTTCTCGACCGCGTTCTCAAAGGTACTAATCAGCAGGTTGAGAACCTGTTGGCGACCAGACTCGACGACATAGCGTTTGCCTTTGAGTGTGACCTCGAGCTTAGTACCTGTGTCACTTGCGTCCTCATCGGTGATCGGCGTTTTCAGCAGCGAGTCAACGCGTGAAAGCAGGTACTCTGTCTCATATGGTTTGGTGACGTAGTTGTCGGCCCGCGACTGCAACCCTTCGATAATGTCTTGAGGATCCGACAGCGTACTGAGCAAGATCAGCGGAATTCGGCGAAGGATCGGGTCACTTTTGACATTGCGACACAATTCGTATCCGTTCATATGCGGCATTTCGATGTCGCTGATGATCAAATCCGGCGGATCATCGCGGATCAGTTGCAACGCTTCGCGACCGTCGGCGCCCCAGCGAACCTCGTAGCCGGCATTTTTCAGCCGTTTTTCGAGTACTTTGGCCTGGATGCGGCTATCTTCCGCGATGACAATTCGGATGGGCGAGTCGTTTTTCACCGGCAATATTCGTGATCGAGAGAAGTCGGACTAAGTGAAATGGCGAGCCCTAGTATTATCGCGACTTCACTTTGCGGGAAGAGTCAAACCGGTGGTACCCGTGTCGATCCATCAAGGATCGGCAGGATCATCGGCGAACCGTTGGCGGAAAATGCACTGGCGGGTACGCAGAATCGGTCGTCGAGATTCGTCCTGCGGCGTTATTTGCTCGTGTAGCGTTGTTTGGTCGTGCGGTGCTATGGTTCGGTTCCGGCAGAACGTCGACCGCGTCCGGTTCAATCACTTCGATATCGTATCCACCACCAACCTCCGGCATCCAGTATTCGCTCATCCCCTCACCTCCGAGCATCTCCAATTCCTGTGTGCCGCCATTGATTCGCGAGCGTCGGCGATGGTTCGGGCAGAACGGGTCTCGACATTCCGGTGTCTGGGGGCAGCTACTGGCGTACGGGATAGCATCCAGTTCGCAGTTGGCAATGTCGGCGGCACGTTGCTCACGCGGCCGGTTGGGTTCGTAGGTTTCCACGAGCTCTGGCTTGAGAAACACAATCAGTTCGCTTTCACGTACTTCTGTGTTGTGGCTACGAAACAGTCCGCCGACGTATTTGATGTCCTTGAGCCAGGGCACGCCGCGAACGGTTTCGTTGATGGACTTTTGCCGTAATCCACCTAGCGCGAATGTGTGACCGTTGTTGACTCGCACGGTCGTGTCCGCAGTTCGACTGTCGATGATCGGGTTGTTTTCGACGCTACCGGCTTGGACACTGAATTCGGGGCTGACATGCATTTCGATCGTGCCGTCGCGGCTGATTCGCGGCGTTACCCTGAGAGTCACTCCAGCATCGACGAACTCGACTTGGGAGAATACTGCATTCGAGCCTGCGACTGGGTTCGCACCGATGATCGGCAATCGCTTAACAATTTGAATTGAAGCTTCACGACGATCGCTGACAGTGATGGATGGATTGGCCAGCAGCTTCGCTTCTTTGGTATTATCCAACGCCTCGATCAACACCGACGTATCAAAATTGTTTGAGAGTGACCCTGCAGCCAAACTCGTTGCTCCGTCTGGCGTCATCGCTTGAAGTGTCGCCAGAGCGGTAAACGTTCTGGTATCAGGACTATCGATTGGGCGCAGCGCTCGTGACCAGTTCACTCCCAATCGCTCGATCTCTTCCAGGCTGACGTCATAGATCAATGCCGTGATGCGGACCTGTTGACGTGGGATATCCAATTGAGTGATGGCTTCGGTGGCGATCCGCAATTCGTCTGGCGTTCCCTTGATCATCAACCGATTCTCTTCGGGGTACGCAGCGATCACCGTCGTGTTGCTGAGCGCATCCTTGAGCGGCACCGCGAGCGTTTCAGCATCTGTATATTGCAAAGTGAAGTAGGCGATGGAGTTCTCGACGATCATTGCTGGGGAATCACCAGTTATCGATTCCGGCGAATCAAGTTGTTCCAGCGGCAGCACCACGAGAGAGTCGCCTTCTCGTCGATATCCATATCCAGCCGCGGTTAATACGGATGACAACACGTCACGTAGCGGAGCATCGTGGAACACACCACTGACTTCGCCGCTGGCGGTTTCACCGGCGACGATGTTGATCTTCCATAAATCACTTAGCAGAAACACCACTTCTGAAATCGGTGTCTTGCGAAATTGGATACTGCCTCGTTTATCGAGCAGTTCGTCAATAGGAGTGGACGGTGAATTGGCGACCGCTTGAGTCGCAGTTTGAGCCGTAACGCTGCGGGCCGCACAGCAGAACACTGCCGCAATGACCGCGCAGTATAGGCTCACTTCTGCGACGCTATTTAGGCGCGGAAAAAGAGAATTCGTTCGTGGTGCTCCGCCATCCATGGCTTGGCATCTCCATCCGCACGAAGCGGACGCTTGTGGTAGTAAGGATCTATGAACAAACGGGATGCCGCTGGGGCATCAAGGTGAATTGGTCGGTAGGAGCCTGTGGCACCGCTTCCAATCCATAAGCGGTCAAACGAACTTCGAGCGAGACGTCGGCTCCTTTTCCCTCAGTCGGAACGAGAGTCATCGATGTGGTCGACATCAGCCATCCATTGGCAGCGATGTTTCGCAGAATCGTATGAATCGCCTCGATAGAACCAGCCGCCCTTAAATCAATCGAAACTGATGTAAGTTGAAACCCAGATTCTTCGCCGAACTGTGACGACATTTGTTGTCGCGGATCATCGTCTTCCAATGCCCAGGGTCGCGATAGCCCCGGTGCAACCTCGATGTGTCTTAACTGTGCTCCTGATGCGCGTACAACCTCCGTCAACAATTCTCGAATCTCACTCGCTTCCGACGGTACGATCGACCGCTTTTGCATTGCTGCCAGGCTGTCGACCAACTTTGATGCAATTTGGCTCAGTCGTTGGTCGCGAAGGCTGGTTTGTTCCAGTTCGCTCTTCAACGTTGTGAGTTCAACCGCATCCCGTCGGCGCTGCAGGTATTCATCGACCCAAGGCACGCCAACAACGAGAATGGCGGCGAAACTTCCTATCGCTAGGGTTGCTCGGATTAGCCGATTGTGCGACTTGTTCATCATTGTGCCTTAGTGAGGGTCGTTTCGTTGCCGGGCATCAATTGACGAGTTCTGGGATTTGACCATTTGCTGTCGTCAATCGGACGGTAAATCTCGTCGCGTCGGATTGTGGTTCCGGTGCAGTGCCTTGCAACGCTACCTGGATGATTTCCGGAAGGTGCCGCAAATGGCCGACCACGTCATACACCGTCGCCTCGTCGTTGGTGACTCCTTCCAGACGGACTTGCCCATCGGATTCCACGCGGAACTCGTTGATGCGCACGTTATCCGGCAAGCATTGACTGACTTGCGTCAACACTTGGTCCCATCCGGTTTCACGAGTCGCGTCAGAGATTCGTTCCAGATGTGCTAACAATTCACGTTGCCCGGTCAGTTGTGTAAGTCGCAATTGCGTTTGCGTCATTTGAGTTTCGATTTGTGCGCGGCTTTCAATGACGGCCAAGGCTCGTCGACGCTCAGTGGAGACCAATCCGTATGAGATCACCAGAAACAGTAGCGCCGCAACGACGGGCCAAATCGTGATTGTCATGCGGATCGGCCAGGGACGGTCTGGTGCTCGGCGGATACGTCCTAACATATCGGGGACTTCGTCAATCGATACGTTCGTCAACAACGGAAACATCGCCGCAACCGCTGGCACATACTTCGTTGAATGAAACTCGTGCTCGATGCGATAAACACTATCGATCGTTGGGACTTCGAGGGTCGTCGCTTCAATGCCGATACGATCATCCAGTCGTGCGGTAGTGCGAGACAGTTTCTCATTCTCGCCATAGATATAGAGTTTGTTAAGTTCGCTCGATGTGATACCGCGATGTCGGTGACAGAATCGCCGCAAGCGAGATATGTGCCCGTCCAGCGCGGCACTGAGTGCATCGTCACCATTGGCACCGGCGGGACGATAATCGAGCAGCAATTTGCCTTGATAGGCGATCCCAATGTCCCACTGCGAGCCACTGCCATCAGCTAGTAGGATCGGCTCATCCGCAAGGTTCGCTGCGCCGACTAACCTCGCGACGCTGACTAACGACGGTTCGATCCAAGCAACTTTGGCTTCCGCACCGCACAATGCGTCATAAATCGTTTCTAAGGATTGTAGGTTCACAACGCCCATCACGACGTGTTCAATGCCGGGGGCCAGTCGCGTTCGCGAACATCCGGTCACTTTTTCACCCGGCCCCAATTGCAGGTAGCGAGGTACGCGCGAGTGCAACATCTCCAGTTCGCGGTCGACTGCCTCGCTTGGACCCATCGCCACTCGCGTGACACAGAAGCTGGAATCCAACGATACTGCTATGGATTGTCGACGCACCTGATGACGACTGAGCAGTTCATGCAGCGCGTCTTCCAACGGGCCGCTATCGTGAAATCTCACCCAGCCAGCAGGGTCCTTGCAAACGGCCTCATCGATAGAAATCGTATACACGCCATCCGCACCTGGAGTGGCGATGACCAACTGCAATCGGTCAACTTCCACGCGCAGCGCGAACCGGCGTGTGGATGATTCAGCTTTTTGTTTCGATTTTGCGGACATTGAGCATTCGATTGCGCGGGGGTGACCCAAAACCATAGGTCACAATCCGTGTTCGAGCCGCAAAATGCGTGACTGCGAAAAAACTCCTGCCGTGAGGACGTTGCTTTGCCGTAAAACATAGTCTTCCCGACGCAGACCCTCGCCGCGTTGGAAACGACTAGAATCGCGGATTCTCGAGAGGAGAGAAACCTTGCCAGATTACCTGCTGCCAACGAAGACCAAAGTTCCATGAGCATCGAGGATGTCCGCCTGATCGTCGCTTTCGTGGTTGCGGTGTTTGCACTTGTGACGCTTATCGCTCGTTATTCGCTGTCGCCATTTGTTGCACTGCTCGTTGCTTCGATTGTTTTGTCGATGGCGGCGGGGCTCGAAATGAATACAGCGTTGGAACAGTTCGTCGTCGGCGTCGGCGGTATTTTGGGTTCCACAGCCATCGTCATCGGGTTGGGCGCGATGATCGGAATTTTGTTGGATCGGTCTGGCGGCGCGACCGTCATCGCAGAACGATTGGTGAACCTCATGGGTTTACATCGCATTGGCTGGACATTGTTGTTCGTGGGTCTGTTGGTTGGCATTGGTGTCTGGTTCACGGTCGGGTTGGTGTTGTTGGTACCCATTGCGATTTCACTTTCCCGAGTGGCCAAGGTCAGCATTTTAGTTCCAGCGATGTCGATGTTGGCAGGACTGTCGGCGATGCACGGGCTCGCACCACCCCATCCCGGTCCGTTGGTAGCGATCAGCTTGCTTGGCGCTGATCTGGGGCGCACGATCTTGTGGAGTTTGGTGGTGGGATCGATTTCAGCCGCTGTGGCTGGGCCAATGTATTGGCGATGGTTCGCGGGGACGATCGATATGCCCAGCTACGACCAGATGCCCAGCTACGACCAGCACCTAGGCGACGAAGTGAACTCGACCGCCACTTCGTCCACATCGCGTTTGCAATCGTCGTTGATCGTGATCTTGCTTCCAATCCTGTTCATGTTGTTGGGCAGCTTTGTTCCCAATTCAACCTTACTAGTCGCGGTGGGCAATCCGACCGTGGCGATGCTGGTTGGTTTTGTACTTGCCTACTTTCTTCTTGGCGTCCACAGTGGATTCACGCCGACATCGATTGCCAGAATGACGGAACAGAGTCTGTATCCGGTCGCGAACGTGTTGTTGGTCGTTGGTGCGGGAGCCGGTTTCAGTAAAGTGTTGATCGCTTCAGGTGTCGGCGACTCCCTCGCCGAATTAGCGAAACAGGTACCAGTGCCGACGTTTGTATTGGGTTGGCTTGTTGCCGCAGCGTTCCGAGTGGCGACGGGTTCGGCAACGACAGCGATCACAGCCGCAAGTGGCTTGGTCAGTGCCATCGTTGCGGACAATGCCACCATCAATCGTGAATTGCTTGTGCTGGCCCTTGGCGCCGGCTCGCTAACACTTTCCCATGTGAATGACGGCGGTTTTTGGTTCGTCAAAGAGTTGTTTTCGTTAACCGTCACACAGACACTGAAAACGTGGACCGTTTTGGAAACGGTTTTATCGATTGTTGCCCTCGGTGTGATTCTTCTATTGAACTTTTTTGCTTGAGTCGCTCATGTGGATTTTTGATGCTCATCTCGATCTTGCGATGAACGCGATCGAGTGGAATCGCAACTTGACGCTGGAGTTGGATACCATCCGCGATAGCGAGCGGCATTTAAGAGATAAGCTTGATCGCGGTCGCGGAACCGTATCTCTGCCTGAGATGCGACGCGGAAAGGTTCTAGCATGTGTTGCCACGCTCATCGCACGCGTTGAACATGACGCGTACAGTCCCGTTCAAGGGTGGCGTTCGGCTGAGCAAGCATGGGCGATGACGCAAGCACAACTCGCTTGGTATCGCTGCATGGAGGAGGCTGGGCAAATGCGTTTGATCGCTGATGCAAATATTCTGAAACAGCACGTGGATCTTATTAATGCAACGAATGAGGACCAGCCGCAGGACGTGTTGCCAATCGGTTTTGTGCTGTCGCTTGAAGGTGCGGATTCCTTGGTGAACCTGGACTACCTGCAACGGATGCATAAGGCGGGTCTGCGCGTGGTGGGACCAGCCCATTACGGCCCAGGTCGCTACGCGTTTGGAACCAATTCCGATGGATCACTCGGCGACCATGGGCGAGAATTGCTTCGTGAAATGGACAAGCTGGGCATGATTTTGGATGTCACGCATTTGTGCGATACTTGTTTTTGGGAAGCGCTCAACACGTTCTCTGGACCGATCTGGGCCAGCCACCAGAATTGTCGGGCGCTGGTCGATCACAATCGGCAATTCAGCGACGAGCAACTCATCGCACTCATCGAGCGCGGCGCCGTCATCGGTTCCGCCCTCGATGCATGGATGCTTGCCCCTGGATGGGTTCGCGGTACATCAACTCCCGAGCAACTCGGTGTGTCGTTGGAAAACGTCGCGGATCATGTGGACCATATTTGCCAGCTCGCGGGAAACGATAAACACTGTGGGCTGGGCACCGATCTAGACGGCGCTTACGGGAACGAACAAACTCCCAGTGACGTAAAGAGCATCGCCGATGTTGGTGGACTGTTTAAGATATTAAGCAGGCGTGGTTACAATTCGTCAGCGATCGAGCGAATCGCTTCGGGCAACTTTGTCGATTTCCTGCAGCGGTCGCTACCGCGTGTGACAGGGCAACAGTAAATGAGTTTGACGTTCGACGCACCGCCGTTTTTTCCGCATCGTTGGCTCCGTAGCGGTCACTTGCAAACGGTGTGGCAGCTTCGTTCACATGACGTCCCTTTTCCGAGTACGACCCCACATCGTGTTGAGTTGGTTGACGGTGACTCGGTGATGCTACACGACGATATTCCGACGGCTTGGCAAGACGACGGACTTTCGGTGTTACTGATTCATGGATTGTGCGGATGCCATGCGAGTCCCTACATGCAGCGATTTGCCGCAGCTTTGGGGGCGATCGGCATTCGCACATTCCGGATGGACATGCGTGGTTGTGGTCATGCGTTTGATCTGGCAAGCAACGTTACACACGCTGGTCGGAGCGAGGATGTGCTCGCATCGCTAGCGATGATCGCACAGCTTACTCCACAATCGAAGCTCGCAGCGGTCGGAATATCGTTGGGCGGTAATCAATTGCTGCGAGCCGTTGGACGCGTCGGTGCCGGGCACGATGACCCGCCTGGCTGGTGGCATCGGATGCAGTTTGCTGTCGCGATCTCGGCGCCGATTGATTTGCGACGCTGCAGTGAGCGAATGCAGCAATTGCGATTGCGACCGTACAACCGCCATTTCATTCGCCACCTGTTGGATCGTGTTCCGCCCGCGGTTCGCGCACGTGTGGAGTTTCAAACTGCGATTGCAAGACGACGACCGCGAACGTTGTGGGAGTTTGATGACGCGATCACTGCGCCACTGAGCGGTTTTTTGAAAGCGGAAGATTACTATCGCGAATGTTCCGCAGCACCGCTGCTCGATAGCAATCCGCTACCGACGTTACTTCTAGCCGCAGCCGACGACCCAATCGTACCGATCGCCAGTTTCAGGGAACTGGCTGACAAACTGCCACCTTCGACGACCTTGCTGTGTCCACCTCGGGGTGGACATGTCGGATTCATCAATAGCGACGGTGGCTCGTGGATGGACGATGTTCTGTTGGCATGGATCGAACATGTCGAGAGGATAACCGTCGCCGCGAGTGCCTAGGTTGCCGACTTCGTCGTCCATTGGGGTGGCGGTTCAATCGATTCCGCGACGGGGCTGCCTGAGTCTTTGCGACCACTGCCTTCAAAGCGACTGATCAATTCGACGTGCATATCGTGATCACAAGCGATTTGGCAGCTCAATCGAATATTCTCTTCGGTGATGCCGCGAGCCTTCAAGATATCTTTTTCGGCTTGCGTCATGCTCTCGGGCTCTCCGGCAACGTACTTCACTCGGCAAGTCGTACAGCGAGCATTGCCGCCACAGGCGTGGAGTTGGTCCGTCGCGGCATCCTCGACAAGGGCCAAAGTCAATCGTTTGCCTGCTGCAACGTCAAATTCGCCGACGCCCTCAACGGTTAATTTGGGCATGCCTGTGTGTCCTCTGGTGAAACATGGAAATTAAAAGATTTTCGTGATCATGGCACGCTGAGCAACTTCGGCAAAGTGCCTTAGCCAATTCGGCGTGGGGCGGTTATAGTGGCGGGCTTGGCAATCGGGTAACCGGAATGCTGCGGTTAACGAGATATCCGGTGCCCGATGCGTTCCGAACATCATGACGACGAGGGATCACACTCCAACGACGTGTGGAAATTGATATGGATTTGATGTCGAAGGATGCGAGCAGTGCGTTCAATTTAGGTGTTAACGAGGCGATCGAGCATTTAGTTGACTCGCACGGCGACTACCTGGACAAACGTGCCGCAATGTACTCTGTCGACCAGCCGAGTATGGCCCAGGACGATGGAACGCTCGTGTTTGAGTTCAAAATTCAAGGCAATCGTCAGCCGCCGATTACCACCAGCATCGAAATCGGTCCCGACTCGGCAAGTGAGTTTGGTGCACGCGACGACGTTGATGTCGGATCGATCGATGTTGCCCTGCGAGCGGCTCCGTCGTGTGGGTGTGTACAGTTTGCACGTGAAGCTCGTTGCCCACACACATTGGCCGCCGCGTGGTGGATGCAGGAGCAACTTGGGCGTCGCGGCTCTGGCGATGCGTTGGAATTCTTCTCGTCGCTCAAGGTCGATGCGTTTGCGGCTGGCCGTGAGTTGGTCAGCAGCTTGATCGAGTTGACGAACTCGGCCACACGAGACATTGGGCCACCGGAAATCAGTCAATTGCAATGGCGGATCGGCTTGTCGCATTCGCGGTACCACTGCCCACTCTCCATCACCGCCTATGAACAACGCCCTCGCAAGAACGGCAAGGGCTGGACTAAAGGGCGCGAAGTTCGTAGTTACGATTTGTTACGGCGAGACTTTTCTCAGCATAAAATTGATGGTCGCATCGCGGCCTTGGTGGCAACGCCAAGCTACAGTTTTGACGAAGATCACTACGGTGAATTCGAGGCGCTGCGAATGCTTACCGGACATCCCAACGTGACTTGGGACGACGCCGATGCCACTCCCGTGATTGTTTACCAGTCCGAATTGACGTTCAGGCTCAATGTGGTGGAATCGGTCGAATCCCACGTAGACTCTCCTGCCAAGGACAAGGCGAATGAAAATGACGAAGATGTGCACCGAAAAATAATCACTCGTTTCCGTCCGGTACTGGGTGTATCGGGAATGAAGATTGATCCTCACGAATGTTCGGTCATTGTTGGTCATGCCAGCCCTGTCGAACCGCTGGTTGTGATTGCTGACCAAAAACACGGACGGTTGGTGATTTGTCCGCTGCGTGATTCTCGCGCGACACCCGTGCTGCAGCATCTGTTTCGGACCGATATGAACGACGTGCTGTTGGACAGTGAATCAGCGCACCGCTTGGTATTGGCCAGTGCTGCGGTGAATTCGCTGATCCATGTTGAATTGCCAGATCAGTTAGCGGGGCCCATCCGCGATGTGACCGCGGAGTTGATTTTTGAGATGCGTCCACGCGGCGGCGCCGGGTTGCAAGTTTCGTTGGTGATGCACGATCCGAGATTCAACCAGACCGTGATGCCGTCACAGAATCCCGAGGTGCTCACGTGCTTGACACCCGAAGGTCCCGTTCGACTTCGGCGTGATTTGTGCGCCGAACGACAGTTAGCCGATGCCGTGGTCGAACAGTTCGAACTTGAACGATTGAAGCAGAGCGGCAGTTACCAGTATGTGGCTGAAACGGATGATCTGGCGCTGGAGCTGCTCGGAAGGTTGTACGCTGGCGGCCAGACCGCACCGCGCATGACATGGCCCGAAGGCGAGACCATTCGTGTTCGTAGCGAAATCACACCGTCAGCGTTGCGAGTGCGCGTTGACGATCGCAAGGACTGGTTCGGGCTGAGCGGCTCAATCGACTTGGACGGTACCGAGGTCCTGTTGTCCGATTTGTTGACTGCGGTTCGCGAACGACGAGCACTGGTGCAAGTCGGTGACCGAGAATTTGCACGCATTAGCGACGCGTTTCGCAAACGTTTGGAACAGCTCGGAGATGCGGTGGTACTTGACCGAGGTTCATTGCGAATTGCGGATGCTGCCGTTCCTGCCGTCCAAGAGTTAATCGGCGAAGACGTCACACTCGAAGCGGCCGCGCGATGGCACGATTCGATTCGACGGCTGGAATCGCTCGCTAACTGGACTCCCGATAAACCTGAATCGCTCGATGCCGACCTGCGTGATTACCAACTCGACGGGTATCGCTGGCTAGCACGATTGAGCCGCTGGGGAGTCGGTGGCGTACTTGCCGATGATATGGGCTTGGGCAAAACCGTCCAAACACTTGCGGTCATGCTAGAGCGCGGAAGTGAGGGGCCGGCACTCGTCGTCGCACCCACCAGCGTCGGCGATAACTGGGTTCGCGAAACGGAGCGATTTGCACCGAATTTGCGTGCTCTGTTGTATCGCGACTCGGATCGCGAACAGCTCGTTGATGCCGCTGGCCCGCATGACTTGGTGATCGTAAGTTACCAGTTGCTTCAACGCGACGCTGAGCGGTTCGCCTCGCGCAAGTGGCACACGCTGGTACTCGATGAAGCCCAGTTCATTAAGAACGCACAAACGAAAACGTCCCAGGCGATCCGACGTATTGAAGCGGATTGGCGGATCGGGTTGTCGGGTACACCTCTGGAAAACCACCTCGGTGAACTCTGGAGTTTGTTTCGTACACTCAGTCCCGGGTTGCTCGGATCATGGGACCGATTCCGAACGCGGTTTGCTGATCCGATCGAACGACACCAAGATGACCAGCGGCGCCAGTCGCTGGCTCATCTCGTGCGGCCCTTTATTTTGCGTCGGACCAAGAATAATGTGCTGAAGGAATTGCCCCCACGCACCGAAATCAATCTGCAGGCGGTGATGAGCCCGGCGGAGCGTAAATTGTACGAGGACGCTCGTTTGTCCGCGGTCGCGGAATTGAGCGGTGTACATGATGCACAAGTAGGCGATCAACGAATTCGTACGTTGGCTTGGCTGACGCGACTTCGACAACTCGCTTGTCACCCGAGTCTCGTCGACAGCACTTGGCGCAAAAGCAGTGCCAAGTTGGATTTGTTCTTGGAGCTGGTCACAGAACTGCGCGATGGCGAACACCGGGCGCTTGTCTTCAGCCAGTTTGTTAAGCACTTAACCGTTGTCCGACGAGCACTGGACGAACGAGGCATCTCGTACCAGTATCTCGATGGTGCGACGCCCGCTAAGGAACGGCAACGTCGAGTTGATGCCTTCCAAAGTGGTGAAGGCGAATTGTTCCTGATCTCGTTGAAAGCGGGTGGCACCGGTTTGAACTTAACAGCCGCCGACTACGTCATCCACCTTGATCCCTGGTGGAATCCGGCGGTCGAGGACCAAGCCACCGACCGTGCACACCGCATCGGCCAAGAACGTCCCGTGACGGTGTACCGACTAGTCGCTCAAGGGACGATCGAAGAACAAATCCTGCAACTGCACGCCGACAAGCGTGAACTGGTCAGCGGCGTCCTGGACGGCACCGACACGGCAGCGAAATTGAACACAAACGATTTGATCGAGATGATCAAACAGGGAGCCGTGAGCACGTAAGTCTCTGGCGTCGTTGAACTGGTCCTCCCCTCGCTGCGGCGGACCTTCCCCAATGAAAATGGGCGAGTGAAGGAAAACAACTAAAGTACTGCACGTTTTCTATGCGGATGGGGCTCTACGCGGATGGAGACGCAGCTTCAATCGGATGCACAAAACTGAGGTGCAATGCACAATGGTTGCATTGCAATCGATCGTGTTGCTCGCGTGTCATATGGCCGAAAAATGGGTGCCGTGGCAGAGTCTCGGCATTTCGATATCGCGCGACCGCTTCGTAAAAATGTGCGACGGCAACGGATTTTTCGATCGGCTCGCTCGGCCACAGCGCCGACTGTAATTTTGCCGGAAGCTTGAACCCGGCGAGCATCGGCCCTCGCAGCAGTATAGGCCGTGCCAGACGAGAAGCCAACCGCATGGGAAACGACACCGTCGGAGCGGGATTGTATCCCACCACGATGTCTAAGGTGCGCGCGAGATGCTCCAAAATGGCTGCGAACGAAAACTGGCCCCTCGTTTCAACGTTCGATTCCACGAGCCGATCAACCTCAACGCAAATATCGTCGAAGCTACTAAATTTCAATGGACGTCTTTTTGCCGCCGACATAACGAGTTTGGTTTTCCTGGACCTGGCAGTGATGGAGTTAACACAACAAATACACTGACCGCAACGTTTTCTGTGTACAACAATTTGCTTGATAAATGGGTATCAACTTACGAGTCTTCCTCGGCTCCTAATTAAATGATCGCTGCAGATCCGTGTGTCATTAACTCCAATTATGGATACAAATACCCGATTGTATCGCCGAGTGCGTGGTCCGAAAAGCGAGTATCGCCGGTCCCCAACTTGCTCAACTCACAGAACATCGGTTTTTGGTTCTACAAAATCCCAACCTCACGACCGGCTTGCACCAACACTGACAATGCCCACTTGATCTGCGCCTCGGTGTGCGATGCCATCACGTTCAAACGCAAGCGCGGTGCGTTCATTGGTACCGCTGGATAAACGATCGGGATCACGAACAACCCGGCGTTACGACAACAGGCCGTCAAGGCCAAGGCGTGCTCGGTGGATGGACACAACAGCGGTACAATCGCCGACTCCGTTGCCGACAGCCGGAAACCCGCTTCGCGCAGCCCGCGAGTGAGTCGCGCGGCGTTGCGTTGCAGACAAGCGACGCGTTCTGGTTCACGCTGCAAAATTTCCAGTGCTTTGAGCGCAGCCGCAACTTGTGGTGGACCCAGGGATGTACTGAAAATATACCCACTGGCATTGTGCCTCTAGTAATCCACGAGCGCCTGTTTACCAGCGATGAAGCCACCTAAGCTGGCCAAGGATTTGGAGGTGTTGCCCATCTTGATGTCGATCGCATCGGCGGGCAAATCAAAATGCTCTTGTACCCCGCGTCCACTCTTGCCAATGACACCCAGGCTATGGGCTTCATCGACCATCAACAGCGCATCATAGCGACGGCACAACGCGACGATCTGTGGTAAGGGTGCGATGTCTCCTTCCATGCTGTAGACGCCATCAACGATCACCAGACGTCGACCACCGGTGGATTTTTGTAGCGATTTCTGCAACGGCTTTTCTAACGCGTCCACTTGGTTGTGGGGAAACGTCTCGAAAGTTGCTCCGGACAATTTACAACCGTCGACGAGACTCGCGTGATTGTATTCATCCGCAAAGATCGCATCACCAGCACCCACCAACGCGGGAATCGTCGCATCGTTCGTGGCATAACCGCTGCTGAATAACAAAGCGTCGTCGGTCTGAACAAACTTGGCCAGACATGCTTCCAGTTCCTGATGAACGGACGTGGTCCCAGAAATAAGTCTTGCTCCGTGGCAACCAGTTCCTAAATCTTCGATTGCCTGTTTTGCGGCAGCATTGACTTCGGGATGACCGATCAGCCCGGTATAAGCAAACGAAGCAAGCATCAGCATGCGACGTCCCTCGCACGTGACATACGTTCCATCAATCGCAAAAAAAGCCGTCCCAAAGAAATACGACCCTGCCGCTTTCATCTTTTGGAAGACTTGGTTTCGGTCAGAGAAGTAGTCGTAGTTCGCCGGTTCAATCAGCCGTTGTGCGTTAGCACCCGGTTCTGGAAAGGATTGGGAACCGGACGCTAACGCGTGGCGGCTGATTTCGTCACCGTTCGTCACCGTTCGTCGCCCCTGTCGCGCTCGCAACAAGCGCTGAAGGTTTATTCTTTGCAAGGTAACTCGCCAACTGGTTAATGGTTGGAAACTGGTACAACAAATCTGGGGTCAGGGAAATCCCCGTTTCCTTTTGCAAGTCGAGCGAGATGAGAGCGGCACCAATCGAGTCGATCCCCATCGTCGTGAATGGCGCATCACCGGCGATCGACTGTATCGAATCATCCACTTCGTCTTTCACCCATTTCAGCACAAAGCGATGCAGCGTACTTGCCAGAGTTTTTGCCTGTGAATCGCCAAGACTGGTTGTCGACTTGGTATCGCCGTTCCAAGACGCGCGATTACCGGCATCGTCCACCGTCGGCCCTGTATCATTTGAAGTCTTTTTCGATGTACCAAGGAGTAGCCAATCAGGATTTGTTACAAGTCTTTGCTGCCATTGGAATACGACATCTTCGTTCCCTACTTGGAACGCATTCAAGCAACGGTGTCGTTGTACTTTGCCTGAGGATGTTCGTGGGAAAGTGCCTGGTAGCAGGTAGGCGACTTTATGCAACGTCGTCTCAAATTCGTCCCCGATGGCCTGTCGCAATGGCTCCACGTATTCACGCAGTAGGTCATCAAGTCGGCCATCGGCCTTGGCCTTCCGAGCGATGCGAACGAGTTCTCGGTTGGCCTCCACGACCAATGCCAACTGCTCTCCGGTCGGTCCTTGAAAGGAAACGGCCGCACAAGTGTTGGCTTCAATGAAGGGGAGCACCCGTTCGGCGACGCGTTCGATGTCTTGAGGATAAAGATTTCGTCCACGAAGGATAATCAAGTCTTTCTCGCGACCGGTGACAAACAGCTCGCCCTCCAAAAGAAACCCCAAATCACCTGTATTCAGAAAAGGGCCATCGCCACAGGTCATGAAGTTTTGAAACGTCTGCTGAGACAATTCTTCATTGCCCCAATATCCGCTGCCGTTGGCTGGCGAGCTGACCCAAACTTGTCCGATCTTGCCTTCGGGACAACTTGTCTTGGTTTCCGGGTCGACGATCACGACGCGAATCGAAGGTGGTGCAGCCCCACAACTGACTGCCCATTTTGAATCGGAATCCGTTTCATAATTAGTCTTAGCTCTTTTCTCCACCGGCTTTGAGGGGAAGATGTGCTGGGGATGAGGGGGCGGAGCAGGTTCCGACGTGGTCGCATCAACGGCAACTCGTCGTGCGGGTTTTCCATAAGGTTCACCGGTCACGAATAACGTTGCTTCGGCAAGCCCGTAGCTGGGGAACATCTTCTCGGGGCGGAAGCCACACGGGCCGAAACGCTGAATGAAGCGATCGATCGTCTCCGCTCGCAAGGGCTCGGAGCCGTTGACGATCAGTCGAATGGAAGACAGATCGAGTTGTTCGAGTTGCTCATCGCGGATCATTTTGCAGCAGTGATCAAACCCGAAATTGGGCGAAGCGATGAAGTTTCCACGTTCCTTAGTAAAGGTTTCCAGCCACAGAAACGGATTCTGCAGGAAGGTGGTGGGCGACATGAGCGTCGTCCGTCCGCCAAGATAAAGTGGGCTGAGGACGGTTCCGACCAACCCCATGTCGTGATGCATCAGCAACCAAGAGACGACGTTCCATTGATCTCGCATGCCGACTGCCGAGGTGAGATGCTGGATATTCTGAACAACAGCCTCATGCGTGATGATCGTTCCTTTGGGTTCGCTGGTCGAGCCGGAGGTGTATAGCAGATAGGCGATGTCTGTGGGCTTAATCTCTGGACAATCATTCTTCTTGTCAACAACAGGGAGTGCATCGGTAGCGAGAACGAATGCACCGCCTGCGAGTTCCGCAGTGACATTGGGCAGGATTTCGGCGGTGGTGAGCACCAATTGCGGTGCGCAATCTTTGACGATACCGACGAGTCTTTGTTGCGAACGATTTCGACGAGGCGGATAAGCCGGGACGGCGATGACTCCGGCCTGCAAGCAGCCCAAAAACGCCGGCACGAATTCCAACCCTTGCGGATAAAGCAATAGCGTCTGCTCTCCAACCCCTACTCGCTGACGAACTGTCGCTGCCACCGAGTCGATGCGTTGTTGCAATAGGGCATAACTCAGTATCTCCGCATCCGAGTCACCTCGTAGAAACTTAACTGCAGTTTGATTGGGGAATTGTTTAGCGTGATGTGCGATTTGGTGGGAAAGATGCGGGAGTATCGGCATTCAGTGTTTCTTCTCACATGATGAAGGAAGCCGAGACCTAGGAGGACGCGCGATGGCGTTCAATTGGCGCATAAACGGCTTCTGCTAAACACGCAGAAAATTCCAGCAGGTTCCAAGTTTTTGCGAGAAAGAAAAGTTCGTTGGTGATCGTCGTTCCCAGGGCCAACGGCCTGGTCATTTGCCTAGCCCAGGCCATCGGCCTGGGTAAAGGGTTGATGAGAGACGGTCCCAGAGCCAACGGCCCGGTCATTTTCGTGCCTGTCGTGCAACAGTACGCAAACGACCGGGCTTTCAGCGTTTACGGATATTTGCGTTCCTCGTACCCAGCCCGTTGAGCTGGGCTAGGTAAACGATTGGACCTTTGGTCCGATGAATTGCGGCCAACGTCCGGAGCACGTGGGGTGTTGAATCAGGGATTAACTAAATGCTCAAGCGTTTGCTCGATCGTCATTTCCAGTTTTCTCTTTTGCCATACTTCAGGCGTCAGCAGGGTGGGCACCTCTTCTTGGTCGAGCTCCATCCCGGTCGTCACTTGTACCCAACGAGATATCTCCTCGGGCGCACCCGCAATCTCTTCGGATAGGTTACCGACTTGGATGTCACGAGCAGGTTCGATGGGCAAACCAGATGGCACTAAAGTGGCGACTAGGCCAGCGTCTTGTGCAAACGCAATTGTTGAAACCGTACCGTAATGTTGTCGGCTACTACCGATTGGATGTCCCGTTTCGAGATAAAAAATTTTCGCCTTTCCGTCACCCCCGACGGTCATCGCTGTCTCTCCACCTGGATGAAACGCAACCGCACGTGATTGGAAAGTTTTCCGAAGTAGTTCCATCGTCCGCTTTCCACTGAGCAACTCGTGACGGAAGACTCGGCCTCGCATGTCGGCGATGACGATAGATTGTCGATCATCCGAAATCACTGCATCAGTTACTGGAAATTCAAAGGGTGCTAAAGTACAGAGCCTCTGTCCCGTCTTCAAATCCCAGCAGTGACTCGACGATTCCGAAGCCGAGAAAAGTGTCCAGCCATCGGCCGATACCTTCAAACAATGAACGTCTCCGTAATGCGTAAGCGGCGCGGCGCTGGGCAATAGTGAATCGGTATTGAGCAGTTGTACTTGATTTTTCACACCAACTGCGACGAAACTCGCATCAGGGCTAATTTCCAGGGAGTAAATCGCGTCTGGGATGACAGTCTTCTTAGAAAGTAAAATTGTCTTCTCGACGCTCCAAATGCGAATTTCATTCTTGCCGGCAGTTACCAACTGCTTTCCGTTTCGGCTAAGGGTCATGAATTGGATCGTGTGTTCGGCGTCAATTTCTTGCAACACGTGGCCCGTCACTGCATCACGAACCTGGACAAGATCTGTCGCAAACTCGGTCCGGTGAATCGCAGTGAACAGCGTTTTGCCATCTGCGGTCCCGACTAATAGCGATTGCCCTTCGGGACTAAACGCCAGTGCGGTCACGTTCGAGTGAAATTCAATAGGTATGCTGGCCGATGGCTTGCGTGCGACATCCCATACCTCGACGACTTGGCCCGTTCCAATCGCGATTTGGTGTGACTTTGTATCCATGGCGATGGCGTTGACAAAACTCCCTTTGGCCAACCGATGGAAGCTCGCGAGCGGAGCAAGTCGCTGGGACCATTCGCGTAGATTCAACCGGACAATAGATTGCAAACGCGGTTGGTCATCGGGTACCAATTCCAATGCGCGGGCGAGCCACAAAACTCCGGGAGCGAGATCGCCTTGCTCGCACAAGCTAAGCCCCCGATCGAACGCCAACTTAAACGCCAATCGCTTCGCATTCTGGCTTTGCAGATCCGCTTCCTCTCGTTGGAGGTTGGCAAACTGCAGAGCGTTAATCGCACGTCCATGGACTGCCTGCGTTCGGCCTTGAGCTTGCCATACTAGGCCTGAGGCAATCGCCAGTCCAACGGTCAAAAAGAACGAATAGGCCGTCGCCGCTATCAAAACTTTGACATGTCGCTTGGACCAGCGAACAAATCGCTCGGACAGCGTCGGACGCATTGCTAACGAAGGACGATGTTGTAAGAAACGACGCAAGTCGTCGCTAAATGCTCGTGCGGACGGATATCGATCGCGAGAATCTTTCGCAATCGCCTTGAGCAAAATCGTCTCGAGGTCAATGGGGATTTCAGAATTGATCTTGCGCGGGAGCAATGGCTGGCATTCAAGAACTTTTTTGAGGAGTTGCAACCGATCGGGATGCTCGAACGCAGTCTTTCTCGTGACCAATTCGTAAAGCGTTATGCCAAATGAATAGATGTCGGTCCGATGGTCGACAACACCAGATTCACCGCTCGCTTGCTCAGGGCTCATGTACCGGAGGGTTCCGATGATGGCGCCGGTCATCGTGAGCGCTGGTTCAGTTTCCAAGTGGGCCAAGCCAAAATCAGCCAACCAGACTTTACCAAAGGTGTCTACCAATAAGTTCGCGGGTTTAACATCGCGGTGAATCACTCCCAGATCGTGGGCGTAGTCAAGCGCTTCGGCGATTTGAATACCAATCTCCGCAACTCGTTTCCAATGGTCTTTATTGGCGGCCGAGAGCTGGGGCTGGTCATTTGAATGCGAGTCATGTGCAAGTGTCGTCCCTTCGATGTACTGCATCGAAAAGTAATGAACGCCGTTTTCGAATCCAACTGCATAGATCGGCACGATGTGGGAGTGTTGCAGAGCGGCTGCAGCGCGGGCTTCATGCTTAAATCGTTGGATCTGGCGTTCAGGCAAGATCGCCGCCATTGGCAATATTTTGAGTGCTACAGTGCGCGACAATGAAATTTGCTCGGCTTCGTATACCACGCCCATGCCACCGCGACCAATTACTCGCTTAATGCGAAAATCGGCAAATAACCCAGAGACTGATGTGCCCACCTCACCGATCAGTTGCAACGTGGGCAAGATTGCTTCCAGTCGCGTGGCAAACTGGGGATAGCGCAAGATGACATCAGAGAAGTCGATCCGCTGGCCTTGTTGGCATTGATCGGTCAGCCATTCAATCGCGTCGTAAAGGCGAGGTCTGTACCAGCGTCATCCTTCGCGACAGTTTGTGACGAATGCGTCATTGCTCACCATCATCGTCGCCCATGAGTACTTTGCGCATTCGTTCTAAGGCGCGAGCATGACGTGACTTGACCGTCCCTTCTGGGACATTCAAGACCGCAGCCGTTTCTGCGACAGAAAGTGACTCAAGGTGCCTAAGAATTAGCACTTCTCGGTCGATCTCTGGAAGCGACTCTAAGCCTTTTTGCATACGCTCTCGTATTTCTCCCTCAACTAAAGATTGTAGCGGAGCGGTGCCTAGTAACGTCAACTGCGCAAGGAGTGAACCTGAGGCCTGTTGGGCGAGTCCCAATGCGATGGGCGTTTCTCGAGTTACCGTTCGACGAACACTGAGAATGTGCTTTCGATGTATATCTATCAAGCGGTTCCAAGCGATCCCTCGAAGCCAGATATAGAACGGCAACGGTCGATCTCGTAGGTATCCTGGTAGCCGCCGGAACGCATCCACCATAGTTTCCTGAACGATGTCCGAGGGATCGACCCGATTTGCCAGCCTCTGATCCATCCGCATCGCAGCCAATTGGCGCAGTCGAGTGCGATGTCGATCCAGTAGTTGGTTTCTCGCTTCGAGGTCACCATCCTCCGCAAGATCAAGCAGTCGGTCGGTATCCGGTGAGTTTTGCAACATCGCACAACGTCATTGGGACGCAAAAAAGGAGAAGGAGATCAGTTTGGCATTTGTGTACTCTAGAAATTTTACAGTCAAATTCAGTTTCACGCATCATCACAGGTTGACACCACAAAAACTCACCTCTCCCCGTTTCTGATTAGCCTTCCTGTTGTGTTGGGTACTCAGTCCGTTCAACTCGATAGAAGGCGATTCCCAAGAAGGTGATCGTGATCGCCAGCAATACAAGCAGATGCGTTCCAGGCGGCTCACTGCCGAAGACGTTCTCGGCGCGCGTACGAGCCATCTCCCAATCCATCCAGTGCGCCAGCAATCCACGCAAGCGATAGTTGATCGTAAACTTGTTGACCACTGCAGGTACAAAGGACAAGCCGTATTCGACCGCCATGGTGTACATCACCGCCGACGCCATCGTGCGTCGATAAAAGATGACCCCGATCAATACAAACAATGCGGCATGAGCGAGACACGAAAGCGTCGCCAGAACCAGCATCACCCACAATAACTGCAGGCTGGCGGCTGGGCCAAGAAACAACATGCTCAAGCCGATTGCCAGCCAAGCCGCAGCGAGGGTCCATAGTACTGCGGTGAGGTACTTTCCTAGTAAAACGGTGCGGCGTCCCGAGCGGCGAAGCACGAGATAAACCCACGTTTGACCTTCGATCTCGGTGCTGATCGCAGGCGTTGCCCAAAGCAACAGCCCCAGCAGGCACGTGACTTCGGGAACGAGAAAGTACAGCGTGATACCAATGGGTTCGATCGCGGTGGTTTCCGTCACGACGCGTAGAGTAGCGATCAATGCGACTGGAAAGGCGACCAACACCACCCACATCGCCAGTCGTCCGATCGTTAACGAACGTCGCAGCTCGAACCACATCACATCCAGCGGTAGGCTCAACGCGTTCATAGGACTTCTCCACGATGGTGACGAAGCAACGATTCGAACAACGCCGTCAGATTTCCGTCGGCAGCCGTAACGCGTGTGATTCGTAACGAGTCGGCTTCAATCCAACTGGCAATCTGGTTGTAAAGCTGCGTCGGGTCTCGCAACGATACGCGCAGTTCCGTGCGACCGTCGGTCAATTGCAGCGAATCGACCCACTCCACATCGGCGAAACGATGAATCAGCCGCGCCGCATCCGGCCCTGTGATGCGAATTTCCTGCGGTGTATCAGCGAGGATCGATTCGATCTCGCTGGCTGTGCCTGACGCAAGCAGCCGCCCGCCAAAGATAAGCAAGAAGGAAGAGGTGATCGACTCGATTTCCTGCAACACGTGGCTAGCAAACAGCAATCCACGTCCAGAGGCGGCCCAATCTTTGAGCAGTCTTGTCATCTCGCTTCGTCCGACTGGGTCCAGGCCGTTGTAGGGTTCGTCGAGAATCAATAACTCGGGTTGGTGAGCGATAGCTTGCGCGATTTTGGTTCGCTGGCGCATGCCAAGCGAGTACGTTCCCATCGGACGTCGCATCACATCCGTCATGCCGACCGTTTCCAAGGCGGACTCGGCCAATCGACGGCAAGCACTGCGAGCAATCCCGTGCAAACGCACCTGATACTGTACCCACTCCCATGCTGAGACGTTCGGATACAGGACATCTGTTGCGGGGCACAAACCGATGCGCCGGAGCACGCGACGGTCTCTCGAAGGAGCAACTCCAAACATACGAACTGTGCCGAGGGTTGGACGCAATTGACCGATCAGCAAGTTAATCAACGTTGTTTTGCCCGAACCATTCGGACCGATCAGTCCATACGCACCGGAGGGCAGCGAGAGGGTGATATCGTTCACACCGACGACGTTGCCGTACATCTTAGTGGTATTGGTCAGCTCGATCATACGCTCAACCTCGCGATGATCCGGCGACGGACGATCCAAAAGCCGACGATTGTAATCCCACCGAGCACTGTGAGTGCCGGTACGATGCTGGCAGAGGTCGTATCCAGATCGAATATCCAAGCCTGGACTTTGCCCAGCGTATGATAGGGCGATAGCAAACGCCAGCGATCAAGATCAACGCCCAGAGCCTCCCAGTCAACGTTTCCCCGATTGCGACTTGTGGGTCGTCGACCGCTCGCCGCTGCCGGTGCGAACGTCAGTACTTGGTAGGCCACAAATCCCATCGCCCAAGTCGCAAACCAAGCAAAAGTGGCATACCGGCTTTCGCTAGTTAACGACGAGTAGCCCATTGCTAATGCAGTCGTCGGAATCATCAATACGGCTGATGACGCCAGGATTCTCAGCGGTAAATCCCAGGTCTGGCTGATCACGGAAAAGTCTGGGGATAGAAGCACGCCAAGCACGTACAACAACAGCGCGGGTAAGGTCACGATCATCGACAGCAAGAACCAGATTACGGCTGATTTCCCGATCACGTACTGGGTTGGTGTGAGTGGACGTGAGAAGTACATCAAGTATGCCTTGGTTCGCAAATCGTACGATACCAGCATCGGCGCAACGAGTCCGATCAATACAACCATGGCAAATAGTTGCGGATAACGAAAGAACGCAAGGATCAACGTCGACCAGACTTGATGCCGAGCCGCATCGGGATCGGTGACAACTTGACGAGCGAGTTCCGGTTGACCCAAAGGACCAGCGACTAGAGTGGCGATGAAACGTTGGAAGTCTGGTTCCGTTGATGAATACTCAAAAGCAAACAAAGCAAACGCCGGTGCAATGACTGGTAACCACGCCAGCATCAGCATCATCCTGAGCCAACGGCGTCGCCAGACCAATGCAATCCCGCTACGCGCGACAACCCAAGGACGCACAAACTGCGGCGCTCGATTGCCGTGCCATCGGCGATAGCCGAGATCATGAATCGGCATGCGGTGGCTCCTGGCTGTGAATTCTTATGTCACGATGTTTGCCTGCAGCAACTTCCATGAAGAATTTGTCCAGGGAGTTCACGGCTGGTTCCAGCACGCGAATCGGCGTGTTCGTCTCTGCAGCTAACCGCCACAGCGAACTGGCGTCATCGGTGTTTTTCACTTCGACGCGAAGTCCACCTTGCTCGTCGTCGATTTCCACCCGATAACCTGATTGCGAAAGTCGTCGAGAAAATGCATCAGTGTCACCGGCGACGACGATTCGTACGGTTGGTTCCACGGGACGGCTTAAGTTTTCCAGCGAATCGACGACACGAACGGCGCCACGAATGAGGATCACCACGTTGTCGCAAACACTGCGGACATCGTGCAGAATATGCGTCGATAGAATGACCGATTTTCCCTGCTTGGTTGCCAGATTTCGAATTCGATTGAGCATCGCGGCGCGTTGATCGGGATCGAGCCCCGTGGTGGGTTCATCCAAAATCAACAGCGGTGGATCATGGACCAGTGCCTGAGTGAATTTTAGTTTTTGACGCATCCCTGTCGAATACGATTCAACTTCACGGTAGCGTTCTTCGCCGAAGCCACAAAAATCGAGCATCTCGTGGGCGCGACGAAGCCCCTCGCCGCCAACCAAGCCAGAAAGCCGAGCCATCAGGGTTACTGATTCGATGCCGGTTAATCCGGCGATATAGCAATCGTCCTCGGGCAAATAGCCAACGTTGTCGCGTATCGCCCGCACGTCCTTGGGCCACGAGTAACCAAGGACGTGACCACTTCCGGCTTGTGTGTGTACCAGTCCCAATAGCGCCTTGATGAGGGTGCTTTTGCCACTGCCGTTTGGTCCCAGTAGTCCCGTAACGCCGGGAAAAATCTTCAGCGATACGTCGCTGAGCGCCGTGATGCGGCCATAGGTTTTGGTGACGCCTTGAAGATCGATCACGACCAGGTGCCACGCTGGGACTGGTCGTCTTCCATTTGTTGAATGTACTGGCGAAGTCGCTCCAATTCGTCGACGGTGCCCTTTAGTTTGAGCATGTTTTCGACACGCTTAACCAGTTCAATTTTGTTGACGGGTTTGCTGAGGAAATCATCAGTGCCTGATTGGACGGCACGTTCGTGGTCACCGAGTTCATTGAGTGCTGTGACCATAAGTACCATCACTCGCCGAGTGGTGGGGTCGTCTTTAATTTTCTTGCAAACTTCAAAGCCACTCAACTTGGGCATCATCACATCGAGCAGCACCAAGTCGGGCTTGAACGAACTGACCTTATCGAGTGTGTCTTGGCCATCAACGGCGGTTTCGAGTTCGCAATCGATGTTGACCAAGTAAGCTTCCAGTAGCTCGCGATTGGCGGCGTTGTCGTCAGCGATCAGGATGCGATTCATGGAATTACTGAGTTGGGACAGAACAGTGGGTAAACCTGCCGGTGGTTTCGAAGCATCGGCTCAGCGGCTGATCTCCGGTGCCCCTACGAGGATGGGGCTGCGACCATCGTGGAAATACGTTCGATTTCGGCCCATGTTCTTCGCGGCGTACAATGCCTCGTCCGCTCGGCGGACGACGGGACCGGGGACCATGTCGTCACGAGGTTCGCCGACACCAACGCTTGTGGTGACTTCGATTTGAATCGGGCCAGCATCCAGTCTACGGGATGCTAGCGTTTTTCGCACTTGGTTCATCTTCTCAGCGGCTTGTCGCAGCGGTCCATCCAGAATCACGGCGAATTCCTCGCCACCAAACCGCGCCACAATCATCGCTTGCCGCAATTCCGTGGCCAACAGCGAGGCAACTTGCTGCAAAACTTGGTCACCGGCTTGGTGTCCGTGCGTGTCGTTGATGGACTTGAAGTGGTCAATATCGATAATGGCTAAAGCAAATGACCTGCCGCCTTTGCGGAAGGCAGCGAACATTTGGTCCAGCTTCTGGTCAAACGCGCGACGATTAGAAAGTCCTGTCAATCCATCCGTACGAGCTTCACTCAGGTAAGACTCGATTTGTTTGGTTTGCTTATCCAGTTGCCGTTCCGCGGCGTCGAGCCGTTTCTGCAACTGGGAATTGCTGTGCATGATTTGCTCGAGCAGCAAGACCACGCGGTTTTCGCTGCTACTGGGGCTACCACCGCTTGGGCCGTTTCCGCTTAAGCCACCGCGAACGCTCTTGCTGATTTCACCAAGTTGGTTTTGATATTCGGATACGTTTCCGGAGTACTCACTCGTCCAGGCCCCGAGTTGTCGCAACAGCTCTGCCATCCGCTCGCGTTCGCTGGGGCTGAGTCCGTCGGAGTTATCGCCCTTTGCGGCGCCCCCACGACCAGCGACAGTCGATCGTCGACCGATACGGAATCCCAGCCCGCCGCCGACGGCCAGCAGCCCGACCGCAAGTAAACTACCGACGACAACAAGAAAGGGACTTGAGGGCACGACTTATACCAAAGAATGGGCTTGTATCGATTCGCCACGAGCAATCACGACCAAGCCGCTGTCGGTGATGGTGAACCCGCGGGCGGCGTCTTCGGCCCGATCATAGCCTATCTGGGTCTCGGGCGGGATGCGGACTCCTTTGTCCACGATCACGCGTCCCAGGCGACAGTGACGACCGACTTCGACACCTTCAAATAAGATGCTGTCTTCGACTCTCGCGTAGCTGTTGATGCGGACATTGGGGCCGATAATACTTCGTGCGACCGCACCGCCGCTGATGATCGAGCCTTGACAGACAATCGAATCGAGAGCTTCACCGCGCCGCGCCGAATTGCCCTCGCTGCCGAATACGAATTTGGGCGGCGGTAACATCGGTTGGTGGGCACGCATCGGCCACTTTTCGTCGTACAAATTCAACAGCGGGTCGACCGTGATCAAATCCATCGAAGCTTCGTAGTAGGCATCAATGGTGCCGACGTCTCGCCAGTACGCGTCGCGTTTGCGGTTTTCGTCCAGGAACGGAAACGCAAATACGCGGCTGTTAGCAATCGCTGCGGGAATGATGTTCTTGCCAAAGTCATGATCACTGTCAGGATTGGTTGCGTCATCAACTAACTTTTCGTATAAGAATCTTGAATTGAAGACATAGATTCCCATCGACGCCAAACAGGTATCGGGATCTTCGGGCAAGCCAATCGGGTCCGCTGGCTTCTCTTGGAAACCGACGAGCCGATGATCCAGGTCCGTTTGCATCACTCCGAATTGGCGAGCATCATCGCGGCTGACTCGCAGGGCACCGATGGTGATGTCCGCACCTTGGCGGCGATGGAAGTCGACCATTGGGCCGTAATTCATTTTGTAGATGTGGTCACCGGCCAAGATCACCACATCCTCGGGCTGCTCACGCTCAATCGCATAGATGTTTTGATAGACCGCATCGGCGGTGCCTTGATACCAGTTGTTGTCGATACGTTGTTGGGGCGGCACCACGTCGATGAATTCGCCCAATTCACGACAGAAATAGCCTCGCCAAGCGACGTTGACGTGTCGGTCTAGCGATTGCGCCTTGTATTGGGTCAGCAACAACAGTCGCCGCATTCCACTGTTGAGGCAATTGCTAAGTACGAAGTCGACGATCCGATAAATCCCGCCAAAAGGGACGGCGGGTTTAGCGCGATCGCGGGTAAGTGGTTCCAATCGCGTGCCTCGACCGCCCGCCAGAACCACTGTCAAAATGTCTCGCATCCGTGTTTGCTCCAGAGTTACCTTTCTCACGCCAATAACGTATCAGAAGTTTTGCTAGCTGTGTATCAACTGCGATCGGTGTTCACTGGCAAAATAAATTGGCCTGCGGTTTGCACGTTGAACCCGCCGCTAAGGCGGTCGCTGTCGGTTCGACAGGACGAGTCGCGTTCGTCGGGTTAAGCGGCTCTGCGACGGTCGACGGCAGGCGTGAATCTCCGCCCGTGCTATCGGAATTTAACGTCGGCAATCGAACCGAACGCTATCGTAAGAGTGTATTAACGATTCTGACGGGCCTTCGTACCCGTGGTCCAGCCTTCCCAGGAGTTCAAAGCGAGATGCAACCACTTTCCAAGAAACTCAGTTTCGCCCTCAGCATGATGCTTGTCGGCTGTTTGCTTACCGGAGTCGCGATGAGCTTGCCCCAAGTCCTACGGCACGATGCGTTCGCCGATCAAACGGGGCCAGCGAAAATCGCTAATCACGATCTGGCCGCAGCGCAGGATATGTCAACTGCGTTTCGTAACGTCGCCGAAGCTATCCGTCCGAGCGTTGTCAGTATCAACACGAGGGTTAAGGCGAAACCGGTCCAACGTAAAGGCAATCGTCGCAGTCTGCCACCAGGTTTCCCGCCGATCTTCCAAGATGATTTTTTTCAACAATTTGATTTCCAAGACCAAGTGCCACATGATGAGTCCGGTATGGGCAGCGGCGTGATCGTTCGCGAAAACGGCTATATCTTGACCAACAATCACGTAGTCTCCGGTGCTGATGAACTGACGGTCGAACTCAGTGACGGACGAAAGGTCACCGGCGAAGTCGTCGGAACTGACCCGGCAACCGATTTGGCCGTCGTGAAAATTGACGCTCAGGGCTTACAGGCAGCATCGCTGGGAAGTTCCGATGAGATCCGTGTGGGCGACTGGGTGCTGGCCATCGGCAGCCCGTTTGGACTGGAGCAAACCGTGACCGCAGGCATCATTAGTGGCAAGAACCGTGTGCAGGGCATCGTTGGCGACGGAGACGGATTCGAAGACTTTCTGCAAACCGATGCGGCGATTAACCCGGGAAATTCCGGCGGCCCCCTCGTGAATTTGAAAGGCGAGTTGGTTGGCATCAACACCGCGATCCTATCGCGTAGCGGCGGTAACGCGGGAATTGGATTCGCCATCCCAGTCTCGCTTGCTCGACCAGTTCTCGAATCGATCATCAAGAACGGTGAAGTTCGACGTGGTTTTCTCGGCGCCCAGCTCGAAGAAATCAACCCGGATGTGGTTCAAAAGTATGGGCTCTCTGTTAATCGCGGTGCGTTGATCAACGGCGTCTTGGAAGGCCAACCAGCAGCAAACGCTGGAATTCAACCCGGCGATGTGGTCACAAAACTGGATGGTCGAAAAATTGACGATCGAACTCAATTGCGGAACTATATCGCCAGTCGTTCACCTGGAGATACCGTGGCGATGGAAATCGTTCGCGGAGATAAGACTATCCAACTGCAAGTCAAATTGCTGGAACGAACCGAAGAAGCGATGGCTATGTTCGGTGGCGATCCATTGCCCGGTGCAACGCTCGAACCGGTGACGCCACAATCGGCTCGCCAGTTCGGATATGACAATTTGACAGACGGATTGATAGTCACTGGCGTTCAGGAAAATAGCCCCGCTGCGCAGGTTGGACTGCAGGTTGGCGACGTGATCGAGACTGCGGGCGGTCAACCAGTTTCCACCGTCAACGACTTGCTTCAGTCCATCCGCGAATCCCAGAAGCGGCAACGCCCCGTGCGGATCATCGTTCTTCGAGGCGATGTACGAATGCTGCTTGTGATTTAAGTTAGTCGCGCTTGAATTTCGACTACTCCAGAGAGTGAACTTTCGTACCCAGGTGCTGCCTGGGTACATGCCCTTTTCTTTAAGAATGGTTCCGACTGATAAACCGATATACTGGAATACAGCAATCGGCGCTGCTACACTCCACCGGACACGTTGATGCCGTTGCCACGCGGTGAAATTCAGATTGACACCGGATAATCGAGATGAGCAACGCCTCAAATGACGGCGAAGAAGTGTTTTACGAAGCACATCCAGCCATGTTTCGCAACCATCCCATCTATTTCATATTGTGCGTGTTGCTGATTGCCGCGTTCGGTTTGGGATTGATTCTGCTACTCGGTTGGTGGATTCAAGCATTGGGTACGACGCTGACCGTAACGAATGAACAAACTACGTTACGTAAAGGAATCTTGTCGAAACATACCAACGATGTCTTTCATAGCAACGTACGCAACATCCAAGTTCGGCAATCGGCCTTGCAGCGAATCTTCAACGTTGGCTGGTTAGGCATTTCCAGCGCCGGACAATCGGGGTTGGAAATCGAGATCAACGGTATTCCCAACCCAGATCAGGTCAAAGAAATCATCGACCAACATCGCAAATCGTAAACGAATTTGAGATTGGTTTATCACCGGCTAAATTTAGAACCTAGCCGAAGACCATTAGCCGCACGGCGTTAGCCGCGGTTCGTGTCGTAAAAAAACGGGGCTAACGCCCATCGGCTCATTGGCGACACTGGTTTCCATACATTCTTGATAGCCGGCCTCTGAAGAGCGATGTCAAAGCCATTTCGTGTGAAACGTAGACGGCTCTAACGCTGCGCTGCCTAACCCGCAAACTCAACCACGGCTTTCCTGATAGCGACCGACAAACGTCCTGTTTGCACTGATCGGCCAAACGTTTCTGCATCGGCTGTCGATAACGGTTGTACGGAGTACCACGTTCGGAATTACAGGAACCAAGTAGCATGGAGCGTCGATCACTGTTTCACACAACAGCGATTCGTGCTGCGCTGCTACTGAATCTGCTTGTTCTACTTCAGCTGTCTGTGGCTGGCTGCTCTCGAACGCGATATCGCCAGGCTGCCGATGCCGAGTCCTATGGCTTGATTCAAAGCCGCCAAGTGGACCCGCTGTGGACCTTGCCCGATCGTGCTGTCGAACCGAGTCGGAATTCACGGATGTACTTGGCCAACGAAAAAGATTGTGGCCCCAAGCCTCCTGATGATGCTGCTGCACATTGTTATATGGTGAAGCCCGATGGCAAACGCATTCACTACTATGACAAGCGATCCACGCGGGGAAACGTGGAGAATCCCCATTGGATCGACGTGCTGCCGCGCAATGCAGACGGCGAAATCAAGTTGACACAACCGCTGGCGATCGACCTGGGTTTACTCAATAGTCGCGATTATCAAACGGAGTTTGAGCGAGTCTACTTAACCGCATTGAACCTTTCGGGAAATCGCTTCGAGTTCGACACACAGTGGTTTGGAGGAGGCGGAACGCAATTCACTGCGAGTGGTAAGAACTTGGGAAACTCTCGCTTGTTAACGGTTTCCGATCGTCTAGGTTTTGATCGCAGCCTTGCCGGCGGTGGCCAATTTGCAACCGATGTGCTCAATGGGCTTTCGTGGGATTTTGGTTCTGGCGGATTCCAAAGGGGCTCCGCATCAGTCGTCTCGACATTCACGCAACCCTTGTTGCGCGGCGCATTTCGTCACGTAAGGTTGGAGAATCTGACTCAAGCCGAACGTGACCTGCTGTATCAAGTTCGCGAATTTGCTCGCTTTCGCCGACTGTTCTATGTCGATCTTACGGAGCAGTACCTGGGGCTGTTGACGCAAACGCAATCCATTCGCAACACGCGGACCAACGTTGAAAACTTGAAACAGAATTTGATTGAACACGAGTTTTATTCGGCGCTGAAGGTTGTTTCACAGGTGCAAGTGGACCAAGTTTTCCAACAGTACCAGAACGGGCGCCGCAACCTCATCGCAGCCGAGCAGGGCTTGATCACGCTGGAGGATCAATACAAATTTGCCTTGGGTTTGCCAGCTTGGGTCACGTTCGAGGTCGACGAATCACTGCTGGAACCGTTCGAGTTAGTCGATTCAAAACTGGTCGCGCTGCAGGATGAAGCTCAAGACTTATTTGAGGCGCTCGTGCAATATCTGCCTCCGGCGCGAGCTCCCTTGGAGACGCTGCAAGGGCACTTTGAAACGTACCAGCAATTGAGAGAGAGCGTCGTCGAAATAGTTCCGTCGGTCGAGTCCAGTTTGGACCAGTGGCAGGATCGTCTGGAAAAGACAGATCAATCAAAGTTCAACGAAGACGATCGTTTGGATTATGAGCAACAGAAACAACTGGCTAAGCGAATTTCCGAGAGTCTTGCAGAGCTAAAAAAGGGCTTAGACGATCGAGAGGCGTCGGACAAGGAGGTGATGCAAAAGCTCGACGGTTACAAAAAGAATCCGCCGCAAGATTCCACCGCAGCGGAACAGAAGTCATTGGTAGAGATTCTTAGCAATGTTGATTCGTTTGAAGGCGTCACCATTGAGGACATCCTTCCCAGTGAGAGGGATGATACCGCCGTCGACGCTTGGAAAGCGCTCGAGAAAGCGATCGGACGGCAGCTGCGAGAGGAAATCGCTGAGCTCTACGTGGCACAAACACAAATCAAGCTGTTCTTGATCGACATTGAGCCGCGCGGAATCACTTCCGAGACAGCAATCACGTTTGCACATCAGAACCGTTTGGATCTGATGAACAGCAAAGCGATTGCCATGGACGCTTTTCGGAAAGTCGAATTTGCTGCCGACGCGTTGCAGAGTAGCCTGGACATCACCGGCAGCGTAGCCCTTGGCAATGATCCCGACAACAAGAGTCCTATTCGACTTGATTCCGCCAACAATGTCTACCAAGTCGGCGTGCAATTCGATGGTCCGTTGAATCGGCTGAATGAGCGCAATATTTATCGCGCTCGTCAGATCGAGTATCAACGAGCCAGTCGCGACTTCATTGCGGTTAAAGACCAAATCGCTAACGATGTCAGGTTGGTGCTTCGCCAGTTGGAGTTAAGCCGGGTTAGTTTCCAGATTGCGAGACAACAAGTTGTCGCTGCGACTCGCCAAGTCGACCAGGCACAAATCGACCTGCGAAGAAGCTCTCAAGCTGACTCGAATCTGACCATCGTTTTGCTGCAAGCGTTGTCGGGATTGCTGGATGCGAAAAACAATCTGGTTTCTAGCTGGGTCAACTATCGCGTGCAGAAGATGCGTCTGTTTGCGGCGCTCGAGATGCTGTATCTCGATGAAGCCGGTGTTTGGCTCAACGAAGATACCGGTCTGGATTCGATCGAGAGTTATCAAGCGATTGACCCTGAATATTTTCCGCCACAGTGGTTCGGTGTGGAGGTACTGAATGAGCCGGATGTTGCGCCCGGCGAAATCGACTCGGACGAGCCATCGAATGTTCTCGAACCCGTTCAAGTCGAACCGTTTCGCGAGGCAGAGTTATTTGCTCCCGCTGGTTCGCTTGTTCCCTGATGATTGGTTAGACTGGGAGCCGAGCGGAGACCACACCCAAACGTTTCCTTTTCCACCAAGTGGGCCTTCGCCGTAACGTTGGTCCGTTTGTGTTTGGAGATAGGGAATTGCGACGATGAAGAAGTTTCTGAACTTCGCGTTCATTGCTTTGGTCCTGGGCGCTGCCGGTTTGGGGGCAATAAAAGCACCAGGTCTGTTCGGTGAATCCGAAGTCAACGCCGAAGTCAGTGCGACCTACGTGGTGCAGCGTCGCACGATCGAGGATCGCGTCGTTGAACGAGGAACCATTGAGAGCCAGAAGACAGTATTTGGCAAGTGTGAGATTCCTGGACGCTCTAAAATCGTTTTCATTGTGCCTGAAGGGTCCGTGGTTAAAAAAGGCGACAAAGTTGTTGAATTCGAAACCACAGAGATCGACAAGGAAATCAAGGCCAAGGAGGTGGAGATCAATGATGCGAAAGGCAAACTTCAGGAAGCGGTGCAGTTGCTGTCTATCAAGGAAGACGAAAACGCGACTAATATTGCTGCGGCAAAACTTGCTTACGATATCGCTGAAATTGATCTGTTGAAATACGAAAAAGGTGACTTCGAGTCCGAGAAGGCGGACTTGAATCGCGCCATCAAGGAAGCGGAAGCGGAGTTGGAGAAAGTCCGCGATGAGAAAAATAACATTGAAATTCTTGTCAAGAAAGGCTATCGCACTCCGCAACAGTTGCTGGAGTACCAACTACGAGAACAGAACTACGGATTTCAAGTAGAGCGTGATAAACAGAAATTGAAAGTTCTCGTCACTTACGATCGGGAAAAGAAGTTGATCGAGTTTCGAGGAAAAGTCGAAGAGACGAAACTCAAGTATGCTCGAGCGCAAAAGACCGCGACCGCCGAGACGGCGAAAGGCGACGCTGCGATTGCTAGTGCAGAGTCTGGCGTCAAAATTCTGGAGCAGCAACTTGCCGAGCAGGTCGCGCTGAAATCGAAGTGTACGCTTCTTGCCGAACAAGACGGCACGGTGGCTTACGCCAACGAACGATGGTACGACGCATCGGACCGCATTCGCGAGGGTACGGAAATGTATTCTGGGCGAAATGTCTACTACCTGCCTGACATGACGCGGATGCAAGTCAAGGCAAACGTTCACGAATCGGTTGTTGACAAGATCGCTGTGGGACAGAAGGTGGACATTCGATTGGAGGCGTACTCCGATCAAAAGCTCAAAGGCACAGTCTCCAATGTCGCCGGCATGGCTGCCAGCAGCTACTCCAGTGTGCAAAATTATGAAACCGTTATCGTCATCGACGAACTGCCCAAGGAGTTGTCCATCAAACCGGGGATGACTGCGGAAGTCGATATTCTTGTTGGCACCTACAGTGATGTGATATCGGTTCCCGTGGGCGCGATTGCCGAATACTTTGAACAATCGTATGTCTACCCAGTCGAAGCAGGAGCGAGAAAGCGACTCCTTGTGAAAACTGGTCGATCGACGCACTCATTCGTCGAGATAACCGAGGGACTTGAGGTGGGCGACGTCGTTGCCTTGGATGCCTACCAGCTCGGTGTGAAAGACTTCGCAAAATCAGACGAACAATCAGCCCAAACGTCGGCTGCCGCAGAACCGCCACCAGGGGCTTCCCCAGCAGGGCCCCAAGCATGAACAGGGCTCAAGCATGATCCGCTTGATCAACCGCTATCGGGCGATTTTTGGCACATCACTTCGCGGCGTACTGATGCACAAGTTGAGATCAGTGCTAACCATCCTGGGTCTCGTGTTCGGAGTCGCGAGCGTGATCGTTATGCTTGCCGTTGCCGAAGGAGCAAGCCGTCAAGCTCAAAAGCAAATCGAGGCATTGGGTGTCAATAACATCATCCTGCGCAGCAAGAAGCCGAGTAACACCGGAGAAGAAGTTAACTTTCGCTCGTTTGAGCAAAATTTTGGGTTAACCTACAGCGATCTTCGCCGCATCGAAGAAACGCTCACCGATGTTACTAGCGTGACACCACTTCGTGAGTTTCGCCAGGAAGCACGCTACGGCGCACAATCGATTGATGCCCGTATGGTCGGTGTTTATCCCAGCTATTTTGAATCGAACAAAATCGATATCGTGCGAGGACGGCCCATTGAACCGGCGGACATGAAACTGCGCAGCAATGTCTGTGTTATCGGCGAAGACATCGCCAAGAAAGTTTTCCAAGGCAAGGACGCTATCGGCAAATCGATCCAGGTTGACAATACTCATTTCTTTCGGGTCGTGGGGATTCAAGGCTACAAAACTCCATCGGCGGGCATTGGTTCGAGCCTTTCGGCAACGGACCAAAATCAGGACATACTTATTCCCTTAACAACCGACCGCAGTCGCGTTGGCGATGTCATCACGCGGCGTCAACAAGGAAGTTTTAGCCGGGAGCGGATTGAAATAAGCCAGATCACGGTAGGAGTGATCGATCGCCATCACGTCAAGCCGATCGCCGCAGCTCTCCAGGGACTGCTTGCCAAGTACCATGCTCAAGACGACTATGCTGTTACCATTCCCTTGGACCTACTGGAGCAAGCCCAGGCGACTCAGCGGATATTTAATTTTGTGTTGGGAGCAACTGCAGCAATTTCACTTCTGGTTGGCGGCATCGGAATCATGAACATTATGCTAGCCAGCGTCAGTGAAAGAACTCGTGAGATCGGCATCCGGCGAGCGATTGGTGCCAAGCAATCGGACATTATCTTTCAGTTCCTGGTAGAAACGGCGACGCTTTCCTTGTTCGGCACCTTTGTTGGCGTGGGTGTTGGTCTGGCCGCACCGATGATGGTTGCCTATTTGTCGGGCATGGAGACGGTTGTGACCGTTTGGTCGGTGGTCGTCGCTTCCGCCGTGTCATTGACGGTTGGAATCGTGTTCGGAATTTATCCTGCAAGGCGTGCGGCAAAGCTCGATCCCATCGAAGCTCTGCGACACAGCTAACCCCCTAAGTTCCCATTTGTTTAGGCTATTCCCATTTGTTTGGGCTAAGCGCCAACTGTCAGATTCAAAAAGTGGCGGCGGCCTTTAGCTGCCGTTTTCTAGCTAGCCGCCGTTACAGGCATCCTCAGGTTACGGCACTGCGCAGAAAAATATTTGTGATGCCACCCAAGAATCGCTTTTTGGCCGCGAATTACTGGTTGAACTGGGGCGTCGATGGTCCCAATGACACAACCTCCAATCTTGGGTGAAGAGCAATGTTAAAGAAAATGGTCCTTGCGGGCGGTGCCCTCGCCCTGCTTTCTGGCGTCTCGTTGACCACTCCCCTGTTGAGCTACAGCCGCTGCGGTGTGAATTGGCTAACGGAATCCGCCTCCGACGCTGTACCCATGGAATGGGAACTCAAGCGTGCCCGCCAAATGATCGCCGACCTGCGTCCCGAAATTGATGGCAATGCAAAGCGGATCGCAGCAGAAAAGGTCCAGGTGGCTCACTTGGAACAGCAGCTCAATGACACCAACGAACGACTTGCCAAGGCACAGAGCGATATCGAGCGACTCACGGGCGACCTGAAGAACGAAAGCGATTCGTACAGCTATGGCGGGCGAACCTACACATCAGTTCAAGTGAAATCGGACTTAGCCAATCGCTTCACGCGGTTCAAGACCCGTCGCGAAACGGCTGAGAAGTTAGAGCAAATGTTGGTCGCTCGCCAAGCGTCGTTGCGAGCTGCTCACGAGCGAATGGATGCGATGTTGGCGGCTCGCCGCCAACTTGAAGTCGAAGTTGAGAACGTGCAAGCTCGTTTGGGCGCCCTCCGCGTGGCTCAAACAACCAGCAACTTGAATCTCGACGACAGCCATTTAGCACGTACTCGCCAGTTGCTTGACGAGATTGCCACCCGCATCGACGTTGAAGAAGAAACGATGAACGTTGACGTAGAATATTTCGGTGAGATTGACTTGGAGGAACCAAGCCAAGAAAACTTGCTGGAGGAAATTGCTGCGTACTTCAGCGGCGACTCGACTGCGGATTCCGGTTCACTGGTCGCGATCCAGTTGGACTGAGAACGTTCGCAGTTCGTGACCGCCAAGGGAAACCAATTCATCGTGACTCACAGCCGTGATGCCGCCCAGCTCAACGAATCCAATCGTCGCTTGACGCTTTGGATTGATGGCTGTGGCGGCTTTCGGTTGTGTTGCGGTGATCACTGGACAGTGGGTGGAAACGCAGCAGCAGGCACTTGTGACATTGCGGTGCAAACCGATTGGAATCGTCTGGCAGGCAGCTTGTCGCGCAGTGATGGCGAGTATTTTTGGACGCCTTGCAGCGGGGATGAATTGTGGCTCAAGAATGAATCGCCGATTCCGATTAAGGGTTCAGCACGAATGGTGCTGCGTCGCCCCAGTCCACTCAGCCAATCCGCAGTACTCATTTTGGAGTCGGCTCATCGGTTCGTCGGCCACGTCGATGCGGTGGTGTTGGTAAAAGATACTGTGTTGGTCGGCCCCGGATTGGACTGTCACGTCCGTTGCCGCACGTTGCCTGAGAGGGTGGTGTTATTAGAAAAAGACGGAAATTGGCGAATAAAAATCGGTCAAGGGGCTCCTGAAGCAATTGGACTGGGACAGCGATTCGAGCGAGATTCGCTGGCCCTGACGTTCGCCGTGGAATAGTCCCGCGATGTAATTGAGGGTGAATCAAAAATAAATTGTGCGCCTCGGTGCCGTAAAAATACCGCCTAGAAAGTGGTGCAGCCTCATTTGACTGAGGCGAAGAAACTGACACGAATCTCATCAAAAATGATCTGCAATGACCACGCTTTTCGATAAACTGAAAGGAAGACACGGCTCAGCAGCGGCGGTCATCGATCGGGAGTTGGACTTTTCCAGCTCGCCACGCCCTTCCACCTCCGCTGGTGAACCGTCACCCGGCCACGCTCGTCATTTAGGCGACACCTTACCCAGCGAGAATCACGGTCCTTCCATGTCGTTCCAGTACGCTCCCGGATCGATGCCCTTACCGCCGTACCGCATTCGACGCGGAATCGGGATGGGTGGATTTGGTGAAGTGTATTTTGCGGTCAGTGAAGCAGGCAAAGAGGTTGCGCTTAAACGAGTCCAGCGAAACCTGGATGTCGAACTGCGAGGTGTTTCACATTGTCTGAATCTCAAGCACCCGAATTTGGTATCGCTGTTTGATATTTGTCGCGATTCGATGGACCAGGCCTGGGTGGTGATGGAGTACGTGGCCGGACCGAATTTGCGGCAAGTGCTGGACGATTCGCCCTCAGGATTACCCGAGGCTGAAGTAAAACGCTGGTTCGCCGGTATCTCCGCTGGTGTGCGGCACTTGCATCAGGCTGGGTTGGTGCACCGTGACCTCAAACCCGGTAACGTGTTTGACGATATGAGTGTTGTAAAAGTTGGCGACTACGGCTTGAGCAAATTCATCTCGACAAGTCATCGCGGCGGACACACCGAGTCGGTTGGTACGTTCCATTACATGGCTCCTGAAATCGGTCGTGGTCAGTATGGCCGAGAAATCGATATCTACGCGTTGGGCATTGTGCTGTTCGAATTGTTGACGGGGAACGTGCCCTTTGATGGCGAAAGCTGTCATGAAATCATTGTTAAACATCTTACTGCAACCCCTGATTTGTCTGCGATTGCCGAGCCCTACCGCTCGACCATCGGCCAATGTTTGGAAAAGGACCCTGCCAAGCGTCCGGCGACAATCGACCAGATGCTGAAGCTGATGAACCTTTCGAGTTTCGCCGGTTCGGTAACCAGCAATCCAGTCGCCAGCGGTCCAGTGGAATCGCCTGTCGCTGCCAAGTCTCAAACGCCGGTGATGGCGAGTGTCGTCGGCCCTGCCGCACTGGCCTTGCCGCAACGGACAAACCCCGAACCGCTTGCCAGAGCAATTTGGCATTCTTGCGATGACGCTCGGCGTTGGTGGGCGGCACTCGATCGATCGCCCGGGGCAAAAATCTTTCTGACGATCGTAATCGGCTTTATGTTGCTGCTAAACACTCATTGGTTGCTGCCCCTCTTGTCCGTACTTGGCGTGTTCTATGTGCCGTACTATGTCATTCGCAACATGGTATTGCATGTCCGCCAACAGCCGACTTATGCAGAAGCTCAACGTGTTGCGTCCGTTAGTACTGCCGCAAAATTGCCCTTGAGCCGATCACAAATTCGAGAACAGTTGCGCGGTGAACTGAGAGCAAAACACTCGCTGGTGAGGATAGCCGAACTGAGTACTTCCTATATCGCGACGACTTTCACGACCATTGTTTTAGCATTGGTTGCCGGTGTAATTGGTCTTCGTAGTGGAGAGGTAACCGCCTCTTCGTTGGCGCCCTATTTTTGGATGGCGACCGTCGTGATCGTTGGCGCCTTCGCGTTGCTGGGACTTGGCAAATTGTGGGAACGCGGCGAAGGCGAAGAACTGACCCGCCGCATCGCATTAGGCGGCGTCGGGGCTGGGATCGGTGTGTTTGCGTTCATGATGATGCAGTTCCTGATGATGCCTGCTGACGGACTGACACGGGGAATCGACAACACGGCACTCCCTCAAGCCTTGTACCTTGACAACGGCATCCCACGAGCATCGGCATGGATGGCACACTTCGCGCTCTTGTTCGCTGCGATTCGTTGGTGGAAGCCAGTTGATCCACTGCGTCGCCGTCGCTTGAGTTTGTGGAGCGTTGCTGTCGCCGTCGTCGTTGAGTGGCTGGTGCATCAAGTCCTGCCGATTCCACAGCCGGGCGGAATGTTGCTGGTCGGCGGGTTGTCGATCGCCAGCCAGATGTCTGCGCCTTGGATCAGCCCGGTAACTGCTGCGGTAACTCGCGTTACGAACACCAACCGTCGATTGCATCCCAGCCCCATGGCCGGAGGAAACGTAACATGAATACAAGGTGCGACCAGCAACTCAATGAAACAGCGAACCGCAGCCACTTGAATTCGGTATTCTTTTCGCTCTGTTTGACCATGGGTTTTGTCCCCGGCTTCCTTGCCAAGTCGATTGCGACCGAAGGTACCACGCCCGCAGATGCTTCCAAGCTGTCGGCGGAAAAGGTTGCTGATTCTGCGGCGCCGTCGACTGCGGCAACGTCAAGTTCATCCGCGCTACCGGTCACCTCCCAGCGATCAGTGTCCTCCCAGTTATCCGTTGCACCACTGGATCACGTTGAGTATCCCGCTGACCGACCGAAGTGGGTTTCGGCGGCTCCGGATTTCGAATCATCACAGCACTCTTGGAGCGTCGTTACTCCGCCGTGCGACCTGCCGGAAGACGCGAATGATTTGTTGCGAGTCTTAATGCGTGCCACTGTTGCATCGTATATTCAACAAGTCACTGGCGAGACAGCCGAAAAGATAGAATTCGCGATCACGGATGAATGGATCGAGCGAGAACTCGTTGCCAAGCGTTACGAGGGCAAACTGCTCGAAGGCGATTCAACCCGACACGAACAAGCGGCGCTGTTGGAGTTTTCACCCTTGGTTCGCGACAACATGCTGGCAACGTGGAAAAACCACGAAGTCAGCCAACGCCTAGCGGTTCTGGGCCTCGGTGTCACGGGCCTGCTCGGTATGCTAGCCCTCGGCTCGAGTGTCCTATCCGTCGTCGGTTGCCGAATGAAGCTGAGTAAAATCAGATAGCTCTACGGCAACGACCAGCGGCGACGAAGAATCCATTCAGTCGTCATTGCTGCGGCGAACAGCGTGAATACAATCCAGCCGCTGATCGGGCCATCGCCAAGACGTAGCTTTTCAATAACGGGAACCTCGGCACGACGACGGCGTTTGATGATTTCGTCGATCAATTGATCCATCTCGTCGACTTCAAATGCCGACCCACCGTGATTTCGCGTAACTTCGGCGAGCTGCTGCATGTACACAGGATCGGCAAGCGGCTGTTCAAGCTCCTTGCTCTGGTCAACGACCTGGAACCCGATCTCCGCAGCAACCAATGACGTGTTCGTGGCGCCGTCGCGAACTCGTAACCGATACAGACCTGGTTCAAGTCCTGTCAATTTGCCGGTCGCCGATGTCATCGACTCGCCAGTAACCATGGGCACGGGCGTGACCTCGTCAGTCTCACTGATTATTTCTGCGATCCAGCGAACATCGACATCCCCGTTTTCAGAAAAGGGAACCGTCGCACGAAACTCGGGCGACACATCGCTAGCGAATCGTCGGGCATCGAGTTCGACCAAGATCGTGTTTTCGGCTCGTGAATCGCGGTCCAATAACCAGAGCATCAGTTGCCGCCAAAACCGCCGATGGCTTTGAGTTTCTCCGCTGCGCCACCAGCGCCATGTGGAATCCATAGCAAGTGCTGCGACTCGACCGCGACCGTATTCGCCGATAACCAATAGCGGATCTTCCTTGTCCGATTCCAACAAGACCTGCACGCCGGGTGCGATCTTTGGCCCGGCAAATCGGTTCGCACCAAGTAGCGGCGGAAGCTTTCGCCAAGCAGCCTCGTTATCGATATCCTCAAGTTTCGTTAAGAGATGCGGTTGGCCCAGCACCACTTGCACGTCGCCGACGAGCTGGCCACTATCGACATCACTGGCCGCGACCGAACTTGTCGACGACAGCTTTGCTCGTGGGATCTGCGGATCGAACTTGATGGGCAACACTTCGGCCATTGTGGTGTTCGTGTAACCGCCCCGTTCGTATGCGTTGAATCCGCCGAGCGTCACCAGACCCGCGCCTTCGAAAACTCTTTCGCTCAGCGATTTAATTTGCTCTGGGCCTAACGCCGACGCGTCCAAGTCGCCAAGGATGAAGGCGTCGAATCGACCACGACGCAACAGCGGTTCGATTTCGATCGGCCAGCGTGATTGGGTATCGGAAGGAATCCACTGGTAAGTCAAATCGAGATCGGGAAACCGCCGTAAAGCCGTGCGCAAATATTTTTGTTCCAAACGCGGTTGCCCTTCGAGGTACAAAATTCGACCGCCACCTTCGCGAACATCAGCAAACGCAATTTGTTGGTTGTTGGTTGTATTCAACTCACCGGATTGCTGCTCGGCCTCGACCACCAAACGATAGCTGCCCGGTGCCGGTACGATCGCTTCGACCGTCATCGCCACAGAATCAAGTGCCTTGGAGGGGATGACACTTCGCTCGCCTGCTTTCGTTTTCTTACCGTCTTGGGCGATCCAAGTCAACCGAATCGGAATCGACAACCCTGCAAACGCACGAGTTGAGACACTGAAGGGTATCTCGATCTGGTTTCCGGCAAAGAGCTGCAAACTTTCGGGTAAAGACTCCACAGCCACGTCACGTGCTTCGGAAGCATCACCGGTGATACCGACAGGCACTGTCCACAACGGTATCCCCAACGAATTGAGAGTTTCAGCGACACGTAGCGGACCGCCTCCGCGAACAGCAGCCGTATGCGTGCCGTCACCCATCAGCACGATACCAGCGATCGGTTTGCCCGCCGCAATTTCGATCGCACTCGTCGCTGCGACTTCAAGGTCGGTCGAGTCCCCATCGGGCTCAAGCTTGTCCAGTGCCGACGACGTGTTCAATTCCAAATATCGTGAGCCACCATCGTAGGCCAGCACGCGAACAGCGAGCGTTTCGTCAAGCCCTTGCAGATGCGAAACGAGAGCTTCGAATGCTTTGCGTTGTCGTGTCCAACGATCCCCTCCCTGGCCATCGGAAAGCGTCATGCTGCGAGACTGATCCACAGCGATCACCAGGGTTGCATCTGCTGGACGACGATCGCTGCGAACCAACGTCGGGCGAAACGCAGCCAACAAGAGAACCACTCCGGCTACTGCTCGTAAGGAAAACAATGTCCATCGTTGGCGCGGCAAAGTCGCTGGAGGAGTGACCATCCATAACACCGCAAGAACAACGATTGCTGCAATCGAAGCAACCAAAAGCGACTCGAACATCGGCTCCAGTGACAGCGACATCAGGCGGCCGTAGTTTTGGCAGATTGAGTAACCGAAGACATCGCAGTGATGCTTGAGGTCGAACGATAGAAACGATTGGAAAGAATTTGCTCCAACAAAAAGACGATCAGCGCCAGCAACATTGCCGGTGATTGCAACGCGACGCTTGTGGATTCTTGGCTGTGCGAAATGTCGATCTCGTCAGTATCCGAAACATACTGGTAGTTGTCGCTTCCAAACCACTCATCCAGAAGCGACGTGTCGACTTGTGCGACCGCCGTCGCAGTGACAGGCAGATTCGCCGAAAAGCCTGACTGGAAACTACTGCCGCGAATCCAATACGTCCCGCTGCGTTCCACCTCCGGCACGACGATGTTTTCGGCCGATGGATCAATGATCAGAGGAATGGCACCGGGATTTCCCGGAGCAAAAAGCTGAGCTTTGTAACTCGTCTCGGTATTCTCAGCTACCTGATCCAGGCGATCAATGAGCTTGATCGTCTGAGGTTGGCCGACACGAGTTGTCGAAGTATCCGGACCGCGAGCCGAAATGTAATCGACGGCGGATCGAACGAGCAGAAACGCGGGCCATGAATCACTAGAAAACAAATCATTCCACGACCGAGTATCTCGAGAGAGTGCTGGAACCGGAGTGGTTAGCACCAAACATCGTCCGCTGTTAGGGGCATCGGTAGAGTTGCGTTGCACAAGTGCGGCATGATCTGTCGCGGCATAGTTCATCAGCACAGTTGATCGTGAGTCGCTTTCTAGTTGCCAATATTGTCGCACGGGATACAGATTCCACGGCACGCCGCCACTGATTTCAGCCAACGGGGCCAGCACACTATGTGACGGGCGAGCTGGTTGCAAAAACGTTCCCGCCGCTGGAACTCGCCAACGACGAACCATCTCGCCAACGATTGTTTTTTGCGAGTCGCTGGCAGTTGCGGCTGGCCCCAGGCACACCAACAACCCACCACCTCGCGATACATACTCCTTCAACATGGCTTCGCTCAATACATCGCTGGGCGGATCGAGTAGCACGCACGCCTTGTACGCTTCCAGCCGCGTGGCGAGTAAATCCTGATAGGAAATGCGATCGATCTTGAATTCGGCATTGGGATCATCCCAGGCAAAGGGTGCGGTGATCGCTCCGGAAATCAAGCGAGTTTCTTCTGGTACCAAACCAACAACCAACAGCGGAGTCGGCTGCAATACGTTGACGGTAAAGTAGCGAACATCATCGATTGCTAATGAGTCATCACCCACAAGCCGCACCAGTGCGTGATGTGTGCCTTCGCTGAGAGGCGGGATCGTCAATACGACTTCCGCAGACTGGCTGGGCATCAACCGCGTGCTAGTGCGATCAACAATCTTCGTTTCTGGATAGACAATTTGACCATCACGAATAATCGGCATCAACGCATCGAGCTTGAACAACATCATTTCCACGGCGATTGCTGACGAAGCAACTGGATCCATTGAGGGCGAATCCATTCCTTCCAGCTCGGCAGTTTCCAAGCTAACGGCAAGCGTTACCGGTGTGGGCGTTTGTTTTGGCGGCGTTGCGTCGGACAACTTTGGCAAACTCAACGATCGATTCATTCCCGAAAAAGTCGTCGTATTGACCACGGTCACGCTGACAGGCGGTTCGGCTTGAATCACTGATTGCAGTGAACTCGACGGAGTTCCCCATGTCGATTCGGCGAGATTGCTCAGAACAAACACTTGTCGGTTCTCTAAATCGCTGGTGCGAACCAAGCGTAGCGCGGCGTCGATTTGCGAACCAAGCGGCAGCGTGACTTCTCGCGCTGTGAGGGCTTCTACTTTGGAGATAGCGGCGGCAACATCAATCGCAAACGAAGCTGGCAAAGCGCTACGATCAATGATCGCGATTCGACTGGCAGGTGCCAATCGTGAAATCAAGTCAACCGCTGATGTTGCATGTTGCTGCAGTTGTGTTCGGCCTGCGACTTTCCAGAGAGAGGTGGGGCTGTTGTCAATGACAATCGCGACAGCCGCCGGAGCCTGTGCTTCAAAGTTGATCGCTGGACCGCGAGCGAAGGTTGCTCCAGCCCATAGCAAGGTTACCAACAGGGTAAGTAGCGCCGCCGCAAGCAACCCACTAACCAATCGTTTGGTTTGGCCGCGTGAGTAGGCGATGGCTGCCAACGAAAGCAAAACGATGCCGAACACGGCGACAATCCCAATCGATAACCATGTCGTGGAAAGTGATCGCAAAATCGCCGGTCGTGCCAGGGTCACGGCGAGTGCAGCAAGTGCCAACATCCGCAGCGCCAACAACCACCAGCGTCGCACTTGCAATTTGCTGCGGTTGGATTGGTACCGCTGTTGCAAAAATCGAATCGCAGGAAAAGCGACCGTTCTCGGCTCACGCTTTGAGATCAGATGCAACGCCAGCGGGATGGCCATCGCCACCAAACCGAACATCAGGGTTGCATTGAGGAACGTCACTTAAAACCGGCTCTGGCGTTGAATCAGGTACTGCGTCAGCGCCGTGTCAAACGGCATACTTGTATCCAGGGGTACATAGTCGATACGAAGGTTGTTGCATCCGTCGCGAAACGTTTCTCGAAACGCGGCCACACTCGACAAGTAGTCGTCGCGAAACCCTGCCGCATCGACGGATACTGCCGCACCGCTTTCGGGGTCCTCGAAACGCACGTTTCCGGTGTAGGGGAAGTTCACTTCGGCCTCATCCATAACGTGAAATAAAATTACATCATGGCCGCTGTGTCTCAATCGTGCCAGAGCCGCGATCACTTGCTCGGGCTCGGCAAGTAAATCGGAAAACACCATTACCAGTGAATGCTGTCGAAGCATTGCCGCGACGCGTGAAAGACAGCCACCAATATCCGCCACTCCTGCTGGTTTGATTCTCGCCAGCCCTGCTAGCACATCACCCAGTTGCCCGCGGCGAGAACGAGCTGGCAGCACCGCATGAAGCTTCTCGACAAAAGTCATCAATCCCACCGGATCTTGTTGAGTCGTCATCAAATAGGTTAACGACGCTGCAAGACAGGTCGAGTACTCAAACTTGGACATCGACTGTTGATGCGTAAATCCCATCGAGCCGCTTACGTCCATCACCAGATATCCGGTGAGATTCGTTTCGGATTCAAATCGTTTGACGTAGTACTTTTCGGTTTTGGCATAGACCAGCCAATCGATTAACTTTGGATCGTCGCCGCGGTTGTACCGTCGGTGTTCGCTGAACTGCACCGAGAATCCGTGATAGGGGCTGGAATGCAAGCCTTGCAGGAATCCGCGCACGACCATCCGGGCACGAAGATCGAGCCGTTTGATTTGCTGTAGCGATTCGGGTGAGAGCGCATTGACCACTCGACAATCGTAGCGGCGGACAACGATTTTTCCCAGACGGATGGCTTCACGTCACGTTCAAATCGGACGTAGCACTACGTTGGTTATGGTAAGTTGGTGAAAGTTTGTTTGCCGTTGGAAGGGAAAATGGAAACAGGGGAAATGACGATGTGCTGTTTTGGTCAAGCTGGGCGTTTGGCAGTCTTGCTGGGAGCTGTCGGTTTAGGGTGCGTCAACAATTTGCCCGCGCAAGACGAGTCGAAAGTAAACGGGGCTCGTGTCTTCGGAACGGTTTTGTTGCCCGACGACAAGCCTGCAATTGGTGCCAACGTCTATTTGATTAAGCGAGGCGAAGGTGCGATCTCCCTTCCCATGAAACCGGATGTGACCATTTCAGACGACTCCGGAAAATTTGCTTTCAACGAGGCACAGCCAGGCAACTATCGGATATGGGCAGAGACACCGGACCTGACCAGCCTGGATTTGAAGTTTAAGGGCGAGGAAGTCGTGGTAGCTGAAGATGCAAAGGAGCAAATGGTCGACCTGCTCCTGCACCTAGGTTGCCGATACCGAGTCAAAGTAAGTGAAAAAGCGAGCGGAAATCCAGTTTCGAAGGCAACGATTTCGTTCGGTTGGACAGATATTCAACGCAGCTACTCAACGAACGAAGCTGGCGAATGCGAGATCGCGGGTTTGGCCAGCGGCGAATGGTATTTTGTCGTAACAGCCGAGGGGCTGGCGACGACTTACCGTAACGTCCCCAAGCAACCGCTCCATTCAATGACTGAGTTGGCGTTTCAGCTCGCTCCAGGCTGCGACGTCGAGGGCCGTGTGGTGAACGAAAAGGGCGAGCCGGTTGCGGGAGTTCGCATCCGCGCCAATGAGATCTCCGCTTCGATGACTCCCGGATATGGCAAGGTTGATACGGACGACGATGGTCGCTTTGTATTGAAATCGCTGCCCAGCGGCGATGTGGTTCGATTATCCGCAGACAAAAAAGATCACGATCGCTTATCGCAAGAGATAACTTTGCCGCTGGATCAAAAGACCTTCAAGGTCGATCTCACGTTGCCGACGACTCCTTATGGTGGCGATTGCATCGTGACCGTCGTTGATGAAAACGGAAAATTGGTAGCCGATGCAGTTGTTGAAAACGAGGGAAACTCAACTGCCGACGTGCGCCGCGGGATCACCGGTGTCGATGGAAAGGTAAAACTGGAAAACGTGTTTTCTAGTTTTCGAGGAACAACGGCCATCGTGGATGCGAAAGGTTTCATCAAGCAACGAGTAGAATTGATACCCGGACCGATCGAACAGCCAGGTGAAATCACTGTCGCTTTGGTCCCGGGCGAAACGATCCACGGGCGGTTGCTGAAGCCAGATGGGCAACCCGCATCGGGTGTCCGCGTCTACTACAACCACGGCGAACGTGCCTTCGAATTGGGTGGGCGCGTGGATACCGATCAAGAGGGTTGCTTCTTTGCCGAGGGGCTTCCCAATCCATGCACATTTACATTTTATACCCCTGCACCGTATGCTCCGATTCGTGACCGCAACCTTCCCGTGGGAACGGATGAAGAAGTGGTCGTTCAGATGGAAATGGAAGGTGTCATTCGTGTACGAGCGATCGATGCGGCGACGAAAAAGCCAATTGCCGCGTTCAACGTCAAAGTTGGTTTTCCTTCCAATCGAAACCGTGGAGCGGGCTCTCTTTCAAGCAGCCTAATGAATCCAGGTACCGATGTCTTGGGTGCAAAGAAGGAGTTTCGTTTGGGGCAACTCACTCTAGCGTCGTGCCTAAACTGCACCGTTTCTGCCAAAGGATATGTGAGGTCCATCGTAGAAAACGTTGAAGCGGTCCTCGAAGAAGGCTCCGTGCCACTTGATGTAGAACTCACTCCCGAAGACAACGCAATGTTCTTGACCGTTGCAGGGAAACTGCAGGACGCAGCCGCCAAGCCCGTTCATGCGGCGTTGGTCCGACTGATGGTCCTGGACCCAAAGTTTCCTCAAGACATCAGTCAAAACTGGCGACTGATCGAGACCGAGCGAATTGCAACTGAGAGTTGTTGTTTGCAATTTTTGAAAACCGCCACTGCGGCTGACGGATCGTTCCGGTTTGATCGTGTTCAAGCTGACGGATTGATTGTTCTAACAGTAAGCGGGCGCGGGATTGCCAACAAGTTTTATCCTTTGCTGGTAAACGACCAAACGTCCGATTTGGCCAATCTCAAGTTGCAGACAACGTCATGCGGTAAGTTACAGGTCAACGTCGATCTGGACGCCTATCCCGAAGCGCATACGATCCAAGTTCAACCGAAAACCGCTGATATCCTGCTCAGGCACGTGTCGCGGCAAATACCCGCGAAACAAGAACCCGCCAAACATGCTGAAATGACCTTTGAGGATCTGCCGCCTGGGTCCTACGATATTTTGCTTCAATCCAAGCCTGAAGAGATCGGAAGGGGTGGATTCACACAAAAAGTTATCGCCACGATGACTGCTGACATCGTTGCGAATCAAGAAGCGAAAGTGAAGTTTGAATAGGGAACACAATCACGCGATCGCGCAAAAGCTTTAGTCAGCGGCATCGGATTTCGACGCCGTGATTCGAGCAAAGAAAAACTTGCTTCTGTTGTGCTTGCCAGAACAGGTTAGTTTGCCCGTTGTTCAGACCATTGCCCCAGACCCCAACTGGTTACCAAACGTTTCCAGTCTTCGATGAGCGCGCTGAGTAAGAACACGGCATTGGAGGCGTACCGCGGCAAAAGTCGGCGAGGGTCGCTCAGCATTCGGTAGGCCCACTCCAATCCCAGTCGTTGATAGATCACCGGCGCTCGTTTTGCGGTTCCGGCAAGAAAATCAAACGATGCACCAAGCTGAATACTCACCGGCACGCCGATTCGCTGGGAGTGTTCGTGTATCCAACGTTCACCCTTGGGTTGGCCAAAGGCGACGAGCAACAGGTCGGTGCCCGCAGCGCGAATACGATCGTCTTGCTCTTGTTGCTCAATCGCGGTCAATTGACGAAACGGAGGCGACTCGGCGCCAGCAATCTGTAGCCCACGATACTCGTTCGCCAATACTGCGGCACACTTCGCAGCGACTCCTGGTTCACCACCAAGAAAGTAGATTCGATAGCCGCGATCACGTGCCAGTTCAGCCAAATGACAAATCATTTCGCTGCCGGCAACTCGTTCGGGCAGTGGCTTGTTGGAAAGACGACTGCGCCACACGATAGGTTGCCCATCCGCCAAAATCATCGCCGCATCGTGGGTGATCGTTCGCAGTTCGGGATGTTGATGATGCAACATCACGTAGTTTAGGTTGGCGGTAATCACGTAACTGGGCATTCGTCGCTCGATTAGTGCCCCCACTCTCTGTACTGCCTGTTGGAGAGTGACGCGATCAAAGGGAACGTCCCACACGTAAGAGCGGTCGTGGGGCTGTGCAGGGAACTGTGTTGCAATCTCAACGTGATTCGATGTCGCCTTTGCCGCAAGAGCGTATACGACCGTGGAATGTCCCTGGGTCATGGACGTAATTTGAGTATTCATGCGTCGAAGGGGGGCGAAACTCGGGAGAAGGTACAGCGACAGATTGCTGAACCTTAGCTCACGCTGCCTGCAACGATCGGTCCAACGACGGATACCCGGTACTGTTGCAGACGCTCGCCGTGTTAGACTTGATCGATTGAGACGATTGTGTCGGTTGAACAGGCTTCAAGAATGAACCATGCCACTACCGTTGTTATCAGTGTTGATGGTTTGACCACCGCCGCATTGTCCTGTTACGGCTCTTCATGGAACGAGACTCCGGCTCTGGATTCGCTTGCGGCGCGCGGTTGCGTTTGGGATCGATTGATAGCCACATCAACATCGCCGCTGGATGTTCTCTCATCGTGGATGCAACACGGTGACGGCGACGATTGGATTACATCGTTTCGCGAACTGGGAAAGTTGCTGATGCTGACCGATGATCCGCGTGTCGCGGATTTGCAGTGGGTTTCGCGACTGGACGGCGTGCAGTGCGTAGATGATCTTCGCAAGCTACGTCGCCCACGTGACACCATCGACCAAACACGACTGGGGCGATTGGTAGCTGCGGCTGTGAATTGCTTGTCCGAGACACAACTCCCAAGTTTACTATGGTTGCATACGTCGAGTTTAACCACGGTTTGGGATGCACCGCGGTTTCTGGCGCTAGTGGACGATTGGGCCGATGGCGATACGGGACCAAGCGACGAAGTTGAGTTACTATCGGAAAACGTTAACGTTCCGGAGAAGGCTGAGCCGATCGAAGCGTACTTCAGTGACGTGATACCACCGACTCTAAAATTGCCAGACGATCGACACCCAGACTTAGTCACCAGTTGGATGCGAACGTATGGTTGCCAAGTGCGTTTGTTGGACACACTGGTGGGAATGTTGCAGAAATTTGAGCCCCTTGCCGAAGCCACATTCGTTGTGGTGGGAACGAGTGGATTTGCACTGGGGGAGAACGGCTGGATGGGTGCTAGCGCAGGTCCAGTGCGTTCACCGCGTATCCGTTTGCCGCTGATCGTTGGCAATCAATCGCCGCTGAGAGTTGGTCAACTCACCTCATCCAGTCACTTAAACCAAGTTTTATCGCGGTTGGGGCGGCAGCAACTTCCACTGGTCACTGCAGCGGAATGGATACGAGAGCAATCCGAGTTTGAACCTCAAGTGGTAACGACTTGCGACGATGCTAAAACAGTGCTAACAACGCCTCGCTGGTTCTTCGTCCACGAGGTAAATGACGACCGATCCTTGTTTTTAAAGCCCGACGATGTCGATGACGCCAACAATGTGGTTCGATTGAGGGACGACGTGTGTGAGTTCCTAGAGAACGCGACTGATCGCTCCAATACGTTGATGCTGTAAAAAAACTCGCATGAACCAAGTAGGCCACGCGAGTTTCTGTATTTGATGTCAGGACGTAAAACGGGACTAGATGTCCGTGTTTGCGTCTGGCGTTGGAACAGGGGGTGCATCGCCAGCAGGAGCGTCGCTTGCGCTTTCAACAGCGTCTGCGGCTGGTGCTGGCGGAGCGCTGCCTTGATCTGCAGCAGGCGCACTCTGTTCAGCAGCAGCTTGTTCGCCGCCGCCAACAGTTTGAACGCTTCCAGGAACCAAAGTTTCGCCAGGTGCCAAATCAAAGCCTTGGTTGTCGTGAACCATTGGGGAATCGCCGCCCATGATCACGCCGTCGCTGGCTCCGCCACAGCAAGGTGCTGGTGCAGGGGCTGCTTCGCCACAGCAAGGTGCTGGTGCTGGTTCGCAGCAAGGCGCAGGTTCACAGCAGGCCGACGCTTTGCGAGCGTGTAGGCGTGAGAACAAACCACAACCGCTGTTACACGATTTGTTTGCACGTAGCTTAGAAAACAATCCGCCGCCACAATGACCCGCTTGGGCCGACGATCCAGTTGCCAGAGTAGCACTAATAACTAGTGCAAAAACGGCAATCATGCTCACCACAGTCCGATTCATAGATATCTCCCAATGGATTCGGAGTAATTGGTGCGATCCGAATTCGCACACGTTCAGGTTAGCCCTCATTTCCAGGGGCTTTGTATTGACCGAGTCGTCACAACGGCATGACGTCCCAAAACTGCGAGAAAGTTCGCGACCACCAAAAAAATGGGAGGTCTGCGAAGTATTTACGCTTCACGCAATTTGGTCGCTAGAGTAGCCGTCGGAAAAACGATGTCAATTACCCAAAGCCCGCTTTTTGCTTAGAAGGGAGAAAACCAAGCAAAATCGCCTTCACCAATGGGTGGTTACCTAGCGATCTCTTCTGAGGGTGCAGCGGCTTGCGACGAGGGATCGCCAAAGATCTGTTGCAACTGACGACCGTCTTCGAAATTGATGATATCCGGTTCGGCTCCAGGTCCATTTTCAACCGCCAAGCCAGAGATTCGCCACCCTGCCTCTTCACGTTGTAACCCCCAGACCACCTCAAACTGGGCACTTTCGCCTTCGGGGTTGGGTTCGCGCCAGATACTGTGCACGAGTATGGAGTTGGGGTCGTTGGGCACCGCTTCGCTTCGCGTTACTTCGAAGGAGGCGGCTGGCGTACCCAGTGGCTGAACCGTGCGGCCGATTCGACGCAATTCGGACTGGGCCATTTGTGTTAGCAGCTGGCCAGCTCCGGAATCCTCGCCTCCGCGTCGAACTTGATCCAGGAACTGACTGACAACATCCGTCGGTGGTGTCGTTGAATCCTGAGCGACCTGCGGCGATGCTGAGTTTGGAGAGTTTGACGTTGTGGAGCTTCCGCCACATCCGATAACCGCAAAACAAAATACGCTGGGGGCAAGAAAACGGACGGCGGAGCGAACTAAATTACGTTTCATGGTGAGTTTTTATATTGGTTATGGGGGAAAGGTTGGTGACGCCGCTGGGTTTATTAATCGTCCCTTTATGGGGAGTCACAGACAAACCGATACTCTGGAACTTGGCCCAAACCGTGCGTGTACGCTTGCCCGGCGATATAAGTCAAGCCAGATTCCTTTCGCCTATCGCTTTTGCTCCATTTACTTCACAATAGTTAATAGATTTCTTCGTTTCCCCCACTAACACCGACTGAGTTAGGTCTTCACTGATGCCAGCGAGCGAACCGAGTGTGATTGAAGTCGATGGTCGTCACGTGGACTTACGCAATCGAGCCCTAGCGGCGCTTTTGGCTTGGTTGATTCCCGGTGCTGGGCACTTTTACCAGCGACGTTTTGCCAAAGGCAGCTTGTTTGTTGTCTGCATCCTGGCCACCTGGATATTTGGTTTCACGCTTGGCGGTGGACACGTGGTCTATGCTTCGATGGCACCTGGCGATTGGCGTTGGCACTATATTCTTCAGGCAGGTGTCGGGGCGGCGGCGCTGCCGGCGATCGCCCAAGCCAACCACATGCGGGTATACACTGATCCAGTGACGGGAGAGACTCGCCGCGGCTATGAACCTTGGTGGGGCGGATTCATGGCACCTCCAGCTCGCCCGGTCGTTGAAGACAACGCTGACGAAGTGTCCGCTTGGTACGCCCGCCATGGTGCCGGGTACGAGATGGGCTCCTGGTATACGATGATCGCCGGGCTATTGAATATCTTGGTGATCTACGATGCTTACGCTGGGCCGCTCGCGGTTCCCATCAGTGGTCGTCGTAAAGATGCTGCTGAAAAAGTTGCGTCTGAAGACGACGATGCGGAGGCATCGTCGCCATACGATGCCAGTTCATAACCAATTCTCCGTTCCATTCGATATTCGCAGCGTCTCACTCATGCTTTCCATCTCTCCTACGTACCTACTTTACTATCTGCCGCTAATCATTTCGATTTCGCTCGTGTTTGGCGCGACGCGACACGAAGACACTTCGTTGATTTTTAAGCACGCACTTGGTACTGCGAGATGGATCACGGGTTTCATGGGGATCATTTTTGTGATCCTGTACGTCATCGGCTGGCTCGTTTGACCAGCGAGTCCATCCAACGAGCAATTTGATGCGAATTATTACTTTGGGTGCCGGTACTGTCGGCCGCTGGATTGCGGATATGCTGTGTCGTCGACGTCACAGCGTCACGGTGATCGACAGCGATCCGGAAGTCGTTCGCCAAGTCAATAACGATCTGGACGTGCGCGCGCTCCAAGGCAGTGCGTCGCAAAGTACGGTCTTGTTCCAAGCGGATGTCTGTGGTGCCGACATTTGCCTTGCGGTCACCGGCGACGACGAAGTCAACATCGTTGCTGCGAGCATGGCCAAAGCGCTCGGAGCACGACGTGCCGTGGCACGCGTTTATGCCCCTGCGTTTCGAGACCTGAGCACGTTTGACTATCAACGTCACTTTGGTATCGACAGTCTGCTGAGCCTGGAGCAGCTTTCGGCATTTGAAATCGCCCGAGCGATCCGCAACCCTGACGCGATCCCTTTGGAACACTTTGCTCGCGGTCAACTGGAAGTGTACGAGATGGAAGTCAGCTCACGCAGTGAAGCTGCTGGACGAAAATTGCGAAACGTAAAACTTCCAGGCGGAGTTCGCATCGGCTCACTTTCACGCGAAGGCCGGATGTGGATCGCCAGCGGTGAAGATGAAGTTCATGCGGGCGATCGAGTGAGTCTGGTCGGGATTCCTGCTGCTGTTGCCAAAACACGTTCGTACTTCGGTAGCACTACCGATCGAAAGTCACGTCAACGAGTGATGATCGCTGGCGGCGGAGAGATCGGTTATCACTTGGCAAGTTCACTGTCCACACACGACTACCGCGTGGTGTTGCTCGAGCAGGATGTTGAACGTTGCGAACAACTGGCGAAATTGTTACCCGATGTAACGGTGATCAATGCGAACGCGAACCGCCGCAGTGTGCTGGAGGACGAAGGCGGTGGCACGGTTGATTACTTTGTGGCCTGTACCGGCAATGACGAAAGCAACATCATGGCCGGAGTCGAAGCTCGCGAATTGGGTGCCAACCGCGTGATGTGCATGGTGGGTCGACCGGATTACGCCAACGTGGTTGGGAAACTTGGTATCGATCTTGCCGTTAGCGAACGCGACGTCGTGGCTAGGCAGATTCTTGGATTCCTCAATGAAGGCGCCGTCATCAGTCAGAGCCAGCTGCCAGGAAGCTCGATTGGTGTTTATGAACTGGAAGTAGTTGAAAACGCGGCCGTAACCCAAGCGACGCTAGCGGAGTTGCCACTGGCCGGTCGTTGTCTAATCGCCGCGATCCAGCGAGATGGTTTCGTTCGCGTGCCCACGGCTTCGGACAAACTCAAGGCGGGAGACATTATCGTGGCGCTGATGGACCAATCCGCCACTGCCGATTGCCTATCACTATTTGATGCGCCGTGAACTCAGTTTCGGAATTTGCGACGCCGGAAACCTCAATTCCGGAAATATCAAGAATTGAGGTCTGGGCTGATGTCGGTGGCACGTTCACCGATTGCTTCGTCAATCAAGATGGCGTTCGCGCGGCAGCGAAAGTACTGAGTACGGGTGTGGTTCGGTGCCGTGTCTCGCAATGGATCGATGCTCAAACAGCGGCTGTCGATTTTGACGCTTCGCATCGCGTCGATGGTTTCTGGGACGGATGCAGCGTTCGTCGAGTCGAGTCGGCATCGGGCGAAACCGTTTGTGGAGAGATCTCGCGGTACGAATCACTGACAAATACGCTGCATTTTACCTCCTCAGTCACTCTGCCCCTGCCCGACCATCTTGAAATTGCTCCGTGTTTGGAGGCTCCCGTGTTGGCAGCGAGATTGCTGCTAGGCGTGCCGCCCAAGGTCGCCCTACCGCCGCTTCATGTTCGCCTGGGAACGACGCGCGGTACCAACGCTCTACTCACTCGCTCCGGTGCAACGACATGTCTATTGGTGACAGCCGGTTTCGCTGATGTGCTGCGAATTGGTGAACAAGACCGACCGGAATTGTTCACACTTGACATTGAAAAGCGACGACCGCTCACCGAACACGTCATCGAAGTACGAGGACGACTGGACAATCGTGGCCAGGAAATCGAGCCCCTTGATCTGGAATCGTTGCGCACCCAGTTACTGCGACTGCAGCAAGCCGGCATCGAGTCGCTGGCCATCTGTCTGCTGAATTCCTACATCAATGCAGAACATGAGCAGTTGGTCGAACGTTTAGCCAGAGAGATTGGGTTTGTTGAGATCAGTCGTTCGAGTGAAGTCAGCCCACTGATTAAGTTGGTCGCACGAGCCGAAACGACGGTCTTGGATGCTTACTTGAATCCAGTCCTACGACGCTATGTCGAGCGAGTTTGGCAACAATTCGGCGGTCAGAAAAGTTGTCGGCTGCGGTTGATGACCAGTTGCGGACACCTCGTTGCGCCAGACGTCTTTCGCGGTCGTGACTGTATTCTATCCGGTCCCGCGGGCGGAATTGTCGCACTTGCGGACATTGCAAAGTCTCATTTGACAAGTGACCATCCCGGCATGATCGGGTTGGACATGGGGGGCACCAGTACCGATGTCAGTCGCTTAGAGGGTACTTTGCCGCGACGTTACGAATCTCGCGTTGCCGGAGTTCGGGTGTTGACTCCGATGATCGATATTCAAACGGTTGCGGCCGGTGGCGGATCGGTTTGCCAGGTCCGCAGCGGCCGTTTGTGTGTCGGGCCGGAAAGTGCTGGCGCCGATCCTGGCCCCGCCTGTTACGGTCGCGGTGGACCACTGACCGTTACCGACGTGAATTTGCTGCTCGGTCGAATCGATCGAAATCGATTTCCGTTTGAACTCGATCTGGGGGCGGCGGATGCGGCGCTCCACGCCGTCGCTTGTGACTGGGAATTGGCAACCCACACGACGATTGAACCAACAAGGCTCGCTGAGGGCTTCTTGCAGATCGCCGTAACGCACATGGCCGAAGCGGTTCGCACGGTCAGCACCGCTCAAGGTAGCGATGTTCGAGCACTAGCACTCGTGGGTTTTGGCGGCGCTGCTGGGCAGCATCTCTGTCGCATCGCGAATTCACTGGGGATGCGACGTATATTGGATCCGATGGACGCGAGCATGCTCAGCGCGCTGGGGATGGGACTTGCCAGCGTCGGAAAGATCGTGATGCGTGGAGTGTATCGGCCAATCGACGATCAACTTTGCGCCGCTGCATTGAGCTGGTCAGAGGAACTGCGAGAACAGGCTCACACTGCGCTGTTGCAAGAGTCGGACCACGAAGTCGCCGTTACTTTTCGTGACGAAGTCGACATGCGGTACGTGGGCACCGACGCTTCACTACCGTTACTTTTGCATCCGATCGAGACGCTCGTCGCGCGATTTCATCAGTCGCACGAGTCAATGTTCGGCTATCGTCGTGAACAACGGGCGGTCGAACTAGTCGCCCTGCGATGTGACGCAGAAGTGAGGCGAAGGGTACCCCAGTCGCAAGTGCAGAGAGGCTTTCGCGCAAGTGTTATACGACGCTGTAAGCTTTGGAATGACAATGATTGGGTCGATGCCAGTGTCATTGATCGGGCTTCGCTACAGGTCGGCGATACAGTTGAGGCGCCTTCACTGATTGTCAGCGACTTAAGTGTGCTCGTCGTCGAGCCCGGATGGAGTGCCACCGTCCTCGATGATGGCACTTTGGAGCTGGTTCGTTGCGCATCAATGGTTTCAGCATCTAGTTCTACAAATGCGTCCGCCGACGATCCTGTATTGTTAGAAATCATTGCCCGTCGCCTGCAGGGCATTGCCGATACTTGCGGTGAAACTTTGCGGTTAACCAGCACGAGCGTCAACGTGAAGGAACGCCGTGACTTCAGTTGCGCGATTTTCCGGAGTGACGGTTCACTTATCGCGAATGCTCCTCATGTTCCGGTGCATCTTGGCGCAATGGGTCATACCGTTCGTTATCTGATGCAGCGATTCCCTCAAATGACCGCTGGCGATTGCTATATCTCCAACGATCCGTTTGCTGGCGGTTCGCACTTGCCCGATGTCACGGTCGTTGCCCCTGTCTTTTGCACGAGTTCAGTGCAAAGACCTGATTTCTTCGTTGCTTCACGGGCACACCATGCTGAAATCGGTGGACTTACACCTGGATCGATGCCTCCGAACGCCACTTGTTTAGCCGAAGAAGGAGTGCTGATCCGCGCGTTCGCGCTCGTCCGTGGCGGTGTTATGTTCTACGACGAGCTTGGCGAGTTATTGTCATCAGGGCCGTATCCATCGCGAAATGTCAGCGAGAACCTTGCCGACATATCTGCCCAACAAGCGGCTGCGGCGCACGGAGCGCGGCTGTTGCAACAACTTGCCGTGACCTATTCGGTGAACGTTCTCGATGCTATCACGGCGAAGCTCTTGGATGCGGCAACCGACAATGTTCGCCAGTGGATTCGAACGTTACCGAGTGACAAGATGCATTTTTCCGACTCGCTTGATGACGGCACTCAAATTGAGCTGATGATGATGCGACAAGGTGACCGATTGGCGATCGACTTTTCTGGCACTGCCGCTGTCCATCGCAACGGTTTCAATGCAACCCCCGCCATTGTGACTGCGGCAGTGCTGTATGTACTTCGCTGTCTTTCGGGGTCACAGCTTCCGCTTAACGATGGCGTGATGCGTCAAATCGACCTACGAATACCGACGGGATTACTCAACCCTCCCGCCCACGAGGACCCGCGAAAGTGTGCTGCGGTGGTTGCTGGAAATGTGGAAACGAGTCAGCGAATTGTCGATTGTTTGCTCGGGGCGTTGGGTGTTGCCGCAGCAAGCCAAGGTACGATGAACAATGTCTTGATGGGCGATGAAAAGTTTGGCTACTACGAAACAATCGGTGGCGGCAGCGGTGCTGGCCCGTGGGGTGATGGCGCATCGGCGGTGCACACTCACATGACAAATACTCGGATCACGGATCCCGAAGTGCTTGAAGCTCGCTTGCCGGTTAGGTTGCTGCAGTTCTCGATCCGTACCGGTAGTGGTGGCGGCGGAAAGTATCGAGGCGGTGACGGCTTAGTGCGACGTTTCAAATTCTTGCGGCCACTGGTCGTATCGATGTTGACCAACCGGCGGATGGTTGGGCCGTATGGGGCTCAGGGTGGCGAGAATGGACAGCCGGGATTGAACTTTCTGTTTCGAAACGGCGCGCGGACAGTTCTTCCCGCCACCACCCAATTAAATTGCATTGCCGGTGACGAACTCGAAATTCACACACCCGGCGGCGGCGGTTGGGGAACGTCGTGAACAATTCCACGACGCATCCGCATGGTGGTCGCGAACAGCGGATCGGGCTTGCCTGCGCAATCGGTGCACACACTCTGTGGGGTCTGTTTCCGATGTATTGGAAGCAACTTTCGCACGTGCCGTCGTTGGAGCTGATGTGGCATCGTGTGCTGTGGGCGTTTGTCATCAGTTCCATTTTCCTGGCGTTCCTGCTTCGTTCTGGACCGTCAGGCGATCGAGCCGCAATCGTTTCCGCACTGCGCGACATTCGCGTGTGGCGAACGTATGCGACCGCAGCCGTCCTCATTGCCATCAATTGGTTCGCGTTCTTGTGGGCCGTGAATAATGATCACGTCCTTGAAGCATCGCTCGGTTATTACATCAACCCATTGCTGAACGTTTTATTGGGCGTCGTGATTCTGGGGGAGCGACTTGCTGTGATGCAGTGGACGGCGGTGGGAATTGCTGCGATCGGCGTGGCTTTGATGTCCGTGGTGGGTGGCGGCATTCCATGGGTTTCCATCGCTATGGCCATGTCATTCGCTTTGTATGGACTTGTCAAGAAACGCGCTCAACTGCCTGCCCTTGTCGGGTTGTGGTTTGAACTCGCTGTACTGGTCGGTCCTGCGGCAATGGTCATTGCGATGAAAACCAATGCCGGTGGTGGAGCGCTCAATGACGCAACGTGGTTCACGCGATGCTTGCTCGTCGGCGGCGGGCTGGTAACTATCCTGCCCCTGTGGTTGTTCGCCACCGCAGTACGGCGAGTCGCGCTGTCAACGATCGGCATCCTGCAATACATCGGCCCGACTCTTCAATTTCTTGTCGGCGCGTTTGTGTTCGGAGAGCCGCTTGATCGTTGGCGAATCGCGGGCTTCGCATTCGTTTGGTTGGGGCTGGCGGTGTTCCTGGTGTACCCAATGCTGCACAGTCGACTCCGACCTAACCGCGTGCACGCTTAAAGTCTGTCCGCAACAGCGTCTGAATCTCTCAAGCACCAAGGGTTAAACCCTATAATGTGGATACCTTCAAAGCAGATTTCGCTGCGAGCGAAAAACCATTGTCGAGGGCTTGATCGAACTGCAGATCTGGTGTACCGTAACAGCAACACACCTATTTCAGGCGGTTACTATGTTCTTTTCGATCGATAGTGCCAATGGGATTCCCATCTACGAACAGCTCGTTCGTCAAGTGAAGTTGGCGGTCGCAGATGGAGTTCTTACCGGCGGACAAATGGTCCCCAGCGTGCGGCAGTTAGCTGCAGAGTTGGCGATCAATCCAAATACGATCCAGCGGGCCTACCAGCAGTTGCAAACCGATTTGGTGCTGGAAACCGTCCGCGGTCGCGGGCTCGCCGTTCGTCGCGATGCCATCGCTCGCTGTACCAAAGCTCGCAACACGCTCGTTGCCGAAACGTTGACTCGGTTGCTCAGCGATGCGCTCGGAGGCGGCATGTCGCCAGACGAACTGCGTGATTTATTCGAGAAGGAACTCCGTCGACAAATCGAATCATCATCCTCTTCTTAGCGTTCACCTGTGCAAATCTAGTCACTCCTTTCGTGCGAGTATTCACCATGTCGTCCGTTCTGTCGTTGAAAAACATTAGCAAGCGGTTCAGGCACACGGTCGCGCTTTCCGACATTAATTTGGAAGTTCCACCTGGTGTTGTGTTTGCACTATTGGGGGAAAACGGTGCTGGCAAAACGACGTTAATACGAATTCTGACTGGGTTTCTGGCTGCCGATTCGGGAACTGCCTCGGTGCTCGGTCACAACTGCAGCAGCGATTCCGTTGCAATTCGCCGCGCGGTCGGATATGTGTCCGATGCCCCTGCACTCTATGACTGGATGACTTCTGTCGAAATCGGGTGGTTCACGTCCGCTTTCTATCCGGAGGGTTTTGCTGCTCGTTACAGAGAACTGATTGAGCAATTCTCTGTTCCACCCACAACGAAGATCAAACATTTAAGTAAGGGGCAACGGGCCAAAGTGGCTCTTGCGATTGCGGTCAGCCATGACCCGCAACTGTTGATTTTGGACGAACCAACCAGCGGTTTGGACCCGATGGTCCGGCGACAGTTTCTCGAATCGATGGTCGATCGCGCTGCGGTGGGGCGAACGGTACTGTTAAGCAGTCATCAGATCGGGGAAGTGGAGCGAGTTGCCGATTGGGTGGCGATTCTGCATCGCGGCGAACTGAAAATTGTCCAGCCGCTGGAAGAACTGAAGTCGAACGTTCAGATCGTGACCGCGACGATTGATACAAGCGAGGGTGTGATCGCGATGCCACGAGGTCAGGTGCTGTCTGAATCTCGGACTGGGCGACAGTTCCGTTGGGTCGTGAAGGACTTGCCCAGTGATTGGCAGGCGGACTTCGGTACTGGCGCGGGCGTTACCAAGCTGAGTGCGATGCGAGCGACACTTGAAGAGATTTTTATCGCAGTTTGTGACGACAAAGTGACACCCCACGGTGATGATCCAGTGCGAATGTCCTCTGTGGAGGTCGCATGATGAATTCCGCGTTCGCTCGACTGGTATGGAAAGACACCTTGCTGATTCGTCCGTTGGTGTTGTTAATCGTGGTGTCCGCGATCGCATCGAACGCAATGATCGCCGTACTCCACGTATCCAACTACGTTTCGCCTTTGAATCTGACGCAATTGGCAACAACGCTTTGGACCCTGTTGCCGAGTTTACTGGCATTCGGAGCGCCGGCACTGATGGTGGCAACCGAAGAAGAAAACGGAACGCTCAACTGGTTACGGACATTGGCATTGCGGCGACGCGATGTCATCTGGGCAAAATTATTGGTGGCCATTGCATCGCTGGTGGCCGCCTGGACCGTCAGTACCTTAGCGTTGAATTTAGTGCTGCAGTTTCTGCCAGAAAGGTACACTGGGACGACCGACACAGTATTGAACCAACTCACTGTAGGTTATCTAAACATCCAGTTACTGCTTGTCGGATTTGTCTCGAGTTATCTGTTTCGTTCACCGATTGTCGGACTAGTCGCAGTCGTGCCCTTGATGATCGGATTGCTCTTGTTAGACGGATGGGTTGCATGGGAACTGTTTAAAACGCATCAATCGGTGGTGCCGATGGTTATCGCCGCGATTACAGGGTTGCTGCTGTTAGCTTGGCTGCAATATCGATTGGGCCAAAGTCGATTGAGTCCCGCGCATGGCTATTCTTACGAGAGCTTGTCTCGATATCCATTGCCAATGATTCGCTGTTCAACAGCACGGAGCGAATCCGATTGTCGAGTGAGTTTGGAGCTGCGGTTTCCTATACCTCGGTTTGCGATAGCGGCCAAGACAATGTGGTCCACCGAACGCGAGGCATACTTGAAATCGTGGAGAGAAGTATTGGGATGGTACGGTGGTCAAAACGATGCTGGCCCGATCTCAGCAAACGCTGATTTTCTAATTGAGATTCTGCGAGAGCACGCGAACCAAGATTCGGCGCGGCTCTGAAGCCGGATGCTCTGCCTTGAATATTGATGCTTTGTGCGAATACGGTAACACTGAACAGCAACTCAGCGAGGGTCTTGCATTCCGTATGGTTGCCGTTGGCCCGCTTAGCGAAATGAAGGAGATCGAGAGATTGCTTGCGAAGACTGTTAGCGGGTGGAGAAGGCAACGTGACCGAACCGTAGCCTTTGATGGCAGAATGAAGGATCGCTTCGGCTGCCGCGACATCACGGACCAATGTTGTCATTGCAGAGAGTGCACCGCTGGTATGCTCGACTGGCGTGGGTTCGGTAAGCACACGGCCGTTGAAGTTGGAGAACATCCACTTGCTACGTTGCTTAGCGCAGTCGAATGAGACGATGCCGAAGTGTTCGGGTTCGATAGCTTTGACGGTTCTTAAATTTAACCGGTTGGCTTGCCAATGAAGCGTTTCTTAGCGGAGAATAATTTCCGGTTTCGTAGCTTTGTGACTACCTGAAAGGCTCTTGAATGAAGGGGGAAGCAAGTTCCTTCATTGGAAGCCCAAGGATCGCCATTTTCGTCAATTTTGTTTGTGTTGGGTCTATGCTCTTTTTCGGGCAGGTTCTGAGCATGGAAATAAAACATTGAACAACATAAATATCCAGCGAATTGGTGTCACACGGCGTTGGTCTGACGCAGTGGTTTATGGCGGAGTCGCGTACTTTGTCGAGGTCCCCGACGATCCGTCGCAATCAATGCGTGCGCAGTTCGAGCAGGTTCTCGCTCAAGTCGACAAGCGGTTGGAATGGGTAGGAAGTGATCGCAGTCGTCTCCTACAGGTGATGATTTATTTGCCTGAGCCGACGGACTTGGCGACATTCAACGAGTTGTGGGACGCGTGGGTGCCCGAGGGGCACGCCCCAAGCCGAGCCTGTATCCATGCTCAGCTTGCTTCGCCCGACTATCGCATTGAACTCGTCGTAACCGCAGCTACTTAGCATCGCGGGAAGAATAAGTGGTGGTGACTTTCAGTCTCCGAACCCTGAAACATCGACTAATAGTCGTCGCCACGTTTGAAACGACGGTACTCTCACGATTTCCGGTACCATTTTGTGCAATGGTCGGAAGAAAAAAACTCGCCAGCACGACGCTGTTGGCAAGCAGCCGCAACGGAATTTTTGCGAGTTAATCGAGCAAGGGTTTGGTTAAGGCAGTATAATTTCGGGTTCCCGATTTCCCTCCATCTTTCTCCAAGGGTTTGTCACATGCGAGAATTTCAAAATCTGAATCGCCGTCAATTTCTGGGAACGGCTACCGCTGCGATTGGTGCTGGCTCGCTTGCCGGTTCAACGCGATTGCTGGCGGAACCCGCTCCCGCCGCTGCGCCAGCGGCGACCGCAGAATCGCTTACTGGACTGCTCTATCAATCACTCTCGGACAAACAAAAGAAGTCCGTGTGTTTTGATTGGGATCACATGGACAAGAAACGAGGGCTGTTGCGAACGTTTGTTGCCAATAACTGGAACATCACCGATCACGAAATAATTTCGGACTTTTACACCGACGACCAACGCGAATTGATCACCAAGGTATTCGAATCGATTATCGATCCGGCTTGGCATGAACGCTACTACCAACAACTCGAAGACGACGCAGGTGGCTTTGGTCACGAGCAATCAATTGCGATCTTCGGCAAGCCCGGTGAAGGTAAGTTTGAACTCGTGATGACAGGGCGACATATGACGCTGCGCTGTGACGGGGATTCGGCGGATCATGTGGCATTTGGTGGCCCGATTTTCTACGGTCACGCACCCGAGTTCAACGAAGGCCCAACGCATCCGGACAATGTTTTTTGGCATCAAGCCGTTGCGGCAAACGACTTGTACAAAATGTTTGACGGGCGTCAACAGAAACTTGCCGTGCTTCCCAAGACGCCGCGCGAGCAAGCCGTCGGGTTTCAAGGCAGTGACGCGAAGTTTTCCGGTATCCCGGTCACCGAAATGTCGGCGGACCAGCGCGAGCATCTGCAGTCGGTGCTGCAAAAGCTAGTGGAAATGTATCGCCAAAGTGATCGCGACGAGGCAATGGCCTGTCTGAAAACTCAAGGTGGTTTGGATGCCTGTCACCTAGCGTTCTTTAGCGACAACGATCTTGGCGGCGATGGTGTGTGGGACAATTGGCGACTGGAAGGCCCGTCGTTCGTTTGGCACTACCGCGGTGCACCCCACGTTCATGTGTGGGTCAACGTTGCGGATTCGGCTGACGTGAAGACGAATGCCTAATGTTGTCTCGCGTCTGGGCGGCATGTTTGGTGTTGCTCATCGCGGCAACGTGGAGGCTATGGTTGCCGGGTAATGTGTTGTCCAACAATGCTTACCCGAGCGTGGCAATGTTAGCGATCACGCCATCCGTCTCGTGGTGGCTGGCGACGCTGTCGCTGGTCGGAGTTTATTTCGCCTGCTTCGTGGCGGTCACATTCCCCACGCAATCATCGGTAGCCTGGGGTGTAATCAGTTGTTGCTTGGTCGTTTCGTTCGTCGTTGATCAGCACCGTTTGCAACCCTGGGCGTACCAAGCCGCAATCGCTGGTGTGCTGTTCGCGGCTCTGGACGAACGCCCCGCACGACGGTGCCTGATTTGGTTCCTTGCCAGTACCTATATCTACAGCGCTCTGGGGAAACTGGATTACCAATTCATTCACACCGTCGGGCAAGACTTTCTGCGGCCGCCGCTATCCTGCCTCGGATTGGAAGGGCGAGTTGGCGAGAAGCAAAAAATTGCTTTAGCGATTGCTTTGCCGCTGATTGAATTAGCGGGCGGAGTAGGCGTTTTATTTCAGTCCACTCGCCAGGTTGCTGGTTGGCTGATCATGGCGATGCATATTGGATTGTTCGTGATGCTTGGTCCCTTGGGTTTCAATCACAGCTACGGCGTGTTGTTGTGGAACCTTTTGTTAGCGTATGTCGCCTGGGAACTGTTCGTGCGGTGGTATCCACAGGACTCGTCCCCACGGAATCCAATTTCGACGCATTCAGTATCAATGATCGCTTACGCGTTGTTGGGCCTAGTGGTTGTTCTGCCCCTAGCTGAGCGATGGGGCTATTTTGACCACTGGCCGTCTTGGGCACTCTATTCTCCCCACAATAGTCGAGTGAAAGTACAGGTTCATGCATCGGCTGTTCAGTCGCTGCCGAGTAGTTTGCAAGAAATCTTAGCGGAATCGCATGCGAGTTCTGGTTGGATCGATATCGATCTGGATCAATGGTCGCTCGACCAGAGAGGTGTACCAATTTATCCCCAGTCTCGCTATCAATTGTCGATCGTGGCCCATTTAGCGGCAACCTACCAGCTCGATGACGCCATGCGATGCGTTGTGCAGGGCGTTTCGGACCGCTGGACCGGCCGCCGGGTAGAGAAAGTCGCCATCGGAGAAACAGAGATCCGCCGCTTGCTCCAGCCGTTCTGGCTCGTATCGCAATAGCAGGTCCCTACGGAAAAAACTCCACTTGGCTCGGTTTCACGAATTCCGTTAAACTCCCAGGTCGACGCTACCTCGCGGTGGTCCACTCCCGCTGGACCCCCAGTCACATGATGTGACGGAAAACACGTTTTTTCCGCTTGGAAAGTGTCCAACGTACGATTTTTGCGCCGCCACCGGAGGGAACCCATGCCGGGCGAATCATTCCGCTTTATCCACGCCAGTGACTTTCATCTCGAGCAACCTCTAAGTGATTTGGACTCTCTGCCGGGCCATTTGCGAGAAGCGATGGCCAATGCGCCGTGGAAGGCGGCACAAGCTGTGTTCGATGCGGCGATCACCGGAAATGTCGATTTCTTGTGTTTGTGTGGGGACTTGCTCAGTCCGTTGGCTGCCGGGCCGCACGGCATGTCGATGCTGCTGGACAATTTCGAGAAGCTCGACGCCAAGAAAATCCCTGTTTTCTGGTCTGCTGGGGTCGCCGACGATCCGCAAAAGTGGCCCGAGGCGGCACCGCTGCCCGGCAATGTGACCCTGTTTTCAAAATCGCGTGTCAGCACGGTTCCCGTGGAGCGGGCTGGACGAACGATTTGCCAAGTCATCGGCCGCAGCAGTGAAGGTCGCAGCGTTTTGCTTGTGCCCAGCTATCGCATCGAACCGACCGATGATTTCACGGTGGCACTGGGCTACGGACACGCGGAGGCCTCGGCGCTTGCTGAAGGGCGCTTCGATTATTGGGCACTGGGTGGCGAGCACAATCGACGCGTGCTCGATGGCGGTGCAACGGCGGGTGCAGTTTATTGCGGTTCTCCTCAAGGCCGCTCGCTCGAGGAGTGCGATGGTCACGGCTACACGATCGTTGACGTCGACTCGGACCAAACGACGCGGATTCATCGGATCGAGTGCGACGTGTTCCGCTACTGTCGAGTCGAGATTGATGCAGCAGAGATTGCGGCGATCGGCAGCGTTAAGAATCTGATTGGTGAACGTATTGCACGGCTACAGCACGAGCACGGCGGACGCCACTTGATTATTGGCTGGGACATCTCGATCGGTGACGGCGATACGTTGCATTCGATCGGTGATGCCGAGGAACTACTGAAGTGGTTACGACGCGAATATGGCCACGGCGCCCCATCGGCTTGGACCGCGAAATTGACGATTCGACCGCCGCGTCACTATCCGAAAACGTGGAATGACGAAGACACCATCCTGGGCGACTTTCTGCGGGCAGCGGACAAGTTTCGCAAAGCCGAGGCTCGTGAGTTGAATCTGTTGCCGTTTACCGAAGAGCATGTGGGCTTGCCGGGAACAACGGCAGGTATGTTGGCCGAAATTTCTTCAAGTGCGCGTATCGACGTACTTGATCAAGCGACGCTGTTGGGCGTCGAGTTGCTCCGCGGCGGGAAGCCTCAATTGGTGCAAGGATCATGAAAGTAAAAGACATTCAAATCGACGGGTTCGGCGTGTGGACAGGATTGTCCGTCGACTCGATGCAAGATGGCATGACCTTGTTTTACGGCCCCAACGAGGCAGGCAAAACGACGTTGATGCAATTCTTGCGGGCGATGTTGTACGGATTTTCGTCCGACCGACGTGGCCGCTACTTGCCACCGTTGCACGGCGGAACTCCTGGTGGTGCAATTCGAATCACGGGTCCAGGCGGAGGTTACCAAGTCCGCCGTCACAGCCAATTAACGGACTCCGGCGTGGTCGGCAATCTGGCCGTCACCGGTCAAGACGGCTTGTCACAGGGCCAGCATCGATTGACGAGTTTGCTCGGTGGAATCGACGAGCCGATCTTTACCAATGTGTTCGCGATCGGCATCCGTGAACTGCAGGAACTTAGCACGCTCGATGACACCAGCGCTGCGGATGAATTGTACAAACTGTCCAGTGGCCTGGATCGTGTCTCACTTGTCGACGTGATGCGTTCACTGCGCAGTGGTCGCCAAGACATGATCGGTCGGACGACTCCCGATGACGAGAATGAAAAGACGAAACTGGCTGGATTGATTTTAAAGCGAGAGAAACTGCGCGACGAGGTCGAACAACTGACGCGTGGTGGACGCCGCTGGAGCGAGTTGGCGACACAGCGTCGAGTGCAACTGCAAGAAATCGAGCAACTCACCGAGCGGCTAGGAGCATGGGAACGCGAGAGCCGTTGCGTGGAAGTCGCGACCGCCGTTTTTGATACTTGGAAAGAACGCGCGGAGCTGGCCGATAGCATCGCCAAGACCGAGCATCAAACGATGCTTCCCGATGAAGCACCAAGTCAACTGGTTCAAATCGATGCGCTGGTCGCCGAGAAGCGAGAAAAGCTCGAAGAAGTCAGAAAACGTCGTCGTGAGTTGCGAGACAAAGCCGAACAATTGCCGCTTAGCAAGCGAATGTTCGACTTGCAGGGGCGCATCGAAGCGGCAGCCGAACAAGGCACTTGGATCGAAGCTCTTGAAGAACAGATCACGCGACTGGACGACCAAATCGCCAAGGCTAAACGTCAACTGGATGCCGATGCCGAGCGATTGGGCATTGATGAAACCGATCGGCTGGCGATTGCTGATGGCGACAGCAGCCCGCTGCCGGATCTTTCCAAGCAAACGTTATCGGCGCTCTCGGGACCAGCGAAACAGGTCAAGGAGCAAATGTTTTTGCTCAAACAGTCGCGATCCGAAGCAGGTGAACACAAGGCCAAGGCTGATAAACTGGGCGAGAATCTGCGTGAGATTCTCGAGCGCGCCCGCGCTGGAAATCTACAGCAAGCGATTCGTCAGCAGACAGAAACCATCAGCTCGATCAAACATCGAATTCAGCTGGGCGAGCACCTTGATAAGCTGAAACGACATTATCGTGACTTGGAGAAAGAGTCGATCGACTTGACAACGGCCGAGGCTCTGCCGGTGGATCGCGCGATCCTGTTGGGCGTGCCTTTTGTCATCGGTGGACTGGCGCTATTCTACGGCATCTTCAATGTGCTCGGTGCGACTTGGTTTGTCCAAGACCCCGATCCGAATTGGGGCTTCATTTGCGTGTTCATTGGGTTCCTCTGTTTAACGACCTTTTACTTTGGCCGTGAAAATGGACGCCGCGGATCGTCGTTGGACCTGGAGGATTGCGAGCGTCAAATCGATACGCTGCGGCGACAAATTCGCGAAGTTGAAGCAGAGCGTGATAGCGTCGATTCGTCGCTGCCCACCAACGGTCAATCGTTGGAGTTGCGACTTCGCGAGAGCGAACAATTGCTAAGCGAACTCGAAGCTGCCTTGCCGACCTATCACGCACATCAAGCGGCACTTCAGTCCTACAAGACGTCGCGTGACCGCGCGACCTCTGCTGGCGACGGGCTCAAGGACGCGCGTCGTATGTGGACCGCAACTTTGGATAAGCTTGGTTTAAGCGATTCCATGTCGCCGTCGAGTGTTCGCAAACTGAGCGATGGTTACGAAACGATGCAATCGAGTCGTCGCCGAGTGGATGAGCTGACGATCGAGCGAGAGCAGCGATCTCGCGAACGTCAAACGATCGCCAAACGCATCGAAGCGTTGTACCTGGAAGCACTGGAAGTCCAGGAAGACGCAGTGAAAACGCAACCCAAAATTGACGATGACCGTCGCGACAAGCGAGACAAATCCGATAAGTTTGACGATCACAGCACGCGTCAAAAACCACGAACTGGGCCGCTCGAACAGCTCAATCATTTGCACGAGGAACTCTCTCGTCAACAACATTGGATCAAACGTCGACGTGAACTGAAGGAACAAGACACCCAGCTCAAACGCCAGCAATCCGCGTACTTCCGCAGTATCGAACGTGGCGAACAACAGCGACGCGCGTTGTGGGCCAAGTGTGGCGTGGCGACGCAAGAACAGTTCTACGCAATGGTGGATACCAAGAGCAACTTGGCACAAATGCGAACCAAGTACGCGGAGCTGGAAAAACAAGTTCGTTCGATCATCGGCAACCAAGCTCCCTACGACGACGTCGCCAGAGAGATCCAAGGCGCCAAGGCCAGCGACTTAGAAAAACGTTGGGAATCGCTGACAACACGGATGACGGAAACCGAAGAGCGAGTCGCGGCGCTGCGCACCCGCCAGGGTGAGTTGGCTCAAGAGATGAAACAGCTCAGTGACGACAATCGATTGTCAACCGTCCAGTTGGAACTCGGTTGTGTCGAACGCAAAATTGAATCGATGGTGAGGCGATGGCAAACGTTGGCGGTCGCCAGCGTGCTGCTCGAAGACGTCTGCAATACCTTCGAGCGTGAACGACAGCCGGAGACACTTCGCGAAGCATCGTCGTTTCTGCGGCAATTGACCGATGGCAAATACACGCGGATATGGACGCCGCTAGGAACAAACAAACTCAAAATAGACGGTGCTGAAGGAAAGTCGTTGCCCCTGGAAGTGCTTAGTCGCGGAACGCGCGAAGCCGTGTTCATCGCATTGCGATTGTCGCTGGCGGCGGCATACGCGCGGCGTGGTGTGATGCTGCCGCTGGTGCTCGATGATGTTTTGGTGAACTTCGACCGCGATCGTGCAATCTATGCGGCGCGGACATTGAAGACGTTTGCCGAACTGGGGCATCAAGTACTGATGTTTACCTGTCACCAACACATCGTCGATATCTTCCACGACATCGAAGTCGAAGTGCGAATCATGCCCGCACAGGGACGCCCTGGGCGTGCCTCGGTACTGTTGCCGCCGGAGCCTGACCAGCATCAAGAAGAGTACGAAGAAGAAATTGAAGAGGTGTACGAAGAAGACTCCGTTGTAGAGCCGGAGGAAGAACCGGTTGCCGCAGAGCCAGAGAAAACAGTGGTCATGGTCGAGCCGGAGCCGAAGCCGGTGCCAAAAACCAAGATCGTGTATGTCGAGCGACCGCAACCCAAGCCCAAGCCCAAGCGGAAACCCAAGCCAGCGGCGGTCGTTCGCGAAGTCGTCTATGAGGACTACGACGAACCGGAAACCTTTACGGAGGAGATCGAGTACATCGACGAACCCGCACCAGCGATTGGCTGGGCTTGGTACGAACGCGAGCCTGCGAACGGCACGATCGACGCCGACGAGGCTGCGGCTGAAGCGATGCGTAGCCAATGGGTCGAATCCGGATACAACCCGCAAACGCCGCGAGAGCCTGAGCAACGCGCCCACGGTGAACAAAGCTGGTGGAACGGAAACCGAGCCGCTGCGTCGTGAATTGGGGACGTCGCGACATCAATTCGAGTCAAGGATACGGTGACTTGACCACGGAAATCCCCCATTTATCCCGGCTCTTCTCCGGGGAAACTAGCAGTTCGGGCTTGGGTTGGACGCTGTGGAGCGATATAAAGAGAAATACAAGAAGGTTGGGAAACGCCACTTAGTGCAAGTCGGCGATGTTGTCAGTCTCCCCCCTGCTTTTGAAGTCCCACCTGCTCTGTGAGCAATCGGGCCAAGCAAATGGTGAAAGATCGCCATGTTGCTGCTGAACAAGGCCAGTGCAAATTCGCACCCGGCAATACAACACACAACACTTAAATCAGTTCATGAAATCAGACCATTGGAATTTCCTTGCTAATTTGCTTGGCGCACCTGGGGCCGCTGAGCCTCCTGTCGAACCCGCTAAAAAGCCCGAAAAAAGTCCCATTGCTTCTACACCGCCGGAAGGAAAGACTCCTCCGAGTGATAAACGGTCAGAACCCAAGGCAAAGTTAGAGTCGCAAGCCGAACCAGCTGTACTTCGTGCAGAACAAGACTGGGGCGTTCGTCAAGAATCGAATGCTGTCCAAGAGTTCGTCGCTTCACCCAAGCATTCGCCCACCAAATCGACCAGCGACAACGTCCTTGGGTTCGGCTCGTTTCGTGATCTCGACGATGACGAACCGACAGTGCCGCCTGCGGTTGCTAAAACGGATGAACGAACCGAACCACCAACTCGACGAGCGACTGGGGAATCCATCCCCGCCGGAGTCCCGAGTGATTCTCAAGATTTTGGATGGCGACAGGCGGCGGTTTCTACAGAGACTTCGATTCCTGCCGCTAATGCGTTTTCTGCTGCCGATGCGGATATCACCGACGATACCGTCACCGGGGACGAGGTACTCAAAGCGTTAACAGCCGTGACACCACCGCCCCAGTTGCCGGGTTTCGGCGTTCCAAAGCCGGCGGACGCTGCGACACGTGGCTTCAAGGCCAGTGAACCGAGCCAGAAGGCAAGCGAGCCAGTGAAGTCGGATCGGCAGGAGAATCGTGTGACGCCCGCATCCGATGAACCTGCGAAAAAAGAATCCTCGATGTGGGGACGAATCGCCGGTAAGTTCGGCGTCGGTAGCGAGCGTCGCAGCGAACGAGAATCTGAAAAGCGAAGACCCGACGAACCCGTTGGGCCGATAACGCAAGCTAAGTCGACGCCCGACGTGGACGAAGACGATCTGTTTGCTGGGTTCCGTCGCGATCCGGAGCCCAGAGCTGAATCGCCAAAGACTCGCGAATCTGAGCCTCGGCAACCTTCGTCAAGGTCGCGCGATCAAGATCGCACCCGAGAGCCAGAACGATCCGTCGAGCGCACTCGCCGAAGTATTGCTAAGTCGAACGACGACGATGACGATTTGGAGTCGGCGGAAGTTTTGCCACCGGATACGAGCGATGATGAAGGCCCCAGGCGATCCTCTCGTCGCCGTGGTCGCCGTGGTATTCGCCAGCGAATGAGCGAGGAGGATGCGGACCGATTGGAATCGCCGCCGCGTGGGGAGGAGGAGCCTGACAGCACAAGTCCGCGCCGGCGCGGTGTCCGAGATGTATCCACTTCGCAGCAACCGGCCCAACGTGAATCAGCTCCGCGTCGGAGCGAAGTAACCAGGACGGATGAAGATGAAATTCGGGGTGCGAGCCGTGACGACAAACGCGAAAGCAGCCGTGGACGAGGTCGTGATCGCAATCGAGACAGAGACCGCGGGCCTCGCGGGGAGCGGACTGATGTTCGGCCGCGTCGTGATGCGGAAGCAGATTTGGATTCTGATTTCGAAGAAGTCGATGACGATGATTTTGGCATCGGGTTGATGGAAGATGCCGTTGAACCCATGTTGGCTGATGACGACACTGCTTCGGCGGCACCGCGCTCTCGATCGCGTCGACGAGGGCGCCGTGGACGGCGACGTAGCGGCCCCGAGACGACTGACGTTTCACGCCGTGATGTGGAAGATGACGTCGAAGAGGATGAACTCGACAATGAACTCGAAATCGTCGGATTTGATGATGACCACGAGGACGACGAGGACGACGAGGAAGTCGAACAAATTCGTAGCGGATCGCGCCGTCGGCCGCGGTCGCGCCGCTCCGGTCGAAGCGAAACGCCCGCTGCTGACGTTAACGCCGCAGAAACTACGCCTCGAGCGAACCGCGATACAGGCACCGAGGGTGTTCCAGATGCCGAAGCCGGCCGTCGACGTGACATCCCCACTTGGTTGGAAACTGTGGAGCTGTTGGTCAATGCCAACATCGAAAATCACAATCGCGGTGGCTCAAAATCCCAACGCGGCCCGCGAAGTGGTGGCGGTCGGCGTCGCTAGCTGAGGTTGATAAAGAGGGGCGAGTTTGAAACTTAGCGTCGGCTTTGAGCGGACGTATTGCGTTTGGTCGGCTAAAAACCAACGCCAATTCTCGTATGGCAGATGCTTGTTGGAGATCGCTCTCACGAAGCGGTCTCACCGACCATCAGCCCCAGGTTCGTCCGGCTGTTAGCAAGAAACGTAAATTGCACATTCATTAAGCCGTTGCGTTCCAGCCGTTGTCTGGCATCTTCAAGTGGCGGCATCGCTCCGGAGGGTGTCTGTAGCATCAACTTGAGAGACTCCACGGACTCACTCAGGTTGGGTTTTGCTGGTCCGCGAAACAGATCGATCACAATGAGTTTTCCGCCGGGCTTGAGTACTGCAGCTCCTCGTTGTAGTAACCGATCGCCGGAATTTGGTTCCATGGCATGCAGTCGCTGGGCGATCAGCGCGAAATCAAACGACTGATCTTCCGGCAACGCGACGGTCAACGGATCACCGACGATTGTATCAAAACGGTCGTGCAACCTGATCGATGATGCCGTTGTTTGCGCCGCCCCCAAGGCGGATGGTTCGTCAACAAACACGAGTTTCATCGCGGGGTGCGCATACGCCATCGCACAACTCCAAACCCCACTGCCGCAACCCAAGTCCAGTAACCTTAGGGATTCGGACTCCAGGTTCGCGATATCAAGAATTTCGGCCGCCTGCATTGCTGCTGGCGTATGAACCCACTGGGTCGCCGCAACGCTCTCGAAGTGTCGCCGCAAATCCGCCCCGACGCGACGTCCGCCCTCACCGGACGCGGACCGCAGGTGATCCGCCAACGAAGACCAATACGAGTCGCCTAGGTCTGCGTCATATTGACACAGCAAGCGGGCCGCCGACGAGAGCGCAAAATCGTCACCATATCGCTCAATGATCCCGATACTTCGCAGGGCATCCAGCAGCAACGGCAGCGTTTCGTCCTCGAGTGAAAGGACGTCACACAGCTGGTCCACAGTGTGCTGGGCGAGGCTCAATTGCTGGAGCAAACCGCATTCGCGGGCTGCACGAAGGATGTGCGATACAGCGTTGATCTGCATCAATTCATGGTATTGGTCGAGGGTCCGGTCTTGGGCTGACATGATCGTTCCTAGTAGTCGAGTTCCAATTGCGGTTCGTTCTAATGGTCTTCGGCCCTTGCGACGAGACCCTCGTGCGGGATAATCAGGGCTCAAATTGACTTTCGATTCTTTACCAATTTACAGGGATTCCGTCATGGCTTTGGTGCCTCTGCGGGTCGTTCTCGACCACGCCGCTGAAAACAACTATGGCGTTGCTGCATTCAACGTCAACAATATGGAGCAAATCCAGGCGATCATGGAAGCCGCTGAAGATACCGACTCACCGGTGATCATCCAAGCGTCGCGCGGTGCTCGGTCCTATTCTCAGGACGCGTATCTGCGCCATCTGATGATTGCCGCTACGGAGTTGTATCCACATATTCCGATCGTCATGCACCAGGACCACGGCAACAGCCCAGAGACCTGCTTGTCGGCAATTGAAAACGGTTTCACCAGCGTCATGATGGATGGTTCGCTCAAGGCCGATGGTAAGACACCCGCTGACTACGACTACAACGTCCAAGTCACCAGTGAAGTAGTGAAGATGGCTCACGCACGCGGCGTCAGTGTTGAAGGTGAACTAGGTTGTCTTGGTTCGCTCGAAAGTGGTGGTGGCGAGCAGGAAGACGGTCACGGTGCCGAAGGCGAATTGTCACATGACCAGTTGCTCACCGATCCCGATGAAGCACAACGGTTCGTCGAGGACACCGGCGTCGATGCGCTCGCTGTGGCCATCGGAACCAGTCACGGAGCATACAAGTTCACCAAAAAACCAACGGGTGAAGTGCTCGCCATGGACCGCATCGAAGCGATCCATGCCAAGTTGCCCAACACGCACTTGGTCATGCACGGCAGCAGCAGCGTGCCCCAGGAACTGCAAGACATCATCAACAAGTATGGTGGTCAAATGAAACAGACCTACGGCGTTCCCGTCGAGGAAATCCAGCGAGGCATCAAGAGCGGCGTTCGAAAGATCAACGTCGATACAGATTGTCGCATGGCAATCACCGGTGCGATCCGTAAGGTGCTGCAAGAGAACCCTTCGGAATTCGACCCACGAGCTTACCTCAAACCTGCTCGTGCAGCGATGAAGGAAGTTTGCAAGGCGCGAATGACGTCCTTCGGTCAGGCTGGCAACGGATCCAAACTTCGCAAGAGCATAAGTGCGACGGTCTAAACAGCCGGTAATTTTCTCTTAGTAGCCGATTTCACCAGAGTTTGAACTTCCTTTTCTCAGTATGGTGAAGTCGGCTAGTTTGGCCCTCGGTTGATCGTTCCCGCTAGCGGAGGAACGACCAAGACACTTCTTCGTTGCTTGCCTTCGAGCTGCTTAACTTGGGCAATTGGCCGGAGGATTCGATGAATCTTCCGCGTCACTGTCCTGTTGTGGATGCATCACTTCGTAGTTGTCCATCAGCATCGTTGGACAAACTTCTTGCTCGTTGCACTGTTTGCAAACAATCCGTACCAAGTCGCTGGCGCCAATCTTGAGTTCTTCCTTGGCACACAACTCGTACAGCTTCTTCAAATGGACGCAGCTCACGGAATTCATTCCTGTCGTTAAGAAAAAAGCGATTTGCCAGCGATCAAGCAAAGGATTAACCAGGCTGCGAAGACGACCCGAGGAACGCGGCTTCCTAGCCGGACTCGCTCAATCACTTCGACCAATGGCCTCAGCAACCCACCGATGATACAAGCGCTGATGATATCGAATTGTACAAGTAAGCCCGGTGTTTGTCGCCTGAGTAGCAGCACGCACAGAGTCATCAGAACAACACCGAGAATCGCTGCTGCCACACTGCCACGCACAATCTGAGTCGGACAGCGAGACCCGCAAAGTGCCCCGCAACCAGCGCCGACGGCTCCCCAGCCGTACCTCACTTCCCAATTCTGCATCGGGTAACCAGCCACCGCAACCAGTGCCGCCAGAGTCACCAAAATCGACCAAAACCAAGTGTCACTCCAGGCACCGGTGAGCCCACCAATCAACGATGCGAATAGTGTAACGAAGAAGGCGTAGGCTCCAACGAGTTGCATTTCTGCGGAGCCGAAGGATCGAGCATAAGCCAGCGTCACAGCCGAAGCCGTGGTAATCCACAACAGGCTGGAAAGGCCATACTGAGATTGCGAATGTAATGTGGAAACCGTCTTGTCCATTAGGGTTTTTTCGCCCATTGGGTGCTGGTACAATCAGCCCGCTCAATCGGGCTAAGCCGCGTTGGTTTGGCCAAAGTATAGTCTTTTAGGCAATTGATAGGTCAATCAACATGTTACGCATCAGCACTCTGGTCATTTTCGTTCCCCTATTTTTGCTCGCCAGCGGAGTCCAGTCCGCTGACGCCGGCGGCTTCCTGCGGCGACTGTGCCAGCGCCGAACCTGCCCGCCAGCGTGCGGACCAGTCCAGCAATCGATTGTGACAGTACCTCGCTGTTGCAATACAACTATGTCCGTAAATGCTCAAAGTGGCACCCAAGAATCGATCGTCCATGCTTCAGCAACCACCATCGGGTCGTCCGTCGCAACACAGCAATTCGCAAGATGTTTGCAGCAACATGTAAATAGCGGCGACCCAAGAGAATGCTTGGCTCAATATCATAGCGACAGGGATTGCTGTAACAGAACATATAGCGGCGATGGTCAAAGAGGTTTGCGAGCGTTGTGTCTCAATGCAGCGCACGCCAAGCTCGCAATGTGTCGAACCTCAAACAAAATTGTTTTAGAGCAGGGGTTACTTCTCAATTGTTCTGATCCGGTGCATTACGGTTGCGATCCTACTAGCGAGGATTACGAAGAATGCTACTACAACAATTCCTACAGTTGCTGGGTGGAAGCCGTAAAAACGGCCTGCCGTACGGCAAACTACGTATGTGGGTCGCTTACCAACGAAGATTGTGACACGTTCTATTGTCCTTAAACTAGCAACGCGGCATTAGTCCTGGGCGTCGACTTTTTGGACCAGATAGATCGAAATCTCTAACAAAGATCGACGTTGGAACAACTGAGTGGTATAGTCTTTGTTCCAAATATGTACGCTTGCGTATTTTTCGTGATTGCACAGGAACGTGCCGCACTTGACGTCGTTGACAAATAATCCTCGCCGATTTGATATGAGCGAATGCAGGGGACGAATTCGCTCGTCGGTGACAAACGGAACGTAGTCTCCGCCGATCATCCCGATCTCTGTAACATGCGCCCACGGAGTTCCTTTCGAGTAGCCTGCCTGAACTGCCGCAATGTATTGTTCCAATGTAGGAAAGCGATAACCGTTGGCTGACTCATCGACGACCCAGGGAATTTCCGCGGGTGCAAAGTTTGCGCTGCTTGCTACTTGCGGTGGAACTTCTCGGTATTGAAAACATGGCTCCAATCCCTCGCGATGGCTGAGCCAATTGCAAAATTCATATGCTTGGTTTGAGTTGATCCAGAGCACAGGCTCGACGTCCGACTTAGCTTCGATCGGCGCATTGCGAAGTTCCGCAGAAACGGGGCTTACTTTACTTCCATCCGCCAATGTCACCCCTGTTACGGCGAATTCGTTATACAGCTTGGTTGATACCGGTATCAACGACATCCAATAATCGTGTTCGATAATCAATTTGGTAACTATTCAGCCTGTTGAAATTGATCTTGGCTGAAACGGGGAAATTGATACTGTTGATGCGATCATGGATGAATCGCAGTCCACAGCCGTCGCCGAACCGCCAGTCGATAACAGTCTACTGGAAAAGCTGCTTCA
>JBGSIA010000105.1:0-20133 GCA_041751935.1 Pirellulaceae bacterium | reverse complement strand
TTAGCGAAGCGCGCCTTGCTGAACTAAGAATATCCTCGCCGAATTGCCCAACTGCGAACACTACGTAATTCGGTCAGCGCGTTGGCCACGCTCTTGTCCGAAAGCACTCGTGGGCAGCGCCCAGAAAAATGTCGCCGCTCCCGCTCGCGATGCTGCATAGCGAGCCCCACCCCTTCGGCGAATGTTTACATGCAGCCGAGGAATCCGGCCAAATCCGGACAAGAGCGACTCCATACGATGAAAATCCAAGAATTCCTCACCGACCAAATTTTTCGCCCGCGATTGGGTGCGGCTGCGGTACTGGTCGTCTACGACCCCGAGCTGCGTTATCAAGCGTCGTGCCAAAAGTTGAGCAGCTACCGTTGCCAGTTCGTTGACGCAAGTGAAAGCAGCATCCTCAGCCGAGAAGAGGCGCTCGCAGCGCTTCAGGAACTGGGACGCGTGGACACTCGCATTCATCAACTGTTGGTCTACGTGCCGACGAAACCGCCAGTCACCGACGAAGAGAAACAGCGTGATCCATTTGCAATTTACTCGGTGATCGGCGGTGTCTTTCCGAGTGGCGACGGTGATACGTTCCAGAGCATTTGCTTGAAAGCGAAACCGGATCAAGCGACTCAGATTCGGCAAATCTTTGCCGCGAATCCATCGCCCAGCTTTGACGTGATCGATGCAATTGGCGGTGCCAGCGGTTGGCCTCAGTTGCAAGCGTGCTTGAGGGCCGAAACCGTTCGAATTCATCACGAACATCAGGAATGGCAACCCGATGAGATGCGAATCGCGAAAATGCCGTAAAAAGCAGCATAAATTCAATGCGCAAGCAGAGAATTGGTGCGGGAGACCGTTTTGTAAGGGGAGGTTCTGTGTTGACGCTGAAAATTTTAGGGTCAGGCCACATTGTAAAGCAAAATCTAAGGCGTGAGAGCAGGGGGAACAGGTGGATGGGCCAGGGATAATATTGCTTATTAACCTAGTCTCCGTTCCCTTCCACGAACACTGCCGGGGCTAAGGACGAACTAACCCTGATCCGAGGGCGTTATGTTCGCGAAACCTCTCGAATCGGAGCTACTCGGTTCAGGGACACCCAACTTGCTTCGCTGTCTCCGAAAACGTACTCCAGTCGCTCGCGAATGAGCTACAATTCGCGTTATTGCGAAGCCAGGTAATGATTGATGCATCCAATTTTCGGGATACTAGCAAGAAACACCAAAGGTAATCGCCGCTGGACGTATCGATCAATTGGACGGCTTGCAAACGTTTGATCAGTCTCTACCAAAATCGGAATCCTTCCCATGCGTTCTAACTCGAATCGTTTTTCTGCATGCTTATTGACGCTATTTGCTGTGGTCTCAAGTTTGGCCACTGCCGACGATGGAAAAAGTTTTCGTGCAGGTACAGCGATCGCTGATATTACGCCGCAATTGGGGTTGCCGATTGTGGGCAATTGGGATTCACCGCCTGCGGAAAAGATCAACGATCCCTTGCATGTTCGTTGTCTTGTGCTCGACGACGGTGAAACAAAAATTGGCTTTGCCATTTGTGATAACGTCGGCATCCCACGCGAAGTCTTCGATACTGCGCGAAAAATGATCGCTGCCAAAGCTACGGTGCCGCCGGAGAATATCTTGATGGCGGCTACACATACACACTCCGGTGTGTCAGCTCGCAATACGCGAGATGTTGACGGCCAATCGGTCTTGGACAATTATCAAACACTGGTCGCTCGTCGGATCGCCGAAGGCATCGATGCGGCTCACATGAATCTCCAGCCGGCGACGATTGGCTGGGGAGGCGTTGACGAGCCGAGCGAATTGCATAATCGGCGGTGGTACGTCAACGACCCAGAACTGCTTCGCAATCCGTTCGGCGGTGTCGACAAGGTCCGCATGAATCCGCCCGCCGGAAGTTCCTCGCTCGTCAAACCCGCTGGTCCAATTGATCCTGAAGTTTCGTTTATCAGCGTCCAAACCAAGGCCGGAAAACCACTCGCATTGTTGGCCAATTACTCGCTGCATTATGTCGGTGGAGTCCCCAAAGGTGACGTTTCCGCTGACTATTTCGGTGCATTCGCGGAAAAGATTGCTAAGCATCTTGGTGTCGAAGACAACGGAGATTCTTTCGTCGGCATTCTCACCAATGGTACCAGTGGCGATGTGAACAACATCGACTTCGAGAACAAGTCGCCTTCGCGAAAGCCTTACGAGAAAATCAATCTTGTCGCTGAACTTGTCGCCTCGCGTGTTGCCCAAAAGCATGCTTCGATTACGTTTCATGATTGGGTGCCGCTCGCTGCCGCTAGCGAAGATCTGACGCTCAACATGCGTAAACCTGACGCTGACATGACGCGTTATTTTGAAGAGCTGGTTGCCAAACCGGAGACAGAAAAGCCGTACAACCAGCACGAAAGAACCTACGCCGATCGAGTAAAAACACTCGCCGCTGGTCCTGATACGTCGACGATTCTGCTGCAAGCACTGCGCATTGGTGACCTGGGAATCACAGCAATCCCCTTTGAAGTTTTTACCGAGATGGGGCTCGACATCAAGAAGCGAACGCCGCTGCCGGACACCTTCACTATCGAACTTGCGAATGGTTCCTATGGTTATTTACCAACACCAGCCCAGCATGAACTGGGCGGATACGAGACATGGATGGGAACCAACAAGGTGCAATTGGATGCTTCCGATCGAATCACCGAAGTGCTATTGAGACTGTTGGGTTCGTTGTAAGTTCCCTTGCAAGTATTGAATAAGATCCGCCATCGCGAGCGGATCGATTTCGTCCTGCATGCCTTCGGGCATCAGCGACATGCCGGTATTGCGCATGGTCTCGATTTCGCTACGTGCGATCGTAGTCCGTTTCGCGTCGGGGTGCACAAGCGTTAAACTGTCGCCAACCTCCTCGGCAATCGTACCGACGAGCGTTCGACCGTCGTCGAGTAAAACGCTGTAGCTACGATACTGGGGATCGACGGCGCGGTTCGGATCAAGAATCGATTCGACTAGATACTGAGCACTGCGATCGGTTAGGTTCGCCAAACTCGGTCCTGCCGCCCGTCCCGAAGCATCAACCGTATGGCAAGCGGCACAATGTTTCGCGAACACCGCTGCGCCCCGCTCGGCATTCGCGCTCTTCGTGTCCGCCGTTAAGTACTTGGCGACTAACTCGTTGCGATTGGTGTTGGAACTGTCGCCCAAGAGTTGAACCGCAAGCTGGCGATTGCTCTCGTCGTTTGAATTTCGCAATTGTTGGCGAACTGCGGGTGAAAGATCACGAGCGGAAATTCGGTCAGTCTGGATACCGGCAAGCAGCGTCGCTGTGGCGTCACGCGTCGAAAGCAACTGCGAAACGGCTGCATCACGAACCGTCTGTGACAGGGTTGACCATTTCTCGACGACCAGTTCCGCATTCGCCTGTCGATCTACTTTTGCAAGTCGCTCAATCGCCGCCGTTTGTATTGCCACCGTCTCGCGAGGCGAGACCAACTTGGCAAGCATCTCGACATCGTGCTTCTGATCCGCAAATCCCCTTCCTAACAGATCGACCGCTTCGATCCGCGCTGCCTCATTCTTGTCTCGCGAGCGCAAACCTGCTGTGGCCGTGGCGTAAACGCGTTCCAGTTCGCGGCGCAACGGTGAATCGCGGGTCGTCTTGCTCAGCGGTTGTGAATCCAGCCAGCGGATTGCGATCGGCACCACCCAACTTGCCTCGGCAGGTGCACTGCCGAGCGCATTCTCAATGACAGATTGCACATCAGCTTTTTGGTTTTTTGCGGTTGCCAACATATCAGCCGCCAAGGAAAGAAACGCGGCTTGGCCACCATCATTAACTGAAAGTTGTTTCAGCGTATCCGCCAATACATCGCTCGCATGCAGTGCAGAGGAACAGACAATCGCTCGGCTCAACCAGCGATCCTCGTGAACGTGTTTTACCAATCGCGACAACAACTCTCCGGCGTGTTTGTCAGCTGACTCACCAAGCGTGAGAGCCAATTGCAATCGCACTCGGGGATCACTGTGATCGATGCAATGCTCAAGATCATCAAGCAATTTTGCGTCAGTTCTTAAGCGAGGTTCGCACAAAACAATCGCCGCACGAACGACACCGAAATATTCAGCCCTCAACGATTGCTGCAGTACCTCGTCCTGTAGCTCACCAAGTGTATCCAAGGTCCATAATGCATGGACTCGCGCCTGGGGGAACTGACTCGAAGTCGCGATCTCAGCCAACTTCGCTATCGGTGACGCCGTCGCATCGCTGTTCAATAATGTTTGTTGAGCGAGATCCGCAACCGCTCCACAGTCATGTTCAAGAAGCGATGCCAATTCGCCTGATGATTTGGCTGCAAACCGGGGCAACTGTATTTCTTTGGTCGTTCCCTTAGGCACGACACGATAGATTCGTCCGCGATCGGCGCCTGCTCGCAGATCCAGTTGTTGCTGCCACGATTCCGGAATCCACTCGGGGTGCTCGATCACGTGTCGATACATGTCCACGATCCACAGCATCCCATCAGTTCCCTCAATTGCGCGAACGCCGCGGAACCAGGGATCAGTTGACGCCAGAAACTCCGACTGTGTTTGCTCGGCTCGTCGTTCCGCACGATAGCTCGAACCTGACGAAAGCAACTGCGACGAATGCACTAGGTTATGCACCGGTTCGCAAATGAAGGTCGCTCCATCGAAGTCTGGTCCCAACGCTCCAGACCGAAAGACAATCGAACTGCAGGCCGATGTAAAACAGTTCAACGCAAATAGGTCATTGAACCGATCCGCCGTATTACTACGGGGAAAGACTGGCGGTGCCGACGGCGGATCGAACATATATTGTACGTTCCCGCTGTAGCGAACCGCCGGATTTCTTGCCAAATAGCGGTCTTCGATCGGATAGTGAAACATCGGTCGGCTATTGTCATTACCAAAACATTCGCCCCAATCATTGCGAGTTCGAACGTATTGCGTCCGGCCACTGAGCACATCCACTTTTCCCGAAGTTGGCCAGATGCGCACGTCACGCCCCGAAGCATTCACCGTTTCGCCGGTAACAACGGATTTGAGCTCGCCCAAATTGTCGCCACTGGCCAAGTGCAACGCATGCTCAAGCCCGTAGGTAAAACCGTTGATGCGGTGCTGTGGATTGGCTAGATCGAATCCTGTAACCCAAGTCTCGCGTTCATCTGCTCGCCCATCGCCATCGGTATCGCGAGCGAAAAAAATGTCCGGTGCAGCGGAAACAATCACACCGTCGTTCCACGGCCAGACGCCTGTAGCAAACGCAACACCCTCAAGAAACACTGTCGCCTCGTCGAAAACTCCGTCGTCATCGGTATCGGTAAGGAACTTCACTCGTCCCGCAGGTTGACCATCGTCCGCTCCCAACGGGTAATCGGACATCTCCACAACCCATAACTTGCCATCAGCTCCGAATGCTAGATTGATTGGGTCGATGACCAGTGGCTCCGATGCAACGAGCTGTACTTCGAATCCCGGCGCAACATGGATCGATTCTAAAGCCGCTGTAGGATCTAGAGCCCGCGGCTGTCCTTGAGAGTCCAATACTTCGCGAATCCGTCGGATGAAAAGATCCTCGGTCCCTTCCGCCCAAGGTCCCGGCAAATTGTAGTACACTGCCGAGCGATCGTATTCATAGCCACCTTCGGCACGCATCCGTTCACTGCAGATATAGCCGAGCACATCGTTGGCGTAGGCACTGACCCACAAGTCGGGCGCGTCAAGCTCTTGTTTCAATCGCAAGGCATAATCGACAACGACTTCTCCGCCGAGAAGTACCATCGTCAACTGATCGCCAAACGCCCACGTCTGGATCGGTACCGGATAGGTCGCTGGCAATCGACCATGTTTGTTCCAAGAATCAAGTAAGTGTTGGGCGTTCTCGCGTGCTTGGACATTCTTGTCGGCCAGTCGCTCGCTGAGTTCTTGGCGACTGGGTAAGTCAAACGACAAACCTGCGTATCCAAAGTTCGCCACAATCCCTTGATCAATGGCTTTGATTGGACCAGCGACCACTTGTGCAACCTCTGTGGCAAGTGCTCGTCCGTGAAGCTGTGCTAACTCGACAGTTCCTCGCGGATTCGGGTTGGCATCGCCACCACAACCGATCGTACACATGGCGACACAATCGGGATTGAACATTTCGAGTTGTGCAGTCGCGTATCCCGCCCAATCAGCGTTGATTTTATAGTGATCACCGCCAATGGTCGTGCAGTGGCAAGCATAGTTGAACACGATGCCACGAAGCTTGTCGTTCTGATCCACAATTCGCAGCACCGGAACGCTGTGATCGACCGGTCGATCAGGCTGAACGCCAATCGATTTCCAGCGACCGTCGGCGATCACACGTCGATTGGCGGCGAACCCGACATTTCCTCGTCCATACCCGATACTCACTGGCGACAAATCGGAAATCGCTTGCTCAGCCGCCACGATCATCGCCGCACGCAATTTTTTATCGTAGCGATCGCTTGCGGCATGCTCGTCGTCGCTTAAGGGTACTGAGAACAGATTCGTGAGTTCACCGTCCAGGTACGGGCCGCTATGCGTGTGAGTGCAGCAAACGGCAACACACTCTCGCGCCAGGCCGTGCTGGTTCTGGATCGCTGCAACAACCTCTTTGGTCCAAGCACCGGATAGTCCGACCGTGTCAACGGTAAGCAATAAGTGAGTATTCTCTTCGGCGTGTTGCAGCGCCATTGCGCGAACGTACAGCGGTGTGTCGACGCCTTCGCTAGCGTGATCGCGATTACCATAGCCCGACATTCTCACGGGTTCATCCGGCGTGATGTCGACTCTGGAAAATCCAGCTCGCCATGGGGTCGGTACTTGACCCAGAGCAATGGAGGAAACCGTCGTCGCCATCAACACGATCACGGTTCTAACGAGATTCGGAATGATGTCTAGCATAGGTCACTGGGGTAAACGTTGGGGAGTAGGATTGGGTTGAAATCCGGCGGGCCGCATCCCGTTTCCTCGGTGACCACGATCGCCCAAGTCCTTGCGAGCGAGTTCCGCCCAATGTGTTAACTCGGCGACCACGTCAGGATGCATCGCGGCCACATTCTTGGTCGAGCCGATGTCTTCCTTGACGTTGAACAACAGGGTCGTTGCTGGCTGTGACAATTTGAAATGCGGATGCTTGGAGAATGAGTCTAATGGAACAAACAGCTTCCATGGACCACGCCGAACCGCCTGAAGTTGGTCTCGTTCGTAGTAGTAAAACGCCTCGTACGACGATTGGGCACCCGCCTCGCCCAGCAACAAAGCGCGGATGTCGTGTCCATCGATTTTCCGATTTGCCGTTTGCGTACCGCCCGCAAGCTTCGAAAAAGTAGGCAGCAAATCCATTGTCGTCGCCAACTCGTCACATACCGTCCCGGCGGGTATTGTCTTTGGCCACCAAGCGATCATCGGTACTCGGAACGCGCCTTCGCCGGTTGTGTATCCGCGTCCAAAAAGCGGTGAGTTGCTGCCGCGCGATGGATCATTGGGCAAGTTCGGTGCACCGTTGTCTGATGTCCAAATGACTAAGGTTGATTCATCGATCCCCAGCTCAACCAATTTATCGAGGATCTTTCCTTGAGACCAATCGAGTTCTTCGACGCTGTCACCCCAAGGCCCGTTCTTACTCTTGCCTTTGAACCCATCGCTAGCGAACGGCGCCGCCGTGCTGCCTGGCATGGCATGCGGCAAGTACAAAAAAAATGGCTCATCGCGATGATGTTCGATAAACTGCAACGCCGCTTGTGTGTATCGCTGGGTCAGCAGATCGCGATCCACTGGCGCATCGATCACGATCGTATCCTGCATCAGTGGCAGAGGTGGCCAAACGGCATCATCAATCGTTTTACCAACGCGCATCCCGACTTTTGCAGTCATGTCGTCGGAGTAGGGTATACCCAAGAATGAATCGAAGCCTTGGCGCGTTGGTAAGAACTCATCTTGATCGCCCAAGTGCCATTTGCCGATCATCCCCGTAGCGTAGCCATTTGCCTTCAATACTTCGGCAATCGTCATTTCGTCGGGATGCAATCCGTAAGGCGAGACTGGCCTCAGCACTTGACCATCGCGAGGGTTGTCGTGCATACCCACTCGCTGTGCATAACAACCCGTGATTAAACTCGCCCGAGACGGAGTGCACACGCCGGCCGTGACACAGAAGTGCGTGAACTTTCGTCCCGCCGCAGCCATGCGGTTTAGATTCGGTGTGCGATGCAGCGTCGAGCCGAACGGTTCCACATCGCCGTATCCGAGATTGTCACAGAAGACAACAATAAAGTTCGGCTTTCGTGCTGACTCTGCAAACAAACAGCTGTTGCTTAAAGTAACGACGGCTAGAAATGCAAATAGACGAATGAGGTAGGTTGTCATGGTTATCCGCTCTTGAGGAAGCGTGCCATTGTAACCGTTCATTCGCTGGAAGCACGTCCTGTAAGACGCCACCGCCGCGCAATTTATTTCAGACGCTTTTTCAGATTCTTGGTTAGCCGGAGATGCCTGAAGCGTTGGCACAAAGCAGAGGCCACATTTTTCCAATTGCTCGATTGCCATTTTATCGAACCAAGTGCCCGTTTCCCTCAGCTGCCCAGTGCGAGCTACGGTCCGAGCAATTCAGCGAGAATGCTATTCCGGGTTTCCCATGCGATGCCCTCAAGATATCGAGCATCGTATTCGCTGATCATTGCCTTAAAACCGGCTGCCGAGTTACGACGCATCCATTCGGGAAGTCGTGCTTGGTAGGGATCAGGACGAAAGGCCCTCAATGAAGCGTCCAGTTGTTCCTTCAGCAATTCTTTCTCGGCTCTATCTAGGTGAGGCCAAACGGGGAACGATCGCGGAAGTTGCTCTGTTGGAGATTGCTGCACGAAGGCGGAATAGAAACAGGCCATGTTGAGAAAGTGTCCGAGGTCACCAGGATGCGAATTGTCCTTCGGATGTTGGAGCATTAAGTCGGGACGCTCGGAACGGACTCGCGCCCAAGCGGTTGAACATGGCACGTAGATTTGAATATTGTTTTCCCGAGCTAATTCCCTAATCCGCTGACGTCCTTGGGCCTCTCGATCGGTCGTTCCCCATCCCATTTCGTAAAACACCGGCTCCGCGCCGGACTGCCGAATCGCCTGGCAATATTTAGTGATGGCTTCGCGGTGCGCTTGGCCATCGGGATTCCGTCCGCCATCACCCATGATGAATCGACAAACGGTCATCAAGACCACGTAATCAAATTTTTCGTCCCGGACCTTGTCTAGAAATCCTTGTCCCGGTTTGACTCCATATTGATAGTCGCAGTTTGGATCGAGGTACACACGGATGTCACTGCCACTGCGGCCGACCAATTCAGCAGCAACCGCCCGTTTCTGGACCAGACCTCCCTTACCGGAGATGCTCTTCGCTATCTCATTGGGCAGATCATTCCAATACATCGAACTGCTGCCCGCAAAGAGAGCTCGCACTGACTTTGCTGGCGGCGATATCGCTTGCAATACTTCGTCTGCGATTCGATCCATACGATCTTGAGAGTAAAACTCATCGCCACCATGTTTTCCGCCGCGAACTACGTCCAAGCTCACCGGGCGGGCGGTTCTGTTGTAGGCCGACTGCAGTTCGCTGGATTGCTTCGGTGGCATCTGCGGATCAGCGTCTCCGTGGATCAACCATAACGGCGGATCAGTGGCGTCGACATGAGCCACCGGACTGGCAAGCTCCGCTAACTCTGGCACTTTGTTTGGTTGTCCGCCAAGTAGCAGTTGCAGCGCAGGAATACGGACACTCAGTCCGTGCTCGGTGGATTGCGATAGAATCGTTTGCAGATTAGAAGCACCATAGAACGACACGATCGCTGACACGGCGGACGATTCCGAGTCATGATCACCCACCGTTCCTTCCAGCTCAGTAACGCCATCTGAAACGCCGGTTAACGCAGCCAAATGCCCACCGGCGGACGCGCCGGCGATAACGAAACGATGGGAGTCAAGATTCAGTTCCCCGGCACGGCTTCGCAGGTAGCGAATCGCCGCCTTGATGTCGTGCACCTGAGCCGGAAACGGCGCTTCGGGACTGAGCCGATAGTCGACACTCGCAACCGCGAATCCACGCGTTCGCCAATGCAACACTGGTACGTTGTCTTTCGACCCGGCACGCCAAGCACCTCCGTGTACCCATACGATCGTCGGCGCTGCCACGCGGTGGTGATAATCAGTCGCCCATTCTCCAGATCTTAGATTATGAGTAGCAGCGGTTGCATCCAACGATGGAGACGGCGACTTAAAGTCACCGTCATGTAGGGGTGGGTAAAAATCAAGTGACAGCGGCTTGCCATTAACGGTAGCGTAGACATAGTTCTCGTGCGCTGGTTTTTCGGCCGATGAAGCACTGTGGAGACTAACAAGCAACAACAACAGCAGAAAGCGACCGAGCGTGGATCGATGCGGAATCGTCGAGGGTTGTCTTTTGCAGTTGAAGTGAGTCATGAGTTTGGGATTGGTAAGGGGTAAGAGCTGGAGGGAGATGGCGACTGAAAGTCGCCATCACGAGGGTTGTTCAGCTGAGGACCTCCTGGATGACGCGGCCGTAGACGTCGGTGAGGCGAAAATCGCGACCGGCATAGCGATAGGTTAGTCGTTCGTGGTCGAGCCCCAGCAGTCTTAGAATTGTGGCATGCAAGTCGTGCATGTGGACCTTGTTTTCGATGGCTAGATAACCAAAGTCGTCGGTAGCGCCGTGAGCGAAACCTGGCTTCACGCCGCCGCCGGCCATCCAGATCGTATAGCCGTGAGGATTATGGTCACGCCCCGGTGCACCTCGATCAATCTGTGCAACCGGAGTACGTCCGAACTCACCCGCCCAAACGACCAGTGTGTCGTTAAGCAATCCGCGGCGCTCGAGGTCTTCGATCAGTGCTGCTGCCGGTTTATCAGTCTGTGCGGCACTGTCAGGCAAATCCCGCTCAATATTACCATGGTGATCCCAGTGATATCCTGTGGAAACTTGCACGAATCGAACACCAGCTTCCGCCATGCGACGAGCAAGTAAGCACTGTCTGGCAAAACCGTCCGTCGGTTTCTGGTCAACGCCATACAGTGCCTTTGTTTCCTGGGTTTCATTCTCCAAATCAAATACCTCCGGTGCAATTGCTTGCATGCGGTACGCCATTTCGTAAGACTCGATGACACCTTCGATCTGTGAATCTTGACCTGCCTGTTGCAAGTGCAATCGGCTGAGTGCGGTGATCGCGTCGACTTGTTCTCTTTGTCGCACTTCACTTAACAGGTCGCTGTTCAGATTCGCGATCTGAGGCCGTTTGTTCGGCGACTTTGCCAACTGAATCTGCATTGCTTGGTGCTTCGCCGGCAGAAACGAACTGCCGTACAGTCGCACGCCGCCATGCATCGTTGGCGGATCCACTGCAACGAACGCTGGCAGGTCCTTGTTCTCGTTCCCTAACCCGTAGCTGACCCACGCACCGACACTCGGACGATCAAAAGCGGCCTCGCCGGTGTGCAATCGCAGGACAGCTTGACCATGAGCTTCACCTTCGGTGTGCAAGCTCTTGATGAAACACAATTTGTCAACAATCTGGGCCGTGTGCGGAAAAAGTTCCGAGACCCACTGCCCGCACTGTCCGTGTTGTTTCCAGTTCCATTTCACGCCAAAGACTTTGCCCAGACGGTCAGGCCGAATCAATCCGGGCAAGTCGAACGGCAGCGAGTTGCCGTGCTGATCGTTGAGCACTGGCTTGCGATCGAATGAATCCATCTGGCTGACACCGCCATGCATGAACAAAAATATGACGCGTTTTGCCCTCGCGGGAAAGTGCGTTTGCTGTGCAAGCACGCGTTGCGATTCAAGCCCGGCAAGGGCGAGACTACCGAATCCGCAAGCGGCTGAACGAAGCATTTCGCGTCGAGTTGTATGCTGCATGGCACCGTGGCGGCGACTTTTAGTCGCCACTCCCAAGTTGTGTGGAAATACTGTCTTTTACAGCGACTTACAGCCGCCAACTAAACGTTACTGTGGGCGATATGTGGTTGTTATTGCGGCGACTGAAAGTCGTCGCCACGGGGGTTAATCGACGAATTGGAACTGGGTGCTGCTGATAATGGCTTGACAGACCTTCAACATATCGTGCAAAGTCAATCCAGGGTCTCCATCTGCTTGAGCTTTGATGTATTGCTCAAGCAAAACTCGTTCTTGCAACGTTGGCTCTCGCGACACAATCGTTCTCATCGCATCGTCAACGAGTTCGTCAAGCACCTGGTTGTACTCATTGTTGGCCAATGAATTGTTCTCGGCTACTGTGTACCGCTTGAGAATGCGAGTCCCGATCAAGTCGGCCGACGCTTGAACGAATTCGCTATTGAGAAAATAAAGGGACTGGGGAGCGATGATGGTTCGTGGTCTTGCGCCGGTCACCATTGTGTTGCTCGCGGCATCAAACAATTGCAATACATTTGATTCAAGTGTTCGAACGATCGGCTGATAAACCGTGCGTCGATTGTCTTGGATGTTGAGGTACTCGCCCAAATTACTCACGTCACCAATGGGCAACGAGTGCAGAATGTGCTCATTGGGGCCGCTTTGGAGATCACCTCGAATCGCCAGCAACGTGTCACGAATCTCTTCGGCTTCGAGACGCCTGCGGTTTTGGTGAGCCAGCAATCGGTTCTCGGGATCGAGAGGATCGGGTGACTCCACCGATCGGCAGTATGTTTGCGAAAGAACGAGTTCGCGAACAAGCTGCTTCAGATCCCAACCGCCGACAATAAACCGAGCGGCTAGATCATCGAGCAATTCAGGATGCGAAGGAGTGTCGCCAGTTGTTCCAAAATTGTCGACGCTCCGGACGATACCTTCGCGAAACAAATGTTTCCAAACGCGATTGACGAACACGCGTGCAGTCAAAGGATTATGTGGCGAGGTAATCCAGTGGGCGAGTTCCAATCGCCCGCTTTGCTCCGTTGGCACTTGCGGTTGGTTCGGATAGGAAGCGACTTGCAAAAAACCTCGCCGAACGAGTTCGCCCTTGCTGGACGCAACTCCGCGAATTCGAATTTCGAGATCCGTGATCATGGCTGCATCACGTACGGCCATTGCATGAGGCGGCATCTGGCTAAGCAGTTCGGCAAGCTTAAGCTCCGCCTCCCGCAATTCCTTAGTGGCGGCGACTTTCAGTCGCTGAAGTTGATCTGCTTTCGCAAGGCGATCTGACTCGGACGGGGAGTTTGTTGCCGACTGAAAGTCGCCACCACAGAGTAGGTCATCGAGTTTCTTTTTTGCCTCAAAGCGTTTGCCGACGGCTTTGACCCAGTGATACCGATGCTCCTTTAAAAAAGCAGTCAACTTTTCATCACCACCTGGGCCAAGACCACGGCGCTCCCAGTCCGATTCGTCGTCTTTGGGACCGCCGATGCGATCGACCAAGGTTGATGTGCTGGCCATGATCCCAGCTATGGCGTAATAGTCGGCTTGCGGCAGCGGATCAAATTTGTGATCGTGACAACGCGCACACCCCAGCGTCATGCCGAGCAACGACTTGCCGATGGTGTCAACCTGTTCGTCGATGACGTCAAGTGTGAGTTGCTCTTTGTCGAAGGTTCCGAGCACTTTGGAACCGAGCAGCAAGTATCCTGTCGCGATGTAGTTCTCGTCTCTTTCGGCATCAGATCCAGCCGGCAGGAGGTCCCCAGCGATTTGTTTGCGAATGAACTCGTCAACGGGCATATTGCGGTTGATGGCATTGATCACCCAGTTTCGATACCGCCAAGCATTATGAAAGGGAACATTGAAGCTCGATCCGTTGCTGTCGGCATAGCGTGCTACATCGAGCCAATGACGACCCCATTTTTCTCCAAAGCCGTCCGAACTCAGTAAATGGTCGACGTAAACTGCGTACTGTTCTTGATCTGATAAATCAAACTTTTCCAGCAATTCTGAAGTGGGAGGCAGGCCTGTTAGGTCATACGTGACGCGGCGGACGAGCGTAGCAGACGCTGCGCGTTCAGACGGCTGCAGGCCTGCGTCGTGAAGGCGGCGGTTGATGAAGTCATCGATGCGCGAGTTGGAGTGTGTTGGTTGGCTAGACAGCGACTGCAAGTCGCTGCCAAGCTTGTTGTGGTGGCGACTTTTACTCGCCATCCCTACGTCATCCAACGTTCTAAACGCCCACCACTGACGACCAGCTTCGAGGTCAATCGTCTTTCGCGCCGCCGCCAGTCCGTCTTCGCGTGGATCATCGGCCCCCGATTCAATCCACTTGCGAATCAGCAACAGATCGCTATCGGAAAGCTTGCCATCGGGTGGCATTTCTATGCTTGGCTCTTGGTAGTTTACCACGCGCCACAACAAACTCTCATCGAGCATTCGCGGAACGATCGCTGGCCCAGAATCACCACCGACTGTCCATCCAGCTTTCGAGTCCAATACCAATCCGCCACTGGCTTCGCCGGCTGTGTGACTGTGACACTCGAAGCAGTGCTTCTGTAGCAACGGCTCGATGTAGTCGCGAAAGAATGCCGGTTCGTTCGCGAACGACGCTGGTGTGAAGAGTGACATTAGTGAAAGTATTAGAAAATGGCGACTGAAAGTCGCCGAACACAAGACTTGCACGAATGAAAGCAGAAAGTTATGGCAAGGCGTCCGAAGGTCGTCGCCACGGGTGATGCTAAACACACGGGTGATGCTAAACATTGGTCAACACTCCCGTGCTATCCGCGAATCGATCCAGCGGTACGCTGGCCCGTTGTGCCAGAGTCAACCACAAGTCAGCCAGCGGTCGACGCCCAGCGTACTGTTTGAATCCGCTGTGCTTGATCAATCCACCAGCAAGTAACACCTGCAAGTCGGCATAGTTGTGCTTGTCACCATCGCTGATTCCGCTTCCCATCACGATGCAACAATGATCCAACAGCGTCCCGTTTCCTTCAGGGATCTCCGCCAATTGCTGTACCACATAGGCGTACAAAGCCACATGGAAACGATCGATCTGGGTGATCTTGGATTTTGCTTCGTCGCCTTTCGTATGCGTTAGCACATGATGGTTCTGCGGAGCGTCAAAAACGCCATCAAACATTCGAGGGCTGTCCCAGCGTTCTGGGTCGATCAACAAAGTGGCAACTCGGGTGAGATCAAGCCGGAACGCATGGACGATCAAATCGCCCATCAATCGCAGGTACTCATCACGTCGCTGGGGAATGCCAGCGGGCTCGGCGAACGGAGGCCCCGCAATCCTGGCCGCCGCCCGCTGGGCCGCCTGAATCCTTCGCTCGGTTTGACGCACGCTCTCCAGATATTCGTCTAACTTTGTACGGTCCGCCGACGATAGCCGTTTGGCTAATCGAGTCGCAGAGTTCCGAACATGGTCGAGTAGGCTCTGGTTGAGAACATCACCATCAGGTTGACCGAATAAACGGTTAAAGGCTGTACGAGGGTTCTTTTCCGTCTGCGCTGCGTGACCCGGCCCGTACCACGAAATGCACTCGAAGTATTTTGTTTCTTTGCGATTAGTAAAGTCGTTACAACTGAGTTCCAGCGATGGCAGCGGAGTGTTGCCGCCAAGTTGCCGCGCGAGTAGTTGGTCGAGTGTTGTGTTCGTCGGAAAACCGCCGTCAAGTGTTTCCTGCGGTGCCGAACTGGTCAGCCAACACGATCCGCATTGAGCGTGTACCCCAGTGCCAGGTACGAATTCACGATCGAGTCCGGAAAGTAACAAGACTCGATCCTGCACCGCCGCAAGTGGCGTGAGCGCCGGGGGAAGTTCCCAATCAGTGCCTTCGGATTGTGGTAGAAAGCTTGCTTGGTTGTAGCCGTTGGGAGTGTAGATGAACGCGAAACGCTGCGGCAACGCTCTGTTTGTATCCGCGCCATGAGCCAACGACTCCAGCCACGGCAAAGCCAACAGCCCGCCTGCAGCCGAACGCAGAAAATGTCGCCGCGGTAATTCATCGTTGTATCGCACCGATGCGTCACGATGCCTAGGGGCGTGATTCATCGCTGGTTCCTCACGTGCTGGAACGGATAAGAAAGCACGATTGCTTCGATGATGGCAGAGATGCGGTAGCCGTTGTCAGCCGTATCGCTGACGATCTGGTCCACGGTATGCATGTCAAAATGTTCCAGTTCGCGGCCCAATGAGTAACTGAGCAAGTGCTCGACAAAACCTCGCACGAGTTCTTGTTCACGAACTCGGATAGCGTCTTTGAATTCAGCCGGATTAGTAAACTGGTGATCGTTCCATGATCCGCTCGCATCGACGGGGTGCTCGCCATCGTGAGTTCGCAAGGCACCCATCGCGTCGAATACTTCCAAAGAGAAACCAGGTGGATCGATGCGGCTGTGACACGAAAAACAATTCGGGTCACTGCGATGTTTTTCAAAGAGTTGCCGAATGGTTTGCGTTTGCGGATCGTCAGTCTCTTGTTGTGCCGTTTCTTCTAGGACAAAAGCCACCTTCGGTTCGCGCGGCGGACGGTTAAAAACAGTTTCCAACAACCATGCACCGCGCTTGATCGGACTGGTACGATACGGCAGCGAAGTTAAAGTCAACGGCCCGCCCATCGTCAGTACGCCGCCGCGCGTGCGGTCGGGTAACTGCGTTCGCAACCAATAGTTGCCTGTGGACTTTTCCGACAACGTCGCTGGAATCGACCCTTCAGTAATGGCTTGCACTCTAGCTACGTCAAACGATTCCTGAAGCCCGTACAACTTAGCGAGCTGACCGTTGAGCCAAGTGAAATCGGGATCGAAAAGCTCCAGAATCGAAAGATCTTCAGCGAGTACCGTTTCAAACAATAGCAGAGCTTCTGTCATCATCGGTCCATGCAACGTCGACTTGCCTTGCGGGCCGGAATAAAATTTCTCGAAAAGCTTTCGGTCAGGCTTGGAACTGTATAGCTGGTCCAATCGCAGCCACTGTACGGCAAACGATTCAGACAATTCCCGCGAGCGAGCGTGCTGGGCAATCATCCGGCAGACTTGTGCTCGCAAGATTTCAGCATCACGAATTGTACCTGATTCCGCTGCCGCCAATAACTCATCATCGGGCATCGACGACCAGAGGAAATAGCTCAGTCGACTGGCCAGTTCGTGCGGCTGCAGTAAGCGAATGGTTGCCGCAGTGTCGTCGATCGGTTCAGCAAGAAATAAAAACTCAGGCGACGACAGTACCGACTGGACCAACCGTTGAAGTGCCTCGGTTTCGGAAGCTCCGGAAGCAACGCATTCGCGGACAAGAGCGAGTGCGGAAGGCAAATCCACTTCACTCAGGTCACGGCGATATGCACGCGACAAGAACTCAGCGATTCGCTCCTCGATCGCTCGATCGTCTCCAGCCACGGTCCTTGTGGTAGACGATATCTCTATCTCTTGCTGGACCGAGGGCGTCGAGCGAGGTTGATTAGCAAAGATAAATCCGAAATCGTCCAGCAAAAAGTAATCGCCAGAATACGCAGAACCATCGACCGCGAGCTTTTTGATCGTAGTTCCAGGCGGAGCGACCCAGGAAAAGAAAACGTTACCCGATTGATCGTCTACTTTTGCCTCTCGCGATAGACGTTGTCCGTTGGAAAGAACGGCGGTCAACTGAACACGACCGCTTTGATTGCGTCTTGCCAACACACAAACGCCAAGGTGTTGTATTTGCGGGTCGAACGAATCTTGCCCAGCGAACGTCAGCTCAAAGACCTTTTCGCCTTTATTGCGATTGGTTAACAAATGGTCGCCTGAGGTTTCATCTGCGGTGGCGAATGATGCAAGCCAGAGATCAATGTTCGGATTGACTAGCAGGACCTCCTGATGAACGCGAATTTTCAGCAGTCCTCCTTTTCCCGCGATCGATTGATTATTCATTGCCGCCGGAACGTCGAAGGTCCCACCACTGCCATGTTCAAACGCAGCGGTCAGTTCGCTGACAAAACTGTTGTGCCAAGTGTCGTTCTCAGCGGCTTCTTTTCCGATTCGGTCGCGAGATGCATAGTCGCCGCGGAGCGCGACCGATTCGGTCAAGTTCACTGTAGATGCTGGCGTGGGTGGTTCGATACCCAGCAGCTTCTGAAGCACACGGCTGTCAGCTAACAGTCGTTCGCTCGAAGCGATTGCAGCGGCCATTTGAACGTATTTCTCGAACAACAACGGCGAGAAGTTGAGGGCGTCGCCACGGTTGGCAAAACCATGCTCGGCGCGATTGTCGCTTGGCAATCCGAACTGCGGCAACAACACATCGTACTTCTGGCCATACTCCCGCATCGACGTTTGGACAACACGCAAGCGGCGGCGACTCTCAGTCGCCTTAGGGACATTTGCATTCGAAGGTATCTTTGACGACTGGAAGTCGCCACCACGATTGAAGTAGCTCTTATCCGCGACCGGCAGTCGCTCGGGAAACACAAAAATGTCGTAGTCCAATTCGAATAGATCGCGAACCGTATTGTTGTATTCCAATCGCGTCAAACGTCGCAGGATCGGTTTGCCGGGATCAATCGCCTTCAACGTCGGATCTGGTCTCGATAATGCTTTTCGAGCGAATGAAAGTAAACTGATCCGCTGAGCTTCATCGAGTTCATACCCGGATTGAGGCAGCGGCATCTGTCCCGCTTCGACAACGTCAAAAAGGGTCTTCCACAGCGAGCGGTCTCGGTCGATATCATCCAATGATTGGAAAGGAGCAAGATCGACGGCGCCCTCTTTCGTATCGGCGTTGTGGCAATCAATGCATTGCTGGACCAAAGTGTCGGCGATGGTAGCAAAGTCAGGTGGCTGGGATGCAACCGGTTGCGCAAAACCAAGTAGCGCCAACAGCAGCAACAGTTTGTTTGCCAATACGTAGCTTGCTGGTTTCAGCCGGGAAATGTCGACTTGGTTTAGACTGTCCTTTGTGATGTCGATCGCGGGACGATGTTGAGTGGTCCACCGATAGCTTCCTGGCTTAATCAAGTACAACGGCGAGTTTTCGTCAATAGACTTAATCGCCACGATTCCGTCACCGGCATTGGCGACTGCGACCAATCGCTGGTAGCCGAGTTCACGGATCAGTGTAGAAGCAGTCCGACCGCCCTCGATCCAAACTTGGGACGGTTGGCATTCGCCGAGGACGCGGCAAGCGACTTCGGCAAGCTTTTCAATACGCGTTTCCGGTTGCCCGTCGGCAAAGTCCACAGCGCGCATCGCCGCGCGCCCGTGACGCGACAACGTTCGGCAAACTTCTGTGGCCAATTCGCTTGCTGTTGCTGAACGATGCAACGGAACGACAGGCCAGTCGTCGCACTGAGTCATACTCGATCCGCTGACCAACAGCACGTCGCCATTGGGGACAAGCTCAAAGTTTTCGGCGGCGTTGAAATCACTGTACTGCAGCGCTGGATCATTTGCCGCCCGGCAGACAGCCAATACGGCTTCAAAAAACTCTGCCCCGCCAGCCGCGAGGGTTTTTCGTCGGCGAGAATGCCAACGCAGGGCATGGGCATGTAATTCCGCCGCGCAGGATACGTCGCCAATATCGGTGGTAGAACATTCAGCTAACAGCTCCGCCACGTCGTTGGTGCTGCGAGGGTGCTCCGGATCGTTAGCGAACTCAGTTTCGTGCAGAGGAATGTTGTCGACTAATATCTTGCCGCCGACAACTGTTCGTCGTTTGCGTGGGTTGCCGCACACCAGCAAACACCGCTCGAAATCGCCCGCTTCTTGCATTGCTGAGATCTCTGCGGCGACTGGTCCGCGCAACAGAGAATCAACTTTCTTGAACAGCACGTCTGGATGAAACTTGAGCGCTTGCATCGTCAGAGCATGTACCTTCCTGGCAGCTACTTCAGGGCTCGAAGGTCGACTGTCAGCATCGACAACGATCACGTCCGCATGTGAAGCGTAGATCTGACCCACGTGGACTTCGGCAGAAAGACCAAACCGTAGCGCTGCGCCGGCTACTTCAGCAGCACCCGTCAGATCATCCGCAATGACAACCATCTTCATTTGGTTCTCCTCTCACCGTGGTGGCTCGTTGTACCACACAAGTTAGTCGGAAGAAATTTTTTTCGACCCCGGGCCAAATGCGTTCCAGGCGTTGGACAGGTCGTAGCATCGCTGTAAGCCGATCCACAGAGTTTGCGTTCCGGGATGGTTTTCCTTGCGGTCG
>JBGSIA010000104.1:0-46729 GCA_041751935.1 Pirellulaceae bacterium | reverse complement strand
TGGGATTACGATTTGCCATCCTTGGCTCCGTGGTGACTGGTGTGGTGTGAGAACCTCCATTCTCCACGCGAGCCTTTTTTGTGGCTATATCAATCCCAAAGCGACGAACGTTCCCCTAAAGTGCAGTTAGGGAGAATGCTAAACCGTTGGCAAGAAGAGAAAAATCAAGATTGTGCATAACAAAAAATGGCGGAACTTGCTGCATTTCTTGAACAATTGTCTCATATATTCAATAATCAGCTTCCGTCAGACTGTGCAGCACCGACGTTTGCCACTGGCGAAGCTGGTCACTTAACTTGCTGACAATTTCTGGTTGAGCTTCGCTTAGATCTGCTGTCTCTGATGGGTCTTGGCGAACGTCGAACAGCTCGACGGACGGCGCTTTGCCGCGACCATTAACAACAAGCTTGTATTGATTGTCGAGAATTGCACGAGCCCCGTTGTAGTCTTCTTCTGAGATTTTCGGGTGACGGAAATTGAGAAAGTTCCGTGTGTTGATATCACCCGATTTTTTCACTAGCGGAGTCGTGCCACGTTGTAACTCGGCGTCGATGTAAGGCTCGTTTTTTTTCTCGCCGCCGGCCGCGAAGCTCCAAAAGCAGATCGGCACCGGTCGCTCGGTAGCTTCACTTTCCACCAATGGTTTCAAACTGATTCCATCCAGCGGTCGAGTTGGCACAGGGACACCGACGACATCACACAGCGTGGGCAGGATATCGCAAGTAACTGCGTTAAGCGACGACACGTGAGCCGTGGTAAACTTGCGAGGCCATTCGATAACTCCTGGAACCCGCACGCCGCCTTCGTAGTGGTTGCCTTTAACGCCACGAAAGGGCGACGTCACAATTCCATCATTGGACGTGCCATTGTCTCCGCAGTACCAAAGCAGGGTATTGTCTCGCAATTCATTATTGGATAACCACTCTCGCAGGTTGCCGATCGATCGGTCCATCGCCGTAATTTCAGCGTATCGCTCTTGAAGCACGTCTCGCAAAGGGCGTTTTATCGATCGACCCGTGTCGTTTGATGTTAACGTCACGGTCTGTTGTGAATACTTCTGTGGCAAATCGTCATAGTGGGCCAAGTCATCAGGAAGCCCACTGTAGGGTTCATGAGGCGAACCGAACCAGACAACCGCAAAAAATGGTTTGCCATCGCGTTTCGCCTGTTCCAAAAACTCGATCGTGTGCTGGACTACGATTTCTGAACTTTCACCTTCGTGTTGCTGAGGCGTGCCGCCGTCGCGCGAGAGCCAAGGATTCAACTCAAAAAAATTATCGTGCGAAATCCAATGATCGAAACCCATGGCCCCAGGGTTGGTCGGTGATGATGCCTTCACCGGACCTAAATGCCATTTGCCAAAATGTCCACAAGCGTACCCCGCTTCATGCATCAAACTCGCAATGCTGATCTCCTCTGGGCGAATCGAATGCCCAGGGCTGAAGGTGCCGTAGCGATTTGGATGACGACCGGTGATGATGCTTCCTCGTGTCGGCGAGCAAGACGGATGCGCCGAGTAGAATCGATCCAGTCGCAAACCAGTTGCTGCCATATCGTCGAGCACGGGTGTCAACAAATGAGGGTGTCCGTTGTATCCGGTTTCATCCCAACCGTGATCGTCGCCCATCAACAGCACAATATTTGGTGGCTGGTCTGCAGACACATTGGCGCTACATCCGAATATCGTCAGGGCCAATAAGCTCAAGGTCCAACAGTTCGCGTGCAAATGTTTGATTCGCATGATTTTGGCTCGCAGTTGCATGAAGGTGATCGAATGCAGCTCTATCGCCGCTATTAATGCACCTTTGATTTTGGTGGGTATCAACTCAACCGAGGCTTACGACTATACCTCGAATTGAGAGCTGCCTGTACAAGGGCGACAAGAATATCGCGTTCCGTGGGTTGACGACGATGGCAATCTTTTGCCATCGGTTCGCGATGGGCAACCATAGCACAAACACAAGATTTTTTGTCAGTACCAACCTTCGGACAGCCTAGCAGGACAGCGCCACTATGAATTAGCCGAACGGCGTTAGCCGCGGTTTTCGCGAGCAGAGCCGTGGCTAACGGCAAAACTGCTGATGCGCGCCGAAACGCTGCGAATCACAAACAATTCCATCCAAAGTGGCGCTGTCCAACCTGACTTAGCCCGCTTTATTGAAGATACCGCCGCGATGGCTGACTTGCGTTTTTGCATAGGTCGGTGGCGTTCGTTCGCCGGAGAGAATTCGAACCAAGTCAGTACTTAGTGTCGCCAAATGGTACTGACAGACGAACAAGGACATCGCACGATGATGTGTGTTTTCAACCGTCACTGCAACTTTTTGGCAGCGTCTCGCGATCCGCGCGTCGTCAACGCGATGTGTACTGAACAACTTGTCCACAAGTGTCGTTCCGTGCTCGGGGGCATCGCTGTCCAGCAGCAGCGATTCTCGTTTTTGAATTAATTCCGCAAGCCTTTCAATTGCAGCGGACAACTCTCGAGTCGAGTTTTCGACGTCGCTCGGCTCGCCCTGTGCGGTGGAGACTCTCATCTCGTCGAGCAATAGGTCAATGCTCTCGGTCGCGGTCTCCAATTGATCTAAATAGAAATTGACTCGCTCGTTCCAAACCTGATTCACGAAGCTCTCCGCTGTAAATTGAACAAATCAAACATCGGATCCGAGATCGAAGCTGCCGATGCTTGAGTCATATCTTCGACAATGTGTTGATCCAACTGTTGCTGAAATACTTCTTCGGCTCGTCCGCCGTGCATGTAGGCAGGTTTGTCCAGTGTTTTTCGCATCGATGCGAGCATTGATCCAAAAAGAGTCTGACCGACAAAATCCTGGAACGCTTCGCGCAATGGATCTTCGGTGGGTTTCACCGTCGTCGCCGTTTCACGAAATGCTGGTGGCTGGGGTGAAGCTGTCAACGAAGTGTCAAAGGCTGTGGCCGATATGGGTTTCACGATCGCAACATCCTATTGAAATACGACTTCACCATACAAATCACCTTTGCGTTTGAGCGTCTTGATGATCGATATAAAGTCTTCGGTGGGCACGTCGAGTGCATTCAGTGCGTCCGCAAGGCTTTTTAGTTTCGCATTGCTGTCGACATCCAGAGCTCCGACGACTGGAACCAGCCCGCCTCGGCCACCGGCTTCGATCCGAAGGTTGCGATGCGTGATCAAAACTGGTGCTATTTCAACATCTTTGCCGATCACCACCACCCCGTCCGCCTCGTTGATCACAACTCGATTGGACTGGCTGGCCAGTTGTATGGGAGTATTCAATATGAAGGCAATGAATTTAATCGGATTGTCTCGGTATTGTTCTGGGACCATCACTTCGATATGCAGTTGATCGATGGCGCGGGCGCGCGGGCGGTCGGCTTTAGTTTGTGTTCCCGGGCTCGCGGAATCTCCAAATGTCAACGAAGACAAGTTAGTGATTTCGGACTCGATCTTTTGAATCGTGTCAAAGTCGGCAAAATCACGGTCTAGGATCAAGGTGATCATGTTGTCTTTGACGTAGGACGCTCGAACCGTTGTCTCCATTTTTGCCCCGCCTTGGATCGATGCCGTGGTCGCTGGTCCATCGGGAGAAACGGTTAGCGATCCTTGAGCAAGTGCATAGACGGTAGGATTGTCACTTCTGGGCCCGAGCATCGGCGTCAACATGAGGTAGCCGCCTTCAAGGCTTTTGGCATTGATCGCGTTGACTTTTACATTGAGTACGTCACCTTGTTGGCCGCCCACTGCAGGAATTTCTGCGGTGACAAAGACCATCGCAACATTCTTTGCATCTGCGACGTCTTTCAGGTTCAACTGGCCGGCGGCATCCTGTGACATTGGCCCGCCCATAAGCTGCATCATCCTCGCAAGAGCGCGTGCCGTTGGCGCTGCGTCGCTGTCACCTGTGCCACGAAGACCGACAACGAGCCCCAGCCCCTGCAGGGTGTTAATTTCTTGGCCCTTGAGTCGACACATATCGCCCAACTTCATTCCGCCCGCGATGGCGTTGGGGGACAGAATGATGGCGGTCAGCATCAGTCCGAAGTGCAATGTGAGCGGCTTGATCTTGTTGAGCATTCGGCAGACGATCGTAGAAGCGAAATTAAAATGGTTGCAATCGATCCAACCAGCGAGTGAACCAACCACGACGGTACCCATCGCGCAGTTGGCCTTGGTCTTCCTTGTGAATTTCAAGGTCCAACAGATCCTTGCTCAGTACCACATTGTCGGGACCAATGTCGATAGCGCGGCAAATTCCCGTCAGCGATGTTTCCCACACGTTGTCATTGGCACGAATGGATTTTCTTGCTTCTAAAACCAGGTTGCCGTTGGGTTGGATATCCACGATCGTCGCTGCGATGTTGAACGTCAGCGACTCACGGGATTCGACGGTAGCTTGGTTTCGAAATTGGTCATTGCTGTTCGCAGCGACTGTTGGCTCACCATCGGCTTGTCCGGCAGGCCCAAGTTGCCCATCGGTGAGTTTAATCCAATCGGTCAAGGCGGCTGTGAATGTGGCGGAGCGACGTTTTTGTGCGTCGCCTTGGGCAAGCATACGACCGATTTCATCCACGCGAATGGTGACAATATCGTGTTTGTTGTACGTCCTCTGCGGTGGCGCCGGTTGATACGTCCAACTTGCATCGGTCAGCGAAACCGCGGGCTCCGGATAGGCAGGGAACCCCGTCGCTTGAACACCGCCTTCTTGTGGTGCAGCGCCGGTTTGCATTGGTGAAGCAAGCTGGACTGGTGACTGATGAAACAGCGAAGACTCTTGAGCGCAAACGAAGGTCGGAACGATCAAAGCCATGAGAGCTGCAATGCTGGAGTGAAACACACTGCCCATTATTCGACTCTCGGAGCTTGGGTGAAGATTTCAACAAGTCCACTGCGAACAACCTTGGCAATCAAGCGTCGACGTGGCTGGATGGTTTCAACTTCTACCAGTTCACCTTCGGCGCCTTCCCCAATCGATTTAGCGTTTGTGGTGATCACTACGCCACCACCCACGACACGGATCTCGATCAAGTCACCACGATGAACGAGAATTGGAGGGCCAATTTCGCTCAGTGATATCGGTTCGCCGACTCGAACGATACCGCGAACTTCCATGCCCACCACCGACTCGGGTGAAGTAGCGAACGAGCCCTGCCATCGCGACTGTGGCACCGGAGCCAATCGGATGTCACTGGCACCGATCCGCGATCCACGCTGCAGATGCGATACAGGGACGATTGCTTGAGGGTGCGGTGTCAACATCAGAGGAACGTCCGCCACGATTGGACCTTCGCGATGGCGGCCAATTACGCGAAGCATGTTTCGTCCAGCGCGAGCCTCGTCCAGAAGTTCGATGGATGCAATGCTTGATGCTGTGGCAAGTTGTTCAACGACGGAGTCGCGATCCGCGATTTGGATTGCGAATGACTCTTCGACGTCGCGTAGCTCACGCCGAATCGCTAGCTCGATCCAATAGACAATCCGATCGGCGGTTACACGGTCGACCGGTGGCGGTGCGGGCTTCACAGGCGTTTCGAAGGCTGCCTTCTGAACAACGATTTCCTGGGAAGTGGATGTCTGGTCTTGGTACGCCGGAACGATTTCTTGAGTCGCTTTAGCATCGTAGCGAACCACGATTTCGCTGGGACCAAACCAATCGATTTGCCGGGGCGTTGCTTCGATGCTGGTAATGTTTTGAGTCAAACGATCACGCTGGATGGTCATCGCAGTACCATCGGTGGGCAACAGTCCGATGGAGACACGGCGGAGTCGTTCCCAGGCGACGAGTGAAGGATCCAGCGGCTTGACGATGTCGCCTAATCGCACGATCGGCGATGACAGAACTACAGGCGAAAGGGCCTGGAGTGACCAGCTTGTCGCGGATGTCACCGATTGCGATTGGGGTTGCCCGCGACGAACAGGGACGAGCGCCGCTGTTTGTGCGTCAGTAACGCTGGCGAGCGTCAAAAGTAAAGTGATTGCGGTAAAACAACGGAACATGACACCGGTTGTCGCTTAGAGTTAACTGGCTTGGCGGCTCAAGTCACGCTTGAAGCCGTTGAAAAGAGGCCTGACCCCTTTTTTTAGAATCGTTTCAGATTCGAGATGTTTTGCATGATTTGGTCACCCGCTTGAACCGCTTGACTGTTCAACTCAAACGCGCGCTGGGTCGTGATCAAGTCGATCAGCTCTTGCACGGGCTCGACGTTGGACGCTTCCAAGTTTCCTTGACGCAACATTCCCGCTCCGTTTGCGCCGGGCGTACTGGTTTGCTCCGGGCCCGACGCGTCCGTTTGCAAGTACATGTTTTGCCCGATCTTGAGCAGCCCATCGGGATTGATGAACTGGGCTAGCTGTAATTGGCCTTGCGAAGCGAGTTCCTGAGAACCCGGTTGCCTTACCATGACTTCACCATTGGCGTTGATTACGATCGCCGTCGCATCTTGGGGAATTTGAATTGGCGGATCGAGCAACCGGCCGGTTTGCGCGCTGCCAATAACGAGCTGGCCGTTGGCGTTGATATCTAGGTTGCCCGCGCGAGTGTACATCGGCCCTTGGCTCGAAGGGTCCAGAACCCGAATGTAACCACGGCCTTCGATAGCGACGTCAAGTTCACGCCCGGTTTGTTGCAGCGTACCTTGTCGCTGGTCGGTTTGTGTGCTGGTGACTCGTACCCCGAGACCGACTTGGGTGCCGACCGCGGTGGGCGTTTGTTGGGCATCACGAACGCCAGGATAGACTTCCGTGCGGTACAACAAATCCTCAAAGTTCGCGCGATCTTTCTTGAAGCCAGTCGTATTGATGTTCGCCAAGTTGTTGGCGATCACATCGAGCTTCGTTTCCATCGCCTGCATGCCGGTGGCGGCGGTATACAGTGTTTGTACACTCATGTTTTACTCCGTAATGATTCCAATGCAGGAACTAAATCGCAGTTGGTTACTGTGCGAGAACGCGACTGATCAGCGAGCCCATGACGCTATCTTGATGTTGAATCAGTCTCACGTTGGCTTCGTAAGCACGCGATGTTTCGATCAATTCCATCATGGCCGATGTGGGGCTGACGGCTGACTGTTCAAGGCTCCCTGCTACTACCTTTCGCTCGGGCGCCGGGACAAGATCAAACTCAGCAAGCGGTTTGAACATGTTCGCACCAGCATGCGATAGATCGCCAAGACTCTTGGGCTTTGCGAGCATCAAATCCCATTGAGTTCCGTTTTGACGGATGCGACCGCCGGTTGCGACTTCGAACGGTTTGCCTGGTTCAATTTGGATCGGTTTTCCATCGCTGGCCAGCACTTCTTCGCCCGCTTGAGTGACGAGTCGACCACGGGCATCGAAAAGAAAATCACCGGCTCGAGTGAGGAACTGATCTTCGCCTCGCTGGACAACGAAAAAGCTGTTCTCATCATGGATGGCAAAGTCAGTTTCACGACCCGTTGTACGAAGTGCGCCGCGACTGAATTCTGTTTCAGTGCGATTGATGGTGACTCCTCCACCGATGTCATCTGCCCCGCCGAGTCCGGATGGTACTTCGCCACGCTCAATGAGTTCAGCGAACCGAGATTGCAGAATGGTTTGTTGTGGCTTGAAACCTGGGGTGTCGACGTTTGCCAGGTTGTTGGAGAGCGTTTTGAGCCGATGATCTTGGGCTTGGGCGCCGGCAGCACTGAGATAGACGCCGTATGGCATGGTGAAACTCGCCCTGAAATGGGACTCGAAAAATTCGCACAATACCAGCGTTAATGTCTAAAGGTTCTTGAGGGCAAGAGCAGAATGCGACCTTTCCGATTGTTCGGGTCATGCTGATTTTGTGGAATGCCGATCTTCTTCGATGGGATCACATTCCAAGGGGGACCGTTATGAGAAATTTGCACCGCTCATCGCTAGTTAATTTGAGACTGAATCGCCGCCGCTGGCTGGCCGTAACCGCCGCCATCGCGACGATTCAATATTCGTCCGTTTCCCTCGCTCAGACACCGATTATGCGGTCAACGTCATCGAGCGAGTCCGTCGCCGGTCGCGTCGTTCGGTTGCAGGGCATTGACGCGGGTGTCGAGCGCGTTGTCGTGACATCGATCGCCGCAGATCCCCGCGGCGAACTGCTTGCAGTAGCCGGTGACGATCATTTGATTCGCATTCTTGAAATGCACACGATGCGGGTGCGCGAAGTGTTACGTGAGCATCGCGATCTCGTGCGAACGATGGCGTTTGATATCGCCGGCGATCGGTTGGTCACAGCAGGCAACGATGGACAGTTGATTGTTTGGCAGCGAGGAGACCAGTTCGAACGACAGCAAACCATGCGAGGTACGCCCGCACTATCGAGCGTTCGCTTTTCACCGGACGGAAAAATGATGGCTGCGGTGGGTTTCGCCAGTGAAATCTATCTCATTGGACGTACCAACAACGAGTTTCCCACGCTGACTTGCGGGTGCAACGACCTGCGCGCGGTCGCCTTTCGAGGTGATGGTGAATTGCTCGCTGTCGGAGGACGCTCGGGCGAGTTACATCTGTTCAATATGCGAACCGGCAAACTCGACGAGCACGCTGGGTTACATTCCGGACGGATTCGCGATCTGGTGTTCGGCCCCAACTCCAATGACATCATCAGCGTGGCTGAGGACGGAAACGTTATTGTGTATGACACTGTTGGTCGACGTGAAAAGCACCGCGTTGAACTTCCCAGTGGTCGTTGTTTTTGTGCGGCAGTGATCGATAGTCAGCGTGTCGCGGTAGCAGGCAGCGATAACACCATTCGTATCATCAATACGGATGACGGAAAAATAATGAAAACACTTACCGGGCACGATGGTTCGGTCTCGTCACTGGCAGCCAGTGGCGGCATCCTGTTCTCCGGCGGATACGATGCAACCATTCGCCGCTGGCTGCTGAACGAAGGAATTGGCCAAGAGCGGATTGCGGAAACTGAATCCGGCGCAGTGGAAAAGAAGTAGGAACAGCGGTGGCTCGCTTGGGGTGGCATGAGCGAGAGGGCAGTGCAACGGTTACAGGGAGGCAACGAAAGCGTGTTTTGGAAATCGAAACGATCGCGGGATGCAATTCGACGCGGGACCACAGACGCCGTCAAGCGACGAGCACGTGCGCCCGAACGATTGGAGTCGCGTCAAATGATGGCAGCGGACCCAATCCATGTGGGTGTTGTCTATTTGGAGACTGACTATCTCTCGACGGACCAAGACGTGGGTGGCGATTCCAGCGGCGACCGCTTCATTCTGTCGTTTACCGGCGGAGCTCCCAATACCGAGCTGAAAGAAATTCGAATTATCACTGACAAGGACCGCGACGGTCTTGGTGTTGGTGATTTGATTTTCGACACTGTTGCCGGTGGACGCGGTAAAGACCTCGCCCATGGTTTTAATGTTGCACGTGTCGTAACCACCGATGGTCACACCGCTAACGTTGTGGCACAGGTCGAGGATGGCAGCAACGAACTTGTGTTGCGGCTTACCAACTTTCGCGCGGGCGATCGCCTTGAGTTTACGCTCGATGTCGATGAAGTGTTGCGATTGTCGAGCGACTTAGCGCTGTTCAATAGCCGCTTGGACGTGATCACGTCGGGGCAAGAATTTCAAGACTCGATTCTTGAAGCTCGATTTGAAGCGCCTCACTACGAGAACGCCAGTGCTGAGGCAATTTTTCTCAATGACTACGGTACACCGTCGACACAGTTTGGACTGAACCTGCCGCCGGATGATAGCGGTGACCCCGACAGTCGACCCAATCGCTCGGCCGCAGCGGTTGCGAACACCACGCAAGTCGCTAAACCGGTTGCTGTTTCTGGCCAAGTGTGGGTCGACAACAATTTGAATAGTATCCGCGAGACGAATGAACGCGGTCTTGGCGGTGTGTCTTTGGCCTTGTGGCGCCGTGGTCCGAGCGGTCAGTACTCCGACACCGGGCATCGGGCCACCACCGATGCTAACGGTGCGTACTTGTTTCCGAAATCTCTCGGACTCGGTCCTGGCGTGTACCGTGTTGTTGAAACTCAACCCATTGGTCTGTTCAGTGTCGCTGCGGTTCCAGGCACCGTTGCCGGAAACCAAACGGGTCGCGCGGAAGCGCTCGATATTCTTGCGGACATCGAGATTCCACTGGGAGATACGGAAGCGATCCATTTCGACTTCGCGGAAGCTGAGCCATCGTCGCTGTCCGGTCATGTGTATCGTGACGACAACGATAACGGGCGTCGCGATAATGGCGAAGTCGGTATTAGCGGAGTGCAAGTTCGTTTGGTTCCGACGCAAACCATTGCCTCGCAAGCTCCGATCGTGGTTACGACAGACGCCAATGGGGCGTACCAGTTTTCGAATCTTTCTCCAGGACGATACGAGATCGTCGAGGTGGAACAACCGGCGAATCTTGCTGATGGACGTGATGCAGCCGGAACGATAGCTGGCCAACGCGTTGGTGTTGCTGATGAACCCGGAGACGCGATCCGCCAGATTGTGATTGGCGGCGGAGCTAGCGGCATTGATTACGATTTCGGCGAGTTGCCGTTGGGCTCGTTGGCCGGCTATTCGTATTTGCTCGCCCCAGGTGCGGATTGCAATGGCATCCACGACGCGATCGGCAACACTCCCCTTGCCGGTGTGAGGTTGGTACTCGAATCGGAAGCTGGACAATTCATTGCCGAAACCGTTACCGACGCTCGAGGTGCGTACTCGTTTGGCCAGTTGCCCAAAGGGACGTATCGGATCCGGGAGTTCACTCCGGTTGGGTTGCTTGATGGTCGGTCGATCCCTGGACGTATTCGCGACGTGGTAGTTGGAACCTCAGTGGACGGAGGATTGATCCAAGACATTACGATGATCGCTGGCGGCATTGGTACTGAATACAACTTCTGCGAAGCAGCCCCCGCGAGCATCAGTGGATACGTCTACAGTGACTTGAGCGACGATGGCAATCGCGATGTTGGCGAAGCTGGCATCGGGCAAGTCAACCTGGCGCTTGTCGATGCAAGTGGTACCGTCGTTGCCAACACCACGACCGCAAATGATGGGCGGTACGAGTTCAGTAACATTTTGCCTGGGGTTTACAGCATTCGCGAAACGCAGCCCAATGGTTTTTACGATGGTAAAGACTCGGCGGGATCAATCCGCGGCCAGCGCGTCGGACAAGTGGGAACGGACGGTGACTCGGTTGTCGCCATCAACTTGAAACAAGGCGATATCGGTGTCGAGTACAACTTCGGTGAGTTGCTCGGCGCCTCGCTTGCAGGACAAGTCTTTATCGATCTTGATGAGGATTGTGTTCGCGATCCGAACGAACAGCCCTTGCCGGGTGTGAAGATTGAAATCTTCGATTCCGCCAATAATCTTGTGGCGACAACGACCTCCGATGCAAGCGGTCGTTACAGCTTCACCAACTTGCGGCCAGGCCAATACACGGTTGTGGAAACGCAACCCGAAGGCTTCTTCGAGGGCGGCGCCAAACCTGGAACGGCGGGCGGAGTGGTCAGCGGCCCCAATCGCATTGGACAGATCACGTTGCATTCGGCAGAAGTAGCGGTTGATTACGACTTCTGTGAACGACCACCGGCAGAGATCAGTGGTATTGTGTTCGCCGATGGTGATCAGGACTGTAACTTCGACGATGGCGAAGCGTTTATCGCTGGCGTGCGAGTTGAGCTGTTCAATGATAGCGGTGAATTGGTGGCAACTGCCAACACCGATGCGAATGGTCGCTATCGATTTACGAATCTGCCTGCAGGTAGTTACACCGTTCGCGAAACGCAACCGCTAGGTTTCCTGCAAGGTGGCCAGCGTGCGGGCTCGGCTGGTGGAGATGATTCGCAACCGGATATCATTTCGCGAATTCCAGTCGGCTGGGGCGAGCGTCTGACACAGTACAACTTCTGTGAAATCGAGCCTGGTTCTGTCAGCGGAACAGTGTACGTTGACCTGGATGCGAACGGAATTCGTTCTCCTCAAGAACCGGTGCTACCGAGCGTTGTAATTCAATTGCGAGATCGCACGGGTAACGTGATTGCGACGACACAAACGAATGCCGCTGGACACTATCGTTTCGAGAACCTACCGCCGGGCGACTTCCAGATTTTCGAACAACAGCCTGACGGCTATTTCCAGGGTGGCCAATCGCTCGGAAGTGGTGGCGGACAAATTATCGGTGACGACTTGCTTGGCCTGACGCTGAACGCTGGCCAGAATCTCGTGGACTATGATTTTGGCGAATTGCCTCCTTCATCGATCGCGGGTGTTGTCTACGTCGATGCTGATCATGACTGTGTCCGCGATGCAGGTGAAGCGCCGCTGGCGGGTGTAACGATCCAATTGCGTGATGCCAGCGGCAGCGTACTGCGTACCACACAAACAGACTCTTCTGGCCAATATCGCTTCGATAATTTGCCACCGGGCGAGTACCAGATATTCGAGCAGCAACCGGATGGGTTTTTCCAAGGCGGCCAAACCGTCGGCACTGGCGTTGGACGTGTGCTTGGGGACGACCTGCTCGGAGCGGAAATTCCAGCCGGTGTAAACCTAGTCAACTACGACTTCTGTGAGCTTCCGCCATCGTCGATCGCGGGAACTGTTTACGTCGATGCTGATCATGACTGTATTCGCGATCCCGATGAAGCGCCAATGGCTGGTGTGACGATCCAATTGCGCGATGCCAACGGTAGCATATTGCGGACAACACAAACCAACACCGCTGGCCAATACCGCTTCGATAATTTGGCACCGGGCGAGTACCAGATATTCGAGCAGCAACCGGATGGGTTTTTCCAAGGCGGCCAAACCGTCGGCACCGGCGTTGGACGCGTGCTCGGTGATGACTTACTCGCTGCGGAAATTCCTGCTGGTGTAAACCTAGTCAATTACGACTTCTGTGAGCTTCCACCCTCGACGATCTCCGGTCGTGTGTGGAGGGAAACCGATACCAATCGTGTATTCAACAGCGGCGAACAACCGATCGCAGGAGTGTTGATCGAGTTGTTTGATGCTCGCAATGTCGTCGTAGCTCAGACTCGCACCAATGGGTTGGGACTTTACCAGTTCGATGGTTTAGCGCCAGGAGTTTACGCTGTTCGCGAGACTCAACCGGTGGACTTGTTCCATGGCGGACAGGTAGTCGGTTCGGCAGGCGGCACGATCGAGGACGATGACTTCATCGTCGGCATCACCCTGGTCGGTGGCACGCGCGGAGTGGAGTACAACTTCCCGGAAGTACCACCGGCGATAATATCTGGATTCGTCTTCCAGGACGGCGATGCGATCCCCTTGCCCGGGGCGCCCGATCCAACACAACTGCGACTTTTTCGTGATGGATTGCTGACCGATGATGACGAGCGGATTGGCGGCGTCGTTTTGGAGTTACGTAACGTGCTCGGCGAGCCATTCACTGCCGATCGCGCCTTGCCAGGTGTCTATCCGCCAGGTGCGATTCGAGTAACGACCGATGCCAATGGGTATTATGAGTTCACGGGTCTGCGTCCAGGCACATACCATGTTTATCAACTGCAGCCGGATAACTACATCGACGGTTTGGACGTTCCCGGCACCACGGGCGGTATCGCCGTCAACCCGGCTGATGAATTGGATCGCGACAGCGAGATTATTGTGCAAACGTTAGCTTTGAGTGAGTTAACAGACCCTCGCAACGACGGAATTCTAAACATCTCGCTCGCTGCAGGTGGTGAAAGCCTGTCGAATAACTTCAGTGAGATCATCGTTCGGCTGCAGATCCCATTGCAGGAGTTGCCCAAGCCGGTGACTCCGCGAGTGGACACGCCGATTGAGACATTTGAACGTCCCATACAACTGGCCAGTTTTGCTTCGCCACTAACGTTTCGCAGCCTCAGCATTGGTGACGATGAGTGGGCCGTGTCGTGGCACTTGAGTGTTATCAATGGCGGCTTTCCTCGTGGAGACACAGAGGATGATCTACTCAAGCTTGCCAGTAGCCAACAAGCGCGTGAGGCTTGGGACGATACCGATCGCACCGGAGGCCGCTGGACGATCTTTGATCGACGTGGCAAGCCGATGAAAAAGTCGGACTCGCTGCTGCTGGGTGAAGAAGACGCGATCGCGATGGCTGGCGACTTTGACGGAGACGGTACCGACGAGGCAGTGATCTATGTCGATGGACGGTGGCTCGTTGACTTCAACGGTGATGGCCGCTGGGACAAAGGTGATCTGTGGATTCGTTTGGGGACGCGTCTTGATCGTCCTATCATCGGTGACTGGGACGGCGACGGTAAAGACGACATCGCGATCTTTGGTCGCCAGTGGCATCGTGACCCGCAACGAATCAAGCAAGATCCCGGATTGCCTGACCCAGCCAACATGCGACGTCGCGAAGTCTTCGCGAAAAACTTGGTTGCTAAAAACGTCCAGGGTGAGGATCGTCAACGATTGATGCGCCGCGGCAACGATGGCGAGCTTCGTGCAGATGCTGTCGATCACGTGTTCAGCTATGGCGAGCAAGTCGACGTGCCACTGGCCGGTGACTGGAATGGCGACGGCATCGATCAAATCGCCGTCTTCCGCAGTGGCATCTGGTTGCTCGACAGTGACGGTGACGGACGAATGACTCAAAGCGACGAGAAGTTTAGCTTTGGTCGACCGAGCGACGAACCCATTGTCGGTGACTTCAACGGCGACGGCATCGACGAAATCGGCATCATCCAGGGCGAGATGTGGATCATCGATACCGATGGTGACCGCAAATTGACCGGCAACGATCTGCGAATCCGAGTTCCCCGTCGTAGCGACCGCAGCCAACCGGTAGTCGGCGATTGGGACGGCGATGGCAAGGACGAACCCGGTTACTACGACTATGGCACTTGATCCATCAACCGCAGCAATAGTGGGACGAATGCACGCAGGGCACGCGAGCGATGGCTAATCGCTCGCTTGACCGCCAAGTCCAATTCACCAAACGATCGGTGGTACTCACGAATCACAAACAGTGGATCGTATCCAAAGCCAGCGGAACCGGATGTTTCCCGAGCAATCACGCCACAACAAACGTCGCTCGTTTCAATCCGAGCGTTGCCTTCGGGGTCCGACAGACACAGATAACTGTTGAACTGGGCAGTACGTTTATCGCTGGGCACATTGCCCAGTTCATCGAGCAACTTTTTATTGTTCGCTTGGTCGTTACCATGTACACCAGCGTATCGCGCCGAGAAAATTCCGGGTCGGCCCCCCAATGCATCGACGGTTAGTCCGCTATCTTCGGCCAAGACCCAACGATTCAAATGTTGTGCCTGAAGCGTTGCTTTCAGACGCGCGTTTTCGGCAAACGATGTTCCCGTCTCATCCACGTCGATCGAACCGGGTATTTCGGCAAGCGAACTGAGTCGTACGCGATCGGCGGGCAACAAAAGCTTCAGTTCGATGAGCTTCTTGGCATTATTCGTGCCCAGTACCAAATCGAACATCATCTCATTCCAAAAGCGGCGGGGATATTGAAGCTGCGTTTGGAGGTCTTGGGGACGGCGATCGGTGTGGGTTGAACATCGAACGGGATCATCGCTACATGGTTTGCCGCGATCCCTTTGCCGTCAACCGAATAGGCCTTGTTTGAATTGAAAGCACTGTACTCGGACATCACCGCGCGGATAGCCGGATCATACTCAAAACTGCCATCGGGCATTTCGCGACCGAGATTATCAAAACTGCCGATCGTTACCAGCGAACGATTTCGATCATGGAACTGGTACGCTTCCTGGCCGTTGCCGCGAAGCTCGCGAACCATTTTGTCCGCGTCGGCAGCAAACTGATCGAGTCTTTCGAGGCTCGGTTCGAAATCTTTTTCTTTTTGTCCGTTGACAAACGTTCCGAATCCTTCGAACGTTTTCACGACTACGGTGAAGTTTCCGTTGCACTCCAACAGGCTAAAGGACATTTTGTCATTGAGTTGTCGGACGAACGAATCGACTTGTGGAGCGAAAAAGTATTCCTCTGGGAGCATCGGGTTGCGCGTCACGAACGCATTGAGCATTGGTCCCTTGGACTTGTCCGCGTGGCGTTCAGTGAATCGCTTGTGCATCGCTTTCAACGTCGTTACCGGATTGGACGACGAGGTCTCGGCTGCAACATCGACTGCGTCGGTAAAGACGCTCGGCTTGGCCGTCTTGATGATACCCAAGTCACGATCAATCGCAGGATGCTCGACCGTGTCGTACTCACCAACAAGCACCGCGTAGGCTTCGTACTTGTATTGATTGGCGTAGCGAAGTTTATCTGCGATCTCAGCGCGGCGGCTGACTTTCCCAGTGAAGTCGAAATGTTCGTGATGGACAAATGCTGGCAGTTTCAGGTCGCGGCGAATCTCGACTGCCAACCGTTGGGCGCGATCCTTGGCACCCTCACCGGCAAAATTTGCCGCCAAGATCATCCACGGGCCATCAGCCTCGGTCAGGTCGTAGGACTTGCTGGCGTCCACTTCGACACCGCGCTTACCCAGTAGTCCGCTCAGGAAACCCGGTGGCTGGGCCAAAACAGCGGTTGTGGCGGAAACGAGTAGCGAGCAACAAAGCAAAATGCGAAATGGCATGGCAACAACACAGTTCAGGCGATTGAAGCGAGTATGACCACATGGGGGTGCTGTAGTCACAGAAAATCGTTGACGATTGTTCGATACCAAGAACCGGCGGGCTGGCGAAAGACTGAATCACGTTTCGCCAAAACAGTACAAAAACAAAATGAGCTGAATCAGCAACAGCCCGAGAGAAACCTTCGTATACCCCGACTGGATGCCGAAAATCGCCAGGGCAATTCCCACGACCGTGATGATCACCCCACCGATCGGAAACCAAATAGCCGCGGGAATCGCGAATCCAAGAACCAGTCCACAGGCAAAGAGGGCACCTACCGCTGTGTACCGTAGTGGGCCAGCCTCAGCCAAATCCAGCGGTAACGTTTTCTTGCCACTTATCGACGACTTCGCAGTGACGGTTGCGGCGTCATCAGCAAACGGCGATCCCTGACGAATGGTGGCATTCGTCATGACTTTTGCTACGAGGAGTGGCGCCGCGTCTTGGTCGTTGGACTGTGTGCTCGGTGGTTCGTCCAATGCATTCGTACCCGAAACTCTTACAGCCGAAGGTTTTGCAGGCAATTCATCCGGCGGCTGGGGAATGCGAATCAACGGCAACGCTCCAAGCAAATCAGGTGCACAAAATCAGTTGAGGGGATGACGAAAAAATGCAAGAGTATCAACCGTTTATCTCGGTAAAATCTTGCCAGTCCGAGTCGATTGCGTCTATCCTAGCACAACCCTCCTGTTCACTCTTGACCCGCCAAGGATTCTCGATGCTGTCTCGACGTATGTTGGTCCCGATTCTCGGATGGATTGCCCTATCGGTTACAGCGGCTGATCCGCCACAACCGCTCGAACCGCAAGTGGCTGAAGCTTCGGGTGAAGCCGTCGAATCGATGGCCGGAATCCGAATTCCGGATGGCTGGAAGATCGAACTATTCGCCGCAGAACCCGACGTCGCCAACATCGTCGCCTTTGACATCGACAGCCGTGGTCGCTTTTTTGTTTGCGAATCCTATCGCCAAAACCAAGGTGTTACCGACAATCGTGGCCACGATGAGAAGTGGTTACTTGCCGACTTGGCCACCGAGACGGTTCAGGATCGAATCGATTTCCACAAGCGGTTGCTTGGCGAAGCTGCGGTCACTTACGCCCAACATGATGACCGGATTCGGCGAGTTGTGGACAGCGACGGTGATGGTAAAGCCGATGAGAGCGTCGTGTTTGCGAGCGGATTCAATCGTATCGAAGAAGGCACCGGTGCCAGCGTGCTCGTTCGTGGCAACGATGTTTATTACACCTGTATCCCCAAGTTGTGGAAGCTGGTCGACAAAGATGATGACGGAGTTGCCGACGAACGAGTCGTGATGTCCGACGGATACGGTGTTCGAGTGGCATTTCGCGGTCACGATTTGCACGGCTTGATGATCGGCACCGACGGTCGACTGTACTTCAGCATCGGGGACCGTGGGTATCATGTCACCACCGCCGACAACCAACTGATCGCGAACCCAGCCGTCGGCGCGGTGTTTCGTTGTGAACTGGATGGCTCGGGGCTCGAAGTCTTTGCTAACGGCCTGCGAAACCCGCAAGAGCTAGCGTTCAATGACATCGGCGACATATTCACGGTCGATAATAACAGTGATAGCGGCGATAAAGCGCGAATCGTTCACGTGTTGCAAGGCGGTGATTCAGGCTGGCGGATGTACTACCAGTATCTCCCTGATCGCGGCCCCTTCAACCGGGAAAAAATTTGGGAACCATTTCATCAAGACCAACCGACTTACATCGTTCCGCCGATAACAAACTTTACGGACGGACCCAGCGGCTTGGCATATTACCCCGGCACTGGATTTGGGGAATCGCTCAAAGATACGTTCTTGATTTGCGATTTCCGAGGCGGTGCAAGTAACAGCGGTATTCGTTCGTTCAAACTAGATGCCGACGGGGCGTTCTACAGGTTAGCCTCAGACGAACAACCGGTTTGGACGACTTTGGCCACCGACATCGCCTTCGGACCCGATGGTGCAATCTATGTCAGTGACTGGGTTGACGGTTGGAACGGGCTTGGCAAGGGGCGAATCTATCGCTTGACGGCACCCGAACTTTCGAACAAGGCAACCGTCAGTGAAGTGCAGAAATGGTTGGCTGGAAATTGGGCATCGATCGATACGTTGTCGCTGAGTGAACTGCTCCAACATCAAGACCGTCGCATCCGCTTGGAAGCTCAATGGGAACTCGCTAGCCGCAAGGCATTTGAAGCTGCGATTGCAATCGCGACCAACGATTCTTTGGCGATGATCCCACGATTGCATGCCGTTTGGGCGGCGGACCAGATCGCCAGAACGGACGATACGACGCGCGACGCAATCCTACAGTCACTGCGCCCACTCTTGAGTTGCGATAACAGCATTTTGAAGGCAGCCGCTGCCCGAGTCGCTGGAGAACGCGGTGATGCCCAGGCGGCTGCAAAGCTACAGGAACTGGTGGGTGATACGGAACCGCGAGTCCGCTACTTTGCCACCATGGCATTAGCAAACCTAAAACATGACGCGGCGTTCGATGCGGTCGTGGCGATGCTGGCACAGAACGATAATTTAGACCCCGCACTGCGGCATGCTGGGATGATGTATCTGGCCAATGTAGGGACTGCCGATCAAGTCGTGGCGCTCAAAACGTCGCCAAGCGAAGCGGTACGGCGTGTGGCAGTGGTCGCTCTGCGCCGTCGTGGAAGTGCAGCGGTCGCGGAGTTCCTGGCCGATCCAAGTTCGCGAGTGGTTCTCGAAGCAGCGCGTGCGATTCACGATGAACCAATCGTGGCGCCACTCGAGTCCCTGGCAAATCTACTATCGAAGGAACTTGCCGATCCGGAACTGATTCGCCGAGTCCTTTCCGCAAACTATCGACTTGGAACGGCCGATTCCGCCGTCGCCGTCGCCAAATATGCAGCGAACGTCGCCGCTCCAGAAGAGATGCGACTGGAGGCACTCGATATGCTCGCGGGGTGGGCGGAACCAGACCCGCGCGACCGCGTGATCAATGCCTATCGTCCGATTGCACCGCGAAGTCCCTCGATCGCCGAAAAGGCATTGGCCGGAGAGATCGATCCGTTGATGGTTGCCAAAGGAAGCATTCGCGAGCGCGCGATGATGGTTGCATCCGGATTGGGCATCAAGAAGATTGCTCCCCAGTTGGCTGAACGCGTGAATCGGCCCAACGAGCGACCGACCAGCAGAGCCGCGGCTCTGCGGGCGCTCGCTGATTTGGATCCGCAAAACGCAGTGCTTTTGGCTCGCGGTATCGAACTCGATTCGCCCGCAGTCGTTCTAGCTGCGGCTCTCGATGTGTTGGCAAAGTACGACGCCGAGAAATCGTTGGCGAAGTTCATTAGCGCCACCGAGAGCAGTTCGACGCAAATTCGCCAACAAGCATGGGACATCTTGGCGAAAAGTACGAATGAAAAATCGACGGCCGCTCTCCTCACGGCGGTCGAACAATACCTGGAGGGAAAACTCGCCGGTGAAGTGCAACTGAACGTGTTCGATGCTGCTGGCGATCGCTTGCCGAACGAATTGAAACAACGACTCCAGCAGTACAACCTGGCGCTGGCCGAGAAGGATCCGCTGTCTCCTTGGTCGGCGTCGCTGCAAGGCGGTGATGTGGACAAAGGGAAACGATTGTTTTTCGAAAAAACAGAACTGTCGTGTGTCCGATGTCATCAAGTCGAACGTGCTGGTGGTGCCGTTGGACCGAACTTGACAACGATCGGCAAGACGCGGGATCGACGTTACCTGCTCGAAGCGATCACGATGCCGGATGCGAAAATCGCCGAAGGATTCGAGACAGCCGTCGTTGCCAACGACAACGGACAAGTTTTCACCGGGATCGTGAAGTCCGAAACGACTGATACGCTTGAATTGATCCAGAGCGATGGAGCCGTGGTGCGAATTCCTGTGGCGGAAATCGTTGCCCGACGCAAAGGAAAGTCGTCGATGCCCGCCGACCTGATCAAGTATTTGTCACCACGTGAGTTGCGGGATCTGGTAGCCTATTTGTCAAGCTTGCAGGTCAGCGAGCGCGACACAGCCGAAACAGAGTAGAAGCAAATGAACATTGAGCAAGGTCGTGAGCAAGATCGTCGTCTGTTCTTGAAAGCAGGAGTCGCCTCGGCGGCAGCACTGGTTGGCGCGCGAGCGGCGGCTCAGGAGTCGACGACCTCACAATCCAAAGACGGCCAACCCAATGACAAAGTGGTCATTGGCATCATGGGTGTTAACGGTCGCGGCGCGGCGATCGCTCGAGGGATGATGGATACTGGTCAAACGCATATCGCGTACATCTGTGACGTTGACGAGCGAGCGGCGGGTTCTGTAAGTGAATCGGTAGCAAATAAGCAAGGCGCGAAGCCACAAGTCGTTGGCGACTTTCGCAAGATTCTTGACGACAAGTCCGTCGACGTATTGGTTGTGGCGGCACCTAATCATTGGCATGCACCGGCCGCCATTCTCGGCTGCTCCGCAGGCAAGCATGTCTACGTCGAGAAACCTTGCAGCCATACGCCCGAAGAAGGTGAATTGGCGGTTGCAGCTGCTCGCAAGCACAACCGAATCGTGCAAATGGGAACCCAACGACGGTCATGGCCAGGAATCATCGAGGCGATTGGCAAGATTCAAGCGGGTGAGATCGGAAAAGTGCTCTATGCGCGAACGTGGTACAACAACCGCCGCACCTCGATTGGTCACGGCAAACAAACGCCCGCGCCAAGTTGGTTGGACTGGAGAATGTGGCAGGGTCCAGCAACCGACAAACCGTTCAAAGACAATGTCGTCCACTACAACTGGCATTGGCATTGGCACTGGGGCAACGGCGAACTAGGCAATAACGGTGTTCATGGATTGGATGTCGCTCGCTGGGGCGCGGACGTGACCTATCCTACGCGAGTTACGGCCGGCGGAGGCAAATACCGCCATGATGACGATCAAGAGACGCCCGACACGATGATGGTGACGTACGATTTTCCCGAAGGCAAAACGATCACCTGGGAAGGCTTGTCGTGGTCACCGCTGGGACCACACGATGATGGGTTTGGGGTCACATTTCACGGTACTGAGGGATCGATCATCGTTCGTGGCAGCAGTTATGTGATGTTCGACATCAAGCAGAAAGAGATCGGCAAAGGCAGTGGAGATGGTGGTGATCAAAGCCACTTTGTTAACTTCCTGGATTCACTTCGGACCGGCAGCCTGCCGAACGCAGATATCGAAAAGGCACATCAGAGTACTTTGCTGTGTCTCTTAGGGAACATTGCTTTCCGCACCAGCAGTTCGCTGAACTTGGACCCGGCGAACGGACACATCGTCGACAATCCAGAGGCAAGCAAAATGTGGTCGAAAGAGTACGCGCCAGGCTGGAAACCGGAAGTTTAGATACTGTCGATGAATAGGTGGCGAGTCAAAAACGTGGTGTCGGCTTTTAGCCGACTTCTTACATATCGTCGGATAAAAGCCCACGTCACTTTCGCTTTGTCGATGGATTAGAACGCCAAAACCGGATGCCGGAATTTGATGTCCTGCATTAAATTTGTCAGCTTTTTGCGTTGGTTTGTTAAACTTTTAACGTTTTGGACAGGTTGTCTGACGATTGACGCAATTTCGCCAGCGTCTACGTAATCAAACTGACGATAACTTTTTCTAGCAGGCTAAGGAGCGGTGACGTCAGGGGCAGATCCGCGTCTGGCTGGCTGTTTCGTATTGTTTCCGATACTGGTGGGGCAACCAGTCCGGCGGGGCAAGCCGGCAGGAAGCAAATAGGAAGCAAATAGGAAGCCGATCCGCAGCTTTAGATGGCTGTGGGTCGGCTTTTTTCGTTTCCAGACATCTTTCACGTGATCTAAGCCTCACCGCTGGCTCAATATCACTGGGAACCCACCGATCCATCGGTCTCTGGAAAACTCTTTCCCGACGCTCCCTCATCGGCTATCCTGGAAGGTATCGGGAAACGGCGTCAATTCGCTCTTAGCGGATAACCTATTTCCCTCCCACCTAAATCATCTCGCCCTGCCGTCCTACCCCGCTAGCGAACTGGCGACCAATTTTGCTCTCCGAGTGAGCGAATTTGTTGCTTGACCGCCCCACCGAATTGGAATCCCTATCATGAGACAGTATCGGTTGTTACTACCGAGTGTCATCGTTTTGCTACTGTGTGCGATGACGCCTGCAGTGGGACGTTGCCAGGAAGCAGCTTCGACTCCGCCAGTTTCTACCGGCGCATCCGCGACTGCTATTCCGGCGTCGGGAAACCGGACAATAGTACCGACCGCACCGGCCCAGGTCACTTTGCCACCGACGGTTTCCCAGGCACCGCGGGCTGACGCTAACAAATCCGACGCTAGCGGCGCCACTGCGGACTCTACATCGGGACTTCCAGCGGTGATGACCGAGAACACGGTGATGGACCTCGGCAAGCGGCCTGATCGAGTGACATTCACGTTCCAAGAAGCACCGTGGGGCGAAGTGCTTCGCGAATTTGCCGATTGGGCTGGCTTAACCCTCGACATGTCTGACACGCCGCCAGGTTATTTCAACTACTTCGATTCTCGATCGCACACACCGTCGCAAGCAATCGACATTCTAAATGGATACTTGTTACCGCGCGGTTACGTCGTGCTCCGACGAGACCAATTCTTGGTCGCGATTCGAACGACAAACGATATGCTGTCGAACTTGATCCCGACCGTGAGCGTTGAAGAGCTGATTAACTCCGATGGCCGCGGTGACAACGAACTAGTGAAGATAATTGTCGACGTCGACGAATTAACTCCCGAAGAGGCCGCAGAGGAGGTGCGTGGCTTGCTCGGTCCGTTTGGCGCCGCCACACCCTTAGCGAACTCAGCAAGCGTTGTGCTACAAGGCTTCGGCAGCGGTTTACGGCAAGCGCTGTTAACTCTGCAAAAGAGTCGACCTCCGGTGACCGACGACAAGCTTGACTTCCGTTCGTTCTCACTCGTTCACTTACCGGTTGCTGATGCCGAATCGCAAATTCGCAAATTGTTTGGGCTGGCCAGCCCTCTGGCTCCAGTGAACGTCAGCGACGCGCGTTTCCAGATTGATCGTGCGGCTTACTATCGTGATCGCGAAACACGTGACGCGCGAGATAAATCGCGTGAGACCGCAGCGCCACCGATCCCGCTGTTGAAAAAAGTCGCGATGAACATGCAAGTCTCATCATTGGAGCGAACCAACAACTTGTTGGTTACCGCGACTCCTGAAGGTCTGAAGCTAGTGGAACAGATTCTATTGTCGATTGATGTTCCCAGCGACGACAAGAATGCGAGTTGGTCGCACGACAGCAAGCCGGAGTTGCGAGTCTACAAAGTCAACTCAGCTGACGAAGGTGAAGTTTCCAAAACGATTGATGCGTTGCTTCCTGGACTGGTTGTTAACGAAGACCGTCGTCAAGACACAATCCACGTATTTGCCACAGCCAGTCAACATACGGAAGTTGAACAGTTGATCAAGAAGCTTGAAGCGGGTGCAGGTACCGGTGGCACCATCGTCGAGGTCATTCCGCTGCATCGTTCCAACCCGACGGCCGCCGCATCACTGCTTTCCGGAATGTTTCTCAACGTTGATCGCGATGATCGTCCGGTGATCCAAGCCGAGATTCCCACTCGCTCACTGGTTGTCCGTGGCTCCACATTCCAAATCAGCGAAATTCGTGAGGCGCTGACCAAGTTTGGTGAACCTGCGGCACCGATCTCCAGCGAAACGGTTGCTCGTCAGTCGCGCGTTCGCCGAATAGCGATCGGTGGCCGCAGCGCCGCAGCGATCGCTGAAGCAGCTCAACGTATCCTGACATCGGACAAAGAATTCCAAGGCTCGATTCGCGTTGTCGTTCCTGGTCAAGCGAAGTCAGGTCATGCAAAGTCAGATCGGGTAGAAACGGTTCCTGTAAAATCAAAGCCTACTCCCACCGACGCTGTCCAAACACGATTGAATTCAAACGACATCGTCAAGACACGGTTGATCTCCAAGGCCGACGTATCAAGCGCTCAGGCACCGGCTACACAAGCACCTCGCAACGAACCGCCACGTAGGTCGTCCAGTCAAAGTGTCAGCATCGAAGTCCAAGGCGACGAGTTGCTTGTTTATTCCGGCGATCCCCAGGCTCTCGATGCCGTGGAAATCACGATTCGTGAATTGGTCAACCAGATGCCGGACTCCACTCGCTGGACCATTTTTTACTTGACGGTTGCCGAAGCGGAAAAGGCTGCGTTGAAACTGATGGACTTAATGAGCGACGCGATCTATCCCACACAGTCGACACTGAGCATTTCTGACGTCGACTTCCAACCGTTGCGAATCATTGCTGACAAACGAACCAATGCAATTTTTGTCAGTGGCAGCGTTGCGCAAGTCGAAGAAGCAGAGGGATTCTTGGAATACATCGACGCCGCCGACGTTCCAGGTTCGTTCGTGAGACGCGAGCCACACGCGATCAAGGTTGAGCATGCTGATGTTGACGAAATCGCGGAATTGATCAGCACCTTGTATAAGGACTATCTTGTCGATCCCGTCGCCGAACGCTTGAAAGCTGAATCCGAAAAAAGTCGCTCCACGTCCACTCGCTCCATCGTCGATTTGAGTGAGTCCCCTGGCATCCGATTAACTGTAGCTGTGGATCGAAAGACCGGCGAGTTGTTAGTCGCCTGTAATGACCAGCTGTTTGCCGAGATCGAGTCGGTTGTCCGAGAACGTGACGCTGCGGTTCGCGACAGTGAACCGACGATCGAGTTCGTGCATGTTTCCGGTGACTTGCCGGATAACATCATCGAAATGCTTGGTGGCATGTCTAGCAAAATCACTGCCGAAGCCATCTTGCCGTCTGTAGATGCAACCCGCTCGACATCGAAATCAACCTCCAGCAAAAGTATCCGTAAGTAAACATCTTCGTAGTGACGATTTCGCACAGTGCCACGAGCTTTCACGGGAACTTCATCAACATAACACGGGTGCTCGATTGACGAAGGGTGACGTGATCATGAGAATCGGCGAGCATGAACCATGGATATTTTCAACGGCAGTTGCCGCCCGCTCTATCAGACCTGTTTGATCTTGCATTAGATTTACGCTGGAACAGTTGCCCGGCTGCGAGGCACTTGTGGAGCCGCTTTGATCCTGAGATGTGGGCACACACAGAGAATCCGTTGCTGGTGCTGCAGTCTGCCCATCAACAACAAATTGATGCTGCTGCACAAGATGAAACGTTGTTGAAGGATTTGGCCGAATGGAAACGACAGGTCAATCACTACTATCAAACGGAGCCTGAGTTTCGATCGCTCGATCCAAACGGAAGTTTGAAGCGAGTCGCTTATTTCAGTATGGAGTTTGGCCTCAGCGAAGCGTTGCCAATTTACTCAGGCGGCCTGGGCATGTTGGCGGGCGATCATCTGAAAACGGCCAGCGATCTCGGTGTACCGCTGGTGGGAATCGGTTTGTTGTACCAGCAGGGCTACTTTCGACAGATCATCGATAAAGACGGTCGGCAACTCGAAGCGTATCCGTTCAACGATCCTGGTTCGCTTCCCATCAAGCCCGTTGTAGACATGGATGGCCATTGGCTACGCATCCGACTTCCCATCCCCGACCACACTCTCTTTCTGCGCGTTTGGGAAGCCTGTGTTGGCCGCGTCCGCTTGTTCTTGCTGGACTCTAACGATGCGATGAATACACCTTGGAGTCGCGGTATCACGTCGCAGTTGTACGACTCGAGTCGTGAGCGTCGATTGCTGCAAGAAATCGTGCTGGGTGTGGGAGGTTGGTATTTGACGCAGCGACTGGGGCTGGATATCGATGTCTGCCATCTGAACGAAGGACACGCCGCGTTCGCGGTCCTGGCCCGAGCCGCAAGTTTCGCGAAGCAGCATCGTGTCACTCTTCCAGTTGCATTCACCGCGACTCGTGCTGGCAACGTGTTCACGACGCATACACCAATCGAGGCAGCGTTTGATCGCTTTGCTCCCGAGATGATTGCTCAGTACGCTCAGCCATTCCTTGAAGATGCCGGAGTGCCGCTCGAAGACATGCTGAGACTTGGTCGTCGCGACAAACTCGACTCTTCGGAACCGTTTAACATGGCTTGGTTGGCAATGCGTGGTTGTGCACATGTCAATGCCGTCAGCCAATTGCATGGTGAAGTCAGTCGCGATTTGTTTAGCGGCCTGTTCCCTCGCTGGCCAAGAAACGAGATCCCAGTTCGGGCGATCACAAATGGTGTGAACGTGCCGACATGGGCATCGCACCGAGCCGCAAAGATGTGGGGCGATGAATGCGGAGGAGACTTGTGGCTCGATGGATTGCATCATGTAAGTGATCGCATTCGACAACTTCCCGCCGATGAGCTTTGGGCATTTCGAACCACCCAGCGCCGCGCACTTTTGGAGTACGTTGAATCGCGATACCATATTGAGAAGGGCTCGATACGAACTGAAGGCGAAGCCCCCGGGCGCTTGCTCGACCCTAATGTCCTGACGATCGGTTTCGCGCGACGATTTGCAACCTACAAACGTGCGGACTTGTTGCTGTCCAACCCCGAGCGATTGAAGCGTTTATTGCTGGATCAACACCGACCGGTCCAATTGATCATCGCTGGCAAGGCGCATCCCAATGATGGGTTTGGGAAAGCGCTCGTTCAGCAGATGACACAGTTTCTCAGTCAACCGGAACTTCGTGGTCGTGCGGTTTTCCTCGAAGATTATGATATGGTGCTTGGACAACATCTCGTTGCCGGAGTCGATGTGTGGTTGAATACTCCGCTGCGTCCCAACGAAGCATGCGGCACAAGCGGGATGAAAGTTCTGGCCAATGGTGGCCTAAACGTTTCAATTTTGGATGGCTGGTGGGACGAAGCGATCGACGACATCCAAGGCGCCGATCGACCCGGTTGGGTCATCGGAACCCGAGAGTTGGGTTCACTGGACGAACTCAATGACCGAGATGCGGCAAGCCTATTCAACGTGCTTGAACACGAGGTAGTGCCAGAATTCTATGACCGCGATGCGGACGGTATTCCACATCGTTGGATCGATCGAGTTAAATCGAGCATGGCAAGTTTGACGCCTCAGTTTAGCGCCACGCGCATGCTTCATGAGTACATACAGTACGCGTATCTGCCTGCAGCACGAGCATACTCAGAACGATCAGCTAACGATGTCGAGTTAGCAAAGGAACTGCGATGCTGGTCGGATCGATTGAATGCTAGTTGGAACCACGTTCGCATTGGTCAAGCTCGCTACTCGGACGCCAATGGTCACCGAACTGCCACGGTTGAAGTTTGGCTAGATGACATCCAGCCTGAGAACGTACGTGTCCAGCTTTACGCGGATGCTTGTGCCGACAAACCGGTGTCGATCCTAAACCTGCAGTTGTGTCATGAGCTGCCTGGCTCGGTGAATGGGTTCGTATTTGGCGGCGAGGTAACCGATAGTCGACAGCCAAGCGAATACGCGGTGAGAGTAATCCCATACCATGCCGCAGCGTTCATCCCGTTGGAAATTCAGTGTATCCGCTGGGAAGATCGATGAGCAAGAGAAGCTGGTACGTAGCGTCCTACTGATTCAAGTTCAGGCGGCATTGACCCGATTGTAGGGGTTAGAGATAATGCAGAGTTGCTTATCCTTCGCTCATTAAACAGTTTCACAGTGATTGCACGGTTTATCCAAAGATTGACGCTTTTTGCGTTCACTGCTCATGCAGTGTTGGGTTGCTGTTGGCATCACTCGCACGCTATTGCAAATGATGGATGTGTTGACCGTGTGGAACATGCTCGTGAAAGCGGCGAGCACACGCATGTTCACTCGATTCATGAGTGCCACACTCATGGCGATGAATCAGAAACTCCGGCGGCTTGTGAGACCGCTGCGACCGCTTCTGAACTGGTTAGCTGTGACAGTCACGATAGCCACTCGCACGATTGCAACGAAGCTCAATGCAGTTTTCTTGTCGCCAAATTTCAAACGCTTGCTTTGGAACATCAGGCCAGTTTTTCCGATCTGGTGTTTCTTGAAGCGAAGCTGTTCGCTGTCTCAGGTGGCAATCTCATCGATCGAGTCAGCGAGTGTTTCCAATTCGCCGGTGTAATGACGTCTGGTCAACGCTGCGCTGACTTGCAGTCTTGGCAAATTTGAACGGCACTCTCTTACTCGAATCGCCGTGATGTTGCTTTGGCGATTTCTTTATTGAGCCATCCGCTGTAGCAAGTTCATCGAACTGGTTCGCGTCCGATGGTGATATTTCCGTGGCATTGGTTTGCAACCAAAGTCCATGCTTCGCCGTTTAATCCAACCGATTGTGATTTCGGTATGGGGCTTCAAATACATTCTTGCAGAGTCCGATTGATGCGACTGAATTATTCCAAATTGCCATGGGCCGCAGTTCCCTGGATCACCGGTCTGATCGTGGTTGTCGTGGCTGTGGCGACCTATTCCCGATGGTGGCCATCACTGTCAAACGTGATTGACAAAACGCTCGCTTCACAGCGATCCGGCGCCATTGAACACTCCGGACATGATCATTCCGCATCCAATCACGGTACCCACGATGAACCAAGCACTGATCACACGCAGAAATCGCTCGTGCTGACTCCGCAAGCGATGAAGAATTTGGGTCTGACACCTGATTACTTAGTTCCGGTCCAGCTGTCGACTTACCGCCGAGCAATCACCGTGCCCGCCGTCGTGGTCGCGAAGCCGGGGCGATCGTCAATCATCGTCTCTTCGCCGCTCAATGGTGTCGTCACACACGTGCACGCGGTAACAGGCGAAGCGGTGATGCCGGGCGATTTACTGTTTGAAGTTCGTCTGACCTATGAGGACCTTGTCGAGACTCAAACGGCCTACCTGAAAACAATTAGCGAGCTACAGGTAGAGGATCGAGAGATTGCTCGACTAGAGAAGGCAACCGAGTCGGGCGCAATTTCGGGAAAGCTGCTCTTGGAACGTCGTTATGCGAAAGAGAAGCTCGAGGCATTTGCTAAGTCGCAGCGAGAAGCGCTGAGGATGCACGGACTGTCCGAGCGACAGGTCGACGCAATTGGGACCGATGGTAAACTTCTTCGTGACCTAAAGATCGTTGCTCCCGATGTTGATCTCCACGATCACGATGACGAGCTTCATCTCACTCACCTGACCGTGCGACCGGCGTCCTTAACTCAAGCGCCATTGCCGCCATTGCCCTTGCCACCGGATCAGGAGCTAGGCCACAGCCACAAGCAGGATGACGCCCATACCCACGAGCACAAGCCGAAGCCGTTGGTGATCGACGACCTACAGATACACAAGGGGCAAGCGATTATGGCTGGCGAGAAACTTTGTTCTCTGTCCGACTACACCCAGTTGTTCATTGAGGGCAAAGCATTTGAAAACGATATCGCAGCGATAACGGAAACCGCCAAACGCGGCTGGGCTGTCGACGCGATCATTAGCGGTTCATCGGGCCAGGAGTCGGTTCGTGGGTTGAAGCTAACTTTTGTTTCCAATTCAATCGACCCTGAATCGCGAACGCTTTCAATGTTTGTCGAACTACCCAATGAAGTCGTTCGAGACGAAACCAACGAGGAAGGGCAACGATTCCTATCTTGGCAGTACCGACTCGGCCAACGAATGGAACTTCGCGTACCCATCGAAGAATGGGAAAAGCAAATCGTGCTGCCCGTTGATGCTGTCGTCAAGGACGGCGCGGACTGGTACGTGTTTCAACAGAACGGCAAAACGTTCACTCGAGTTCCCGTTCACGTGCGCTACCGCGACCAAAACTCCATCGTGATTGCAAATGATGGTTCAATCTATCCAGGAGACGTCGTCGCTCTCAAAGCAGCACATCAAATGCAAATGGCGATCAAGAATATGTCGGGCGGCGGTGCCGACCCACACGCTGGCCACAGTCACTAGAACGGATTCGATTCCAAATGCTCAACGCAGTCATCCGATTCTCGCTTCGCCAACGCGTGCTTGTCATCGCAATCGCTTTGTTCTTGATCGGATACGGAACGTGGCAAACGATGGTCATGCCAATCGACGTGTTCCCGGATCTCAACCGCCCGCGCGTTGTGATTATGACGGAAGCACCGGGAATGGCTCCCGAAGAAGTCGAATCGCTGATTACCTTTCCCATCGAAACCGCGATGAACGGTGCCAATGGCGTCGAAGCCGTACGCAGTTCCTCGGGGGTGGGCATCTCAGTGATTTATGTCGAGTTCGCATACGGAACTGACGTGTATACCGATCGCCAGATCGTTGCTGAGCGGATGCAGATGGTGCAAGACCGTTTGCCGCAAGGTATCACACCTCAGCTTGCCCCGATCTCGTCAATCATGGGCCAGATTCTGATGCTGGCGATGTGGAGCGACAGCCCCAATGTTGACTCAATGGACAGTGTTGACCCAATGGAACTGCGAACCACAGCCGATTGGGTCGTCCGCCAACGTTTGCTAACGATCGCTGGCGTCGCACAAGTTTTTACGATGGGTGGTGAGAGAAAACAGTTTCAAGTATTGGTCGATCCGGATGCGATGCTACGTTTCGGAGTAACGCTTGCCGAAGTTGAAACGGCGGTCGCTAGTAGCAACGAGAACGGAACCGGCGGCTATCTTGATCGCCAGGGGCCGAGAGAATTGCTCGTGCGATCGCTGGGCCGAATTCAATCGATTGACGATCTGCAGAAAGTTCCCGTCACGATTCGCAATGGTCGCCCCGTACTGTTATCGCAAGTCGCAAGCGTCGTGGAGGGAGCCCAAGTCAAACGTGGCGATAGTTCAGCGTTTGTACGAGTGGATGACCACACGACTTCCCTGCCCTCGACGTTTTGGCGTGGTGGGCCAGCGGTTGTTCTGACGATCAACAAGCAACCGGGGGCAGATACTCGGCGTGTAACAAACGAAGTACTGAAGGCCATTGAAGAACTCAAGCCAACGCTTCCATCGGGAACGCAACTATCGACGGTCTATTCCCAGAAAACATTCATCGATCGAGCCATTGAGAACGTCGTCCATGCACTTCGCGACGGAGGCATTCTGGTTGTCATCATCCTTTTTTTATTCTTGCTAAATCTGCGAACGACGTTCATTACGCTGACCGCGATTCCACTTTCGCTGGTGATGACAGCGATCGTGTTCGCTGTGCTTGGTTTGTCAATCAACACAATGACTCTCGGTGGCATCGCCGTCGCAATGGGCGAATTGGTTGACGACGCGATTGTCGACGTGGAAAACATCTTCCGACGATTAAAAGAAAATCGTGCAGCGGAGAATCCGCTCAATCCGCTGTTAGTCGTCTTTCGAGCCAGTACTGAGGTCCGTCGCAGCATCGTATTCGGCACGATGATCGTCATTCTCGTTTTCCTACCGTTGTTTGCGTTGGGCGGCATGGAAGGGAAATTGTTTGCACCACTTGGAGTGGCGTACATCGTTTCGATTCTTTCGTCCTTGGTTGTTTCGCTCACCGTAACGCCCGTACTTTCGTACTGGTTTCTCGGACTGAACCAGACCCGAAGTGACGATAGGGAGGGGTTCGTTTTGCGAAGTCTGAAATGGATTGCTGACAAAGTGATCCGCTTCAGTTTAATGTTCCCGCGATTTAACTTGGTTGTGACGTTGCTGATGGTTGCTGTCGCAGCGATTTTTGCATCGCGTTTGGAGAAAGATTTTCTGCCGCCGTTCAATGAAGGTACGATCCAGCTCAACGTCGTGCTGCCACCTGGATGGTCGCTGGCGGAGTCCAATTCAATCGCCCAAACTGTCGAAGATGCACTCAAAGAGATTGACGACGTCCAGCGATTTGCACGGCGCACCGGACGTGCTGAGTTGGACGAACACGCTGAAGGCGTGAATATGTCGGAGTACGTAATTGAACTGGATCCCAGTTCGCCTCGATCACGAGAGGAGCAACTGGCGGAGATTCGTAAGTCGATGGACCAGATTCCTGGAATCGTCACCGCAGTTGAACAACCGATCGCTCACTTAATCTCTCACATGCTCTCAGGTGTTAAAGCGCAAGTTGGTATCAAAATTTACGGCGATGATTTGGATTTGCTGCGACAGAATGCGGAACGAGTTATCGCTGAAATGAAACGTGTTCCTGGTGTAACCGATGCCCTTCTTGAACCCCAAGTTATCATTCCGCAGCTGCGCATCGAATTGAATCGCGACAAGCTGTTGCAGTATGGAATGACAACTGCAAGCGTTAACGATTACATTGAAACGGCGATGAACGGCACTGTCGTTTCGGAAGTTCTCGATGGAATGCGAACCTTTGATTTGGTCGTGCGAATGAGCGAGGACTACCGCGAGGATGTAGAAAAGCTGCACCGTTTGTCGATCCACTTGCCCGAAGGTGGAACGCTGCCGCTATCAGCACTGGCAACGATTTATGAATCCGGTGGGCCGAACGTCGTGAACCGCGAGAACGTGCGACGGCGTGTTGTGATTCAGTGCAACGTTGCTGATCGCGGCGTCGTCGATGTGGTGACCGATATACAAGCAGCTATCAAGCCGATTGTCGCTGGGCTACCAACAGGATACTTCGTTGAGTACGGCGGGCAATTTCAAAGCCAAAAGTCAGCAAGTCGTGTGATCTCGGCGTTGTTCATCATATCGATGTTCGGCGTGTTCTTGGTTTTGTTCACGCTGTTTCGCAGTGTGAACTTAGCATTCCAAGTGATGGCAGCGTTACCGATGGCGTTCATCGGTTCGGTCGCCGCATTGGTCTTCACGGGACAAACGTTGACGATTGCGGCCATGGTCGGATTCATCTCACTGGCAGGCATCGCGTCACGAAACGGGATCTTGTTACTGCAGCACTACTTGCACTTGGTTGTGCATGAGGGTGAGCAGTTCACTCCTGCGATGATCGTTCGCGCTGGACTTGAAAGACTCGCGCCGGTACTCATGACGGCGCTTACCTCAGGCATCGGATTGGTGCCGCTCGTCTTGTCGGCCGGTGAAGCAGGAAAAGAAATTTTGTATCCCATCGCAACGGTCATCTTGGGCGGACTGATTAGCTCAACGGCACTAGACTTTTTCGTTCACCCGGCCCTGTTTTGGCTATTCGGAACAAAGACCGCCGCTCGCGTTGTGCGTGAGTCGACGAGCGAAATTGTTCTAAAAGAGTTAGACAGTGTTTCCTCCACTCGTTCCTCGTAAGCTTTAAGGACTCCCATGCGTATAGATTCAATCACTGTTGTCGCTGCGTCGTTAGTCGTTGCGTTTTCCATTGGCTGCAACCCAAAATCTGCGGATACCGCTAAGGATAGATCCAGCACTGCATCAACGGAGAAGATCACGATGGACGGCCCGCCACCGATGACAAATGACGTTCATGCACATGCAAGTGTAGGTCCGCATCATGGTACGCTCGTCGAATTGGGCAACGAAGAATTCCATGCCGAAGTGGTTCACGATGACCAGTCGGTAACGGTTTATGTGTTGGATACGGCAGCGACGACTGCCGTTCCGATTGATGCAAAGGAGATTACCATTAACTTGCTACACGAGGGTGTGCCCGTGCAGTTCAATCTCTCCGCCAGCCCTGATACCGGTGACCCCAACGACAAGTCCTCTCGATTCGTGCTTGCCGACGCTGAGTTGGCTGGTCACCTCGATGACCATGCGTCAGCGCCCAAGTTGATGATCACGATCAACGGAACGCCATATCGTGGAGAATTTCACCACGATCATGGAGCTCATGATCACGCTGACCATAAGCACTAATACTTCAGCGAGCAAAACCATGCAGTGACTGCTTGAGTTCACCAAGCATGATGAACGCAATGGACGCTTTACCCGACAAGATCGTCGTCGAGCTACCTGGCGATGGCGACGACAGCTTCGAGGACCTGCTGTTAGAGTTGGTCCCCGAGCGCCATCAGTTCGTCCTCTTTCCCCACAATCCGTTTTTGTTTCATCGTCTGATTTTCCTCTGTGCCTTCGTGCCTCTGTGAGAATCACGTACGCCACTTCGGAGTAAAGGGCGTTTTCCAAACCGCGAATAGCCGCGACGTAGGCGTCTTTGCCACCGAATAACTTTGTGATCTCAAAGGGTATGCCGTAACTCGTACGAGGTTCGACTATAGAACGTCGAGTGATTCCACGCTACGCAGTCCGCTATCGGCATACTTCGCTCGCTGAGTCGCCGGTGATCTACAACGGAATCAACCACCAGCCTTCAGGGGACTTTTCTGAGTACTCGTTCGCGAAACGAAGCGACATTCCATTGGGTAGCGGATTGACGATGCGTAATGCGAAACCATCCTTGGCGGCAGACGACTGTTCTGCGGATAGCTCAACCTTCCATGTCCGCGGTGGATCATCGGAGAGCAAGTTGAGGATGGACCAGTTGACTCCATAGGTTTCAATGATTTGACCGTTACGAACTGAGGCCAATTCAGTTTTCCACGGATAATAAAACGGCGCGACGCCCGTGTTACGAACTTGAAGCGTGATCGATGCACCGCCGGATTTCAGCGGTTGATGTTCAGCCGACACGATGTGGAATTCATACCCCATTCGCTGGACGTGACCGATCGCGTTCCTTTTACGCTGATCCGTTGGTTTCTCCTTGAACATCCCCGTGTCCATTAACCAAGTTGCGTGAGTCTGTTGAATGCACTCGGCGATGTCCTGTGCTTGTGCGTTCGCTGGTCGGTCGTCGAAAATTTCACCCCATAGCTCTGGTCGGATTTCGCCGCCGATCGGCATTGTTTTCCATTTCTGCATTGCTTCAGGTCCCGCAGCCTTGATCGCTGGCATAAAGAACCAATTGTCTTCTTTACGTCCAGTGTCCAAGGTGGCCCACGCAAACGAATCATCGTGATACCCCAAGCGTCGGTCGTGATTGGCGGCGTGAGCCCAGGCATCATTGCCGGCAGGGTAACGCAATAGAACCGGCGTGATTTTAAAAGCTTGTTCGTAAGCGTCCATTACTTCGGATTGCACTTCCTTGCTCGCCATCAATTCTGATCGTGGGTAGGTATGCCACTCGCCCCAGGTTCCCAGCAAACCTGCTGTGATGAAGCCAATACGCGGATCACCATCATATTTTTTTCCCAGCGCCGCGATGAACGATTGCAACGCTGCTCGCAACTGTGGATCGTTGTAGTCAGGAGTACGAACTTTCGTGGGTGGAAACGGCGCGGTGTTCGTGTTCAGCCATTCAGTGACAGTCAACCCGGCGTCTTGAAGATACTTGGGAATGCCTTCATCGCGCCCCGGATACTCCATCCAAATTCGAAAAACTGTTTGGTGCCGGCGCGACGCGATGTCATTGAGCAACGCTTCGAGTGGTTGCCAATCAAACTTATTCGGCCCCGTCATCAAATCGCTGAGCGGCAGATAGCTGAACTCCATACTGTGAGGAAAGCGATCCGCGTGAGGCCTGGCATAGGGAACCAATCCTTTCAGCGGGTTGTCAGGGGGAGCGGCAACGTACTTCAGCGGCTCTCCTGCAAACGATGGGACAATTAATGCAAAGACGAACCATGGGAGAAAAAGAATTCGCATTAGCGAGCCTCGATGTAAACGTGGGCATATCGTTTTGCTTGCCAGCAAGTGAGTTCCCAATATTATGAGCCACTGAGAACGGCTGGTGCTACAACGTTATTCCTAAAGGCTCCAGTTGCCAACCGTTGCGTTTCAGGAATTTCCCAACATCGTCAGGAACAACTCATCCGCTAGAACCTCGTCGACTGCGCGATCAGAGGACTGGCGAACTGGCTCATTCTTCGCATCATATGGAAACGCAACCGGGTTATCGCTCCGTATCGCAGAATCTTGGTTCACTGCCCTCGACATTGACGCCGCATTTTGCGTTTCGCTTGGCGAGTTGAAGTTTGGGAATCGTGACGATAGGAAATCGTTCGCTTCCAAGGTGGGGACAAAGTCCGTCAACGTTGCGGCCACCTCGGCGTCGACGCTGTCGGCACTCTGACTCAACTGCTGTAGGTACAGATCGTTGATCACTCCCAACGCATCCAGTGCACTAACACGATTATCGCCGCTACGGTCGAAATAGAGTCCCGGCCATTGTTCAATACTGAGCGGGGCATACAGTTCGCCGGTGGCTGGGTCGGAATACCGATGTTGACTCAACTCAAAAATGATTTCGAGTGCGTCAGCTGCCGTGACGTCGCCGCTATTGTCGACATCTCCGCTGCGAACAAAGTTCTGCCACGGGCGGGTGAGATTGGTGTGGATCGTTTCCTGACCCTCGAGAACGTTCCGTGCCGTCGTCTGGAATTCGCCATTCACCATGATCGGTTCTGCCATCCGCCAACTTGCCGCATCACGGATGGCTAGTTGATCGTTCTCACTCGCAAGAACGCTGACCCGATTCGATTCTGGTTCACTCAGCGGCTTGAAGACTAGATAGGCTACTTGTTCATTCGCATGGGTACGCTCAAAGTCTTGTGCTTGGTCTTCTTCGATTGCCAGCCATAGACCACTGGTTAGCGGATCGGCCCCGATTAGCACCGCCCAACCGCCATCGGACCCATGCATGCCGCTTTGGCTGGCAACCGCCGTAGTGGGATTAGATAGCGTCAACGGATAACTGTTGCCATTGTTGAAGACACCGTCGATCGTGCTGGAGCCCAAGGCGGCGCTATACTGCCAGCCATCGATCGTGCCATTGCCTTGTTCGATCGTGATGAAGCCGAGTTGTTCGACTGCTCGCGTCGATATGGGGTCGGAACCGACGTGCTTACCCACCCAGACCGCCGAACCGCTGGCGGGATCAAAAGGTGTTGGACCATGTGACCAGAAGGCCGACCATGACGGATCATTAAAGGTCATCACTTGACCGATCACGACCGGATTTGTGTAGACGTTAGTTAGCGCTGTCGTTTCGTCTTGGCCGATGTAAGATCCTTTTCGATCTGTCACGGTTGAAAGCGTTTTGATCGCGTCCATCTTCACGCCATGTTCGGCTACGGTATACACGCCCGCTTCAACGACGGTGTAGTGCACCAATGCGGAGACATCATTAGTCCCACCCAATGTACCGGCATGCTGGAGCGTAATTTCAAAGGTGTCGCCGGAGCCCGCATTACGAATGCGCGTGACGACTGAGGGATTTGTCTTGGACGTTTGCAGTGTCGTAACGACTACCATGTCGTTGTAAGACTGTGGCAGTGTGACCGTTGTCCAACCTGTGGTACTGACCATTGCCACCCCGGTCTGCAATTGCGGACCAGGGCTAGCCAGTGGACCATGAATGGTGATGGTTACCATTGCCGTATCCGTCCCACCGTTACCGTCACTGACGGTGTAGGTGAACGTATCGGTTGCGGTTTCGCCGATACCCAAGTCGTCGAATTGACCGTTGGGATCGTAATCGAAGCTGCCATCATTGTTACTCGCAACTAGGCCCATCGTCGCAGCAATATCGAAGCTCAGCACAGAGAGGACATCGCCTTTGTCCGGGTCCGTATCATTCGCCAACACACTTGCTGTGGTGAACGATTCGTTTTTGGTGGTCGTGAAGCCGACCCCACCGTCATCGTTGGCCACGGGGTTTTGGTTGGCAAATGCGACTCCCTCAAACACAATATACGAAACTTGTTCATTGGCATGACTTCGCTCGAAGTCATGGGCTTGGTCTTCTTCAATGGCCAAAGCGATTCGGTCTGTCAACGGATTGTCACCATAGAGTACGGCCCAACCTCCATCGCTGCCAATGATGCCGCTGATACTGGCAACCGCCCCATCGGGATTGACTAACGACAGCGGATAACTGTCTCCGTTATTGAACACTCCATCAATTGACTTTGCTCCCAATGAGGCACTGTAGTGGAATCCGTTCACGTTGCCGTTTCCGGCCTCGATAACGATGAAACCAATTGTCTCATCGGCTCGCGAAGTGAGCGGATCAGACCCAACATGCTTTCCCGTCCAGATTGATGAACCGTTGGCTGGTTTCGTGGCCGAAGGGCCGTGTGACCAAAATGCTGACCAGCGGGGATCATTTGCCGTCATCACCTGTCCGACGACAACGGGATTGGCATACGAATTCACAAGTGATGCAGTCTGCTCCTCGCCAACGTACGAATTTTTTCGGTCTGTCACGGTGGAGAGCGACTTAATCGCTTCCAATTTCACGCCATGCTCGGCAACGGTGTAGACACCAGCCTCGACGGCCATGTAATGCACGGGTACTGTTACCGCGTCGGTTTTACCGTCAGTCCTTTGCAGCATGACCTCGAACGTATTGCCCGAGCCCGCGTTGCGGATTCGAGTTGCAACCGAAGGGTTTGCACTGCTGGTCGACAACGTCGCTACGACCACCATGTCGTTAAACGTTCGGTCAAGTGTCGCCGTCGTCCACTGCGTCGTACTGGCATTCACCAAGCCAGTTGAGATCGCCAGCGGACTTTTGGGCGAGGGCAAAACATACAGTTCTCGTCCAAACGAATCGGTAGTGGCGGCAACGAACAAGTTCGATCCAACGGCGACGGGTGCGCTTGGATTACTCCCACCGGAATCACCAGTAAAATCTGTCACCAACTCGGTACCTTCTGCCGTGCCATCGGTCTTCCACAGTTCCTCGCCGTTGATGCCATCATTGGCGGTGAAGTACAACGTCCCATTCACATCCCGGAGGTTGGTTGGATTTGAGCCAGCGGTGCCGGGAGCAAGATCTTTCACCAGCACAGTGCCATCGTCGGTGCCGTCGCTTTTCCACAACTCCGCGCCGTAGTCAACGCTTTCGACAGTGAAGTAAAGCACACCGTCAACGTTCGTCAGTGAACTTGGCAGATACAAGCCAAATGGTCCCCCATAATTGAGTTCTTTGACTAACACGGTTCCGGCCGCCGTGCCGTCGGACTTCCATAGCTCTGCCGCCTGAGCGCTCTCATTTCCGAAATACAGAACCCCGCCGACGTTAGTGAGCGACTGCGGATAGGAACCAATAAACCCAGGATTGAGGTCTTTGACAACGACTGTTCCCCCAGCACTGCCGTCACTCTTCCAGAGCTCGTAACCGCTGCTGCCGTCGCTAGCGGTGAAGTACAATGTACCGTTGACGTTGGTCAGGAATTTTAGATTGGGATCGTTGTAGTTATTCAAAACCGGGAATCCCTTGACCATCACTGTTCCAGAGACGGTACCGTCACTCTTCCAAAGTTCTTCGCTTTCATTGATGATGGTGGTGAAATACAACAAGCCATTAACACTTGTCAAGTTTCGTGGATACGATCCCGTGTTTCCTGGGATTAGGTCCTTAACGAGCTTGGTGCCTGTAGTCGTGCCATCGCTTTTCCACAGCTCGCGACCACTAACACCTTGGTCGGCTGTGAAAAAGAGAGTGCCATTCGCATTCGTTAGGTGTTGGGGATTGGAGCCATCGCTCGACGCGACGATATCTTTGACTAGCGCAGTTCCGGCTGCGGTGCCATCGGTTTTCCAAAGTTCCGAACCATGCACTCCGTCATCGGCACGGAAAAAAAGCATCCCTTGCACAGCCGTTAGATTCGATGCCAAGGAATCGCCGGCGCCGGGGTTGATGTCCTTGACGATCCCCGTGCCAGCAGCGGTACCATCGCTTTTCCAGAGTTCCTGACCAGCGATGGCGTCATTGGCAGTAAAAAAGAGTGAGCCATTCACGCTCGTAAGGCCGTTCAATTCGGCGTCGTTGGTTCCGCGATCGATGTCCTTCAGCGAATGAGTTCCAGTGGCAGTACCATCGCTTATCCAAGGTTCGTAGCCATGAATTCCATCGTCGGCACTAAAAAAGAGCCGATCATTCACTTTCGTAAGATTTTGAATTGCCCCAGAATTTCCGGCGGCAACTTGCGTGACCAAAACAGTACCGATATCCGTACCGTCGCTCCGCCATAGCGATGTTCCATGAATGCCATCATAGGCGATGAAGTAAATCAGGCCATCTAGATTCGTTATATCCCCGGCGCCAGCACCTGCACTTCCAGGGATAATATCTTTCACCAACGAAGTTCCGGCCTGTGAACCATCACTTTTCCACAATTCAAATCCATGAACGCCTTCATTTGCTTGGAAATACAGCGTGTCATCATTGGCTGTCAAGTGAAACGGGAACGAGCCATTGATTCCCGGAAGAATGTCACGCACCAAAACCGTGCCGCCCTGTGTACCATCGCTTTTCCAAAGTTCTCGTCCATTGATGCCATTGTCGGCACGGAAGAAAAGCGTGCCATTCACGTTCGTCAACCAATCTGGGAACGAGGCTCCACTGCCAACATTGATGTCTTTGACGAGCACGGTTCCTGTGGAAGTGCCATCGCTTTTCCACAGTTCATTGCCGCGGACACCGTCATGGGCAACAAAGTAAAGCGTATTGTCCAACTCAAATAGCGATCGGATAATTGCACCGTTGCTTCCTGGATTCACATCCTTTACCAAAACGGTTCCCGCAGCACTGCCATCCGTTTTCCATAGCTCTTCACCATGAAGTTCATCGTAGGCACTGAAGTAAAGCGTACCATTTAAGTTTGTCAGAGATTCGGGATAAGAACCAATGCTGAGATTTATGTCTTTCACCAATTGAGTGCCGTTTTCGGTGCCATCACTCTTCCACAGTTCGATTCCGTGAACACCGTCGTCAGCCTTGAAGTAGACAATTCCTGCTACGTTCGTGAGTCCTCCGATTGACGAGTAGTAGCTTCCTGGATGAATATCTTTGACGAGCACCGTGCCGTCCGAAGTGCCATCACTCTTCCACAACTCATAGCCATGGATGCCATCATTCGCGGCGAAATAGAGGATGCCGTCGACGTTGATCATATTACTAATGCTGGAATCGATATTGCCCGCGCGAACATCTTTTACCAAGACCGTGCCTTCCACAGTACCGTCGCTCTTCCAAAGTTCGCGTCCAGTCGTTGGGGTCGTTGCAGTAAAGAACGCTGTTCCTTCTACATCGACAAATCGCGTCGGATCTGAGCCCAATAAATTCGAAGTGACGTTGATGTCCAACAGCGGTGGCAGGTCGCTTGCCAGCAGTCGTCGGTCTTCAAGCATCTCCACAAGCAACCGCTGACGTCGATGCGTTGAGCGAGAACCAGAAAGGCGAGATTTTTTGCCGAACATGCGATTTTTACTCTGCGACGTAAACGTTTTCAATGAACTGTCGTTTCTTTGAAACTGCATAGTAATTGACTCCCCTCACGCAGTTGCTGTGCCGTCCAGCGTAGGAACATCCTCTCATCAATCAATCCGTTCCATACCGCGCCACATACGGTAAACTCCCAAACGTATAATTATGCCAACGTTTGGCGGTTGTGGTGGATGCCCACAGTTCTTGTCGCCTCGTGGGCTGGGGCCTGCACTTGAAACGCTGTCGTGTCGCGTTTCGCACGAGGCGTGCGTTGTTGCACCTAACTGATGAAGCACTGTGCCAAGCCGCCCGCACAGGCTTTGCTTTGGCATCCGTCGATGTTAGCACCTCGGCATCCGTTTTCATATGCAACCGCGAGCAATTTGTCGCCCGCTGGGCTAAATTGAGTGAGAGTAATTGCTTCCGGTGGCTGACGCCGTCGGCACAGGACTTGTCGACCTACTGCCCAGATCAATCGCTATTAATTCAGTAGTCTCCGACGATGGTATGTTATGATGGATCGTCATTCGCGTTCTTCCCGCTAGGTACCGATTTATGAAAACGACATCCGCTCTTTGTTGTTACATTACAATGAATTTCGTCTTGTTGAGTTGCACCGTGGTTGCGGACGAACGAGGCAAGTTGATTTTCCAGGACGATTTCAATCGCAACGAGTCCCAAGAAACAGTCGATGAAGTCGGTAACGGATGGGGAACAAACAGCAAGAGTCGAGCGAAAAACAATAAGCAGGTCGACCTTAAAGATGGCGCAATGTACATCTACATCCACGAGGCGGCTGACCACGCCGTATCCGTCAAGCATCCGGCAGAATTCACCAATGGAACGGTCGAAACCAAGTTTATGCTGCAAGATCCTGACGATAGCCTCGGCTTGAATTTTGCCGATTTACAATACAAGGAAGTTCACGCCGGCCATTTGTTCAAGGTTACCGTCGGTACTAAGAATGTAGAGTTGGCGGATTTGAAGACAGGAATGATGGACCTTAAAACTCGCGAGGCGAGACTGGCAGGGACGTTGCCGCAGTCAAAACAGCAGGAACTAAAGTCCAAGTCCAAGAAGTTTCCTCACAAGCTGGAAACCGGCAAGTGGTACGAACTCGTGGTCCAGATCACCGGTGACAAGCTGAGTGTATCGATCGATGGCGAGAAAGTTGGTTCGTTCTCATCGGAAGGGATCGCGCATCCAACAAAGCGAATGCTGAGGCTGTCCGTACCCGCCAAAGCAGTTGTTGATGACCTGAAAATCTACTCCGCCAAATAAGGCGAGCGGCAGGGGAATACGTAGCTGATGTAGTGTGATACGCCAGAATTCCCCGAGTATAAAGGTGACTCTGGCGAGTCCCAAAACGAATCAGCGAGCGGTCAACTTCCAAGCCTTCACGCTGCGCACCTTCACTTCGTCGTGTCCCTGCTCAACGTTTAGGCTTGGGATCTAGGTTCGCCTTCAAGTCATCTTCAGTGATGGCACGCTGAATACCGTTGGCTGGTACCTCCGCTTTGGCGAGCCAGGCGATGGCGTTGAGTACCACTTTGCGAAAGTTATCGTTGCCCCAATTGTTGTGGAAGTGACCGCCGGTAAACCCGAACCCGCGACCGCCATCTGGACGCTCGACGGTCCACATCATCGTCTCGGCTCGTCCCTTGGACGCTTGGATATGGGGATAGGGACCTTTGGGATACACGTACGGTCCACCTCGAACTCCATCGGACGGGACCGCAACGAGAATCGGAACGAACTTGCTGCCGTCGAAGTCCGCAGACTCGTTACCGCTTGCGTCGTGTACAAACCGCACGTTGAAATACCACTCATCACTGATTCCGAACGGTTCCACACCGCGAGTCACTGGGTGAACTGGAAACGATGAGAATTGCGGCTCCCAAATCGGATTGCACGAGAACATGTGCTCGTAGTGACCGCCGATCCATCGCTTGAATTCATCGCCTGCTTGGTCCGCCAGCACTTCGACGCCATAGTGCATGAAGCCGAGACCAACGCCCTTCTGTGCCCACTCGTCGACCAACTTCAATCGTCGGCCCTCATCCTGGACCACTTCGTGTTTGCCGCCACCGTCCATGAAAAAGACGACGGCATCAGCATCCTCTAAAATCGATTCGTCTTGGGGCCAACCGTTTAACACAAACGTTGTTTTCAAACCAGGGACGTCTTGCAAGCACTTATGCAGCAATTGAACTCCCGCGTTGAACTCATGCATTCCCGGCGGATGAGATGGTTTCCCGGCAATGAGTACAACTTTCTTGCTCGTAGCTTCCTCAGCGAAACCTACGAGCGAGAATGTACAGACAGTAAGCAGTGTTGCTATCAGAAATTTCAAGGAGACACCTCGTCAGTTGGAAATTGATTCGTTGTATTCACTTACTCGATGTTTCGGCGCACGACAATTCGGGCGCCTTGCTTGGCGATGACTCGGACGGCCGTTCCAGGGTCAACAAAGTCACCCTCGGTGACCACGTCAACGATCTGGTCGCCAATCTGGATCTTGCCGCTTGGCCGTAGGGCAGAGATCGCTTGACCCTCATCGCCGACGTCAACTCTCTGCCATGCCGCCAGTAACAAGCTTGCGCCACCTTCGCTCGGTCCGATGTCTGATGCTAATTGAGGACGCAACGTTAAGCGACTGAGTCCTGGAATTTCACCCATATAGTTAGAGAACAACAATAGCGCAACAAGAAACCCGGCGAACGCTCCGACGACCGTTAGCACATCGAAGCTTAAACCCATCAGCTCTTCGCTGTTTTGTGGAAACACCACTCGACGCGAGGCCATCACGAGCGATCCGAGGGTTAATACGATTCCGGAAATGCCTGCGACACCGAATCCAGGAATCACGAAAAATTCAGCGCCGATGAATAGTAATCCCATAACGAATAAGGTGACTTCCAACCATCCTGACGTGCCCCCCAAAAAACGACTCCAGAAGAATAAACCGAAGCATAGAAAAGAAACCAGTCCGCCGATTCCGAATCCCGCTGCGCTCAACTCGATCACCAGGGCAACCATACCGATCACCAGCAGCAGGAATGTGACGAAGCCTGTGTTCAATACCCACACCAACGAGTCCACCCACGAATGTTTGACCACGGGAATCGGTTGGCTGACATGGAGCAGTTTGGCTAATTCGTCGCGGTTTGCTACGGTGTGATTTGCAAGTCCCAACTCGACCGCCCGCTCTCCGTTCGCGATAAAGAACATCTCCTTTCCGGCTTCGCGAATCGGTTTGCCTTTCTCCCAGTCGTCCGCGTCGGCAAGCGACTCCCATTCTTTGTCGGAGAACAGTCGCTTGGTGCCATCGGTTTTGTGAGTTGCCGAGAAAACGATCATGTCCTTGTCCACCATTTTTTCAGCGAGCGTTTCCGGTCGTCCGGTTGACTTGGCAGTATCCCGCGCTTTTTGTGCGAGAACACTACGGCTCTTGGCTTCCGTATAGCGAAACGCGCCGTCGTCACCCATCACGATTTCGCCAGCGTCACCAATACGGGCTCCGGGTCGCATGATGATCTTGTCCGCAGCCAGTGATAACAGCGCCGCTCCACTGATCGCGTCGGTTTCGATCCAGGCCACCGTCTCGACGTTCTTTGCTTCAAGCAGCATGTCCATCAACTCGAACGTGATCTGGGTGTAGCCGCCTGGACTGTGAATGTCCAAAATGATCACGTCATAATCAGCCTGGACGGCTTCGGCGAATCGACGCTGCAACAACGAACCGCTGAGCGGGTTGATATCCTCGTGAAATTCAATGATCACGGCACTGCGTAAAGGCCCGTCAACAGGTGGCGGGTTTTGTGCGGTCGCCGTCAGGGCCGCAGCAAACAGAATCAATGTCGTCGCCCGGCGCAAGGTTTTTCCGAACATTTCTGGGGTTCTCGCGTTGTCGAAGTTGATCCGCCACTAGTCTACCAAACGTTACGACCAGTGACTTGTACATTAGGCTTCAAACCCTTCGCCAGAAGGCGGGAGAAAGCAAAACAAGGACGCTATAAACTTCCACTCGCCCGAGCATCATCAGCCACACGAACAGCAGTTTGCTTCCCTGGCTGAATTTGGCGTAATTCTGTGTCGCCCCCACAACGCCCAAACCGGGACCAATATTGTTCAGCGTCGCGGCCACGGCACTCGCGCAGTCGAGAAGCTTTTCATCGTGAGTGTCAGCGACCAAACGTTGCTCCAGTTCCGCATCGCCCAAAGGCGACAACGCCGCTGGATGCGGTACGGTCTCCTCGCCACTGCTGGTTCGCACCATGCCCCAGGTAGAGTTCGGTTCCAGGGTCACCAATGTTAGCCAGGAGAAGACAAATATCGCCAAGATCATCGAAAAGTAAACAACAATCCCGTGTGAGATCGCCGGATCCTCGATCACTTGACCGCCCAGTTGAAGATGACGCACGACACGCGGATGGTGTGCGCGCTCAATTTCACGTCGCAGAATTTTGTAAAAGAGAATGTGCCGAATAACTTTCAGTCCGCCGCCGGTGCTGCCAGCACAGCCACCGATGAACATCAGCAGCAACAGGATTCCGCGGCTGAAGTTGTTCCATTTGTCAAAGTCCGCTGTACCGTATCCGGTAGTTGTCAGCACCGATACGACTTGGAACAAACCGTTGCGAAGGGAACTGGAAAAGGTATCAAAGCCATCGTCGCCACTGCGCATTCCAAAGAAGACGACACCGATGCTGACCGACAGGATGATACAGACAAATGCTTGGAACTCGATGTCACGAACCAGCCTTCGAAGTCCAAACCGTAACGACAAATAGAGCAGAGTAAAATTTGTGCCAGCGATCACCATGAACAGAATCGTGGTGTACTCGATGCTCGGACTTTCGAATCCGCCAAGGCTGCGGTTGTACGTGCTGAATCCGCCGGTAGCCATCGTACCGAAGGCATGGCACAAACCGTCAAACAGAGTCATGCCTTCGAACGAATAACAAACTATCCCGCGTGGAGCGTAGCGGAACCGCGGGATAGTTTGGACGTTGAACTGAGACGCTTGGCTGGGCACCTTGAACGGCTATGCGTTTTCTGTCGGTCCGCTATCCCTTGAAGCTCAGTCTAAG
>JBGSIA010000103.1:0-11620 GCA_041751935.1 Pirellulaceae bacterium | reverse complement strand
CGAACCGTAGCGGAATTTGGCGACGGGTCTGGAATCGTTTACTACCGTCAAAGACGTGCTTGCCGCCAATAACTCAAACAATTGATGGAAAACCCACGCAAATTAAATGAAATGCGATGTTACCAAGCCGACTGCACCCGTCACAAACATTCCGATCATCACAATCAGCAGTGTCGAGGTAGCTGTAACCACGGTTTGTTCTGTGTATCGACGTCGGCGCCGCACTAGTAGTTGCTGACGAATAATGACGTAAACGGTCGTCAGAACCAGACTCACAACCGCTAGTAGCACGACCCGCTTCGCCGGTTGAGAAAGCGCTAAGTCCCAGGCTTCGGCAGTCATCATCAGGACGGCAACGGTTGACACCGACGCAATGGTCAATCGGCTGAGGCGTCGGGGAAATTGCCACGGCTTTGCACCCATGATTGCTTCGGCGATTTCCCGTCGATTGATCCACGCGGCTTGAAAAAAAAATAAAATACGATTTGCTTGTCGACCGGCGACTTCTTCGAGTCGGAGATCGGCAATCTCAGCAAATGCGATTCGTATGGACTGGAGTTGCTCGAAATCGAACTTGCCCATGGAGTCGATTTCACTCGCTGTTGCCGGATGAAACAGTATGTTGGTCGGATCGTCGTCGCTTGATGTAAGCCCCGTCAAGTGGCCGATGGCCAGCAGCATCAACTTGCTGGACCGGCTGGCGATCTGATTAACGCGATCCTCCGCTTCCGCCGTTTCACTCGTCGCCCGTGGATCGATCAGCGACAAAGATATCACTGCAGCATCCAGTGGCCGGCTCAATGCTGCGAAACAAAACGGTGTGTAGTGTCCAACCAATTCGGACGCCGTCAGTACAAATGCGAAGTCCCAATGCCGTGCATCTCGATCCTCAGCCGCCTGTTGCAACAAGACGCTCGGTTGGGAGCGACCCTCACCCGCAAGTTCGGGCCGGTGGCTAATAAAAAATGCGAATCGAAATCCTGCAAGTGCCTCCGTCAGATACTCGCGAGATTGCTCAATCGCCAACGTCACCGCCTGTCGATCTACGTCATCCATTGGACCAGCGACGATAATACCAATTTCGATCAGCAACTCGTTCGACTGGTCGGGCAACTCAATGTTCGACGAAGGGTGAGATTCATCGTGGGTGGCTGTATCCACTCTCACAAGACTCTTACAAGACAATGATCAGTGCGTGCACCACTCCGATGATCCAAAAGCCGACAAGTGTCAAAACGATGTTGAGCAGGAACTGTGTCCCGACCCCTCGTTCCATAAACACAGCCAGTGGCGGCAAGAGTATCGCAAGAATGACTTTGAGAACGGTGTTTTCCTTAGTTGTTGTCGTGGTCATGACTGGGTAACTCTGTGCAAGTGATGGGTGGAATGCAGTTACTTTGGGGAACTATTGTCCTTGTGGCCAAAGCAAACGCATTGAATGTTGCCTGTGTTAAGCAACCCTTATGCCAATATCGACTCTTTGACCGAAGGAAGCAGTTGGAACACGGAAGCGATGCAAAAACCGTGCAGTCTCGTGTATGATAGGATCGAACGCCGAACGATTCGACTGCATTCCCCTTTCCGTCCACACACCGACGTACTTTCCGATATGTCAACTGCATCGAGCGACAAGAAAACCGAAGTCGGCAGCTACTTCATTTCGAACTATCCGCCTTACAGCCAGTGGAATCGCGAGGCACTGCCAGAGGTTCGCAACGCTCTCCACGCTGCGCCGCTGGAAACCACTCCGCTGGGCCTGTACTTGCACATCCCATTTTGCCGTAAACGTTGCAAATTTTGTTATTTCAAGGTCTTTACCGACGTTAATTCCACAGAAGTCCAACGCTATGTGGATGCCCTGTGTGGCGAGATCTCGATGGTCAGCGAATTGGAAGTAATGGGCGAACGACCGTTTCGTTTCGTCTACTTTGGCGGCGGCACGCCAAGCTTTCTGTCACCCAAGCAGCTCACGAAACTTGCTGGTCGGTTGCGTGAACACATCAGCTGGGACGGCGCGGAGGAGGTAACGTTTGAATGCGAGCCAGGAACATTGAGTGAGACCAAGGTGCAAACGTTGCGGAACGAATTGGGCGTCACGCGATTGAGTCTTGGAATTGAGAATTTCTCGGATACGATTCTTGAAGAGAACGGTCGTGCTCACTTGAGCAAACAAGTCTTCGCGGCCTGGGAATGGATCACCCAGGCTAACTTCCCCAACGTCAATATTGACTTGATCTCGGGAATGGTTGGCGAGACCTGGGATAATTGGCGAGAGAACATCCGACGTACCCTGGAGCTGTCACCCGAAAGCGTGACGATTTATCAAATGGAGTTGCCGTTCAATACCGTCTTCAGCCAAGACATACTCGGCAAGAAAGTCGAGAGCGCGGTTGCGGATTGGACGACCAAACGAGCCTGGGTTGACTATGCGTTCAATGAATTGAATGCGGCTGGCTACAGCGTCAGCAGTGCCTACACAATGGTGAAGGATCCGACGAAGGTAAATTTCTCGTATCGAGACAATTTGTTTTCTGGCGCCGATCTGTTGGCGACTGGTATCGCCAGTTTTGGGCATGCCAGCGGTGTGCACTACCAAAACGTGCCGGAGATGGAACAGTATCTGTCGACAATCGAATCAGGCGAGCTGCCGCTGGGACGCGGTTTTGTTCCTACGCCGCATCAGCGGTTAATTCGAGAGATGGTTCTGCTGCTCAAACGTGGTTACTTGGACACCGGTTATTTTCGCGACAAGTTCGACGTCGACATACTCGAGCATTGGAAGGACGCTTGGGCAGGTCACGTGCAGGATGGCTTGGCGGAGATCGAGGGTGACACCGTGCGATTGACTCGCGATGGGCTGTTGCGAGTCGACTCGATGTTGCCAGTGTTCTTTGAACCGGAGCACCAAGGAGTGCGGTACACGTGAGCGATAGCCAGTCTGGGAACGGCGACGTGATGGATACGAATCAGTTCGTATTTGCGATGGGTGAGTTCTCGGCGGTGTTTCCGCGAGATCGCATGTACGTTTCCAATCACATGTGGGCGTTGCGTACCGACCAAACCTGTAGCGACGACTCGAGTTTCTGGCGATTTGGCTTGACAGCGTACGCCGTACGTCTGCTTCAAGACGTTTATTTTCTGGACTGGACCGTAACCGTCGGCGAGCGATTAAAACATCGCCAAGCAATCGGTTCGATCGAGAGCAAAAAAGCTGAGAGTGATTTGTTCTCGCCGATCGGCGGCACGCTTACGGCGATCAACGACGAAGCACTTGCTGATCCGTCGGTAATCAATGCCGATGCTTATAGTGCCGGATGGCTGATAGAGATTGTTGCCACGAACGAGGCGGCGGAAAATTTGCTCTCTCCGCAAGGGTACGCCGAGCATTTGATTAAAGCGTGGGATGTTGCTCAGCGCACCATCAAGGGGCAAGCGAACGAGTAGTCCTCGTTTGCACCAAAATAGGTCGTTCGAACCCAGCACCTATCCAGCAAGATTTGACTACCGCGCGTCGTACTTGGCGAAAATCATTTTGCCAGCATTGGTTTGTAGGGTACTTGTGACGCGAACATCCAAGTCCTGACCAATTCGATGACGTGCTCCTTCGACAACCACCATCGTGCCATCTTCGAGATAGCCGATGCCTTGTTCGGGGCCTTCGCCAGCCTTGATGATCTTGGTGCGAAAGACTTCATCGGGCAAGTACACCGGACGCAAGGAATTACTGATCTCGTTCAAGTTGATCACGGGCACATTATGCAACTTGGCAACCTTGTTCAAGTTGAAATCGCCGGTCACGATTTTTCCCTCGAGATGTTTGGCCAGCAGCACAAGTTTCAAGTCGACTGTCTGGCCCGCAAGTTCAGGTAACTCGCGATCAAAGATCACCAAGTCAACACTGTCGTCGGCGCGAAGACGGTTGAGTACATCCAAACCCCGACGACCACGAGTTCGCCGCAGCTTATCACTGCTGTCAGCAATCGCCTGCAATTCAGAAAGTGCAAAACGTGGCATCACCAACTGGTTATCGAAGACACCAGTACCGACCAGGTCGGCAATTCGTCCGTCGATCACAACGCTCGTGTCGAGTACCAATGGTTTAAATCCCTTCACTTCCCGGACGAATTCGACGTATGGAATTAGGAACCGGAAATCGTCCTTGGTTTGCAGCAAAACGCTGGTACAGATGTAACACAACAGCAACCCAATCACGAGCTGCAAGCCATTGGGATTGAATGTTTGTGCCAACAGCGGTGCAATCGCGATCCACAGAATGTACGTCAGCAAGACGCCGATTAGCACGCCAAAATAAAGTGCCGAGATTGTGTCAATCCGTTTGCGCGGAATGTATATATCGCCAACAACGAAGATCGCCGCCAACGTCATGATCCCAACGAACGTTAACAGCGGAACCCACGCTGCCGTTTCGCTCGGCAAGTTCGCATTAATGATGGCCGAGACGCCCCCAGCACACAGCAGGAACACAAGGCGGAGTATGATCAGTGCCATAAAATACTAAACATCTTGCGACGATCTTCGCGTCTGGGACGCAAATGACCGCCACATTGAGGGGTACAAAGTCGTGATACGTAGTCAACATCGATAATGTAAACCGACTTACTCGGCATCCCCAGGGGATACAGTATTCGACGGCATTCTCGTGTCTAAACAAACCATACACTACGGGCCAGCAACAAGTTCACCGAGGCGTGATGTGGGTGCCTTATCTGCCGCTACGTAACGTTCAAGTGAGATTCTGCTGCTAAAAAATAGCCTTGCATTTTGCTGGTTTCCGGATACGACGGTCGATCTGAGCGGCCAATCAAAGCACATCTGTCCAAAAGCACAGCGTCGACGGAAACAAATCGCCGGATACCGATTGCGCAGCTTCTAGCATCTCAAGGCGAAACGACGTGCGACGGGCTCCCGGTACAAGAACTCGTGGTGGCGACTTTCAGTCACCAATGAGGTTGATACAGTTGGCGACTGAAAATCGCCACCACGGAATGAACTGCGGCTACCCCCCGTGCGGCTGATAGTTATTGGACAGGCACTAAATCCCGACGCCGCGCCACCAATAATCTGCTTTCTTTGCGAACACCAGAATCATCAGGACTTGTCTAGAATATTTCCCCTAGAGCAGGCTTCTTACCTGCAGTTGACGGTCGAACAATACCTCGTGGAAATAACACACGCGATGGCTCATCGTTTCTTAATCGCAATCGTTTCACTTGTTGCGTTTAGCCCATCGGTGCACGCCGATACCTCTGCTTCAGACCTACTCAAAAAGCCCGATGTGTGGTTCAACACTGATGAAGGTCGACAAGTGATCGAGAACATTCTCTCCTGGCAATCCGAATATGGCGACTGGCCAAAAAACAAGAACACAGTCGTCGTGAAATACTCCGGTGATCCGTCGAAGCTGGAAGGAACATTCGACAACGGCGCTACCACCGACGAACTGCGTGTTCTCGCGCGTGCACTGCGAGTCACTCGTGACGCTCGCTCTGAGAAGGCCTTTCTAAAAGGATTTGACCACATTTTGAACGCACAATACGCCAACGGTGGCTGGCCGCAATACTTCCCACTTCGCAAAGGCTACTACACTCACATTGCTTTTAATGATGGCTGCATGATCAGGCTAATGGAGTTTCTTGCGGATGCGGCGACGACCAAGGATTTCGAGTTTCTCGATGGCGATCGTGGCATCGCCGCAAACAAGGCAGTCGAACGCGGCGTTGATTGCATTGTCAAGAGTCAAATTGTCGTTGATGGAAAACCGACAGTTTGGTGTGCACAGCACGACGAAGTCACTCTGGCTCCGGCAAATGCTCGTACGTATGAACTCGCATCGCTCAGTGGTGCAGAAAGTGCAGGGATCTTGAAGTTTTTGATGAGCCTGGAAAATCCAAGTCCCGATGTGATTCGCTGTGTCAAAGCCGGCACCGCGTGGTTCGAGGCGTCAAAGATCAGTGGATACCGCTACAAGAAAAGCGGCAGCGAGCCGAACGTCACCAAGGACCCATCCGCTCGATTGCTGTGGGCCAGGTTCTATGAAATTGGGACGAACCGACCGTTTTTTTGCGATCGAGACGGCGTAGTCAAATATGACATCGAAGAAATCGGCAGCGAACGTCGAGGTGGCTACACTTGGTACGGCAACTGGGGCGAAAGCCTTGCCACTGAGTATGCCAAATGGCCCTATCGTTGATAGCGTTTTTTGGAACACGCGGATTGCTTGACGCGGCTCATCGTGAGCGACGAAAAACGTGGTTCGATTTATCGCGAGTGTAACGCTCGAAAAAATCGTCGACGGTCGTGGACAACAGCCTGCCTGGGGACGCAACGTTGGGGGCAGAGGAATTGGGATGCGGCATCCAATCGCTTGCTGCTACAGCATCGATCGCGTCAACTGCATCGACCGCCGATCGGTGAGGAGAAAGGTCTGGCGCCGATGAGCCGTCGGAGGATAATCTTTGGTGCCGCAGTGACACTCGGCTTCGCGGTATTTCTCGAACAAGTGTATTAGTAACTTGAGCGTTTTCGATTGGCAGTCGGGCATCAAGTGAAGATGAGTCGACGTTGATTTCATCAGCATTAGCATCAGCAGCAGCATTGAGTTTGTCCCTACCCAGATCGATTTCAGAATTGAGTTTTGCTGCGATGGCAGAGGGCGGTGCGTGATGTCGCGTATGTGAGTCGGTGCCGTCGGGTCCGTCGACCGGGTCGACACTCAGTGGCACTTGACCCTCGTTGAGTCGCACGCGTTGAAGATCGATTGCTAACGATCGATGCAGCGCCGTGGGGCGTCGCGATTGGAAGTTGATATCCAGCAGCGATCCGCTGGTGACTTCCACGGGTTGTGCGGAGAAAACGAAGGCAACGATCGTGCCAGCCGATTCGTTGACGTTCGCTACCACCATCGCGGCGTCGCCCCATACGGAACCAGCGATGATGTTCTCGGAGTCCGTTGTGACTTCGACCGGGTCATACTGAATGCGAATTTCGGCAGCCCGCATGCCATCGGCACGAGTGATCGCGACAGGTGCAGACAACTGGTTCTGCGATCCCAGGGAGATCCCTGGCGTCGTCACACTTGCCATCAAGTTCCGAAATTCGAGCGATTCCAATCGCAGTGGACGACGGTTGTTTTCCATTTTGATCCACAAATCAAGCGGCGCTGGCACGCGTGAGGTTTGGTGAGCAAAACGAATGCGTCTGTGAAGTAGAAGTCTGTGGACGCGAGCGAGTTGCCAGAATCGCTGGGTATCTAGCTGATTTTGGACCGCCGAATCAACCCCAACCTCTTACCACAAACTGGTGATCGCGAGCGCTTCGTCGACGACGTTGTGGCGTTCTGTGTCGTCGGGTGCGTCGAGCCAGTAACTGTCCGTGAGTGATGCACTGCCCGCCACAATAACCGAAGCCACAGGACTTGATGCTGCCGGTGCCAATTGAGCCTGAGCGAGCGTGTGCGATGTTGCAGCGGCGACAGATTGAACGGCAGCTCCGAACGGTAGTGCAGACGCAGAAGACGACGACGCCACCGCAGGGGCTGGACTAACCGTGCTGTTGGCGGCATCGGTATTGATCTTGGCAATTTCATTTGTCCACGCTGTCGAACCGACAGGCATCACCAACGTTGTCAGCAAGCGGTTGTAAACGAATTGCGGCAACAGTCCGAGTTCTCGAAAATTCTGGTTCGTCAACGCAGTTCCGGTAACGAGTGTCGCCGTGATCTCGTTCTCTCCGCCCTCCAAATACGCCGTCGGCTGTGCTTCGCGAATCAAATAGGTTCCAGCTGCAAGCCCGGCGAACTCATAGCTACCGTCGGCACCAGAGGTGACCTGCTGTTCAGCTTGAGTCGACTGGTTAACCAGCGTAACCCTAACTCCAGGGATGCCTTCATTCACATCGAATGCTGAGTTTGTGTTTGTATCCGCGAAGACAAATCCGGCAATGCGATCGATACCTCCGCCAGCGACGATGGTTATCAATCCATCGGTACTGTCAGATCCCGATACGGGCGCTGGTGTGGTTGCAATCTGGCCTTCGTTAAGCGTCGCTTGAGTCAGATCCAGAACGGCGGTTGTGCCAACGGTAGCGCCGCTAGCAACGGTAAAGTTCAATCTCACCAAGCTACCTGCGACATCGCCAAGTGATGTCGAAGTGGAGACGAAAACGACCACGGTTCCCGTGACGTCGTCAACGTTGGCGGTGACTTGAACGTCGGACAATCCGTCAAAAACGGAGCCCGCCGTGATAGAAGCTTGATCCAAGTCAAGTACATTGGTGTTGTACGTCAAGCGAATCTCGGCGGCTCGAATGCCACTAGCCGAATCGACGTTGACCGGAGCCGACACCGTTTGAGCAGCAGCGCCGGTTAAGTCATCGGGGATATCAACGGCCGCCAACAATCGACGGGTTTCGAGACCTTGAAACGAGAGGCGGCGTCGTGATGATCGCATCAGAGACTGTTCTAAATAGTGGGAGTCGACTAGTGCCAGGAGAACGAACTAAGGTTGCTTGAAAGCATCGACAGTGTGGGCAAGTTTGATCCAGTTTGAAGCGCTGGAGCCAGATTCAGTTCCCCGTTAAGTTGTATACGATCGATATCGGCGGCAAAACTTTCGTAATCAGAAAAGTCGCGTGACTTTTCGATGTTAATCAACACAGTCTCGCTCCGCTCGAATTCTGGCGAACTTACGAAAAATTCTGAAAATCGAAGAACTGATCTTCGTGCAAAGCGTCATAGTTTAGCTTTGAATGCAGGGCAAGCTTCTGGCGGGGGACTTTTCAGACCACTGGATCGAATTACGGGCAATACTTTGGAAATGAACATCATTTGCCAAGAGGCTGCGAACACAATAAGTGCATAATCTGCATAAACATAGTTGTTAATGAGGTTGTGAGCGCTTTGTCGCGGGTGTCGCCTGAGTTTTTCAGCAGTCGGTCGCAAACAAAATTATGATCAAGCCGACGATTTGCTTCGCTACGTGCGAGTTGGCAAATTGCTTCGGTGTCCCTCAAGAGATACACAGGTTCAGCATATATGCTTACGCGAGTCATGAGTCTTGTTGACATTGTTCGCAACCGTTTTCGTCGTTCAGGTCTAGCGAAAAAACCTTCGTTGGCAATCGATCGACGACTTCGCTTGGAATCATTGGAGGACCGCCGCGTGTTGGCGACGGTGACGGCGTTCGAGCCAACCAACAGCGGATTTCGAGTCGAGTTGAGCGAAGAAATCAGTACGCTCAATTTGAACCTGTATGACATTCAAAGCTCAGCCGCCGGGGCCGCCGATGTCACACTCAACGGTGCATCGGTTGGCAGTGTGAAAGGCTCGTTGGTTGTTGACGGCACCAGCTTGACGTTCGTTGCCACCGGCGGTGTGTTGGCTGCGGATACCTATACTGTCACGCTCCGGAGTGCTGCGGATGCAATCACTGACGCGGCCGATAGCGGATTGTTGGACGGCGAGTTTTCCGGCAGCCTTCCCTCGGGTAACGGGACCGCAGGCGGCAATTTTGTAACGACGTTTACGGTCAGCTCGTCGCAGCAACTTGTGGTCGGTATGCCGGACTTTGCACGTGGACCGACTCAAGAAGTTCAAGTTCCCGCGAGCGGTAGTGGCACCACGTTGCCCGCGGGTTTGCCGATCCGCTTAAGCAATGCTGCAGGTGTGACCTCGGTGACGATGACCTTTGAGTACGATCCCGACTTATTGGATATCAGTGGCGTTCAGCTCGGATTGGGTGCGCCGACGGGCAGCCAAGTCGAATCGAATTTGACGGTGCCTGGCGTAGCAACCATTAGCTTCTTTAGCCTGTCGCCAATGTCCGCGGGCCAAGCGAATATCGTTGACATCATCGCGACGGTTCCCGAATCGGCGACCTACGGCCAATCGCAAGTGTTGCATGTGACATCGCTTGATGTAAACGCTGGCGCGTTGAATGCGAAAGCCGATGACGCCGTGCATGTCGTCGCGTTCCCGGGTGATGCCAACGCGAACCGACGCTACGACGCCGAAGACGCACGGTTGATCGCTCGAGTCGGTGTGGGGCTGGATACAGGTTTTGTTTTCAGCGAGCCGACGACAACTCCAACATCGACAGCCGCTCGGTTGTTTCCACGCGTTGATCCGATCATTGTCGGCGATGTAACGGGCGTTGACGGTTTGAGCCCGCTTGATGCAAGCGATCTTTTACGCCGCACTGTGGGTCTGGCAACCCCAAATATTCCGTCGCTGCCCGACGCGCAGGCGCCGATGGGTCTGTCGTTGTCGAGCACCTCGGTGGCTGAAGGTTTAGCCTCGGGCACAACCGTGGGCACGTTCACGACCAACGACCCCGATACCGGTGAAACGTTTACGTACTCCCTCGTCTCCGGAACTGGTAGTACTGACAATGCGTCGTTTACGATCAGCGGCAACTCGTTGCGAACGAATGCCGTCTTTGATTCGGCGACAAAGTCGAGCTACAGCATCCGTGTCCAAACAACCGATTCGACCGGACGCACTTTTCAACGGGCATTCACGATCAATGTAACAGACGCCAATTCGGCACCGACCGCGGTTGTCTTGTCCAACTCCAGTGTCGCTGAGAGTGTAGCGGTGGGATCAACGATCGGCACGCTCACCACGACCGATCCCGATACGAATGACACGCATACTTACAGTATCGTCTCCGTCGACGCCAACACGTCAGCAGTACCATTTTCGATTTCTGGCAACTCGCTCCGCGTTGCTCAATTGCTTGATTTCGAATCCAAGAGTTCTTACGTCGTCGTCATTCGCACGACAGACGCTGCAGGGTTGACGTTTAACCAATCGTTGACAATCACTGTCACGAACAGCAACGAGGCGCCAACCGCGATTGCTCTGAGCAATACGTCTTTGGCAAACAATGCCGCCTCAGGGACAACGCTTGGTACTCTGTCGACGACCGATCCCGATGCGGGCGGCACTTTCACCTACTCACTGGTGACCGGTACCGGCAGCACCGACAACAGCTCGTTCACGGTTAGCAGTAATGAAATTCGTACAGCCGAGACAATCGACTTTACTAGCCAATCGACGTACCTAATTAGAGTTCGAAGCACCGATGCAGGTGGATTGTTCACCGAACAGACTTTTACCATCACTCAATCTGGCTCGAATACGGCTCCGACCGCGATTCAATTAGCAGACAACTCGGTCCCAGAAAACTCTGCGACGGGTACCGCCGTTGGTACGTTGACGACAACGGATGCGAACTCAGCCGACACCTTCACCTACTCGCTCGTTTCAGGTACGGGTAGTACCGACAACGGATCGTTCACGATCTCCGGTAACCAATTGCTGACAGCAACGGCCCTGAACTTCGAGACCAAAGACACGTACTCGATTCGCGTTCGTACTACGGACGCAGGCGGATTGACGTTTGAGCAATCGCTGACGATCAACGTCACGAATGTCAATGAAGCCGCGACGTCGCTGACGTTGAGCAGCACCAGTGTTGACGATGGTTCCGCCAGCGGAACCACCGTTGGCTCGTTCACTAACAATGATCCAGACGCCAGCAATACGTTCACGTATTCTCTCGTCTCTGGTACCGGCGCAACGGATAACGGGTCGTTCACG
>JBGSIA010000102.1:0-91305 GCA_041751935.1 Pirellulaceae bacterium | reverse complement strand
ACCCGGAGGTCAGAGAGACAAGAGAGTCAGAGATTTTGTCGCCTAGAGTGTCCTTCGACCGCCCTCGGGTTATGAGAAAGAGACTCTGGATGGAGAGTTCCCGCCAATGGGGTAAAACGCGTTTCACCCTTGAAAACACTGGGGAAAATACGAAAAAAGGCCGGCAACGATTGTAACAATCATTACCGACCTTTGTCTCTTTACCCGCTGGTTTGAAAACCGTTGGGAATTGAAAAAATTGCGCGAACCGAACTCTTTCCAAACCGCTTGCGAGACACTTAAATTCGCCGCAAGTCGCTTGCCAGCAGCAACTTACGATTCCAGTGCCGCGAGTCTCCTCGGCAGGCTTCGATTGCTTTTTGTTTCACATATGCAACAATAGCAGCGTGGAGTCTTCTTGCGGTCTCTCACTCCAAGTCCCATTCGATTGTTAACCCATGTCGCTATCTACGCTTCTACAAAACCGCATTAACGAACTCGAGATGTCGATTTCCGATCTTGCTCGCCGCAGTGGCGTATCAAGGGCAACTGTGATTCGCATTCTCGGAGGGAAGGATGAGCATTACTCCGTTTCCAATCTACAAGCCGTTCTTTCCGCACTCGGAATGAAGATGGATTTGTTGGCGATACCGGCCAAAGGATTCAAAGATTCCATCGCAACGCAGAAGGCTAAGCGCTTGGACGCTCCTGCAACTCACCTTGATGCCTTTCTTCAATCAGCGACTTGAGTCCGTCAAATATGCTGTCGCCGTTACCAAAAAAGTCGTTCTCGAAAGCTTGCAGGGCTTTGTTCGCCGATTCGCGATGCCGATCACCCAAGTCCATCGCCAAACCAAGTCCCCAAACCAGGTGTTTCAACTGATCGTTATAGGCAAGAACCTTGGCAAGGATCGCGTGCCGTGCATTAACTTCCTTTCGCGAGTCCCTGAGGTAAATTAGAAACGCTTCTTCGCTTGACTGCCATTGACCATCACCTGTCAATTCCAAGACGCCCCAACGCGGGTTTGACAGCGGAAGTTCAGCCGTCTTTTCGCCGCCAATCGTAACTGCACCGCTCTTGTCGTCGTTCAACGAGAGACCAATGTCAGCAAGGAACGATTGCGTAGCGTCCAGTGCAGCCGCGACTTAGTGGTCGCTGCGACCGAGGATGCAGAGATCATCGATTTGGCGAATGATCCGAACTTTAGCTTTGGTGTGGATGAATTGTTCCAGTAAACGCATGAGCTTCTCGCACAGCCAATGCGAATACCCCAGCTCCATCGGGACACCTCGCGACGCCGACTCAATTCGATCGGTGTTGGTGCGATACGGTACTTGCAAATAGCGCTGCGTGAAATCGATACCGTCGTCCGTCATTCCCAATCCGCGCAGCATGCTTAGCAATGTCGCATGTGTCACCATAGCGAAATCGTCACGGACGTCAATCTTTAGAACGTGAAGCGGCCTGCCGGGATATGCTGCACGTAGCAATTCAATCTCAGCATGAACGAGCTTGACCATAGGATTGACGCCTTCGCCATAGCCGTATCCCATGTTGAATGCATCGCGAAGTTCAGCTTGCCGCGTAGCACGTAGGCCCACCAAGCCTTTAACTGGTTCTTCCTCGTCCTCGCTCAAAACAGCTTGATCAGTCCAGGGGTCGATCGGTTCGTACCAATCCAACGCTACTCGATCTTTCTGCAACGCTAGCACCCGTCTCTCGTTGGTCATGATGACCTCCGGAGCACCCAAGTCGATCAGCTTTTGTAGCCGACTACGATGACTCAGTACAATCGCCGAGTTGGTATAGCCCTCATCGATTGCTGAGGACCAAAAGTCCGCAGAACGGTTGACGCTCAACAAGTCAACGAGCGAAATCGTAGGATACAATCGCCATCGATTGCGAGTCCATAGCACTCTTGGTTGAACACCCTGTTCAGGCCAAGCCCACTGCCGCGGATCACGCGTAGCAACTCGAATCGCCTCGCTGAGTTGACTCGACAACGCACCATTCTCTTGAAAACGCTTGGCTTCCAGTCTCACATCCTTGGGGTAGTGAGCGTTCGAGGAAATCCAGCACTGACTGTGGAGCAGCGTCTCCTTGAAAGAGTGCCCGGAGATTTGGCAGTTCTCGGTGGAGCGGAAACTCCGTGATTCGTACCTTCTTCAAGCCTTCATACAGATTCGCGAGACACTGCAAATCGTCACCGAGTCCAGACGCCTCTGCAGCATCGTATTGGGTCAGCAATGACGCACGTTGCCGAGACAACTCCGCAAGTCGAGTCTTAGTAATGAATTGAATTGTAGATGCTGTCATCGCTGTGTTTCACCCAGATTCAATACCTATCTGAAAACCGTGAGCCCACGGCGTAAGCCGCAGGGTGCTGCTTCGGTTTTTGGAAAGGTTCTTAGAGTGAGGTCAAGTCTAATCTACTTCGGGGCGAGAACCGAGACCGGCCAACCCTCGGCAATGCTTGTATTGTCGAACACCTGCAACAAAGCACAACCGAGTATTTGTTTGGCAGCGACGATACGCCCTGTACAAGACGCAAAAACGCGAGACTACCTGAGCGTGAACAACAACGGCTCAAGATTGCTCCCGCCTTAACCCGCACAATACAGCAAACGTCGCCAGAGTCGTTAAGAGTTGGTTTGAGCGAGGTGTTGTTTTCTCAACTTCTCTGTTTACCCTACCCCAAAGAACCGAAAACGTCGCAGTGCAATTTAGCCAGGAGCAGAACTGGGGGCCGAGACAATCCGCCTACCTGCTTGGGCCAGCGGCATCTTGATAAAACTTTGATACTTCACGACGCGCTTTTGATGCGCGCTTGATATCGACGTTGCGATACTTCTTATCAGTCACTCGTACTGAAGGAGTCCGCAATGTTGACGCTTACCATGATCTTTGTCGCGACCTCTGGGTTCGCACTTCTCTGGGCACTGATCCAGTGGATCGAACGATCGCGAGGTGCCCTATGAATACAATCGTCGTTTTGGTGGTTGTTCTGTCGTTCGTCTATTTGACTTATGTGATGTTAAACCCCGAGAAGTTTTAAGAGAAACGAGCTTGCTATGTCCACTTGGTTTCTACCATTAATGATACTGATCGCGGCTGGTGCATTTGCGTGGCCGCTTTCCTGGTACATGCAAAATATATTCAATCGCAATAGTAAATCACCACTTTTGCGGCTCTGGCATCATGGGATGGAGTTGGTGCTGGGGCGAAACAACGCGCACGTGTCAGTCACCTGGGCAGCCTATGGCCGGTCGATACTGATGTTCAATTACTGCATGTTCGTGTTGGTGTTTCTCGTCCTGTCATTTCAAGATTACTTGCCAATCAATCCAAATGGTAAACCAGGCCTTGAAGCCACCTTGGCGTTCAATACGGCGATCTCATTCATTACGAACACTAATCTGCAGCACTACTCTGGCGAAGTATCGCTTAGCTACTTCTCACAGTTGTCGCTCATGTGGCTTCAATTTGTATCGGCAGCGACTGGCATCGCGGCGCTTGTGGCGGTAGCGAGAGCGATGGCGGGTTCAAATTCTATGGGCGACTTCTACAAAGATGTTGCCACAGCTTCGTTTCTGGTGCTGTTACCCCTCGCCACCATCGTCGCGCTATGCTTGGCTATTGGAGGCGTGCCAATGACGCTCTCTGGAGCCGTGGAGGCCACGACCCTGGAAGGCGCCACACAGACAATTGCTCGCGGGCCTGTGGCTGCATTCGTGGCGATTAAACAACTGGGAACCAACGGCGGTGGCTACTTTGGTTCTAACAGTTCCCATCCACTGGAGAATCCGACGTTCTGGACCAACGTCATCAGCAACGTCTCCATCTTGCTGATTCCCATGGCTTCGGTGTGGATGTTTGGTCGAATCTCCAAGCGAATGACGCATGCGACCGTTGTGTTTGTTGTCATGCTGCTGATGTTCATCGTGCTCGTTGGTTATGCGAATTACCTCGAACAGCAGCCTGCCGTCGCGTTGAACGAGTTGCCGGTTACGTCGCAATCGAACCTAGAAGGCAAAGAGCTACGCTTCGGTATGACGGCCGGGCCAATGTGGGCAGTTGCAACAACGGCGACTTCCAACGGATCGGTCAACGCGATGCACGACAGCCTCAACCCACTCACGGGACTGGCTCCCATGATGGGAATGTGGCTGAACGTGATATTTGGTGGCGTTGGTGTGGGGATGCTGAATATGTTCCTGTTCATCGTCTTGGCTGTGTTCATAGCCGGAATGATGGTGGGGCGAACGCCCGAATATCTAGCACGCAAGATCGAAGCTCATGAAATGAAGCTTGCCATACTCACGATCTTGACACATCCGCTTTTCATACTCGGTGGCATCGCGTTGTTTGCGGCTACGTCTTGGGGGCGCGAGACACTCAACAATCCCGGTAGCCACGGTTTGTCGGAGATCATTTACGAGTTCAGTTCAGCTGCGGCCAACAACGGGTCAGGCTTCGAAGGGCTTGGAGATAACACACGGCCTTGGAATATTGCGACCGGCTTGGTCATGCTGTTTGCCCGATTCATTCCGATCATCTCTCCGCTGGCTATTGCTGGATCTCTCAGTGCCAAGCGAGCGACTCCAGAAGGAGCCGGGACTTTTCGCACCGACTCGTGGATGTTCGGTGTCATTCTGCTCGGCACGGTGCTCATCGTGGGAGCCCTGCTGTTCTTGCCACTCGCAGTGCTTGGCCCGATCGCCGAGCATCTACAAGCCACTCAATAACTGCATCCGTTTAATCAGAATTATCGGAGTTAAAACATGTCTACCGTTTCGATGAAACCCAGTTCGAGTCATCAAAGCTCACCAACACATCGACCGAGGCCTGAGTTGTTCAGCCTGAACATGTTCGGGCCATCGATCATCAGATCATTTGAGATGCTAAACCCGGTCCGTATGGCAAAGAACCCAGTGATGTTTATTGCCGAGGTTGGAGCAGCGCTTACGACGCTCATCACGGTACAAGCGATTGCTACAGGTGGGGAAGCAATCTGGTACTTCCTGGGCCTGACGGTAACTCTTTGGTTCACGGTCTTGTTCGCAAACTTTGCGGAGTCGGTGGCTGAGGCCCGTGGACGAGCTCAAGCCGCAAGTCTTCGTTCTGCTCGCAAAGACGTGACGGCGAATAAGGTGGCAGAGATCGCGGGGCGCGTCATCGATAAAGTTTCCGCATCCACACTAAAAGTCGGTGACTTTGTCGTTGTTCGTTCGGGTGAAACCATTCCGGCTGACGGCGAAGTCGTGCAAGGGATTGCGCTTGTCGACGAAAGTGCAGTGACTGGTGAGAGTGCTCCAGTGATTCGCGAAAGTGGCGGGGACCGTAGCGCTGTGACTGGCGGGACACGAGTCGTCTCGGATCATATCTTCGTACGAGTCACCGCGAAGCCAGGCGAGAGCTTTTTGGATCGCATGATTGCGATGGTCGAAGGAGCTAATCGCAGTAAGACTCCTAACGAGATCGCTCTCACGATCCTGTTGGCGGGCTTTACGATGGTGTTCTTACTGGTTTGTGTGACGCTTTATCCGATTGCAACCTACTTTGATGTCACGATCGATGTGCCAACATTGGTTGCTCTGCTGGTATGTTTGATTCCAACCACGATCGGCGGATTGCTCGCGGCTATTGGGATTGCTGGGATCGCGAGACTTAGTCAAACGAACGTGATGGCAATGTCAGGTCGAGCTGTTGAAGCGGCCGGTGATGTGGACGTGTTACTTCTCGATAAAACCGGAACGATCACACTGGGGAATCGTCAGGCCGCTGAGTTCATCACAGCGCCTGGTATCGATGAAAAACGATTAGCGACAGTGGCTCAGCTCACATCGCTTGCTGACGAAACAGCAGAGGGACGCAGCATCGTAGTTCTAGCAAAGAATAAATACGGGCTTCGCGGCCAATCGTTCGAAGAACTCGACGCACAGGTAGTCCCGTTCAGTGCACGCACTCGGATGAGTGGCCTAGATTTTGAGGGACGAGTGATTCGCAAAGGAGCCGTCGATGCGATCGCGAGCCACCTAAAAACGCGTGGCAAGGAGTTGCCACGCGAAGTGAAGGCGGAAGCAGAACGCATCGCGAAAGCAGGCGGAACACCGCTTGTCGTCGCGGAGAATGACCAAGCTTTAGGTCTCGTCTACCTAAAGGACATCGTGAAGGGAGGGATCAAGGAACGATTCATCGAACTGCGACGTATGGGAATCAAGACAGTGATGATCACTGGCGACAACCCGTTGACTGCGGCTGCCATAGCTGCCGAAGCGGGCGTTGACGACTATCTCGCCGAAGCGACTCCCGAAGCGAAGCTGGAACTAATCCGCCGTTATCAAAGCGAAGGTCACATGGTGGCGATGACTGGCGACGGAACCAACGATGCGCCCGCCCTTGCTCAAGCCGATGTAGCCGTAGCGATGAACACTGGAACCCAAGCGGCAAAAGAAGCGGGCAACATGGTCGACTTGGATTCCAACCCCACGAAGTTGATCGACATTGTTGCCACGGGCAAGCAAATGTTGATGACTCGCGGAGCACTGACGACGTTCAGCATCGCAAACGATGTAGCCAAATATTTTGCAATCATCCCGGCTGTGTTCCTAAGTGCCATGCCACACTTAGCACCGCTTAACGTTATGGGGCTGGCCACACCTCGCAGCGCCATTCTGGCGGCGGTCATCTTTAACGCCGCGATCATACCGCTGCTAATTCCAATTGCAATTAAAGGTGTGAAGTACCGACCGGTCGGCGCAGATGCACTTCTGGGAACGAACCTGCTGGTGTATGGACTTGGCGGATTGATCGTTCCCTTTGTGGGCATCAAGGCGATCGACCTGCTGTTGGTTGCCGTTGGTTGGGTTTAGGGACTTTGCAAAGCAAGGAAAAAAATCATGTTCATTGAATTCATGCGTTCACTCCGGCTAACGGGGCTGACCATCGCGGTTTGCGTCGTCGCGTACACCGCTCTCATACTTGCATCAGCGTCGATTGTGGCGCCGAAGAAGCGGCTAGGTAGTTTGATCTATGGAGTTGAAGGAAAGGTGATAGGTTCTCGGCTCGTTGCACAAGCGTTCTCGCGTCCAGAGTATCTGTGGCCGAGACCATCGGCTGTGGATTACAATGCTGCTGGGTCGGGCGGTAGCAATTTGTCGCCGACCGATCCGAAGATTCGCAAGCGGGCTGAGGCAATACTCGCAGGTTATGCCTTGAAAGACGGTGCCACGATACCTGCTGACTTGGTAACTGCCTCTGGTTCAGGATTGGACCCGCACATCAGCTTTGCGGCCGCACTGTTTCAAGCAGACCGAATAGCCATGAGTCGACAAGTCGATGTTTCCATCATACGAGAGCTCCTGCGAAAGCAAGCAGAATCAGAATTGACTGTTAGCCTTGGTCCAACGGGCTTAATCAACGTTCTCGAGTTTAATCTGCTGTTGGACGCAACCTATCAGCTGGAACGCGTTAGCGTGCTACCAGTTCAGTCGGAACGCGTTAGCGCCCAGTTCTCGAATAAACCCGAGGCAAACGCCTTCCGGCGGATCAAGATTTCGGTAGAGACATTATGAACGACCAGGTGCGACCAACTCCGGAGCAGATGCTGGCTCGGATTCAATCGGGTTCGACTGATGTCGAGTCGGCATCGACGGAAGGCAAACTGCGATTGTTCTTCGGATACGCGGCTGGTGTTGGCAAGACGTATGCAATGCTGCAGGCCGCTCAAGCGATGAAACGCGAAGGTCGGGAAGTGGTCATCGGCTACGTTGAGCCTCACGCTCGACCCGAAACTCAATTATTGACTGAGGGGCTGGAGGCGTTACCGCGATTGGAGGTTACTTATCGCGGTTCAGTACTGCAAGAATTCGATTTAGATGCGGCACTGGCTCGCAAGCCCGAGTTTGTCTTGGTCGATGAACTTGCCCACACGAATGCTCCTGGTTGCCGTCATGCCAAGCGTTGGCAAGATGTCGAAGAGTTGCTCGCCGCTGGGATCAACGTTCTTTCAACGTTAAACGTGCAGCATGTCGAATCGCTCAATGATGTCGTTGCCGAGATCAGTGGCGTCCAGGTTCGCGAGACCGTACCGGATTTCGTCTTGGAGCGAGCCGATGAAATTACGTTGATCGATGTTTCCCCCGACGATCTCTTGGAACGTTTACGCCAAGGAAAGATCTACGTTCCAAATCAAGCGGCATTCGCGCTGGAGAGGTTCTTTCGCAAGAATAATCTGGTAGCACTTCGTGAGCTGGCATTGCGACATACGGCCGACCATGTGCATGACGATGTGGAAGTCGCCAGGCTTGGGAGTGCATCCAATCGCCCATGGCCGACCAACGAACGACTGCTGGTTTGTGTTGGTCCAAGCCCGACGTCGGCTAAAGTGGTTCGAGCTGCAAAACGACTTGCCGATCGACTACACGCTACCTGGATCGCGGTGCATATTGAATCACCGTCGGCTGCCCGGTGGAGTGATTCAGATCGCCAGCAACTCCATCGCAATCTCAAGCTAGCCGAAAGCCTAGGAGGCGAAATCGTTCAGGCCTCGGGTGATGACGTCAGTCAGGAATTGCTCGCCTATGCGTCCAGCCGAAACGTGACGAAGATCGTTGTCGGAAAGACCGCTGAGAAAACAAGTCGATGGTGGCGAGGTTCGAATTCGTTGGTGGATCGAATGCTTCGAGACAGCGGCAATATGGACGTCGTTGTCGTTCGAGGAGTCGACGAGCCGTATCCTGACTCCGCAACGTGGACCTCACGTCCGTCAAATCCATCACCACTGAGGTGGCTGGAAGCGGTTTCTTATACAGCGGCCGCAACGCTGATCACGCTGTTGATGAATCGCGTTGGATTCTATGAAGCGAATCTGGTCATGATTTACCTTTTGGCGGTCGTGGCGACTGCTGCGAGGTGCGGGAGCTTACATTCGATCGCTGTTTCCTTCGTCTCAGTGCTGATTTTTGATTTTCTGTTCACGCAGCCTTACTATCGGGTCACAGTTCATGACAGCCAGTATCTGGTGACCTTCATCGTGATGTTGATCGTCGCTTTGCTCGCAAGCACTCTTACGTCGCGAGTCCGTTATCAAGCGGATACGGCGCGCAGAAACGAGCGTCGAGCAGAAGCACTGTACCGACTCAGTCGTCGCCTAGCCAACACGGCCAAGACCGCAGATCTATTGCGAGAGACGGAGCAGATCATCTCTGAAGTATTCGATGCACACGCTGTAATTTACCTGCCCGATGAAGAGCGAAAAGTGCGTCCTATATTAGGCCATACCGCAAGTTTTGCCGCAAGCGCAAAAGAGTTCGCGACGGCTCAATGGGTGCTGGACCATAACGAACCTGCGGGTGCTGGGACGAACACGTTGCCGAGTTCAGAAGCACTCTATATTCCGCTATCAACACCCGACAATGTTGCAGGCGTAATGGCAATACAGTTTCATCAGCCGGAATGCGTTGACGTCCGCTTTCCGACAAAACCGGAGGCTAACGCCTACCTGCTGATTAATCGAGTGATACCAGCTTATTTCAAAAAGCAGCTTTCGATCGATGCGAGACAATTGCTTGAGACTTACGCGACACAGATTGCGTTCGCGATTGAACGCAACAACTTGTCGGAACGATCGCAGCGTGCTGAGCTTGAATCCGAGGCCGAGAAACTGCGGAGTTCGCTGCTAAGTGCCGTTTCGCATGACTTGCGAACCCCACTTGCAGCGATCGCTGGTGCGGCAAGCAGTCTCGATGCGAACCTTAAAAAGAAGCGTGAGGTAAATGGGCCGAAAGATCAGCCGCAGCGCATTGGCGTTCTTCCAGATCAGCAAGAACGCGTTTTGGTCCGGTGTCCGCATGAACCGGAACCTAATGACTGCCGGCTGATACATGAGTCGACAACGGACCAGCAAAGCACGACCCATGATTTAAATCATGAGTTGCTCGAGACGATCGTAGATGAGTCACAGAGGTTAGCTCGATTGGTCGAAAACCTATTGCACATGACTCGATTGTGCAGTGGTAAAGTGCAGATCAATCGTCAATGGCAACCCGTGGAGGAAGTTATCGGATCGGCGCTTCACAGGCTCGATCATGTTCTTGCTGGTCGCGAGGTTAAAGTGCAGATTGAAGGAGAACTGCCGCTAGTGCATGGTGACGATATTCTTCTTGAAACGTTGCTCGTCAATTTAATCGACAACGCATTGAAGTACTCACCGAGCCATTCATCGATAGAAATTGAAAGTGAACAGGTCAGCGATGGCATTGCGATTCAGGTAGCTGACCGTGGTTGCGGCATTCTTCCCGGGGACGAAGTGAAGATCTTCGAGAAATTCAATCGAGGTTCAGGGACGAACACTGACCGCCGGGGAACAGGGCTGGGCCTTGCTATCTGCGATGCGATCGCTCGCGCTCACAAGGGGACGATCACAGCAAACAATCGTGCGGGAGGCGGTACAATAGTGCGCTTTACCATCCCCAATGAGTCTAAACCACCACAGATCGCGCCGGAGATAGATGAGTAACGGTATGGCTACCTCGAGTGCACCAGTCATTGCCATTGTCGAAGACGAAGCTCCAATCCAGAAGTTTCTGCAAGCGTCACTGCAGGTCGAGGGATTTCGCGTCATTCAAGCGACCACTGCTAAAGATGGTCTGCGATTGATTACGCAGGAACATCCCGCGATTGTGTTGCTGGATCTGGGATTGCCCGACGCGGATGGCGTCAGTGTCATTACGTCGGTTCGCGGCTGGTCATCGCTGCCAATCATTGTCCTCTCTGCGCGCGGCGAAGAGAAAAGCAAGATCGAAGCATTGGATGCCGGAGCGGATGATTATCTGACGAAGCCCTTTGGGGTTGGTGAATTGCTGGCCAGGATTCGTAGTGCTTTGCGTCGAGCAGCTCGTCCCGCGGGAGTCGGCGAAGACCACACCTTTCGTTTTGGGCACATAAACGGCGACCTCGCCGCACGGCAGGTGTTCGTTGAAGATAGCGAGGTAAGGCTAACAAAACGGGAGTTCGATCTACTGACACTGCTGGTTCGCAATCGCGATCGCGTATTGACGCACCAATACTTATTGAAGGAAGTCTGGGGACCGGGTTCAGTCAATGAGCCCCATTACGTTCGTGTCTTCATGGCCAACCTGCGCAAGAAGTTGGAAAAGAATCCCAGCCGCCCACAGTATCTGCTCACCGAACAGGGAATCGGCTATCGGTTGCGAAGTCAAAGTTAGTTTTAAAAAAACGGCACCGTCATCGAGAGCATTTGAGCTGTACGAACTTGGCAAGATCTTCAACAGACGCGAACAGACCGCCCGATCCAGCCAGACGCTCGCGAAACGATGCTTTCTCTTCACGTTGTCGGCCACTGTCATCATAGCCCGTTGCAGGATGAACGGTATCGTCAGCTCCAACGTCCACCTGCTTCTGAAGCCAACAATCAATACTCGCGATATTATCATCGTTGAACGCACTCACGTCACCGAAGTCTGGATCAGGCAGATTATGAGTTGTGTTAGACAGACTATCCGCACCATCGGACATTGAGAATGAGAACGATAATACGGCGAGTATCGCCATGATACCAATGAATAGCGTCAACACGAGAATCAGAAGTGCTGGTGCATGGGGTAAACGTTTCGCCGCTGGTTCTTTTGATTGTCCCACGACAAACTCTGAGGTCGGTGCATTCAATTCGGCACTAGCTGCTGCCGATTGCATCTTTAACTTCCTTCGGTGCGACAAATACATGAATGAAAAAATGGCGATTTCAAACGGAATCACGGCTCCAACCACGACTTGAAAAAAGACGGGTCCCATTTCCGGCATCCGAATCCCGAGCCCAGAATACAAGCCGCACATTGCTCCAACCAACGTTGGGATCATGATCGTCATTGCAACACGCCAGGATGGAACAATCTGATTCCAATTCGTCGCCCAAGCTGGCGAACCAAAAGCAATTCTATGAGCTGGATCGTTGTACGCCGCAACTAAATCAACGATGTCGCCCGGCTCCTCGCCGCTGGATTCCGCTTCAAGACCGGCAACGAGCTTCAACAGATCCTGACGACGTGGCTCAAGACTACTACGCACCGCGTATTGATTTAACCCATAGATCGCCCCATAGATCACGAGCACAAACAAGCTCCATAAAAACACGCTCAACGAGAAGCCCCACCAGGAAATGGAACTGTTCCACGCGGTCTGAACAAAAAATGCCATCATCGAAACACCTAACGGCAGCAAGTACCACCAGAAAACATTTCGCAGCAACCAAATTTGATGTTCGACATGAGTCAACGCTTCCTTCGCATAGAGGTTAAGCGGTTCACCTGGTTCACTTGGCCGTTGAGGGTGACGTTTGCGGTCCACCAGAATGAACCCGGCAACCCAAATCAGCGATGGCACGCCCAGCCACCAAGTCCAGGGCAAGGAAAAGGTGAGACCCATGTAGACCCAGAAAGGCAACAGGAACAGAGAAACTCCTACCTCGCGGCAATCACGCCAATAGATCGTCGATTGAAAGCCTCGGTGAGATTCCTGCACCGCTTTTGCGAGCAACTCCGTATCGATCTTCACCTTCGTCTGACCCGCCGTCGAATTCCAGGCTTGTTGATATTGGTCAAGTTCCATCGGATGCTCCGTTCATCAGTGTGCTCAGAGCCTTTTTCGTACGATTCAATTTCACTCCGACATGGCTTTCCGAAATGCCCAGCACCTCGGCGATCTCCCGATAGCTCAGTTCATCCAAATACAGCAGCACCAGTGCCGAGTCGGTTTTCGGCAGCTGGTGTATCGCTTGGTAGAGTTGCTCCACCATCTCACGTTGTTGAAGCTGTTCGGCACTTTCCGGCACTTCCGTTGCCAAGTCCTGAAACTCGAGGAACGTTTGTTGTCTTGTTCGTCGCGGTCGGTCATTGCGTTGCCAATTCATCGCGGTGTGCAAAGCCACGCGATAAAACCACGTCGCTGGGCTCGCCTTGGCTTCGAACTTCGGCATCGACTTCCAAGCCTGCAGCAAAATCTCCTGAGCAAGATCCTGACACTCGTCCATGGTCAACGTATAGGCGCGAGCCACCTTGATGACCGACGAGCTATGCTCTTCCAGCCAGTTCGTGAATATCGCCTTATGGTCTTCCTCAAGCACTCATGGACCTTGCAAAATGACTCAAATTGCCGCTTCAGTAGTATTGGTACCACAACTTGGTAACGACTTACAGAAATTGTACATTTGCCGAATCGAATTTCGGAGAACGTGAGTTTTCCGAGCTTTGCCAGCCAGTCAAAGCAAGCAAGTGTGAACTCAAAACCGAATCGCAATTTTCATGTTTGATTCTATAGGTACGACGATTGGAACGACTAACCCATTCGATTTCGGTGGGTGATGCAGAGTTGGATGGAATACGCCACCGAGTGCTGTCCGAGTCCGGCAAGTCATTGCCGGCATGCAGAGTTGAGCATAACACCAATAAAGCGACTGCCGAAAGCGTTCTCCACTGTAGGTTCATACTTCCTCCGTGTCGACGAACGACGAGAATCACGCGGTTGCTCAACTGTTACTGCTTCGGGTTCAACGGCCGATTGTCTATGACTCACCAACGACGACTGGACGTGCGACGGTTGCCAGCATTTCTTGCATGTTCCGATAGCGCCGCGCCAGCGGCATGAGCCATGGCGTTGATCAGCACTTGAGTCATCGGATGAGTTGCCACTGCGGTCACTTGCTCCACCGCCGTAGGTCCCCAACGCTGGAACTGTCGAATCTTTGACCATACGTCGTCAAAATCTTGGGGCTCGCGAACCCGCGACAGTTCTTCGTACAGATCCCACGAACCAATGAACTGTGAGCGTGACGAATCAAACCGCGCCGCTCGGAACTGTTGAATCAGCCGACCGATGCCTGTGAGATAATCCTGCATCGCGTCAATCTTTTTGCGCCGAGCATGCGCCTCGTTGTCAAGTCGATCGATCGACGAGTCGATGCCCATCAACTTCGCAACAATTTGGTCATCCGTGATTTCGATCGTTTCCAGCGAACGCATTTCCAAATGACGGGTGTCATAGTTTTCCAGCATCTCGCGAAAAACACGAATAGCGTCTTGGTAGTACGGTCCCCGTTTATCCTCGAGCGCAGTCAGTTGCGTCTGTAGGTCTTGCATCTCGCCACGTACCGTTTCAAGTTGGGCAACTTTCTCGCCACGCTGTATCGTCAACTGGCGAACGGTTTCGATGCACGCGGGAAGCCCCAATTCGCTGGCCACATCGTCTCGGCGACGCTCCAGTTCATCGAGTACGGTGTCGAGCGCCGCGCGATCTTCCGCAATGATCTTGCGCATCTGCACGGGCGTCTGAGACAGAAAGTCGTAACTGGTTCGAGCTTCGGCGTAGTTGATAAACTTCGCCAAACTACGATCCATCCGCCGAGTGAATCCACGATGCTTGTAGGTCCGTTCGCCAAAATTTCGATCACGCAAATAGCAGAACAGCGAGCTGTTTTCAAAGTCCGGCAGTTTCCTCGCGGCATCCTGCTCGATTTCCTGCAAATTCGCTTCGGCTCGCTCCAGGGCTAATTCCGCAATCGCAGCACGATCGGAGAGTTCGACAAATTTTTCATCCTGGCGCAGTCGACTTTCAACTTGCTGTGAGACTTCGTCTTGATTTTGCGTTGCCTCATCAAGTCGTTCGTTAATCTCCAGCAACTCGGTATCCGCGGCGACACGTACGGCATCACGTTGGTGTAGCAAGTCGGTAAGCTCTCGCTGGCGGTTCTGCTTGCGGAGCAAAATCGAGGTAACGCCCGGCTGAACTTCGCGCCACGTCGATTGGATCGCTTCATGGCTGAGCTCCGGGAGATAGTGCTCAGCGAGCTGCATCAACGTTTCGCCTCGGTTCTCGCCGAGTTCGCTGCGTTGGCCGCTCATACTGGTTAACTCAAATCGTGCCGCTTCCAAGTGCGACTGGGCGTCGGTGTACGCGGCGAGTAGCTGGCGGTGCAAAACAGGTCCGGAAATCGGCATGCTGAGAAAAACCTAGACGGAAAATTGATTGACACTAGCCGAACAAAAACCAAAACGAACCCGCGACAACTGCCGCTGTGGCAACGCCAGCCATGATACGGTCTCGCCATACCCAACAATGGGCGACAAAGCTTTTGAAGCTCGGCTCGGGGTCCGCGTACGTGTGCAGTCGGGACAAGTACTGGTCGATCGCGGCGTCGATTTCCACATCGGTGACCTTATCACCGGACAGCCGTGCGGTGCGTAGCAATTTTTCTCGCAATTCAATCCGGGCACTGTCGCGGCGAAACATCACCTCGGCAGTTTCACGGCGACCACGGATCTCACGAGCGACATCCATTACTCGTAAAGTCTCTTCGATCGTCAAGTCTTGCCCGGGTAGTCTTAGGTTGCGATCTACAGGTGCGGACTGGGTCTGAGTGGCGTTGACCATCGGTGAAACTGGATAATGAGGAACAAAAACGCTGACTACCTGGCTTGTTATACAACAAATTGATTATGTCGAGTCGGGCCTGAAAAGTTCGCGCCTGTGGCGCGCAATCTGGCGAGAAATACGCGACGCTTCTTACATGGATGTGAAACGGGTTGCAATTGTCACCGAAGCGGGAAAATCGCTAGGATTGCGACGATGGAACATGTTTTTCGAGGATTACAACATTCAACGACAAGGAAGGTCTCGCCGTGTCACTACCCGCAAAACGGCGAATTGTCGACACTACGCCGGATGAACTCTCCGGATCGCTGCAGCGGCTGAGGTTTGTTCGCGAAGTTGTGGCCAAGGAAGGGCAGGCGGTACTGGCAGCAGCAGCCCAGCTTTCGATTGACGCCGTTCGCGCCGCGGAAATGACGGCGGAGTGCGGCGGTTGTGTGGTCGTAACGGGCATCGGAAAGGCTGGACTTGTCGGCCAGAAACTCGTTTCAACTTTGGCAAGCACCGGATCGCCGGCGCATTTCCTGCACCCGGCCGAAGCCATCCACGGTGACTTGGGACGCGTTCGCGAAACGGATTTGATTTGGGCGATCTCCAATTCTGGACGAAGCGATGAGGTTGTCCGAATCGCGTCGTTCTTGAAGACACAAGCCAGCGGACTGATCGTGATCACTGCGAACGAGAAGAGTCCGCTAGCGGATGAAGCGGACTGTGTGGTGACGATCGGTCAACATGCCGAAGCGTGCCACAACGCGCTCGCGCCGACTTGCAGTACCACCGTGATGATGGCCGTCGGAGATTCGATCGCCATGTTAGCGAGCCGACTGAGGAACTTTTCACCCCAAGATTTTGCACGCTTTCATCCCGGAGGTGCCCTGGGGCGAAAGTTGGCGAAAGTGAACCAATTGATGCGCGGACTGGCTGCCTGTCGGATCGCCGCTGATACCGTTTCGATCCGCGAGGCAATGGTCTGTCAATCTGAGCAAGGGCGACGGACGGGCGCCGTGATGTTGGTTGACAGCTCCGGCAAGTTGACAGGTATTTTCACAGACAGTGATCTAGCGAGATTGTTGCAACCTGACGGTGAACTGGAACTGAACCAACCGATCGCTACTCGGATGACTAAAACGCCCACGACGATTACAAGTGGAGCTCCTTTACAAGACGCGATAGCCCTGATGTCCCGTCGAAGGATTAGCGAGCTGCCGGTGCTCAGCCGTGATGGTCGGCCAATCGGCTTGGTCGACGTCACTGACTTGGTGACACTGGGCGAAGTGGAACGGTAAGAAAGAGTCGACGTTTTCGCGATCGGCATGTTGGCAAGCCGTCGTATTTGCTTGTTACGCCCCACATTCATTGCAACCCTCAGTACCCATCGTGCTCGCTTCGGATACCGAACTTGTCGCTCCAATCACTTGCATTCTGTCGGACGTCGATGGCGTGATGACGGATGGGCGGATTGTTTACGACGACAAGGGAGTGGAAACAAAGCGATTTCATGTACGCGATGGCTTAGGCATCAAACTGTGGATGCGAAGCGGTTTCCAGTTCGGGATTCTAACGGCCCGGGAAAGCAACGTCGTTCGCGTTCGTGCGTCTGAACTGCAGATCGCTTATGTTCGTCAAGGAGTCCAAGATAAGAAAGCCGCGGCTTTGACGATGCTTCATGAAATGCAATGCACGCCCGCGTCGGTGTGCTACATCGGCGACGACTTACCGGATCTGGCCGTGATGCGCATGGTTGGCTTGGCGGTCGCGCCAGCTGATGCCGCCCACGACGTGCGACACGCGGCGCAGTGGGTACTGCGGCAAAGCGGAGGTGACGGTGCTCTCCGGGAGCTGATTGAACGGCTACTACGCGCGAAACAACGTTGGGCCGAGCATGTTTCAACGTAGCCGCAACTACTTCGTCGCTCTCGCCGTTCTGGTGACACTTGCGCTGACTTATCAGAGCACGTTAGATCCCTGGCTGGAGCCGCCAATCGTCAAACAAATCAAGTTGGCTGAGCTACCGGCCCTGCGCGGCGATGATTCACTCGCGGATTTGTTTCCCTATGGTGCGTGGCAACGCGGAGCTTGTAAGCGACTACAAACTAAGGACGGTGTCCTTCTTTATGATCGCTGGGAACAAACTGCCGACGACCAGTGGAAGTTATGGCCAGTGACTGTGGTCATCGGACGTGGCACTTCCATTGCCAGCAAAAACGATCCAATCGTCATTGAGTCTGACGAAGGCGCAGAAATCAAGTTTTCTGGTTCTCTGAATATGATGAGCGGCAGCGCACCGCCGATCGATCGTGGACGAATCATCGGCAAGGTACGAATCCGTCGGGCCGGTCCCTCATCGTCTGGTAACTCGCCGTCGGGTGACTCGTCGACTTCGCGGGCGCGGCCGTCGCTCGATATTCGTACCGCAGAAGTCGGTATCGATAGTCGAAAAATATGGACGACTGAATCGATCGAAATGCGACTGGGTGACGCTCACTTGATCGGCCGAGACTTGACTTTGCATTTGGCGGCAGCGACAGGAACAACTGGCGGAGGCTCCAATCCCAGTGATGTCCTGGATCGGATGGAACTGATTTACTTGGACACGCTGTCCATGCCGTTTGCTCAGGCTCCGCTGGTTCCTCCGGCACAGCGTAAGGCCATGACACAGTCCAACTCTTCACATCACGAACCGATTGCGCTGGAGCGACCACCAGCCGAAGTGTCCGTCGCCTGTGGCGGCCGGGTCGAATATGACTTTGCCTTGGATCGATTGTCGCTTCGAGACCAGGTATCGCTGGTGTACAAATTGGCAAATTCCGAGCCCGATCGTTTCCAGTGCGAACTGCTGGAGTTAGCTCTACGTGATCCGATGAATGGTTCACTGAATCGATCCGGACCTCTGGATTGGCTACTGCGAGTGCGAGCCGAAGGTGCTCCGGCGGTTGCAACACTGCCGAGTTTCGGTTTCGAGCTGGCCGCTGAGTCAATCCATTTGGATGCCGTTGGCGGGCTGTTGAGTGCCGAGGGCTCCAGTGGCGTCCGCGTCCGATACGGAGGCATCAACGCTCGTTTAGCTCGTCTGGGCTACCAGTTTAACCCAGCAGCACCCGAACAAATCGGAGCCATTGATGCATTCGGATCGGGATTAGTGGAGGTTGACGACCCAGCGATACCGTTGCGTCTAGCGCAGTGGCGAGATGGATTCAAGTTACAACCGCGCGGAGCAATGACCGCCCAAACGATTGACAGTGACGTTGAACTGTGGATCGATGGCGACATTTCAGCGGTGCTTGCTGACGGAGGAAAATTCCATGCGGATAAACTGTGGGGCATCTTATCTCCTGACAAGCCGCCCCGTACCGACCTGCCGCCAGCGACACGACCAAGCTTTCATCCGGATCGTTTTCATGCTGAGGGCGACGTGCGTTTGGATACGTCGGCGATCGCTGTGCAAACTAGCAAATTGATGCTGCAATTCGTCGCCGACCCGCCTGCCCAACCACAACGACTTAGCGGAGAGAATTCGCAACCGAATAATATGCGCCAGTGGGTAAGTCAACCGAAGATGAATGCTGACGGAACCTCGGCACCGGTTGCACGTGATCGACCGCGAATCAGTGGCGACAAAATCACTGCTCAACTTCGATTGGTCGACGGCAGCGTCGGGGCCAAAGATCTACAGGTTTCCGGTAACGTGCAAGTGACCCACAACGTGCTTGCTGGCGGAACAGCACTGGAAGCCCGATTGACCGGCGAGCGATTGGTGATGCGAGAAGGCGACGGCGACGACGTGCTGCAACTGACCAGCGACCCAAGCCGACCTGCGCGTTTTGAGCTCGGCGATGGCTATTTTGTTGGACCTGAGATTCAAGTTCGACCGAGTGAGAATATCGTATGGATCAACTCGGCAGGCGAGTTTCGAATGCCAACGGCGATCTTGCCGACCGGGCTGACCCAGACCCAGCCTGTGCCGAACAACCTTTCAAATCCTGAACAAGTCGCTGCACCGGAGAACAAGATCCGATGGACTGAGCCACCGCTGTGTCGCTGGCAGGGGCAAATGATTTTCGATGGTCATTCGGCTGTACTTACCGACGGTGTCGATATCAGTGCCGCGTTGATCAATGCCGACGAACCTTGGAAAATTCGACTCAAAGGCGATCGACTTGAGGTATTCCTGGATGCCGACGTCCGCGTTCGCGACGTGCAAACGATTCGCAAAGCGGCCGTACAAAAGGTTGTTTTGATGCAATCCACCCAGCGGCCTGTCGTTGTCGAAGCCTACCAATACGATGTTAACGACGTGTTGATTACTCGACACTTGATGAGTGCACCGCAGTTATCGTTTATGCCCATGGCAGGAGGAAAACTATTGGGAGACGGCCCGGGATGGTACCGCGCGTGGATGCTTGCAAAGAATGCGACCGGTGAACCGACGCTGCGCGGAATTCACTTGGACTACTACGAATCGATGCAGGCGGATGTATCCGTAAAGTCGTTGGAATTCATTCGTGGCGTGCGAGTCGCGACCAAGTTCGTGAACCGCTGGGACGAGATCGTGGATGCATCAGCGATGGTTCAACTGTCGATGGATGAGTCAACGATGGATTGTGATCAGCTACGATTTGCGGTCGACCCACGATTCGTTGCCGTACCGCCACGAGGCATCAAACAACCGACGCCGTGGGAGATGGAGGCTAGCGGCGGAGTGGTGTTCAAGACACGCAACGAGCGAGGCATGTTCGACGGCACCGCCCAGCGTGCCGCGTACTCGTCCTCCAAAGGCGTGTTTACGGTCGAGGACGGCGCTAATCGCCCCGCAGTGTTTCGTCAAACTCAACCCAACGGTCAAGCTGGTCCTGAATTGGCGGTCAAGACGATGACGATTCTGCCAGAAACGATGGAGATCCAAAACATGGTACTTGAACGATTCAACTTCGGCATGCTACCAGGCAACGAGAATCGCTAACGCCGCTATGGCCCGACGGTACCCAACAGACCACTACGCCGTATCAATTCGCGGCCAGTATTTCGCTCGCGAAACATGTCCAGGTAGGGCGAGTCAATGATCTCATACATTGCGTCGCTAATTCGCGTCACGGCGCCGGGACGTATCGTGTCAACGATTAATCTCTGCTCACGACTGAGTTGACGAGCAAGTTGAACGCCCATTTCCCAACGCGTGCACTCGAAGATCAGTTTCGTGTTGGCGGCAGCAAGTCGCGAGAAATCATCATCGGACAAACCGCTTTTCTCAATTCGCAAGACCGTTAAACCACGCAACTGCTCCGACATCAGAACTTCTAAGAGTTCGCGGTTAATTTTTACGCCAGATAGATCCAACTGATACAACATCCGCGAGCTTCCGATCGCGGAAAGTGTTTCCGGTAAAATCCCAACTCCGGCAACGTCAAGCCGAATCAGTGTCGAAATGGCGGCCAGCGGCTGTAAGTCAGACGGACTAAGCCCAGTGTGACTGACCGATAGTCGCTGCAGATTATTCAGCCGACTGATTCGTTCAATCGACTTAGGACCAATTAGCGTCCCGTCCAGCACTATGTCACGAAGGTGATTCAACTCATTCCAGCTATCCACTACCTCATCATCAACCGGCATTTCCGGCAGATGCAGAGTATCGAGATTGCCAAGCATTGAAATGTACTTCAACCCAGCCTTGGTCACATTGCTACCACTCATGCTCAGCAAACGCAGGTTCGAGCACTGTGTCACCTCCATCGCAATCTCGTCGGTGAGCCCTGGTCCGCGTGCCGCGAATTCTCTCAAACTCTCAATTCCAGAAATCTTGCTTCCCGCGGGTAAATCGGTCGCAATGATCAAAGCCCTTAACTTGGAGACATTCTCAATTTGCAACGACTCCAAACTCCGATTCAGTCTCAACTCGCCATGAACCATCGGTGCATTAACGATTGAGACCCGATTTGCACGAAAGTTGTTTTGCGAGAAAAAGTTTTCGAGGTGTAGTTGATCGTGGATGATCAATTCGTCGAAAGCTGATGCGTTAATCAACAGGGTTTTCCAACGTTTCGATGCCGCGAGCAGCGAATCAATCACTTCTTGTTTTAGTTTTGTCCGAACCAGTATCAGAGAATCCAGTTGCTCGATGTTCGTTAGCGCAATGACTTGGTCATCGTGCAAATCACAGCCCTGTAGATCAATCTTCACGAGCCGACGAAGCGCGGTTAGCGGCGTCAAATCGACGTCCCGCAGCGGCAGATTGCGAATCGTCAACTCTCTCAAGTTCGATATTTGGGTCAAATCCTTAATAACTGATGACAGTCGCTCCGCATCGGACCAACGTCGAGCGATGCTCTGCCGACCCGAAGGCGAATAGCGATATTCAGATTCCCAACGATCCAAAGTGATTTTTGAGAGCCCTGGTGCACCACTTACTTGGATTCGCTGCAAGAATCTACTGTGCAGCCGCAGCTCGGACAAACTCGGAACATCACTTAAATGAATTTCGCTAAACAGCGGATCAATCACGAGGCTTTCGTCGTCTGGCGTTTCCTCGAAATTCGTATCGTGCAATTCAATATCACGAAAATACTGCATTCGCTCAGCAGAGAGGCTGTAAAGCGTACTGCGATTTAATCGTAGCGTTTGAAACTGAGGCAGATCGGCGAGTGACAACCCGACCTCCGTCATCGGTGGCGCAGAGATGGTGAAAGATTTTAAGTTGAGCAGGTGACTCAGCTTCAGATTCGACAACTGTGGTTGAACATTTCCCGCAGGTACCGCGGCTGTTTCAGGGCGAATCGTCACGCCAAGTTTTTCAATTGTTTTGCTTGTCAATTGCGAGACGATTCGTTCGACAATCGCGGACTCACAATTCAATTCCAATTCACGCACATGTGGTAACCGTGCGATTCGGTCCGCAGTATCCTGTCGCAAGTGCGGGCCGGACACCTTCAAACTGGTCAATAATGTCAACTTATCGATTGACTCTGGGCTTAGACTGCTGAGGTCGGTCCCTCGGGTCGAGATCATCCGCAGCAATGGCAATTGCGAAAGCTGGTTGACCAGATCATCATCCAGTTGTCCGCCTCGAAGCCCGACCGATACAATGTCAGGGAGCTGGGATAGTCGCGAGACGTCAACTAACTGAATTGGTGAAATGTCCACGCCTTGAGTCGTGATCCAAACCTGACGAAGAGGTTGGGGCACTCGACGCGTCAACCAATTCGGCATGACGATGCATCGAGTAGCGACGACCTCCGCCGGCAGGTTCGCCATCATCTCAATTTCACGATGAAGTCTCTGAGCCGTCGATCCCCCGACGACAGCCAAATAAACAGCCAGTCCAATGAGCACCATTCGTCCACCGGACAGGTGTCGCACGGCGAACGGAGCTGGCCGCAAATCGTTCTGCAGGTCTCGCTTGCTTTCACGGTGACGACATAAAAGCCACCATGAGACCAGTGCCAACACCAACACAATAAAGAACGAATTGCCAATGATGGCCAACGGACGCCACTGCACCTCATCGACCAAGGATGCCGAGTGACACGTGTACGCCGACCAGGGAAAACCAGCTCGTGTGACCGAAACCGCGATTGCTTCGATCTCGCGGCCTAAGTGGGTTCGATCCGTGCTGCTGCCGACCGACCGCCACTGGACAGGAAAGTTAACTGCGATAAGCGCAAAAAAAGTCAGGGCCAAAGCAAACACCGATCGCGCGGTGTTGGACGGTTGATAATGGTCTTCCAATGAATGCTTCCTCTATCTCTACAAAACTCGGGAGTCGCTGAATTGAACCTGAAATTCCGGAAAAAGTTTCGTGCAGAATCCCGTGTTTACTGAACTCGATGTTCCCGCAAGAACTCGACTGACGTTGCCCCAAATGAGTTTGAGGGCGTTATCGTGACGAATTTTGAGAGAAAATGAAGCTGCGAACTTAACAGCGCGTAATCAATATGAGACGCCTTCTTGATGTGGTGTCGACGTTTAGTCGAGGTTTTGAGTGTTGGTGACTGAAAGTCGCCATAACTTGTTCTTCCCTCGTCGTTTAGCAGCGGCGTATCAACAACTGGCACGCTGCGCTCGTGGGAAAGGCTTTCAACTGGTCGTCTGCGTTACGATAGGCTCGAAGCTATTCCCACTTACTTGACCCCGACATGGTCAAGAATTTTTCGAATACTTGCTACGTCGAATCTCGCGCAAGTGCATCGAAAACGCAGTCAAAGATACGGCGGTTACTTTGTCGAGCATGTTGACAACGGGCCAGGATCATCGCCGGATCGTTCTCATTCATAAGAAACGCCAAGTGCCGTAGCGACTCATCATCGTCGGGCAACTCGTGGCGAGCGGCCGTGTTCATCAGCCGCAAGTTGGCTTCGACCCATCGCAGTGTTCGATAATTTGAGATCAACGCCAATGCGTCCTCCTCGGCCAAAAACCCTTCTTTGGCTAGCAATTCAAGCGAAGCCGTCGTCCCGCCAACGACGACTTTCGGAGATGTACCGGCGGCCTTGAGTGTCAGCGTTTGTGAAATCAATTCCACATCCACGGTGCCACCCTCGCCACGTTTGAGATTCTCTGCAGTTGCCGATTGTTGCATTCGTGATCGCATCGCCCGAATCTCAGTCGCCATCTCGCAGCGCCACTTAGTCGACACAATCACATCCAAAATCTCAGCGGCAAGTTTTTGTCTCAGTCCCCGCGATCCCGAAATAGGCCGTGCCTTGCACAACGATAACCGCTGCCACAGTGACGCGGTGCCTTGACGAAACCGTTTCAAGTACTCATCGATCAAAATGGCTTGTGCACCTTCATCGCCGCTTGTTCGCAAGCGATTGTCCAACTCGTACAGCCGGCCGCCACTTCCGAGGTGATTGACTCTCGCAATTACGGCCTGGGCGAGTTGGTTGAAGAAGTGATGATTGGTCGTTGTCGCTCGTCGACCGCCAACACGTCGTAGTGTTTCGCCGTTGCCATCAAAAGTGAACACCACTTCCAAATCGCTGTGGTAGTTCGGTTCACGGCCGCCAAATTTGCCCAAGGCAATGGCAACGAACTCGGCTGGCTCTCCGTCCGCAGTCATCGGGTCCCCGAACCGCTGGGCAAGTGATTCCCGTTCATTCTCGATCACTCGACGAACACACGCTTCGGCCGTATCCGCAAGCGCTGCATGAGTCGATTCGACAGACTCCATTCCTAAAACATCACGAACACCAATTGTCAAATGCGCGGAATTCTTGAAGCTGTGCAGGATCGGTTCGATGTCCTCGGCGCCTCGACACCACTGGATCGATTGTGCGTCCAGCCGCTCTTTGGATGGCAAGCGGTTTGTTAATAGTGAATCGACCAGTTCGTCGATCATGCCCGGGTTTCTTGTGAGGATACCTGTCAAATAGGGTGTCGCGGCACACAATCGGACCATCAAACGCATCGTCGGCCGGTTTGAACCAAACAATTCCCACAACATCGACTTGGCCCCGATCGAGTCCGTAACACGAACGAGAGTCGCTAGTGTCGCATGCGGATTCGGTGTTTGCGAAATCTCGGAAAGCAACGTCGGCGCGATCAGTGAAAAAAAGTGTCGACAACGTCGCGGCGAGAGGTAAGGCGTCGACTCCGTACTCAGTGCCACCAAATCATCCATCGCTCGCATGGGTTGAGCAAATCCATGCCGTGACAAAATCGCCGTCACTTGCTCGGCATCCGGCTCGGGATCAAGCATCAACTCTGTCTCATCCGGCACCACGTCTACTTCGTGAGGCGCATCGATAATCAAGTGGTTGATGATTTTACGATTCACAGCGAACGTTTCGGTAAGCTGGCGGATGAACCGCTCGGCGTCACCAATTACTGATTCAGTCGCCTCGTCGTCCTGTTTGCGTATGCCCAATCGCCAAGCGATTCGTGTTCGCATTTGAGGATCTTCTGACAAACGACTTTGTGACGCTCCGGACATTACTGCCAATTCATGTTCCAAGCGACACAATCGCGCGTGGTTACCCGACAGTAACATCGACTCTTGTTTGGTTAAGCATCCAGCGCGTTCGAGGGCGAAGATCGCGTCGATCGTATTGCTGACCCGCACCTCCTGAAGATCACCACCATGCAGAAGTTGCAGGAACTGGATCGTTAATTCAATGTCATGTCGACCGCCGGGATCGGCGACCACGTCGTCGCTCGCGAAACCAACCTGCTCTGCACGACGTTCCAGTTTATGTCGCAGGGTTCGAATATCCGCCAAGTCGGCTCGATTCAAGTATCGGCGATAGATCCACGGCGCCAAGCGTCGAAGTAGGGACTCACCCAGCGGTTGCGAACCGGCCACGACACGGGCCTTGACGAACGCCAACCGCTGCCAAGTTTCTCCGCTACTCTCTAGCGTGTGCATTACATCATCGACGCTGCATATTGGATGATTGTCGTCGTAGCGAGGATTCTCACTCAGATCGACGGTGAATCCAACGTTCGGTTGCTCGTCAACCTGTAATAATTGGCAAACATTTCGCACAAGCGTCGCGTAGAACTCCCGATGTGAAACGTTTTTCTCATCGAGTGCATCATACAGAAATACCAAGTTAAGCGGCTGATGATAGCTCAGTTCCTCGCCACCATAATTGCCCAAACCGATCACGGTGACGTTTGTCGGCGTACCGTCGGGCTGTTCGGGCAGCGGCTGGGTCCGACACAGATTTTGCAGACTGAATGCCAATGCCGCTTCGATGACCGAATCAGCAACGAAGGCCAATTGTCGACCGACTTTATCGGGCGACACACCGCGGACGAACTCCCCATAAGCGATCCGCAAGTGCTCGCGACGAACAAATTCGCCGATCGTTTGGGCCACTCGCTCGGGTTGCTCCAGGTGTTTTGTCGCAGCGACGATTTCGTCAACAAGATAGCGTCGGGGTGCCGGTTGGCCGTCGGACGCACGAATCAAATCAAAGCTTTCCGGGTCAGCGATCAAGTCGTTGGCCAACGAATCACTGGTACTAAAAACTTGTAACAAAGCAGCCAACGCCCCCGCATCACGCTCGAACAATGCCAACAGCGACGTGGGGCTGCGACTGGCGTCGATAAACCGTCCCAGGTGGCTGATGGCGGCATCGGGATCGTCCACCGAAACGAGTTCCGTGGCCAGTTGTGCCCGCAATCCCTCCAATAAATCAGGCGGCGCGCCGCATTGCCAAATACCAGCCAAGTCTGCCTTGACTTGGTCGAGATTGCGTACACCGGCAGCTGTCAAAAACGCGAATTCGCGACCGGCGAACGAGGATTGCGATGCGGCTTCCATGATGCGAGCGGAGGTTAAATGGGAGGTAGCGAAATAAATCTATCGCGATTCGTCGGGTAAATTACGGAAACTTTTTGCTCGCGGCGAACATCCTAGTCAATGAAATTTTAACGTGTTGAATTCAAGTTTTAATCCGTGCTGAATTGTAAATCCCTGTCGCCAATCTGGGTATAGCGGGCGTAACAGGATAGTAATTTCCCGCAGCGCGAAAATTGTGACCTAACTTTGCGAGTCAAGACCTTCCAACAACGTCGGTTCACTATCAGAAAGTCGCCTCACGGACGGCAATCGATGGGTTTACCGATGGAGTTTCCCGGCGACAGTGCGTGGCTTTGCGTCAACATCGACGTTGACATTTTGCAACGCGACGGTCACTGGAAATGCGGTGGAGGTCACGATCCTTTTCACGCAACCTCTTTTCTCACAACAGTTTGCCATGATTTACTTTTCGCCTGGCACAGCCTTCGGCACAACCACTGCTTGGTACCTCCCACACCTGACTGACACACAAGACATGGGTGATGAGGATAGCTTGATGGGAAAGAAATTTAGCCGCCGCAGCCTTCAAGACGATGCCTTCGACGCGGAAGACGCCGTCAGCCGACGTAGCCGTGTGATGGGTGAAGACTTCGCCGACGCGATCGAGGAAGACGATCTAGTTGACGACGAGGACGCGGATGATGTTGAAGTAACTCCTCGCCGCGAAGAATCGGGCACCGATCCGACCGAAGACCCGGTTCGCATGTACTTGATGCAGATGGGCCAGATTCCGCTGTTGACCCGTGATCAGGAAGTCTCGGCTGCGATCCAGATCGAACACACTCGAGATCGCTATCGCCAGTGGATGTTGGCGACCGATTTCGTTCTGCAGGGTGCGCTCAAGATGCTCGAACAAGTTCGCGACAAGCAACTTCGCTTGGACCGAACGATCGAAGTCAGCGTCACCAACGCTTCGGAAAAGAAAGCGATCATGAAGCGGATCGTGCCGAACGTGCGCACGCTGAAACATTTGCTGTCACAGAATCGTGCCGACTACATGACGGCAATCAACAAGAGGGTACCGATCCGTCAACGCCGCGCGGCATGGCGCAACTTGGTCATTCGTCGAAACAAGGCCGTCCGTCTTGTGGAAGAGATGAACTTGCGAACCGGCAAACTGCAACCAATTTTTGAAAAACTCAAACGTGCCTCTGGTCGCATGAATGAGATTCATGCTCTGCTTAATGATCAAGACAAGTTGACATTGCCAGGTATGCCGACGGTTGCGGAACTCAAGAGCGAACTGCGTTATTTGATGCGGATGACATACGAGACACCGAAAACGCTTGAACGCCGAATCTCCAAGACGGCAATCTATCGTGATGACTATGATGCCGCGAAACGAATTCTGTCTGCCGGTAACTTGCGATTGGTTGTTTCAATCGCCAAGAAGTATCGCAACCGCGGCTTGTCGTTCTTGGATCTGATCCAAGAAGGCAACACGGGTTTGATGCGAGCGGTGGATAAGTTCGAGCATGCTCGTGGCTACAAGTTTAGTACCTATGCCACTTGGTGGATTCGTCAAGCAATCACTCGGGCTATCGCGGATCAAAGCCGCACAATTCGTGTTCCGGTTCACATGATCGACACGATGAACAAGATTCGCCAGATTACTCGCGACTTGGTGCAGGAAAACGGTCGTGAACCGTCGCCAGAAGAAGTGGCCGAACGCAGTGGTATGTCACTGGATGATACTCGCGTGATCCTGAAAATGAGCCGCGCACCGTTGTCCTTGGACCAACCGATCGGCGATCACGAGGATAGCGTGTTTGGTGAGTTCCTGCAGGATCATCGCGACGACGATCCGTTGATGGAAACCAACCGCGAGGCTCTGAAGGTGCAAATCGATCGAGCGATGGAGACGTTGAACTATCGCGAACGCGAAATCCTTCGCTTGCGTTACGGTTTGGCCGACGGGTACACGTACACTTTGGAAGAAGTCGGCAAGATTTTCCAAGTCACCCGTGAACGAGTGCGGCAAATCGAGAGCAAGGCGGTGCGGAAACTACAACAGCCCTACCGCGCCAAAACGCTGGTGAGCTTCCTTGATGGAGCTGAAGTTGCCGTCATGGAAAGCATCGACTCGGTTTAGAGCTGATCTGCAAAAACGTCGGTTTCCGACAAGGGGCCCGCCCCTTGTCGGAAACCGCCTTTGAAATCCACTACATCACTTTGACTTTGGCGACTGTTTGCTCTTTGATCAGTCGCGTGATCAAGTCGTCAACCGATACGCCATCGGCTTCGGCAGCGAACGTGGGAACGATACGGTGACGGAGCACCGGATGGGCAAGTTTGTGGACGTCATCGATCGTCACGTGCGTACGACCATGCAACAGGGCTCGCGCTTTCGAAGCCAGTACCAACTGTTGGCACGCCCGCGGGCCAGGCCCCCATTCAATCATCTCGCGAACCCACGGCTTGCAATCTCGCTCACGCGGTCGCACCGATCGAACCGCATCGAGTACCCAATCTTTCACATGGGGCGGCAGCGGTACTCGGCGAACGGTTCGTTGAAATTGAACGATCTCGTCACCGGTGACAACGGCTTTGACAGTCGAGTTGAAGGTTGATGTCGTGCGATCCACAATCTCCGCTTCCTCGTCGCGAGTTGGATAGTCAACCACGACATGGAACAGGAACCGATCCCGCTGGGCTTCCGGTAGCGGATACGTGCCTTCTTGTTCGATGGGGTTTTGCGTAGCCAAGACAAAGAATGGCTCGTCAAGTCGATAGGTCTTGCCGGCTGCAGTGACCTCGTGCTCCTGCATCGCCTCCAAAAGTGCCGCCTGTGTCTTTGGAGGTGTGCGGTTGATTTCATCGGCAAGCAACATTTGCGTGAACACTGGGCCGCGTTCGAAGACAAAGCTGCGTCGACCGGTCTGTGGGTCCTCTTGGATAATATCGGTACCCGTGATATCCCCAGGCATCAAATCCGGCGTGAACTGGATTCGACGAAACGTAAGGTTCATAGACTGTGCCAGCGTCCGAACCATCAATGTCTTCGCCAACCCCGGCACGCCTTCGAGCAAACAGTGGCCGCGCGAGAGAATGGCCAAAAGCAACTGCTCAATCGTTTCCTCTTGTCCGACAACGACCTGCCCGACTTGCTCACGAATCTGGGCACACGCTTGAACGAGCCGCGCGGCGGCTTTGGCGTCATCTTGAGTTTCAATCGGCGGCGGCTGGACCATGGGCGAGGCGAGTTGTGGGTGAGTTGGGTAGTGAACGGAAATCGCCGGCGGGGCGGTAACGAAGTCAGTATAGTCGTCAAGTTACCCGAGCGGGCGAAGCGTGAGGCTACTCGTTATTCAGCCATGCGATCAAGCGGGTGACGAGTGGACGGACGTCGGCAATGGTCATCGAGCCGACTTGTCCGCTGCGCACCTCGCTGCTGGTCAAGGGATCGAGCTTGACGACCGTCTCGGAACGCGGCGCTATCAATCGTACGCCGTCACGTGACTGTTGATCAGGTTCTACGGCAAGTGGCCCCCCCACCGTACTCGCCAATGCCGGGTGCGGCAGGCTGACGCGGGCTCGCGGCCTCAGGCTCACCGGCTGGGCTTCAATCCACCTTCCTCCCCGCAAACGAATAGCAATTTTTTCTTGACGCTGGCACGCTTGTTCGTATGCCCCAGTGTCACTCTCAGCGACCGAGATCAGCAACTCCATTTCTCGCGGGTCGCCGACGCGAAGAATCTCGTCGCCGGGGCGTACATACTGTCCTACCAGTTCCTGAATATCTGGACGCAACACAATCCCTGAGCGTGTGGCAGTGACTTGCAGACTGGCAACCTGGTCGGCCAACTCGATCAATTGTCGCTTCAGGCTTGCGGCTCGCTCGGACTCTGCCGCAGCCAACGCTAACTCGCCCTGTCGACGAAGTTGTACGGCCTGTAACTCAGCGGACTCTAATTCATCAGCCTTTGTCGCATGATTGTTTCGCAACTCGGGAGCATCGAGTTCAACCAGCATCGTACCTTGCTCGACTTGTTGGCCGTGCTCCACCCAAACCGCCGACACAAACGCTCCAGCACCCGCTCGCGCAATTTGTTCCTGATGGTGTCGAACAACAACAGGTACGCGGCGATCGACCGGTGAAGGCAACATTACCGCGTACTCGCCCATCATGGCAAATGTTAACACCAACATTACCAATCGTCGTCGCTGGCCAATTGATGGTGTAATCCACCAGATTCTCCAAATCCATCTCGCTAGCGGCAACACGCACCATAACAAGATGGCGACGATCGCTAGGGCGACTCCGATCCCCTTGGCCCAGGTCGCGATCGCGAACACCAAGCCGCTCATCCATACCACCTGGAACGCGACGCTTGCCAACGCATGCATCATCGCGACGCTACGGCGCCAGCCGCCGAGCATGCTGGTGGGGCGTGGAATCCCAAACAGAATTCGCTCGACCCAACTCACCAGACTACGACGACCGTGCATTCGCAGGTTCGCTATGTCGGTTAAATCAGAGAACACGTAGTACCCGTCAAGTCGCAGTAACGGATTGGCATTGACCAATAGTGTTGCTGGGCCAGCAATCACGAATACTTGTGCACAAAGATGTCGACCGAGTCCCTCGGGCAGAATCATATAACACCACATCGCAATCGCAGCCACGGCTAACTCAACGTAGACACCTGCCATGGCGATCTTGGCTCGCGCGAAGCGACCGGGCAGTCGCCAAGCGTCAGTGACGTCGACGTATGCAAGCGGTGCGAATAGAAAAAACATGACTCCCATGTTGCCCACGCGAACGCCTTGACGCTTCGCAGCAACCGCATGTCCGAATTCGTGCACCACCTTGCTGGCGCACCACATTACCGCCAACACCGGCCACAACCCCAAATCGAAAATTCGCCGCAGTTCGCCCATCATTTCCACTCGATGGGCAGTCGCGATCAAACCACCGCTGAGCACAATCGCGCACCAAAGCCAAAATCCACTCGCTCCAAACATCCACCCCACGCGCCGCGTCGCTGCTTCGGCAAGTGCATCAGCATGGAACAGCGGCACTCGCTGGCTGATCGAGAACGAAAGCATCGCGAGAACTTGCTTGAGCTGAAAGCGGCTTGTCGGCACCGCTGCCACTGCTGCCGACGGATGCTCAGTCAAAAGAATCTTCTCGTTCACTAACATAGCGATGAACCCAGCAAGTTCTTCTCCTGACCAATTGATCCCAACTGGACCCAAACTTGCGAGGATCTCCGAGACACAGTGCCAGTCCTTAACTAGGTTCGCGACTGCAAACTCATCGTGACCGAGTTCGTAGTACTTACCACTTTGGGAATGTCGCGCGACATAGCGGCTTTCGTCACCCACGCGACGTGCGACAAAGGTCACGCTGGGGTCGAGCTTGAATCGAACCGGCGACTGCGTCTGGGGGGATAAGGGTGTATCAGTCATTGATCGATCCAAAAAGCGAACTGGAATCCATTTCCTAGTAGCCAATCCACCACAAAATTCGCTCCCAAGCGGCGCGTCCGATTCGCCAAAACAGCGGTCGAATGGGACCGAAAGTCGTCGCGTCGCCTTGCATGCCTGGTCGAAGTCCGCCGTCAGCGTTGTCAACTTGCATGCGGGCAACGAACACATTCTTATCGTCACGAACCTCTGCTGCCGGCGAAACGCTTTCCAGCGGCTTGTAGACGGATCTCCCGCCGACCGCCGCGAAGCGAACGCGAGTCATCGCGTTACTTTCGACGTATCCGATCTCGAACTCGGGTATCTCGACCTCGATCGACAGACGATCCAGCGGCGCGATCTCAACTAGTGTTTGTCCGATCTCCAGTGGCGAGCCGACGAAGCGATCCAGTTCGCCGCTGACGACAACACCATCAATGGGGCTGCGCACCTGCAAGCGGGCCAAGCGGTCATCAAGCAATTGCACGCGACGAGCCAGTTGTCGCTGCTTTAACTCCGCTTGCTGTGCATCCGCGATTCGCCGCGATGCCAACGCGACTTCTCTCTCCTTCTTGACGTGATCCAGCTCCGCTTGGATCGACTCGCGTTCTAATCTCAACGGTCGTCCATCCAGTACCATCAGCACTTGATCGCGTACGACAACATCGCCTGGTCGAACCTCGCAACTCTCCAGCACTGCTTCAAACGGCGCCGCCACCCAGCGTTCACCAAGTGGTTGCACCCGAGCTGTGCAAGCAATGGGATAATGAACGGGAAAACACACCACCACTGCGACGGTGGTAATCATCGCTGACAGCGTGAGCCAGGGATGATTGCCGAGAAATGGCGACAACCAGCCGCCCGAGCGACGACGCGCCCGAGCGATCAATTTCAACATCGCCGTTGTCGCTGGGACAATCGCCAGCACTTGCTCCGGTGCAAGATGCGGATCAGCGATCCATACCAACCATCGCTCGTTCCTTTGCAGTGTTTCGCGGTAGTCGAATACGGCAACATGGTCGGAGGGCCAGTGTACTAAATCGTCCGATGGTGGCAGTTTCCAGTAGGATTTGGCCTCGCCCCAAAGATCACTGTCTCGCGATACCCAGCCCAATCGATGATCGTAGATGCGTCTGGGCGAGCTCTTCCCTACGACAATTCGCACCGCGTTCGTCCCCAAGTGGGACACAATCACACTTGCTAGCGTTTCGATGGCTGCGTGACGTGTTGACGCCGCGAGTACTTTATCTAACCACGCAACAGCGGGTACATCAGTAACCGTGGTCCCCCGTGATTCGATGCCTGGGCCCAAAGTCACTGGATCGGATGATTTACCACCGAGATCGACTGACCCTGGTGATATCGGTCCAGGGCTAAACAGACTCGACGGATCAATCGTCCGTGATCCAGAAGCGGTGAAATTCAATGATGGCGTTGGCAAATTCATCGGTCCAGGCGGCCTCGCAACGGCAGACCTGCGGAAGATTCATGTCCAGACGGATGGATCAATCGCATCGTCGAGCGATCACCAATGCGGAATTTTCCTTCGCGATTGTCCAATCCAACCCGTACTCGAATGGTTCCGCTCTCGCCATCGATCTCCGGCGCGATGGACTCTATCTTGGCTGATACTGTTTCCGCGTTGCTTCGCAAAAAGACCGCGACGCTATCTCCCACATGGACTCGATCAATGTCTTCAACTGGCACGTTGAATACCGCATAGATCCAGTCCGTAACGATCAATCGCACGACAGCCGCGTCTCCGGGCGTCAAGTATTCGCCCTGACAGTGCAATACTTCGCCAATGATCCCACTCATCGGAACACGGACCAATCGTCGATCGAGTTGCAACTCAAATCGTTCCAACTCCAACTCTCGCATGTGAATCTGTTCTTGCACGGTCAACAGTTTTGCCTCGACGATTCGCAATTCAGTTTCTGCTCGCGGAAGCTCGTCCGGTCGAGTCATTTCTTCGGAACGAAGTTTGCGAAGATTTTCAATCCGCGAGAGTTGTAAGTCTCGCTCGGCGATCGCGGCATCCAATTCACCGTGCATTCCTAGCTGCATCTTTGCGATCTTGATGGCTAAGACTTGGAGCGAGTCTTCCATTCTCGCAACCGTCGCCCCCGCTTCCACACGATCACCGACCTTGACCATTAATTCGTCAAGTCGTCCAATCTCGGTCGCCGCGACAAGAATGTCGTAGCTCGGTTCAGTGAATCCGTCGTAGACGTTCGCAGGACTCTGGGCGTTGGCGGTTGATGCGAGTAGCAACAGTCCGACCCAACAATGGAACTTCCAGCACTTCATGGTGTCATGATCTCCGTTTCGATGAGTCCGTCAGGCGAATCAACGCTAATGAAATGAACGTCCGATGAGCAGGCGGCTTGTTCCGGTTGGATGCCTTCTTCGACCAGCAGCGTCCCCATTGCTCGCTCTAACGCGACCAATGCAATTCGGTACTCGGTGTGTGCAGAAACCCATTCTCGTTCCGCATCAGCGCGTCGTTGCTGAGCATCAAGCACTGTGTCGAGCACTAGACCTGCACCGCTGCTGTCGCCTGCCATCATTTCCCAACGACGCGTGATGATGGTTTCCTCGGCCAGCGTGGTCTCCAACAATATTCGCTTGCTATGCCGCTGCTGTGCTGCACGCTCGACGCCAATCAGCGCGGACTCGATCGCTTGTCGTGTTTGAATGATTGTTTCCCGCAACTCTTCAGTCTTCTGGCGATAACGAAGATGCGCCTCGCGGTGACGAGACTGAACGTATCGTCGTCCCGAAGGTAGATCGTACTGCAAGCCCGCAGCAATTCCGGGCACGCTGTCGGCGAACTGGTCAATGAACGCGTTACCAAGTCGATTGTCGCCACGCAAACCGGCCAAGTACGCTTCGACGACAGCATCAAGCTGTGGCAGCAACTGATTGCGAGTGACTGAGACACCAACCGCCGCCGCTTCGAGTTCCGCAGTCGCAGACCGTATTTCAGGTCGGTTCTCAATTCCATTGAGGACCGCGTCACGAAGGTCATACGTGATGTCTGGTGGCTCAATCAACCAGCGGGGAATCAGTTCCAATCGTGCAGCAGGCTGGCTCTCATCGACCACACCGGAAAGCACTGTTGATCCAGTTAACGCGGTAAGCCGTGCTTGGCCAAGTAATACTTCGGAGACTAATTCAATCTGCCGATCGGTACGCCGAGCAATTCTCTGACGCACCTTGGCGATCTCGACCGGTCCAGAGTCGAACCCTTGTCGTCCGAGAACAATTCGCTCAATTGCTCGTCCCCGTTCCAATAGCGCTTGTTGCTGTGCCAAGTTGCAGCGTGATTCAAACAAACGCCAGTAAGTGATCATCACTTCCGCAATTCGTTCCTCGACACTTTGCCGCATCTCCTGCCAGGACACGCGGCTATCGATGCGAGCCTGTGTCAACAGTCGCTCGTTGTAGAGCTTGCCTCGACCAGCGTACAACGGCTGGCTTAAACTCAAACTCAGACGCGCGTTGGCTTGATTTCCGGGAACAAAAAATTGACTGTTGCTATCTGTCAATCCAACGTTTTGCGACAAGTCGACGACCGTCCCCGAGCGGTTTGTCTGACGAATACCGGCAGATCCCGTCAACGAGGCTTCATTAAGTCGCGGCGGTCCGCCAGTTGTTAGTGTATTTCCCACCGGATCGTTGGTTCGCCCTGCACGCGTTTTGAACAACAACGCCGGATCAAATGCAGCGTCTTGCTGTATCGCGCGTTCCAACGCAATGCTCGTCGAAGCTGAAACGCTTTGAATCAAAGGACTGCTTCGAAGTGTATCCAACATGATCGTCGAAAGATCAAATGTGACCCAAGTCGGTTCATCTAAGATCGGCTGTGAAACACTGGATAACCACCACTGCAGCGGATCATTCTCGTTACTAGCACTTGCCGCTGTTGTGATATTCTCGTCAATCACAGTCGGTTCATCACCCGCAAGCCTGGTTTGAAAACGCAGCGCAAAAGCCACACCCACTAACATCGCGCAAGCGACGAGTGGTGTGGGCAATAGATCGCGAAGCAGTTTTACGAGGTTCGACATCCGTACCGGGGCTTATGTACTGGGCACGTACCTGGCCATGGCTGGGCTTTGACTGCGCAAGTGTGTGCGCAGCCGTAGTCCGTACAACTGCAACATCGACTACAACCCTCAATCTGGTCGCACCGATGATGACGAAAGCACCACTTCTCTGGATTGACCGCTGGTGAAAACGGATCACGTGATACGCTCTTCGCCAACTCGCTGATCGAAACAACCGATCAACTCTCTCAGGCTTGTCCAGTTTACGGATGAAGCTGCGCTGATGTTCCACGGATGTTGTTTCATGTCGAATCAGAAAACCAGTCGCCGTTATTATAAGTTCTTCGTCCTCGAAGACCGAGTGTTGCTCAGCGGAGAAGGTCCGGATGGCGCTGATGGTTATGCGGAGGCCGATACCGATCTTGCTGCATTCCTGTTGCAACAACTCGCCGCCGCTGAAGGCCAGGCTATCGATCCGTCGACACAATCAACGCAAACGACAAACTCAGCGAACTCTGACAGTACCTCCGAAGCATTAACAGAAAAGGACGCGGAGCCGACGATCGAGGACACTCTCGGTCAAGCCAACATTGCCCCGGTGATCGAGGACGCCTACAAAGACCAATTGCAGAGCGGGCTTGAGCACGTGGAACAATTGTTCGTTGAGTACAGCGATCTTATTGGCAACGATCACGCGGCACCGAACTCATCCGATGCTGAACCGGCTGACGACCAGACTCGGTCAGAGATTGCGTTCGTTGACTCAGGAGTCGCGGACTATGAAACCATCATCGCGAATCTCGATGCGAACGTTGAAGTCATCATTCTCGACTTGGAGCAAGATGGTCTGCTGCAAATTACGCAAGCGCTCGCGGGACGATCCGAAATCGATGCGTTGCACATTTTCTCGCACGGCGTCGATGGCGGAATCCAAGTCGGTGCAACCTGGATCAATGATTTCTCGATCCAATGGCAATCCGACATTGTCGCGTCCTGGAGTTTGGCTCTCTCAGCGAATGCTGACCTGTTGCTGTATGGTTGCAACATCGCATCGACAACGGATGGCCAGAGTTTCTTGAAAGAATTGGCGATACTTACCGGCGCCGATGTGGCCGCAAGTAGCGACGAAACAGGACACGCTACGCTCGGCGGTGACTGGAACCTGGAATACTCAACGGGCTCGATTGATGCAGAAACCGCTGTCGACGCTGACGGCATGGACGATTGGAACGACCTACTCGCCATCACAGCCAACGGCACCGCGACTTCGACTCAATCAGCTTCGGCAAACAGCCTGAGTTGGTCGCATACCGTTGCCAGTGGAAGCGACCGAGTGCTATACGTGACGCTGGCGATCGATGGTCTTGGTGCTGGCGTCAATAGTGTCACTTACGGCGGTGTCAATCTCACGCAAGTCGGTCGCACGTCGGGAAATCATGCGGTCGAAATCTGGCGACTAGTGAATCCTTCCGTGGGCACGGCAAATGTGATTGTCAGCCTCGGAGGAACTACGGCAGTGAAGGGCGGCGCGGTCACGTACAATGGCGTCGATCAAGCCACGCCCAACGGAACTTATGCCAGCGCAACAGGAACTGGAACCACGGCGACTGTGAACGTTTCAAGTGCCACGGGAAAACTAGTGCTTGACATCACGAACTGGGACAACAATCCCACGGGCTACACCATCGGTGCCAACCAATCGAGTGTATGGTCGCTGACAAACACCGACCATCGTGGCGTGACCACCACAGAGAACGGCGCGGCAACGGTTACGATGAGCAGCACCGTGTCTGCATCGAACCAGTGGGAAATGGGTGCCGTTTCGATCAATGCTTCTCCTAACACGGCACCTGTTCTAGCTGACACCAGTTTAGCATTTTCCACAGACGAAGATTCCGGCGTTCCCACTGGTGCCGTCGGTTCACTCATCAGCTCCTTCACCGGCGGTATCACTGATGCTGATGGTGGCGTCAAGGGAATCGCTATCACCGCTGCTAATCAAACTAACGGCACTTGGTACTACACAACTAACAGCGGCAGCAACTGGACGGCGCTGGGAACGGTGGATTCGACGTCCTCGCTATTGCTGGCCGACAACGCAAACACACGGCTCTACTTTGCACCGTCGGCGGAGTATAGCGGTACCATCGCTTCGGGATTAACGATTCGAGCGTGGGATCAATCTACGGGCACCGCTGGAACCAAAGTCAGCACCTCATCCAACGGCGGCTCCACTGCGTTCTCCAGTGCAACGGATGTGATTGCATTGACCGTCGTTGCCGTCAATGATGCTCCCAACGTGGTGGATGATTCGTATGTGACAACCAGTGGCGCGACCATTCCGATCAACCTGTTTGCCAATGACAGCGACGTCGAAAGTGGCACGCTGAGCATCATCGATATCACAGCCCCAGACAGCGGCACGCTAACACAAACCGGTGCAGGAACGTTCGACTATACCACCGGTGCCTTCGGAGCTAACTCGTTCCAATACCGAGTCGATGATGGCCAGTACGGCCTATCTCGCTACTATGGTCTTAACGGCGATGGAATTGACTCCGTTGGCGGCAGCAATGCCACAGCGATCAACGGTGCCACAGTTGTTGACGGCCAATTCGGAACAGCTTACTCATTCGATGAAACCAATGATCATATCACGCTCGCGGACTACAACTACGGTTCACAGTTCTCGTTGAGCTTCGATTTCAAGATTGACGACAACACCGGATCATTGTTCCAGTATATCTATAGCCACGGAACCGTTACGACGGCTAATAGCCTCAATATTTACCTTGCCGAAGCGACGCATGGTACCTACAACAATCAGCTGTTCACGAACATCCAAGACGGTAACGATGCAGCTTATGCTCAGGAATTGAATGTCAACATCGCGTCGATGATCGGCGATGGCCAGTGGCACAATTACACCCTGACAGTCGACAGCGTCAATGGTACCCGGGTTTTCTTGGATGGAACTCTGAGTGCGTCTCAGGCAAGTCGTGGAGCAGATGGGTTGAACGCAGCGGGCGAAGTTTACCTGGGAGCACGAAACGATTTAGAATCGGCGCGACTTTACGGAGGTTCGCTCGACACCGTTCGCATGTTCAACCGCTCGCTCACCACACAGGAAGTCGCCGATCAAGCTAGCTTTACAAAACTGGTCGGTGACGCCTCGATCAACTTATCCAATGTTGTTACCGTGACGACAACCAGCGACACGTCCAACGGCACGACCACATCCATAACGAATCTAAATTCTAACAACGGCGGCGATGGCATTTCGCTCCGAGAGGCGATTACCGCAGCGAACAATACCGCTGGTGTCGACACGATTAGCTTCAACATCGCAGGTGCTGGAAGTCAAACGATCAGCCTTTCGTCAGCGCTGCCGAGCATTACCGGCACGACGATCCTTGACGCCTGGACACAGCATAGCTTTAGCGGTACGCCGCGAATCGTCATCGATGCGAACGGAGCTACCGGCGATGGCTTCCAGCTGACCAGTACCGCTGACAGTTCGACCATTCGCGGTTTTGTTCTGCGAGATTTTGTCGGAGATGGGATTCAGATCGACTCGGGGTCAACTGGAAGCACAATCGAAGGAAACTACATCGGAAGTTTCGGTGCCGCAGGAACAGATCAAGGAGTAAACGAGCAGAACACCGGCTACGGAATTCACCTACTGGGATCAGGCAACACGATCGGCGGCACGACCGTGCAAAGTCGCAATGTGATAGGCGGTAATCAACTCAGCGGTGTCTACATCAACGGAGCCGGGGCAACCAACAACACGTTGCTGGGGAATTACATCGGCGTGGATGCTACTGGCGCAGTTGTGGTTGCCAACGATTACGGAATCAATATCGGGGATGCGTCCGGGTCGGTTATCGGTGATGGAACAGCCGGTGGCCGCAACGTTATCTCCGGAAATACAAACCAGGGGATTCTGCTGTGGAACGCTGACAGCACGACCATTCAAGGTAACCACGTTGGTACGAATGCCTCTGGCACCGATGACCTCAATGGTCTTGCCCAAGAGGGTGCTAAAAGCGGGATTGTAGTTGGCGGAGGTACGATCAACGTGCTGATTGGCGGAACGACGGCTGGTCAAGGCAATGTCATTTCTGGCAACAACTGGTACGGCATCGAGTTCTGGAGTGGCACGACGGACAGCTACGTCTATGGCAACTACATCGGTACCGATGCGACTGGACTTCTTGACCTTGGGAACTCGATCGGCGGCGTCACGATGTGGGGCTCGGGAACCGGTATCGTTGTTGGAGGCGGCACGGCGGCACATCGCAACGTCATCTCTGGCAATGACTGGGTTGGCGTGTCGGTTGGCAATGCAGCGGCAGCGACTTCTATACAAGGCAACTATATCGGCCTAGGGGTCGATGGTTCCACGATCATTGGCAACGTGGCAGGTGTGGTCATTGAAGGCGGTTCTGCGGGCAGCACGATAGGCACCAACTGGGATGGCAGTAACGACTCAGGGGAAGGGAACGTGATTTCCGGAAATCAATTTGGGATTATGATCCAGGACAGCGGCACTTCCGGAACCCTGGTCTGGGGCAACTATATCGGCACCGACGCAACAGGATTACTCGATCGCGGTAACACCAGTGATGGCATTATCATCCAAAACGGTGCAACGGGAACTCAGGTCGGCGGCACAAGCACGAAACGCAACATCATCGCTGGCAACGATGGCGATGGAATTCAAATTGACGGTGAAACGACTGACGGAAACTTCATTCAGAACAACTACATCGGTCTGGGATCGGACGGATTGACAGTGATTGGCAATTCTGCCGTTGGGATCAACATCACTGGAGGCGCTGACGACACCACCATCGGCGGCCTTGGGCTTGGCAACGCCATTGTTGGTAGTGGCTACAACGGCATTGAGATCAACGGTGCTTCGTCCGGAACGATCATTCAGGGCAACACCATCGGTATCAATGCAGCAGGCACCGTTATTGCTGGCAACCAGTATCACGGCATTCAGTTGACCAATGGCGTCAGTAATACCACGATCGGCGGCATTACCGCAGGCCAAGGCAACACGATCACTGCCAACGGAGTCGGTGGCACCTATGTCAACGGCATCAATCTGTGGTCCACCGGTATCGGCAACTCGATCGTCGGCAACGCGCTCTACGGCAACGCAGGGATCGGGATTGATGTGGATTCTGCGGGAGTCACAGCCAACGATAATCTTGACGGGGACACCGGCAGCAACAATCAACAGAATTTTCCCATCATCAGTTCAACCTCGGTGAACGGTACGGGCACGACAGTCACCGTCAGTGGTTCGATCAATACGCTCGCCAGTCTCACGGGCGTTGTTTTGCACTTCTATGCCACACCGTCAACCGGCGATATTTCTCGACGCGATGGCAAAAAGTATCTTGGCAGCACGACGGTCAACACAGACGCCAGTGGCAACGCGACGTTTACCAATGCCAGCTTGACCGGCTACAGCGGAACCGTGGCAATTGGCGAACTGATTACCGCAACGGCGACTTATGCGAGCAGCACTTCCGAACTATCAAGCAGCGTGATGTCGACCTCGTCGTCAGGTAATATCGCGCCCGAGAATCTTCACGCGAACGTCACATCGGACGGCGGACTGCAAATCAATCACGACGGTGGCAATGACGCAGTTCTCTTTGCGGATGACGGCGGAGCGGTTTTTGGTGTTCGGAGTCAAATGACGATTGAAACGCAGTTGTCATTCACCAACGGTGCTGGCGACATGACACTTCTGTCTTACGGCGTGGGCAGTACGAACTTTGGCAACGACGTCAACATGCGTCTGATGGGCGACGGTTCCTTTCGCTTTTATATCAATGGCTCATTTGCGGTTGCCAACACTTTCAACTACAGCTCGCTGGCCGATGGCAACGTACATTCACTCGCGGTAACCTGGAACAACGCTGCAGGCGATTGGCAAGTCTTTGTGGATGGCACGCTGCGAGACAGTGGAACGGGACTACAAACAGGAGTCACAGTCCAAGGCGGCGGTACATTGACGCTCGGTAACGATCAAGACATTCAAGGCGGCAGCTTTGATCCCAACCAGAAGTTCTCAGGCACGCTGTACGACATGCGAGTCTTCAGCGATGTTCGCACGGCATCTGAAATCGCAGCCAGCTATCACAGCGACTTGGCTTACACCGAACCAAGCCTTTTAGCGAACTGGAAATTCAATGATCTTTCTCCGAATGGCGTGGTCACAGATACCGTCGCTGGTAACAACTTGACAGTTCAACATGCAACGGGTGCTGGTTTCATCGCAAGCAATCCGTCGCTGACGCTTCGCATTACAGAAAATGCGAGCAATGGAACGACCGTCGGCGGCGTTTATGGTTTGGATATTGACCGCGAAGCCAGAATCACGCAATTACTGGCTGCCGATCCTACATTGCGATACAGTGCCGAAACGGGCAAATTTTACAAGTTGGTCTCCACCTATGACACGTGGGCGAATTCACAATCAACCGCAATAGCTACAACGCTCGGTGGTGTTTCGGGTCAGTTACTAACCGTCAGTTCCGCTGCAGAAAACGCAATTGCCAGGACATTTGCATCGCAGGTCGGCGACAATGTTTGGCTTGGAGTATCAGACCAGATTACTGAAGGAGCGTTTCAAACGTATACCGGCAACACCGCTGGCAATGTCATTTGGCAGGGAACAGGAACCGGATACAACATCAATGGTGAGTATACAAACTGGGACAGTGGCGAGCCTAGCGATTCAGGAGGAAATGAAGATTACGCTGACCTAAGTGCAACGACTGGAAGATGGAATGATGCGTCATCCGCGCAAGTCCGCCGTTCCATCATTGAATGGAATGCCGATGACGTCCTTGATACGACCAATGCACTAGCCTACTCCATTCAATCGCAAACAGTTACTGGCGCGTTTACGATAAACGCTGACACCGGTGAAATCACCGTCGCTAACGGATCATTGCTCGACTACGAAACCAATGCCACGCACACGATTATCGTTCGCGTCAGCGACGGAACGGCGACGTACGACGAAGCCTTCACGATTTCACTGCAGAACATGCCGTTCGAAGTGCAGCAGTCGATACCTTTGGCTACCCAGAGTGTTGATGAAGACGGAACTTTGACGTTCAGCAGTGGTAACGGCAACGCCATCACGGTCACCGACGAGAACGCTGGAACCAATTCTCCGTTTCAGATTTACTTGCAAGTCAGCAACGGCACGTTGACTTTATCGCAAACGACCGGACTATTAATCCCCGGCGGAGCTAACGGCAGCTCGTTCATGACGATTCAGGGCACCGAGTCCGACATCAATGCTGCCTTGCAGGGCATGACCTACACGCCGACTGGGAACTACAATGGCAGCGATACCCTGGTTGTAACCACTTCGATGGTTGCTGATCTGCATGGGCACTACACGTTTGAAGATGGCGATGCCACCGACCAGAGCGTGGGTATCTCGCAAAACGGAACGTTGGTCGGCGACGCCACGACGGTCTTCGATCCCGAGCGGGGCGAAGTGCTGAGCCTGGATGGTGACCGTGACTTCGTTTCCGTCGCTTCGACTTTCTCGAATCCAGCCAATGCCACGCTTGCAGCATGGGTCAATCTAAATCCCGGGGCACCTTCCGGAGAGGTTATTAGTATTGGCAATGTTTTCGTGCTGCGGGCAGATGATGTTGGGAATGGTACTCAGGCTTCTTTCTGGGACGGATCGAACTGGCAATACACCAACTCTGGGGTCTCAATAGCAGGTACCGGTTGGCGACACGTGGCGATTAGTTTTGACGACGTGGCCAGCACGCAATCGCTTTTTATTGATGGTCAATTAGTAGCAACCACCAACTACACCGCATCGATCAACTACGGGGCTTCGACTGGCGTGACAACGATAGGTGCGCACGCCAACGTTGGGTTCGGAGGCTACGACTTCAACGGTCTGATCGACGACGCTCGCGTCTACACCCGCGCGCTCTCGGCCGATGAAATCGCGGCTCTGGCTGCCGATCAAACCGAAGTCACTGGAAACGTAGCGATCACCGTGAACGCTGTGAATGATGCTCCGACCAACGCTGGATCGATACCCGCAACTTTCACCGTCACCGAAGATGTGCTTGGCAATTTGGATCTTTCCGCGATTGATCTGAGTGACGTGGATCACAATAGCGGACTACTGACGTTGACGCTAAGCGCCGACGCCGGTGGATTCTTTTACGCGACTAGCAGCGGTGGTGTGACCGTTGCCTTAAGCGGTAGCGACTACGTTTCCTTCACAGGCACACTTGTGGACCTGAACGCCTACCTGGAAGTTACCACGAACATCCAGTACTTGCACCCGACAGCCAACCTCAGCGGCACAGCTGCTGACATCGTCTATGTGTCGATCAGCGACAACGGAAACACAGGTTCCGGTGGCGCTCTCTCGGCCAACTTGGGTGCTGTGCAGATCGACATTACCAGCGTCAACGATGCGCCCGTGCTCGACAACTCGAGCTTTATGTCGCTGACCACGATCACCGAAGACAACACCAACAACAGCGGCAATACAGTGGCCTCGATCATCGCTAGCGCCGGCGGAGATCGGATTATTGATGCCGATGCAGGGGCTGTCGAAGGGATCGCGATCACGTCCATTTCGGGGACAAACGGAACTTGGCAATACAACACGGGCTCGGGTTGGACGGATGTCGACACCGTTTCAACGGCCAGTGCACTCCTACTTCGAGCCACCGATAGCCTGCGGTTCACTCCTAATGGAATCAGCGGCGATACGGGCACCGTTCTGTTTCATGCCTGGGACCAGACATCAGGAACCTTCGGCACCAAGGTCGACGCGTCTGTCACCGGCGGCACGACTGCGTTCAGCACACAAGTTGAGGTCGCGGTGATCTCCGTCACGTCGGTCAATGACGCGCCCGCGTTGACCGCGAATTCGTTTGCGATTTCCGAAGCTGGCTTTCTGACTCTGACAACGGCGCACATCAACGCAACGGACGTTGACAACGCATCGTCAAGTCTGGTTTTAACACCGTCCAATGTACTCGGTGGACGTTTCAATCGAACTTCCAATCCGGGCGCTGCTGTAACTTCGTTTACACTTGCAGAAGTCACGGCTGGCGATATCCAGTTCTTGCACGACGGCGGTGACATCACTCCGTCGTATGACATCACGGTAAGCGACGGGTCGGCGACAACCGGGCCTTCCGCTGGGAATATCACCTACACATCGGTCAACGATCAACCTTATCTGGACGCGAATGGAATTGGCCCGTCGACGGTTGTTAATACGACAACAACTGGAGATCAATTGGCTCCGTCAACGGTTACGCTTTCCGGGGGCAACTATGTCACCGCTTGGGAAAGCGGAACCGATATCTTCGCTCAAGTGTATAACGCCAGTGGTGTGCCGGTCGGTGGAGAACTCCAGCTTGATGATACCGCTGCGGCGACTGATATCAGCCTGATTTCAACCAATAGCGGCGGATTCGCTGCGGCCTGGTCCAATGGAACGGAGGTTCACGTCCGCGCCTTTGATGCAAACGGCACACCGTTGACTGGCAGTTCGACTGCGATCACGTTTGCTGGTGGAGCCAGCCGGACTTCTCCGACGTTGGTTCAATTGACCAATGGGAATTATGTACTGGCCTACTATGGTGCCACTGGCGTCGATGCGAGTAATGGTACAGCGGCGGCACAGATTCTCGACGCGAGTTTCAACAAAGTCGGGAGTGAATTGATCGTTCCGGATGTTGAAACCGGTTTGCAAAACGATCCGTTCGTTCGCGCACTTTCGGGCGGAGGGTTTGTCGTTTCCTTCACCGACAATGTCGGACGTGACGGAGATGGAAGAGGAAACTACGCTCAATTCTACACGTCCGGCGGCATTCGGATCGGTGGCAATATTCTGGTTGCCCAGTCAACTGCCGGAGCCCAACGCAGCGAATGGATCACGGAACTAGCTAACGGCAATGTGCTGTTTACCTATCGCGATTCAGTTGCCGACGGCAGTTTCTTCGGCGTCATGGGCCGCGTCTTTGACAGCAGCGGCACGGCAGTGACCAATGAGTTTCTCGTCAATCAATCGACGGCTGGTCGTCAAGATCACAGCAGCAGCGTCGCCTTCAGTGATGGCTCGTTCGCCATTTTGTGGAACTCTTACGGAGCGAACGGGGACAAGGACATCTTCATTCGCCGATTTGCAGCAGATGGCACACCGCTTTCACATGAAATGCTGGTCAACACCGTTGCAATTGGCAACAATCAGCAAGAGCGAATGACTCTCGTGGCTGGTAACCGAGTCGCGATCACTTGGCAGGACAGCGAGGCAGACGGTGACGGCTTTGGTATCTACACGCGGCAACTGGACTTCAATCCGCACCACGTGACCTATACGGAAAATGCAGCGGGCGTTGTGCTGCATGACGGAATCAATCTGGTTGACTTCGATGATACCCACCTTGAAACAGCCGTTGTCGAAATCAGTGGCGGTTATGTAAATGGACAGGATCAACTGCTTTTCACCAATACAGCCAATATCAGCGGATCTTGGGACGCGAACACTGGTCGATTGACGCTCAGCGGCAGCGCTACCGTAGCAGAATACCAGTCCGCACTTCGCAGCATCACCTATCAGAATTCATCCGACAATCCCGTAACGACAACTCGCACCATTGCTTGGACGGTGAATGACGGCGATGTCAGTAGCTTGCAGCGATTCAGCACCGTTGATGTCGCTAGCGAGAACGATGCTCCAGTGCTTGACAACACTGGTACGATGGAGCTGACTTCGACTACGGAAGATCAAATTAACAACAGCGGACAAACGGTTGCGTCCATCATTGCGTCGGCTGGTGGTGATCGGATCACCGATCCCGATGATGCTGTGGCTGAAGGGATCGCGATCACTTCGCTCAGTTCCGGCAATGGCACATGGCAATTCACGACGAACGGCTTCCTGTGGGCTGATGTGGGTGTCGTATCCGAGTCCTCGGCCCTGCTACTGCGTTCGACCGACTTGATCCGCTTCAATCCCAACGGCCAGAACGCCACAACAGCCTCGTTTGACTTCCGCGCCTGGGATCAGACTAGCGGCACAGTCGGCTCGAAGGTGGACGTCAATACCAACGGCGGAAACACGGCGTTCAGCTCAGCCTCAGAAACCGCATCGATCACCGTCACCGATATTAATGACGAACAGGTCTTGGCAACAAATACGGGCGCAACATTCAGTGAGAATTCGACCAGCAACACGATTTCAACGGCGATGTTGGCAACGACAGATGTTGATCACACTGCTTCGCAGTTGACTTACACGATCACGACGTACTCGACGACAGGCAACTTGTATCGAAACGGCGTCCTCCTGAGCATTGGTGGAACGTTCACTCAAGCCGATATCGACTCGAATCTGGTTACCTACAGTCACAACGGCGCAGAAGTCTTCAGCGACAGCTTTTCCTTCAGCGTCGACGATGGAGCTGGTTCCGTATCCACGGGTACGTTCAACATCACTCTGAACCCGGTCAACGACCAAGCGGTCACGATCACCAGCGACGGCGGCGGAGCGAGTGCCAATTTCACTCAAAATGAAACCATTGCGTATGTCACTCAAGTCACCGTCAGTGATGGAGATTTGCCAAGCGACACATTCACTTACTCGATCATCGGTGGACCCGATCAGAACGAGTTCACGATCGACAACAGCGGCACTTTGACTTTTGTGGCTGCACCGGATTTCGAGAACCCGACCGATAGCGATTCAAACAACGTCTACACGATCATCGTTCAAGTCAGCGATGGAGTCCACACCGACAACCAGATCATTACCGTAACGATCGTCGATGTTCAATCGTCAACTCTAACAGTCACGACGACGGCAGACGTTGACGATACGGCCTTGGGCGCGAGTTACACCATCGAGCAGTTGTACGCAATTGGCGGTGGATCTGACGGCCATGTTTCCCTGCGTGAAGCGATCATTGCGGCGAACAATACTCTCGGTCCTGATACAATCGGCTTTGCAATTCTGGACACCGATGCAGGCTACACGGGAACTGCAGGTGTTGACGCGTATTGGCAGATTTCATTGAATGCAGCCCTGCCAACGATCACCGAATCCGTTGTACTTGATGGTCTCACACAGACCGCCTTCAGCGGTAACGTCAATCCAGGAACCCTGGGCGCGGATAGCGGTGTCGGTAGTGGCTCACAGAACATCTTTTCCATTGACCGCCCCGAGATCGCGATTGTCGGTGCGAGTGGTTTCGCCGGAATCGTCGTCTCCACTGACGATGTGACGATTCAAGGCTTTTCGATGTACGGATTCTCGAGTTCGGCTGCGATTCTGTTGAACGATGGCACTCAAAACGTGTCGATTCAGTCCAACATTCTCGGATCTGGTCCAACGTCGATTTCAGATCCGGGTGCTGCACTAAACAATCTTCAAAACGTGCAATCACTTGGTGCTGACAATGGTTGGCTAACCAACAACATCCTGGCCTATTCGCAGGCGACAGGTTTCTACGCGAGCAACGCGTCAGATTACTGGTATATACTGTCAAACCATTTCATCAACAGCGGTTATAACTACAGCAATGGCGATGCGATTGCCATAAATGCTTCTGTTGGTGGCCTGATCGACGGCAACATCATTACTGGCAGCTCTACCCAAGCCATCATTCTTTCGGGATCAACCAGTGGCGTGACGATTTCCAACAATACGATTTCTGGAAATGCCGTCGGACCGATCACTGGATCGCTCTCTCAGTACGACGCGATCGCACTGCGTAGCGGAACGAATAACATCACGATCAGCCAGAACATCATCGCCGACAACTACGGCGCTGGCATAACAGTCAACAATGGTGCTTATGCTGTCGAGATCACGCAAAACTCGTTCTCCGGCAACGGCACCGTTCTGTCACGCCAAGGCGCTGCAGCAAGCGGCATCGTTGGCATCGACCTGCAAACCTCTGGCGATAACCTCAATTTCGGAACCGCGCCGTACTATTCCGCTAACGATGTTGGCGACGCAGACACCGGCGGCAATTCGCTACAGAACTTCCCTGTATTCAGTTCGACCAGCAGCACCGGTTCGCAATTGAATGTCAGCGGCAGTTTCAACAGCATTGCCAGTCGGACTTATCGCATCGAATTCTACTTGTCGGACGCGTACGCCAATGGTCATGGACAAGGTGCAACGTATTTGGGCTCTGTCAATGTGACGACCGATGGCTCAGGCAATGCCACGTTCAGCGAGACTCTCACCGCAAGCATTCCGACGGGGATGCAAGTCACAGCGACTGCGACTGACTTGACAACACTGGAAACGTCGGAATTCTCGCAACAGTTTGCAATCAACGACGCACCAATCGAATCATCGATCGAAGGCACACCGCTGGCATACACGGAAAATCAAACTGCGACGGCGATCACTTCCACGCTTACGCTCGCTGACGAAGACGACACGCACATCGAATCAGCCGTGATCTCGATCACTGGCAACTACGCAAACGGCCAAGACCTACTGGCCTTCGCCAATACCGCGAACATCACAAGCGTCTGGAACTCGGGTAGCGGCACGTTGACTCTGACTGGAGCCGATACCGTAGCAAACTACCAAGCGGCGCTTCGCAGTGTCACTTACGCAAACACCAGCAATTCGCCGTCGACCGCGACACGTACGGTAAGCTTCACCATCAACGACGGTGAAGAAAACTCCAACACGATGACTCGCGACATCACTGTCACGGCAGTCAACGACGCGCCGGTTGTCGACTTCAACTACGGAACGTTCCTAAGCAGTATTACCGAGGATCAATTTGACAATGCTGGTCAAACGGTAGCAAGCGTGCTCGCCTCGTCGGGTCACGACATTGTGACCGATGCGGATTCCGGTGCTGTCGAAGGCATTGCCATCATTTCTACCAGTGCCGTTCAAGGGACTTGGCAGTATTCGCTCGACGGAGGCACGAATTGGCTGGATGTTGGCAGTGTTACCAACAGCACCGCGTTGCTTTTAAGAGCAACGGATTGGGTGCGATTCAATCCCGATGCACAGCAAGGCGGATCGTCCAATTTTGGCTTCCACGCCTGGGATCAAACCTCTGGTGACAGTGCTGGCGACCGAGTGAACATCACCGCGACTGGTGGGTCGACAGCGTTCAGCAGTTTCACTGAAACCGCACAGATTGCTGTTTCCAATACTAACGACGCGCCCACGATATCTGACGCCAGCGTGGTCAGTTTAACTGGAACCGATGAGGACACGACGTCATCGCCGAACAACGTGTCCAACATGTTGACCGGCGCAAGCTGGGGTGACGTCGATGGCTCGCCGCTAAGTGGCATCGCAATTACTGGATTGACTGGCAATGGCACGTGGGAGTTCTCCACGGGCGGTGCGTGGACAACGATCAGCGGAGTGACTCCGAGCAACTCACTACTGTTGGGCTCCACCGCGCAAGTTCGTTATATCCCTGATGGTGAAAACGGCGAGACGGCTCAGTTAACATTCAAGGCCTGGGATCAAACCTCGGGGACTCCGTCCACGTCGGGCACGCCACGTTTTGCTGATTCGGGAACAGGTGGAGGCACGACAGCCTATTCGACGACTGAAGCGACTGCACAGGTTGTCGTTACATCGATCAACGATGCGATCTCAGCCGGATCAGATACAGCAACGGCAGTCGAGGCGGGCGGCGTCGCCAATGGAACTGCCGGAACGAATCCGACGGGCAATGTACTGGGCAATGACAGCGACGTAGACACCAGCGATACGATGACCGTCACCGGCGTCGCTGCTGGTGTCCAAGCATCAGCCGCCGGGAGCGTCAACACAACTGTCACCGGCACATACGGTTCGATCACCATTGCCGACGACGGCACATACACCTACACCGTCGACAACAACAACGGAGCGGTTCAAGCATTGCGAAACAGCGGCGATACCTTAGCCGACACGTTCACCTACACAGTGACCGATGGAGCTTTGGCGAGTGTGTCGACTCAAATTGTGGTCACAATCCAGGGTCAAAACGACGCTCCTGTGGCCGTGGCAGATACGGAAATCGCAGTCGAAACTAGCGGAGTCGCCAACGGAACTGCAGGTGTCAATCCCACGGGCAACGTTCTCACCAACGACACTGACGTCGACTCTGGCGATACTCAAACCGTCATCGGTGTTATCGCTGGTGTCCACGCTTCAGCCTCCGGGAGTGTCAATACACCCGTCGCTGGAACATACGGATCGATCATCATCGCCGACGACGGCAATTACACCTATACCGTCGACAGCGACAACGCCGCAGTTCAATCGCTCCGCAACAGCAGCGACACACTCACGGACATCTTCACCTACACGATGCAGGACGCGGGTGGCTTGGACAACACCGCTCAAATCTCCATCACGATCGAAGGTGCCAACGACGAACAAGTGCTGGCTACGACTGCAGGAGCCACAGTTGACGAAGGGTCCACTGGCAATGTGATCTCGACAGCCATGCTGCAAACCACTGACGTCGACGATACTTCCGGCAACTTGATTTACACGCTCGACTCAGCGCCTACTAACGGCCTGCTTCGTGTGAACGGCACGGCGCTGCTCGTCGGTCAAACGTTTACTCAAGCTGACATCGATGCAGGTCTGGTAACCTACGACCACTACGACAGCGAAACGAACAGCGACGATTTCTCTTTCTCGGTTGACGACGGGGAGGGAAGCTCGTCTGGCGGAACGTTCTACATGACCATTACTTCAGTCAACGACAACGCGCCGACCATTACTAGCAACGGGGCAGGGGTAACCGCCTCGATCAACATCGCCGAAAACACGACAGCCGTCACTACAGTGACAGCTAGCGATTCTGACTTGCCTGCCCAGACAGTGACATATTCGATCGTTGGTGGTGCTGACAGTAGCTTGTTCACGATTGACACCTCGACGGGTATCTTGGCGTTCGTGTCAGGACGGAATCGCGAAGTACATTCAGACTCCGATCTTAATGGCATGTATGAAGTTGTCGTGCAAGCGTCGGACGGTACACTCAACGATTCGCAGACAATCAGCGTGACCATTACTGATATCGACGAGTTCAATGTCACGGTACCGACCGACGTTGACTCCGCAACCAACGAAGTTGACGAGAACGCGACAATCGGCACCGTCGTTGGTGTCCAAGCTTCAGCCGCCGATGCTGACGCTACCAACAACACCGTCACCTTCAGTCTCACCTCCAACCCAGACGGCTTATTCCAGATCGACGCCATCAGCGGCATCGTCACCACGGCAGCGGCGATCGATCGCGAGACACACGGAGCGACTCGCTCGATCACCGTGCAAGCAACTTCCAGTGACGGATCGATAGCAGTTGAAACGTTCAACATCACGATTAACGATCTGGACGAGTTCAATGTCACGGTACCGACCGACATTGACAATGCAACCAACGAAGTTGACGAGAACGCGACAATCGGCACCGCGGTTGGTGTACAGGCTTCAGCCGCCGATCTTGACTCCACCAACAACACCGTCACCTTCAGTCTCACCTCCAACCCAGACGGCTTATTCCAAATCGACGCCATCAGCGGCATTGTCACCACGGCAGCAGCGATCGATCGCGAGACACACGGAGCGACTCGCTCGATCACAGTGCAAGCAACTTCCAGCGACGGATCGACAGCAACTGAAACGTTCAACATCGCGATCAACGATCTGGACGAGTTCGATGTCACTCTGCCGGTAGATACTGATGGAGCAATCGACTGGGTGCTGGAGAATTCGGCTGATGGCAGCGTCGTCGGGGTCCTGATTTCGGCGGTAGACAATGATGCGACAAACAATGCTGTCACGTACGGGCTAATCGACGACGCTGGCGGACGATTCACGATCGACTCGACGACGGGAATTGTCACGGTGGCGGATGGCTCCTTGTTAGATCGTGAGACGAGCTCGAGCCATGGAATCACGGTCCAGGCCACAGGTGTTGACGGTTCAACGAGTCAAATCGTGGTGATGATTCTGTTGGGCGACGTAAACGATAACTCGCCCGTGATCGATTCAGGCCAAGTGCTGACGATCGTTGAAAACTCGGTTATCGGAACGAATGTCGGCTATGTCCTCGCGAGCGATGGGGACTTGAACACTAGCTTTGAGAATTGGCAAATTGTTGGCGGAAACGCTGGGGGAGAGTTCATCATCGACGCAGCGACGGGCCAGCTCCAACTCGCAATCGTGGGGCCTGACTTTGAGTCGCAAATGTTGTACTCGTTGCAAATACAAACTAGCGACGGAACGTTCACGTCGGCTTCCGAGTGGATCTCGATATTGGTGATCGACGCGAATGAGAGTCCAGAGGCACAGGACGACAGTTACTCGACGATCGTTGCGGAAGCGATCCGATTGGATGCACCCAATCCGCTGGCGAACGACACGGACGTCGATGGTGATACATTATCCATCGTCATCGTGACTGGACCAGTCAACGGCGTCTTGACAATTGACCCTGACGGCACGCTGCGCTATCAACCCAATTCGGGCTACTTTGGAACGGAAACGATCACCTACCGCGCCAGCGATGGTTCACTGCTGAGCGACTTGGCGACGATCACCATTGACGTGCAAACAATAGGGGGTGGTGGAAGTGGAGGGACTAGCAGTGGCGACGACGGAAATACGAATAACGGTGATGCGGACAGCGGTAGCGGCGACGAAGGCTCAGAAAGCGGTAGCAGTGATACAGGTGCCGTTGATACTGGTCAAGACATTGTCGGTGACGGCAGTGCAGGCAATCCGTTTAACTCACAGAGCGCAGGCTCTGGCTCGACCGAGCAGCAGTCGGACGAGCCGAATCACGAAGAGCGAGGTTTTGGCATCAACTTGCGAACTCAAGATTCGATCGAGCAGCAAAGTGCTTATGAGACGAGTGCTCGTGGGCTCTCAGCCGCAGCGATCACCTTCGACGACGCTCGCACTGCGGTGCAAACACTGCAACAAATCTTGTTAGTCGACATGCAGCAGGCGATTGACTGGAGCCAGTGGGATCAACTCGTTCAAGATTCTGAGCGTGACGGGTTTGGCTGGGACGTGAACATTGGAGCCGTGGGTGTAACCGCGGGCTTGGTCAGCATCGGATATGTGTTGTGGGCAATTCGCGGTGGACTGTTACTCGCAACGGTCTATGGTGGCTTGCCGGCTTGGCGAATGATCGATCCCGCAACCTTACTGACGGCCTATCGCGGTTCGCACGTCAACGGCAAGGATCGCGTTGAAGACATGTTGGGATAATCGGCACAATCGTGCAACGTTGACAACGAATATCAGTGCGATAGTGCTTGCTCGGCGATCTTTCGCCAAATGACACAAACAATGGCGAACAATTACATGTTCCGATATCCGCGGGAACCCCGTCCACAACGAACCGTCTTACACGAAGCCCACGGAGGGCTTTCGACTTGATCAAGATGTACATCGCATCGCTAAGACTTGCCTTCGCACTTGTGTGCGTGGGTGTCAGTCTGATCTTGTCGGCACAATGGCTCGGGTTCATGCCTGATCCGATCGCGATGACGCTTCGCGCTCGTCAATCGAAGTGCGAGACCATCGCCATCAATGTTGCTGCACATGTTCGCAAACAACAGTGGGTCGATCTGCAATCAACGCTGAAGACAATCGCTGATCGTGACCCGGAATTGCTCAGCATCGGGATGCGTAGCGATTCCGGACATTTGAGAGTCGATACCGGTCACCACCGCGAATACTGGCCCCAAGCCGACGATGACTCCGGCGAAGTCGACACGCTCAAAGTACCGATTACGTTGAATCGTCGGCCTTGGGGCAATGTGGAATTTGCCTATCGCCGTGCACAACCGACAACAGCGACTGCGATTTTTAGTAACGCCACGTACCAGCTTGTTGCATACTTCGTTGTCGGCGGCTTGTTTGCATACACATTGTTCGTAGCCCGCGTCATGGGAGTTTTCAGTAATACGCAAGTCGTACCTGATCGAGTTCGCCAAGCGCTCGATACCTTGGCGGAAGGTTTACTCGTTCTTGACGAAAACAAACGCATTGTGCTCGCCAACAGCGCCTTCTCAGAGACCGTAGGGTTGAGTACTGAGAAGTTAACTAACAAGTTGGTTGACGATTTGCCTTGGCTACAGGGCGACGGCGAGGTCCAGGAAAGGCCGTGGCTTCATGCGATTCAGTCCGGCGTCGCCAAGACAGACGTGATGCTGCGCTACGAACTCGCCGATGGACGACAACGGATTCTGTCCGTCAATGCAGCACCGCTAGGTGCTGAGGATCGACGCGGTGCGCTGGCAACTTTCCGCGATGTGACGCACGTCGAAGAACATCGCGTGGAGTTGGAGCGGATGCTATTGATGCTTCGTAGTAGCCGTGACGAAATTAGCCGCAAAAACCGCGAGCTGGAAATCTTGGCGACTCAGGACGCGTTGACCGGATGTTTGAACCGCCGTGCATTCTTTGAGCGATTTGACAAGTTTTGGAATGACTCGCAAAGTAATCAAACGCCGTTGTCTTGCGTGATGATCGACAACGACCACTTCAAGAGCGTCAACGATACTTACGGTCACCACACAGGAGACGAAGTGCTGCGCGCGGTATCGAAAGTCATCCGTGGAATGCACGAGCAAAGCGATTTGGTTTGTCGGTACGGCGGTGAAGAGTTTTGTGTCGTCCTGCCAGGTCGAACACGAGAACAAGCCGCGGAGGAAGCGGAAAAAATCCGTTCTGCAATCGCCGCGATTCGCTTCAAAGAACCGGCGGAATTGAAACTCACGGCCAGCCTTGGCGTCTCGGAAATCAGCCTCGGAGCAGTCGATCCGCAGGGCATGATCAACCAAGCGGATACCTGCTTGTATGTTGCCAAACGCACGGGCCGCAACAAGGTTGTAATGTACGACCTGAGTTTCGAGGAGATCGAAGTAGACGATAGCAAGGTCTCGCGTACCAAGGACGCTGAAAGGAAGGAAACAAGTGTTCCCTTCCAAGCGGTAACGGCACTTGTGTCAGCGCTAGCGTATCGCGATGCAAGTACGGCAGAACACAGTCGCCGAGTCGCTGACCTGTGTGTCAAAGCCGCGGAAAACTTGTTTGATCAGCGAACGATTTACCTTCTCGAGATCGCTGCGTTACTTCACGATATCGGAAAAATCGGTGTTCCCGACAGCGTGTTGCTCAAGGCTGGACCGCTCACCGCTGACGAGTGGAAACTGATGGGCAGCCACGATCGGATTGGTGTAGAGATCGTTGCCGGGACTTTCGAGTGCGATGATCTTGCGGAAATTATTCGCACGCACCATGCCCACTTTGGCGGACGTGCCAGCTCGCCACAATTGCCCGTGGGCGAGGCAATTCCGGTGCCAGCAAGATTGCTCACCATTTGTGACAGCTATGACTCGATGACTTCCATTCGATCGTACCGACAAGGTCGTTCTCACGACGAGGCGATTGCGGAGCTGCGGCGGTGTGCGGGAACTCAGTTTGACCCAGAACTGGTCGAACACTTTGCCGATAAGATTTCTGGCACCTTGCTGGCTGCATCGACAGAACGTGTGACCGTACCAAAGCAGGTTGCGGTGCAAATCGGGTTGCAAATCGAGCGACTGGCCGATGCGATTGATAGCCAAGACGCCGCTAGTCTGAAGACGCTTGCGGCGCGGCTGGGCCAGATGGCTCGCCATTGTAGCATCGACACAATTGCCGATGCAGCTCAAGGCATCGAGGATCAAATCCACGATGACGAGGAAGTCGAATGGTTGGTACTGTTGCAGCATACACAGCACCTACTGGATTGCTGCCGCGCGACCCAGAATTCATACCTACCTGCATGAACTTGACACACTGGGTATAAACCCAGCTTCGTTGCGACCTATTGGTGCCGTTAAGTAACGTCGACTCAACCTTCAATTGTCGGGACAGCGATTTCGCTGAGCAGAGATTCGAGGACACTTTCTCCCGAGACCTTGCGCAGACGGCTCTCGGGGCGGACGATCAATCGGTGATTCATCACCGGTGCGACGATTTTTTTGACGTCGTCTGGCAGAACGTATGCTCGACCACGAATGGCTGCCATCGCCTGCGAGCAACGGAACAGCGCGATCGTCGCCCGGGGACTGCCGCCCAGCGCGAGATCGCTGTGGCAGCGCGTCTCGTGTACGATCTGTAGCAAGTACTGCCTCACTCGTGGATCGACGTGGATCTTGCGAACTTCTTGCTGGGCTAGCACGAGTTCGCTTGCCTTGGCGACTGGCTTAAGCGAATCGATCGGGTGTTGGTGCTGCAGCATCTCCAACATCCGCATCTCTTCGTCAAGCGATGGGTACCCAAGCGTGAATCGCATCAAGAATCGGTCGAGTTGGGCTTCTGGTAATGGAAAGGTGCCTTCGTGATCAACCGGGTTTTGCGTCGCGATGACTAAAAACGGCGGCGTCAGGACATGCGTCGTCCCATCGACGGTGACACATGCTTCGGCCATCGCTTCGAGTAAAGACGCTTGAGTCCGCGGAGTCGCACGGTTAATCTCGTCTGCCAAAAGAATTTGAGTAAACACGGGGCCGGGTCGAAATTCGAACTCAGACGTTTTCTGGTTGAAAATGGATGTCCCTGTCACGTCCGATGGCAGCAGATCGGGGGTGCATTGGATGCGTTTAAAAGAGCATCCGACGCTGCGGGCGAGCGCTCGAGCGAGCATCGTTTTGGCCACACCGGGAACGTCTTCCAACAGAATGTGGCCGCCGGAAAACCACGCTACCAGGGAAAGAACGAGCTGCTTTCGTTTGCCGACAATGGCAGTTTCGACATTGGTTATGACGCGTTTGGCAAGATCCCCCACAGTGGCGGCAGCAGCGGACGACGGGTTGGCCGCAGCCGTGGATCGCGGAGGAGACGTCGTCATGCGGGGGTCCGGCTAGCGAAGAAGTTGGCGTGGCATTGCAATTGCTTGAGGTATAATACCAATATAATAATTGTGTTGTGGCTGCCGCGTTGGCAGTTCGCCGAAATGGGTCTTCACAGTGCTAACCGTCCCAAACTTACTCGTAACCGACGACGATTCAGCGTTTCGCCGCGTTTTGTGCGAAGCGTTGTCACGGCGTGGCTTCACCGTTTCTGAAGCTGCCGATGGCGAGGAAGCGATCGATGTTCTCAGCCGAACGCGAGTGCATATCGCTTTGGTTGACGTCCACATGCCGCGGATGACGGGGTTGGAATTGATGGAACGGATCGCGCAATCACCGGAACACCCGCCTTGTGTCTTGATGAGCGCTCGTTTGGATGACGCGATCGAGAGAGAGGCTAAACGCATGCACGCTTATCGAGTCCTGAGCAAACCCATCCGCTTGACACAGCTCAGTGATGTTATTTGCGGAGCACTGGCGGATGTCTATAATTGGCGCCCGTCAAAGATGACTTAAGCAACGAACGATCGTTACGTGTCGAAGTTGAATGGTGGCGCCGGCTTTTAGTTGGTGTTTCCTCCATTGCCGACCTAAAGCTATTGCCGCTTGCTTCCCGCCTACCTACATTCCCGCCCGCATTCGTACCCGCCGCCCATGTATTCTCCCATTCACTCCCGTCGCGAATTTCTTGCTCGAGCCGGAATCGGGTTCGGGGCTCTGGCGATGAGCGACATGCTGACCAAGGAAGCAAACGCCGCCGGTGAAGTCGCTCCTCATTTTCCCGCCAAGGCCAAACACGTCATTCACTTGTTCATGAATGGCGGCCCCAGTCACGTCGATACGTTTGACCCCAAGCCGGCGCTCGCCAGGTTCCACGGCAAGACTGCACCCATCGCGAACTTGAAAACCGAACGACCGACTGGGCATGTGATGCAGTCGCCGTTTCGCTTCAAGAAGTATGGCGAGTCGGGAATTGAGATTAGCGAATTGTTTGCTAAGACAGCCGAACATGCCGATTCGCTTACTGTGATTCGTTCGATGCACGCAGATGTTCCCAACCATGAACCATCGCTGATGCTGATGAACACTGGCGAGTCACGATTGGTGCGACCGAGCGTGGGTTCGTGGCTGACGTATGGACTGGGCAGCGAGAACGAGAACTTGCCAGCGTTCATCGCCATGTGCCCAGATGGATACCCGATCAAAGAATCACAAAACTGGCAGGCTGGTTTTCTGCCAGGAAAGTACCAGGCAACGTACATCGATTCGAGCCATACTCGCCTGGATCGATTGATCGACAATATTCGCTCCAAAGGCGTCTCTGCTAGTGACCAACGTGATCAACTTGACCTACTGGCATCCTTGAACCATGCCCACGCCCAGGATCGACCGCACGACCGAAGATTGGAATCACGAATTGAATCGTTCGAGCTTGCCTATCGCATGCAAAGCGAAGCAGCGGACGCGTTCGATATTTCTCGTGAGACAGCAGAAACTCGGGAACTGTACGGCTCCAGTGACTTTGGTCGACAAACATTGATCGCTCGCCGGTTGGTCGAACGCGGAGTACGTTACGTGCAGCTCTACACCGGCGAAGGCCAACCTTGGGATAACCATGACGATTTGGAAACAAACCATAAGCGACTAGCCGGCATGGTTGATCAAGCGATCGCGGCACTGTTGCAAGACTTGAAACGCACCGGTTTACTAGAAGAAACGCTGGTTGTTTGGGGCGGCGAATTTGGACGCACGCCGGTCGTCGAAATGCCGAAAGACGGAACGAATCAAGGCAAAATGAACGGTCGAGATCACAACCATTGGGGATTTACCATGTGGCTGGCCGGCGGCGGTACTCGCGGTGGACAGGTCATCGGAGCGACCGACGAAATCGGGTTTGCCGCAGTCGAGCGTCGCGTTCATGTGCATGACTTGCACGCCACGCTACTGCGGTTGATGGGCTTCGATCACAAGCGATTAACCTACCGTTACGCCGGACGTGATTTCCGGCTAACGGACATCCACGGGCATGTCGTGGATGAAGTGCTCGCTTAGAGGAATTCATTGAAGGATGCTCGATCACCAAGGATCTGCCGGTGGCAGCGGCGTTTCAATTGAGGCCACCGGATCACTGCAACTGTCGATCGCAAAAAAGCCCGCTGGGCGATGATTGCCACTGTTTCCCAGCCCGCCAAACGGTTGTACGCCCGCAGCTCCGGTTGTACCTCGATTCCAATTGACGACGCCCGCTCCGACTTCAACGGCAAAACGTTCGAACATCAGCTCGTCGCCACCGATAAGTGCTGCTGTTAAGCCATACGATGTGGCGGTGGCTGATTCAATCGCCGCGTCAAAACTTGCGACACGTCGAATCACGAGCAACGGACCGAACCACTCATGGTCTCCAATTGTACGATACGCGTCCAGCGACAAACGTGATGCGTCCACAATTCCCGGACTGATCAACATTGCATATCGAGCGTCCCGCTGTGGAGCCAACAACATCTTGCACCCGAGTGCAATGAAGTCCTCGAAAGTTTGCATTAGATGGTCTGCCGCAGCGAGCGAAATGAGCGGACCAAGTTGTGGAACCGGAGTGTCACCTGGCATGCCGATTCGCAGCAACATCGTTCGCTCGACGATTGCATCGATCTGGTTTTGCTGATTCGGCCCAGCGACAACAATGGCTCGACGAGCACACGAACAACGCTGGCCCGAGGAAACGAATGCCGAGTGTGAAACGATTGCCGCTGCGACGTTTTCATCTACGGCGTTGTCGATAACGATCGGATTGTTGCCGCCAAGCTCCATTGCTAATAGCACGTCGTATCGTGCAACCAATTGCTGACGCAGCGAAAGGCCGGCGCGACGACTGCCGGTTAGAAACACACCGCCGACCTCGGGACAGTCCACAGCCGCTTTGGCGACATCCGCACCACCAACAATCATTTGCAGGACGTCCTGAGGCAGTCCCGCAGCTAGCCAAGCATCCCTCATCCACTGGCCGACCGCTGTCGCCTGTTCGCTCGGCTTGAAGACGACCGTGTTACCGGCGATCAGCGCCGGAATGATCTGTGCCCCTGGCAAATGCAACGGGAAATTGAACGGGCCAAGCACGAGCACAACCCCAAGTGGTCGATACCTCACGACGCGCGATACGTCACCTGAATCTTCTCGCGTTGTGGACCGGCGTTGCTCAAGCGAGCGAATCGTGTTCTCAACTTTGGCAATCGACGACTGGACTTCACCGCGAGCGTCGCCCTCCAGCTTGCCCACTTCGATGCTCAGCAACCGGGCAATCTCTGCTTGGTGAGATTCCAAATACTTTGCATAGCGGCGCGCGATATCCGCCCGGTCATCAACACTAGCCGCTCGCCAAATTCGCCTTGCCACATCGGCTCGCCGCATCACTTCGCTAATCTCGGCCACGGAAGATTGACGACCTTCCCAGACGACACGTCCATCGATGGGGCTCTGGCTTCTAAAAATGGTTGACATTTTTTGATTCTCGTCCGACCTACCGAAATTTTGTGACCTAAGTTCCTAATAGACGCGGGAAAGATTCTTCCGTACAGCGTCCCGATTGCCAGTCCCACACGAAAATAAGGTCATTCAAATGAAACGTACAAAAAACAACGGATTCTCGCTTCTTGAAGTTATTGCCGCAGTCGTCATTTTGGCAGTTGTCGCTGCCGCAACAGTCGCCACAGTTGCTCCGATGCGTGCCAAGAGCGAAGCCAAGTTGGTTGAGCAAGAAGCCGCGACTCTGAACAGCATGTCACAAACCTACTTCTTGGAAAACGGTGCTTACCCGACCAACGTCGATGCACTCGTGACCGGCGGCTATCTGAACAACAACGACACCGCGTCACAGAAACGCCTTGCAGCGATCAAGAAGAAATATACCTACGCTCGCGCGACAGGCACGTTCACTCCTCGTTAGTCGACGATTCAGCATCAGCCGAAACAAAAAGTGGCGTTGGCCTTTAAGCGACGATGGGCAGAACGTCTGCTAAAAGCCGACACCACGTTTCAGACTCAACGCTAAACTATCGACCGTTACTACACTCAGGTTTCTGGCAAGCGATTTTTACTCTGCCCTCTTATTCGCTGGTAGCCGACACGAGGGCATTCAGCAAGCATTGGCAAGGTCGATATTGACGATGAACAATCAAGGTACTAGGCAACATCGTCGTGGCGTGACGCTCCTGGAAGCGATCTTAGTGGTACTAATATTAGGCGCTGCCGCGGTCGCTACGTCATTCACACTCAACGGATCCTCAGCAGGCCGCCGCGAGTCACGCAACTCGACTCTTGACGTCAGCCGCATGCTCACACAAGCACGCAATACCGCGATGCAACAGCGGACAACCGTCCGTGTCTCGTACTCGACTGTATTGGGAATCAACCAGATCAGTGTGGTCGAAGACCCGGGCCCCATCACGGCTGGACGAACGTGGTCGACGATGCTGTCTCCCAATGTGAAAGTCGCAGGCAAACCAAACGAGATCCAGTTCAAAGCGGACGGATCGGCCAATTCGTCACTGTCTTGGTCAATTGCCGCGGATCAGTCGGTGGGTCAAATCGCCGTAGCACCGGTCGGCGGCGTCATAGAACACCAGGTGCCATGATGAACCACAATAGACGTCACGGTTCAACACTTATCGAAGTCGCTATCGGTTCGATGATGATGGCAGTCTTGCTCATTCCCGCAATGCGATTGATGAGTGAATCGGACTCACTTGGGCGGCGACATGAAACGCATTTGGACATCTTGTTTTGGGCAGAAGAATGCCTTGAACAGGCCAAGATCGCAATGTCTGATCCGATCCAATTTGATTACGCTTGGTCCGCCAGCAGCGGCACCGACCAGACCACAAAGATCGCGATCGATGGTGGTGCTGACCTTCTCTGCCGTACTCGCATACTCGCTGACAAATCGGTCGGTACGTCGCCTGGACGGTTAGTAACCATCAGCGTTGAAGTATGGAACGATACCAACGGAACCAGTCGCTTTGAATCAGGCGAACCAAACGAGTCACTCCATACACAGTGGGCGTCGCCGTGATCCAGTATCAACGCATTTATCGTCGCCGCGGATTGAGCCTGATTGAAGTGATCGCCTGTACGGCAATCGTTGCCGTGATGATCGTACCTATCGCGAGCGTGATTCGCAGCAGCAGTCGAACCATCCAACGCGTGGAGACCGATGCTACCGCGCCACAACATTTGCGATCCACTTCGACATGGCTTCGCGATACGCTTCGCACCAGCCAGATATACGCCGTGGCGACCAACTCGGTGAAGCTTCAATTGCCCAGTGGCGATGATGCAGCGATCTATCGAAAAGGAAAGGTCCTCGTGCTTGAAAACGGTTCCGGTGTAACCGTACTGTGCAGCGACGTGATCGACGTCGCGTTCAGAGAGTTGTTGACAGCTACCAAACCAGCACGGCGAATTGGGATCATCGTTTCATTGACCGCAATCGATTCTGCTCGCGGAGTCAAGACATCGTTGCAAACAACCGTCGCACTTGCACCATGAAAAGCTACAGTTCAAACAAATTGTCCAAATCGCGTCGCGGCGGCGTGATGCTTCTTTGCATGCTGGCTGCCGTTGTCATTTCCACCGCTGTGATTGCATTGGTTCAATTGCATCGACGCAGTCGCGTGAAGATCGAGTCGCGGCGATCTGTAGTGAAAGCGACAAGCGAAACCGACGGCTTGTACCAACGCGTCATCACCGTTATTCGCAACGATCCGACGTACGGCGGTACGGTAACTCCAGCAACAAAATCAGCGGCTGGATGCTATGCGGTCGTCAAGCCAGTAGCAGCCTCTCAAACGGATATCTCCATCTATGCCTACGCCACAGCCAAGGCACCGTTGCTAGCCAGACAAGTCGACCCCACCGCTTTGTAAGCAGTCGCGACTCAAGACGCCAACTGAGAGGCATGACCTCTTACATTCGCGAAATCTTGACGAGTGATCCAGTGCCACCAACGAAGTTCTTGTCGACGACCCAAGCATTGCGCAACAAAACGTAAAGGCTGCCATCGGGAGCAAACCGGAGATCAACCGGACGGCGGATGCCAGATAAAAATTCATGCGACTCTTTTGGATTGTTCGGATCTATGTACTTTACCCAGCCGTGGACAAAGTCGGCGAAGAAAAATTGACCATGAAACCTCGTCGGCCAGGACGTCGATTCCGAGCAAAAGTCGCCGCCGTTGATTGAACTCTGTGGATAGAAATGGATAGGATCAGTGATGCCCGCTTGGTCGCTCGGCCCGTGTTCGACGCCGGGCCAGCCGTAGTTGGCTCCCGCGACGCCGCAGTTGATTTCTTCAAACTGGCCGCCAACATCGTTGATCAACATTTCGCCGCTCTTGCTGAAGGCAAACGTAAACGGGTTGCGACAACCTTTCGCCCAGATGGCTTGATACTTGCCAGTCGTCTCCTTGATAAAAGGATTATCGGCAGGGATGGAACCGTCTGGATTGAGCCGCAGGATCTTTCCCTGAAGCGCATCCATGCGTTGCGCCGGTATGCCAGCGGTTTGTTCGCCGAGCCCGATGTAGAGCTTGCCATCCGGGCCGAAGTGGATAGCGCCACCCTGATGTCCGGCCGGGACGTTGCCGCCGAATTTGCTTTGGTCGTCGCCTCGAAACAGGATTTCTTCACTGCCCGCAATAGCAATGTCACCGTCCGCGCGAAAACGGCTAATGCGGTGATGCGTGTATGGCTTAGCTGCGACATAGACAAGGTAAACGTAGGGATCGGTCGGGAAGTTGGGTGCAAGCGTTACGCCGATGAGTCCGCGTTCCCAGTTCATCTCGACGGGGACGGTCGCGAATGGATTTTCAAGAAGCGTGCCATCCTTGATCACTCGCAGTGTGCCACCCTGTTCGCAGACGAAGATGCGGCCGTCAGACGCGACCTCCATAGCAACGGCTCCCGATAAGCCCGTCGCGACTGTGTTCAGTTGGAAACCAGCGGGAAGCTGCATGGGACCTGAAACTCCGCTGCCCATTCTTCCATTACCCGCTCCAAGCGTTTCAAGGAATGCAATCAAGTCGGTGAATTCCTGTTGGCTTAGCAACGCAGCTAAGGCTACTGGCATGATCGACGTCTTTGAAACCATGGATTCATTGATGTCGGCTTTAGCGATGCGATTGCGATTGTTGTTCGCATCGAGCAGCGTTAAATGCGTGTCGTCGGCTTCTATCGCGATTCCGCTGATAACTTTCCCATCGTCGGTGACGACCGTCGTGGTTTCGTAGCCGTAGCCAATTTGCCGTGACGGATAAAGCAACGCATCAATCAGGTGCGGTCGATCAAATTTTCCGCCAATGCTGGACAGATCGGGCCCTACCTGCCTTCCCTCTTTGCCGATGCGATGGCAGGTAGCGCATTTGGTTCGCTGATCTTGAAACAGCTTCGCACCTGCTTGCGGGTCACCTTGCTGAGTCAGTGCGAATTGCTCGAGCGAACGCAATGCCTCCTCATTCGCTACGGTATCTTCGTTGCTCTCGCGGAACTCGTGATCTTGAGGCGTCTGGACCGGTTGCTTGGCCAACACCGTTGCTGTTGGCGTCGTGATGCGAAAGCAGTCGAGGCTACCCGCAGATTCATCGCGAGCTGATTCGACTTTAATGGACGCAGAGACCTCAGGCTCGGAGGCTTTAACTTCACGATGTCGCACCATCAGAGCCGGACCGGGCAACAAAATTTCGATGCCGTGATGTTTTGTGTCTGATCGCAGCACGAACTTGTTCTCGCCACGGCGGAGCAGCGTGGGTTCGATGACTACGCGCGAGTAGACTGTCTCGTGTTTCTTACCATCCGCAATTGCCAGATGCTTCCCATTTAACGTGAAGTAATCGGCAACATCGCCTGGCCCACCAGTCCACGCGACTACGTGAAGTTCGGCTGCGGAAATATCCTTTGGATCAACATCCAGGTCTACAGTACACTCTCTGATTCTGTTGTCGCGTGACCAGAACGGGCGAGGCAAATCACAGGATGCAAACAGTCGCACGCGTTCGCCCCGTCGCTGTTCGATAGTCAAGTCTCTCGTCGATGCCGTTCTATATCGCAGGTTCAGGGCATCGGTAAATTCGACCACCGCACGCACTTCAACTCTCTTCTGCGCTGGAATCATGGAACTATCGAATGTCGTTCCATCCAGATCATGCCAGTCGGTTCGCCAACCGTTGCCGTTTTCGTCATAGCCAAAGTGTCTTGCTTGATAAAGCACGTTGGCGACTTTGTTGCGAAACTCTGCCCAGATATCCAAGCTTAGCTCAAAGCCTTCTTTTTCACCTGCAAGCGGCAACGCGGTTACTCGCGCATTGAATTCCTTCAGACCCAACCTCCCCAATCGCTCATCACCTTCTGTCAGACCAATTCGCAAGGTTGCTCGATCAACGATGAAGTGGCCCCAAAACGTGTTGCCCGTATCGCACGCGAACTGTAGCGAGTTGTAACCGTTTACCAAATCGATGGGGCGCAAATTGAACGATGAATACTGGTGAGTACAGTTGTTCTGTGCCGAGCCAACATCGGGAAAGAGATGTGTACTGCGACCGTTGATCGTCACTCGCTTATTGCTCGTGCCGGGATGCCCACCCCAGACCTCAGTGTCCAAGTCCACTCGCCGGATTGTTCGCAGGTCTTCGTCGACGCGAATGCGGGCCATACCGCTGGACCGCGACTCACTGCGAGCTGCGAACTCTGGGTGCGTGGAAACCTCCGCCGCGTTAACTCGCAGTTCCCGCCCGTTAAAGGAGGGATTCGCGTGTTCGTCGCCTGGCCGGTAGTGATAGAGTTGCTCAAATCCAGAGTCGTCGATCGCGGCGTACGCGAGCTTGCGAAAGTTTTCGCGTACGCTGAGGTGATCGTTGGGAAACAACTGCGTCATCAGCACGCCGACGAGTTCTTCCTGGGGATCGACCCGGAAATACGTGTTGAAGATGCCGCCCCACGAAAACGTGCCCACGGAAAATTCATCGGTGCTAAGCCCCCGATCGGTGACGACTCCAAATCCGAACCCAAAACCGTCGCCATGACCGGGAAACGGAATCGTCATCTCGCCGATATGGTTCTGGGTCATCATCGAAACGGTTTCTCGCTTCAAAACACGTACGCCGTCGAGTTCCCCACCGCCCAACAGCATGTGCAGGAAGCGAACGTAGTCGAGCGTCGACGAAACCAGTCCACCTCCGCCGGAATAGAAACGCCCAGGCTGGGTGCAGTAGTCGGCGCTGAACCGCAGAAACCCGACCTGCACCGGCGTGTCAGCTACGGACTTCAGCCGTTTGTTCTCATCCAGCGTGAACAACCCAGCGAGCCGCGCCTGCTTGTCGACTGGCACATAGAAGAACGTGTCTTGCATTTTCAGCGGCCGGAAAAACCGTTCGCGAAAGAACTGATCCAACGTCAAACCGGATGCGACTTCGACCACGCGCCCCAGCACGTCAGTGGACACGCTGTAGTCCCAGTCCGTGCCTGGGTGAAACTTCAAAGGCACGGTAGCAACGCGATCGACGCGATCGCCGATTGTTTCGGCGGTGGGCTCAAACAGGTTCTGAATTGCATTCACGGTGTAGATTGCATCGAGTTTCTCTGGGCCGAACCAACCGTATGTCAAACCAGAGCGATGAACCAACAAGTCGCGAATCGTCGGCTCCCTTTTGGCTGGGACGGACTCCGTTGAATCACCCTCGACACTCTTCAACACTCGGATCTCTGCAAAGCCGGGCAGATGCTTGGAAAGTGGATCGTCGAGCGATACCGTACCGTCTTCGACCAGACTCATGACGGCCGCGCTCGTGATCACTTTCGTCATCGAGGCAATTCGGAACAACACATCAGTACGCATTGGTTGCTTCGGCTCGAGGCCAGCATTCCCGACGGCCTGCAAATAGCCGACTCGCCCATACCGCGATACCGCTGCAACGGCTCCTGCGATTCGGCCTTCGTCGACTTCTCGCTGCAAGTACTCCGTAATCTGCTGTAGTCCGTCGTGGGACAATCCGACCTCCCCGGCATTTATTGTCGACAAATCTCTAGGGTGTTGCGCAACAGCGATCGAAAAAGTCGCGACCGAAAGCAGCAGTGCGAGAATGGTCTTTCGTATCATGGAATCAGTCTCTTGGGATTGTCACGATTTTCCGTCGCGTGAAGCTGGATGCATGAGCAAGTGTTGCCAGACCGGCTCTATCCAAACGCGTCTAACAGGGGCGAGCAAACAACGGTGTCAGGTCCTTGCCTGGCACTGGCGTACTCTGGGGCGTCCACGAGGGCGGAGTGTTGATTCAAGATCAATCCGATGTGCTGCTGATCCGACCCAAGTCTCATTGCCAAATGGACTGCCACGCTTGATACTCCAGCGAACTGCGTCGAATTCTTTTTCACTCAGTGACTCGCGCGCCCGCTTCACCCAATTTGGAAGCCGTGGTAGTGGCCACGCTGATAATAGTTTGGGATCAGGTTCCGGCTGCGTCAACCATTGGTACAACGCCCCCCATCGACAGTCCTCCGCACGAGCAACCTAGTTTGCCTGAACGCACCCTGCAATTACGGAATACGGCGGCCCTTTGTCGTTTTATGTACTCGAGAATCACGCTCTCCGCCGACGAAGACTTGGTTAGATATTGAAGCGAAGGCCAGGGCTCGTAAGCGTCTGAAAAAGTTTGAGGACGTCAGGTTTAGTGACTTTACCCATGGCGTTTCGAGGCAGGGTGTCGACGCAGTGGAGAAGTCGCGGAATCTTGTACGGTGAGATGCGACCATCGCACCATGCCCGGAGTGTATCGACATCAAGGAAGGAGTTGGGACGAAGGACGATTGCAGCGGCTACGCTTTCGCCCCAAGTTTCATCGGGGACGCCGACCACAGCACACTCGCTGATCGATGGATGATCCAACAACGCAGCTTCAATCTCAAGTGCGGAGAGTTTGTAGCCACCACTCTTGATGATGTCGACGCTGCTTCGTCCCATGATCCGGTAGTAGCCGCGCTCACAAACTGCTATGTCACCGGTACGGAACCATCCATCTTGAAATGACTCAACCGTCGCTTGCGGGCGATTCCAATACTCAGAAAAAACGTTGGCTCCACGAACTTGGATCTCACCGGATACATTTTCGCTGGATACGATCTCGCCGTTTTCAGAAACCAATCGAATCTCCACCCCGGGAAGCGCTTGCCCGACAGCCCCAGGTCGTCGCTCGCCGAGATACGGATTCGAGATAGCCATACCTATTTCCGTCATTCCGTATCGTTCAAGCAACTTCTGAGTCGTCAGCTCCGTCCATTTTTCGTGAACGCGGGCGGGCAACGCGGCTGAGCCTGAAACCATCAATCGCATCTTGGCAAAGCCTTGTACGAAGGGCAATCGAGCGTCGCCTGACATGGCTTCGAGTACCTCGATCAGTTTCACATAGATTGTCGGCACTGCCATGAAGATTGTGTATACATCGCTTGCGACTCGATTCAAAATCATGTCTCGATCGAACCGTCTAAACACCTCAATGCGGGCGCCCGTCCACAAAGCGCATGACATAACGTTGATGATGCCATGGATATGGTGCAGAGGCAGAAACAACGGAATGCTGTCGTCTTGTTGCCAATGCCAAGCTTCAACGAGCGACTCAATCTGGGACTGAATGCATGCATGGGTCGTAACAACACCTTTCGGCTTGCTTGTCGTTCCGCTGGTGTAAAGAATCATTGCACGTCGAGTCGGTGCGACCTGAGGAAGTCTTTTTCCGTCATCAAGAGCGAGGTCGTCGATGACGAGAACGGACCGTGACAAACGCCCACACAGTCCAGTGATTTTTGGTGCAAGCTCACGTGTCGTGACAACGATATTGGATGCGGAATCCGTCAACGCGTACTCAAGTTCATTCTCAGTCGCTGAATGACTTAGCGGCAATGCTACGCCACCTGATCGCCAGATCCCCCACAAACAACGTGTGTAATCGAAACCTGCGGGAACAAGAAATGCAACTCGCTCCTGGTTGAGATCGTCGGAATCACCCAGCAGTGACCTGGCGACGGCTGCGGACGCAGCGACCAAATCTTTGTACGTGTGCGACACATCGTTCTCGACAAGGGCAATGCGTTGTGCGTGTGCAATCGCCCGATCGAAGATTGGAAGTTGGTTCATAGAAATAGGCTAACGGTCAGATGACGCCAATGGAAAACGGGCGTATAGAGTCGTGCTTGCTGGGAATCGCATTTACATCATTCAACAATTGCACGAATTGCGAAAAAGATAACAGAAGGTCCGAGTAAGCAACCGACTCCAGTGTAAAATGTTGCGGTCATTGCCCCGTAGGGTACGAGTCGTTCGTCTGTTGCGGCTAAGCCACCAGCGACTCCGCTTGTTGTTCCCATGAGTCCACCGAAAATTAAAGCGGATCGAGGATTGTTCAGTCCGATCCAAGTGGCGACAAGGGGCGTCATCGTCATCACGAGGATAGCTTTCACCAACCCAGCCGCAACACTTAGGGCGATCACCTCACTCGATGCACCTAACGCGGTTCCCGTGACAGGTCCCACAATGTAAGTCGCTGCACCACCACCGATCGTCGTCATGCTAACGGCGTCTCGATAACCGAATGCGAATGCGACAACGGCCCCGATCGCGAATGACACAAATATGCCCGCCAATAGGGAAACTACGCCGCTCAGTCCCGTTTTCAAGAACTCGTCAAGTCGCACACCAAACGCGGTAGCCACGATTGCAAAATCTCGTAACATTGAGCCGCCCATAATTCCGATACCGGCAAGGCACTCAATGTCCGCAAGTCCCTTCGTCCCACCGGTAACGATTCCGCCGATGTACGCCAACAACAGACCCAACAAGATAGCGATTGCCGAACCGTGCATTCGCCCTTGAGTCACGCGGTGCGAGATGACGTAAGAGACGCCCACGACAAGTCCAATGAAGGCGAATGCAGTGACGAGCGAGTTCTTGATTAGAATCGACTCAATAGCTTGCCAAATCGAACTCACATCGGCTCCGTTTCGTCAAAAGATGTGATATCGACGGTCTGACCAATTTTGCTGATCACTGGCACGAGCGAGAAACAAACGACTACCGCAACGGCACCAGCGACAATCGCGAGCAATCCACTGCTCACTGCACCGAGCACATTCTGGCTCGCAGCCATCGCAACAACGATTGGGATGTAAATCGAACTCCAAAACAACACACCACCTTGTGTCGGTTTTGACATTCGCCCAGTCGCTTGCAAATGTCCCGAGATTGCGACCAGAAGCAACATCGCAATGCCAACACCGCCTACGTTATCGTCGACGCCGACCACCATGCCAATCAGTTTGCCAACGACCAGCCCGCACAACAAACAGAAAGCCAATAAGGCCGTACCATAAATCGCCACTTTGTTCTTGGTTACCTTCCCGGTCGTCAGTAACGCCGTTTTTATTATTGTCGACGACACCCAACACGGGTAACTCGTCACTGCTTGCCAGGCGATCTTGCGAAAGGCTCCACCCAATTCACACTCTGAGCCAACCGTTTATGCCTGGCAACGGAATTATGGACTAGCTTATCTTTGACGAACGTCCCTGCAACTATAAGTCTACACCAGCGAACTGTACACCGGCCAGATGCAGGCAGGTGACTCTTACGGCGATCTGCGTCCGGCGATCAGCATTTGCTCGTTTACCAGCTCGCTTCTTCTACAGGTTTCCGCCGGTCATATGCGTTTTTCTTTTTACGACCCTGTTCATTCGGTGAGCTTGGGCGACCAGTTTCAGATACACTTAATTGAGTTATCGAAGTTTGATCTAAGAGCCGACAAGGTGAGCCGAGCGAATTCATGCTAGCCAGCACCTATTACACCTTCGGCAACGATGAGATCTCTCAACGCGTCCACTGCGCCAAAGCCGATGGTACACCGGTCGCTGGAACTCTCGTCTTCGGTCACGGCAGCGTGCGAATACTCTACGACCTCTCTTTCATCAGCGCGAACCTGATCGAGCAAGTCCTCACCTTCGCCACCTACGGCCTTGATTTCGCTCCTTAGATTTCGCCGCAACGTGAACCCGTTGATTTCGACCTTTGATTTCGCTCGATCTGACATGTCTCGGCGACTGTGGTACGCTGGTGTGATCAGTCATTGTGCCCAGCGTCGCGGTTCGCCCTGGTAAACTTGCTTTTGCAATCTGGTCGATTCAAATGCAAAAGCCGCTGGCACTTTTTTCCCAAGCAAAACCAAAAATGCGAACACTCTCACTTTTGATCCTCACAGTGGTATCAACGTTTTCTCTAGCTGCCGAGCCGATGCTCGATACGAGCGAGGTCTTTCCGCAGGGCTTCAATGGCATCGCTCGTTATCGCATTCCTGGCATGGTGGTGACACCGAAGGGAACCGTGCTGGCGTACTGTGAGGCACGAAAAAACAACAGTTCCGATTGGGGCGAAATTGAGATCCACTTGCGGCGTTCAACCGACGGTGGAAAGACGTGGTTGCCGTCTCAGCATATCGCGCACCACGCGGAGCGTATCGAAGGGAATCCGCGAAAGACCGAAGGGGGCGAACGTGAGCAGACCGTCAATAATCCTGTTGCAATCGTCGACCGTCAAACGGGAGCGATCGAGTTTCTCTACTGTGTAAATTACGCTCGCTGCTTTTCGATGCGAAGCGCCGACGATGGGCTCTCTTGGAGCAAGCCCGTTGAGGTCACTTCTTCGTTCGAGCCCTTCCGCAAGAAGTATGACTGGAAAGTCATCGCCACCGGTCCTGGGCATGGGCTGCAAATCAAGAGTGGTCGGTTAGTCGTTCCGATTTGGCTAGCGTATGGAAACATCGGCGATCACAAGCCATCTGCTTCGGGAACGATCTATAGCGATGACCATGGCAAGACTTGGCAAGCAGGCGAAGTCGCTTTCCCGGATGAAGGAGAGTTTGGCGATCCAAACGAAACGATGATCACCGAGCTTTCCGATGGTCGCGTGATGCTTGTCGCGCGTAGCGTCTCCACGGCCAATCGCAAACTGATCTCACACAGTCACGATGGTGCAACAGGTTGGAGTCGGCCCGTATTTCACGAGCAACTATGGGAGCCGATTTGCATGGCCAGCATCGTGTCGCATCCTGCAAAGCAGGGAACCTTAGTTTTCTCCAATCCGCATAGCCTTGATCTCGACAAGAACGGCAAAGAAAATCCCGCTGGCAGAGGGCAGCGAAAAAACTTATCCATTAAGCTCAGTGATGATGATGGAAAGACTTGGTCGGTGAACAAGACGCTCGACGCTGGCCCCAGCGCCTACTCTGACCTAGCAGTTCTCCCGGATGGAACCGTATTGTGTTTGTACGAAAAGGAGACCAGCATCGTTTGTGCTCGGTTCAATCTTGAATGGATCACACAACCATGAAACCAATATATCGCCCAATCCAAATTGCGTTGCTCTTTGCCCTTTGGGCTCAGCCGTTATGGTCCGAAGCCTCCGAGCAATCGCCCCCCTTGAACTTCGTTTGGATCATTGCCGACGATATGTCGCCGGACATCGGGGCGTATGGCTTGAAGCAAGTTACTACTCCGTATCTGGACCAACTGGCTGCCGAGGGCTGTCGTTACACGCGAGCCTATGCAACTGCACCTGTATGCAGCTCCTCGCGCTCAGCCTTCATTCTCGGCTGTTACCAGACGACTACAGGATTGCATCCGCATGATGTCGAGAATCCTCAGTCGCTGCCCGCGCCGTATCGGCATCTGCCGGGCTTACTGCGCGAGGCGGGCTGGTTTGTGACGAATGCGGCCGCGCCTGGTTCAAAACGCAATGGTAAGGCGATCACCAGAGGCAAAACGCATTACAACTTCGCACATAGTTCAGCGGAGATGTTTGATGGAGACGACTGGCGGAAACGGAAACCGGGCCAGCCCTTCTTCGCACAGTTTCAGATCACCGAGCCACATCGACCCTTTCCTATTCCCGCAACTTTCGACGAAGACAAGCTCGACGCCATTGAATTGCCACCGAACTATCCTGATGTGCCGCTCATGCGACGTGATTGGTATGCTTATCAGCGAAGCGTTGAAGTCGTGGATCAGAGAGTAGGCGACATTCTGGATCAACTCAACGAAGAAGGTGTATTGGACAATACGATTGTCATGTTCTTCGCTGACCACGGGCGCCCCATGCCGTGGGGCAAACAATGGCTAAGCGTCGAAGGCTTGCAAGTGCCGCTGATCATACGCGGGCCGCAGATTATGCCTGGATGCATTGAGAATCGTCTAGTGAGCCTCATCGATTTAGCACCATCAATGTTATCGCTGGCCGGTGTCACGGTCCCATCGTGGATGGAAGGCCAGCCTATCCTCGGCGGCGATTTCCCCCAGCGTAACGCATTGTTTGCGGCTCGCGATCGTTGTGGCGATGCGATGGATCGCATCCGAGCAGCAATTGGTCATGACTCTTGGCTTGTACAGAACTTCAACACAAATCTCTCTCGACTCAACTGGTCTGGCTACAAGGAAGCGAGCTATCCGGGCATGGCACTACTGCGTGTGCTGCAAACGTCGGGCGAGCTGAATGTAGCACAGCGGCGCTGGTTAGCTGCGACCAGACCGGCCATCGAATACTATGATCTCGAAGCGGATCCACAGGGGATACATGATGCCTCACAGAATTCGGAATATGCTGCGAAAGTTGACCTGATGCAGCAACAACTCGACACATGGACCACCGCAAGCAATGATCGCGGTGCTTCAGGCGACCCACCCACCGAGCCGTCGATAACGCAGATCCAAAAAGACAAACGTGCCGACTACCAGCGCACTTGGAAATCTCGAATTCAAATTCCCGAGCCTACCGATGTCGAGCGACTGTCATGGTGGATGAAGAGCTACGGCTTGGAGTGACAACGCACACTGCATTAGAAAAGCGATAAGACTCAACAAGTAATCTTCTTTAAACGGAGAGCGATTCGAGGTCTGCCGTTTCGATGTCTTCAATCGGTTCATAGAAGTCAGCGACCGATTGAGAAATCTCGGCGTAGTCATTGATGATTTTCGCCGACATTTTTTTTCGTTGGTGCTGCTCTCGTTGGTGAAATGTCTTCCCAGCCTCCGGCGCCGATCAGTGGCACGAATCGTACATCCGCGATGTCTTCGCTTTTGTACTTGGAGTGCGTTACTTTTGTGATTCGCGTTAATTCTTGGCCGGTTAAATGTTCACCCACAGGGATCACGATGCGACCGCCAACTTTGAGTTGCGACAGGAGCGATTCTGGTACTGTCGGACTGCCAGCGGCGACGATAATCGCATCGAAGGGAGCTTTCTCGGCCCAGCCCAATGTCCCGTCATCACACCGAACGTAGACATTGTGATAACCGAGTGATTTGAGGATCGCCGACGACTGATCGGCAAGTTCACGAATGCGTTCGACGGTGTAGACGGAACCTGTGATGTGGCTCAACACCGCAGCAGCGTAGCCTGAGCCGGTGCCGATTTCTAAAGCTCGCTCGCATCCTCGCAGACCGAGCGCTTCGATCATGAACGCTACGATGTACGGTTGCGAGATCGTTTGGTTGTCTGCTATCGGCAGCGGCGTGTCATGGTAGGCGAATTCGTGTAGCTCGTCTGGTAGAAATAGTTCCCGCGGAACCGCGCGCATCGCGTCGAGTACTTGACGGTCGCGTACGCCGCGCGACTTTATCTGGTGCTCAACCATTTCGTTTCGCTGGGTCACAAAGTCGACGGTCTTCATGTTCTGAACCTTTGTGAAATCGATCGTTGGTCTAATGCACCATCACCGGCTTTTCACGGCGATTGATCCAGCCGTGTTGGGCATACCAAGCCGCCGTTTGTTCTAAGCGTTGCTTAAGGGAACCGACGGGAGCAAAGCCGGTATCGCGACGAATAGCGGTGCCGTCGCATGCCCAAGAACCCGCCGTGGCTTCGCGTGCTTTGTCGACGCCCAAAACAATCGGAGGGCGGACGATGGTGATGGGCACTCGGTCCGCAAAACGATGCGCCTCGTATTCGCCCGCTAACTTGCTGTGTCCGTAATTGGACACCGGTGTCGGTGGGTCAGTCTCGACTCGCAGTCGATCGACAGTCGTTGGGCCTGCTGCAGCCAGTGACGAGACGAGAATCAGTGTGGGCGGATTGTTACGATCGGCACAGGCCTGCGCAACATTCCGCACACCATCAATGTTCACCTGTTCCATGTCTGACGATCGCAAACTCTTGGTAGCGCCAGCTAGGTGATACACCACATCCACATCTCGGATCGCCGATCGAATTGACGATGGATCAAGCACATCGCCAACAGCGAATTTGGGATGAAACGTCGCCAGCCGCCTGCGATCTGAAGAGGGACGCACCAAGCAGGTGATATCGTGGCTAAGGTCATGAAGTCTCCGAACCAAATGACCGCCGATGAATCCGCTCGCGCCTGTCACCAATGCATCTGCCATATCGATCCTTCCATCCGAAAACGCAAACTCGAAGCAGCGAAATACTGCAAGTGCGAATCTAGTGCCGAAGCCACGATCTTGTTCCCAGGCAGAGCCTGGAAACGAGATCGAAAAAATTGTTGCTGTGCGTTTTATCCTGCTGCCGTCCGGATTGCCCGGGCGGTGCAAACAACTGAAGGCTATGGTCAACAGTAGCCACCACTTGTTTCATCCGCCCAGACAAGCTCGACGGAAGAATCAATTTGCAGCCCGCTATGTGTTGAGCGGAACGAAAACGACTTCAGGCTTGGTAAAGGGCGTAACTCGGAATCTCGCAAATCACTTCTGTTCCGCGATCCTGGTTCTTCGAAATGCGTAGCGAGCAGCCGATGATGTCGGCACGATATTGCATGGTTTGCAAACCCATTCCTGGCTTGGATGAATCGTCTTGACTGATCCCAACACCGTCATCGGCGATGCGCAGCGAGGCACCGTCGTTGGTCCGTCCCAGTTCGATCACGATTTGTTCTGCCTTGCTGTGTTTGATCGCATTCGTTGTCGCCTCTTGGGCGATCCGAAAAAGCTGTGTGGCCGTTTGGTTGTCTCGCAACAGGATCGGCTCAGTACACTCGAACGTGCATCGCACACAGTGAAGTTCGTTGAGCTTTTGGGTCATGTCCGACAGCGACGACATCAACCCAAGTGCATCAATGTCAACGGGGTTCATTCCTCGTGCAAGCTTTCTTACCTGGGACAGCGAACGATGGATTCCTGCGCTAAGCTTTTCAGCCATAGCGGACTCCGGTCGCGATGCACGACTCAGAGCGATCACCAGGGATTGGGCGATCATCGACAGTCCCGTCAGTTCTTGCCCGACACCGTCATGCAAGTCGTTGCCAATACGTCGTTGCTCTTCGGCGGAAGTGTCCAGCAATCGCCGCTCCAAGGCACGCCGATCGGAGATGTCTTGTCCGCAGCAAAGCAATCCAATGACCTTGTCATCGGGGTCAGTCAACGGAGCGTTGAACCATGCAATCTCTCGCTCCCTGCCGTCTTTGGTCAGGATCGTGTTGATGTTTCCGCGAGTTTGTACTCCTGGATCAGCCTTCAACATCGCTTCTTGGATTTTCGAGCGAACGGCAGCGGGATAAAACTTCTTGAACCAATTTTGCCCTCGGACTTCGTCAAACGTCCATCCCGTAACGTTCTCCAGGTAGGGATTGAACTGTAGGATGCGACCCTCAGTGTCGAGAACGACCACCACCTGTTGGCTCGTCGCAATGATACTTTGATTGAAATCGTGTTCGATACGCAGCCTGTTTTCCGCCTGTTTTCGCTCTGTCACGTCACGATGAATGGAAACAAAGTGCGTGCGATGTCCCTCGTTGTCAAACAGCGGCGTGATAAAAAGCTCGGCGATGTAGGGCGAACCGTCCTTGTGATAGTTCACGATTTCAACGACACACGATTCATTATTTGCAAGCTGCGCACGCATCGCCTTAGTCAGCCCCATGTCGGTATCCCTCCTTGTTGAGCATTAGGTAGTCGTCAGAAAGGTAATTGGCTAAGTCAGTCTCGAGAGTTGCGTTGATCTGCAGGTAGGGCGAACAGATTGACGGCGACAATTGCTGCCAATGGCCGTGATACTTTTTCCACAGCGCCGACTCTTAGTCTAGGACTGCAATTGGCGTGTCCCAGTCGTGAACCCGTATGCCCACGAGTCAGGAATCTCCTGACTGCAGACCATCCTGGCGGAGAGTTCGAAGGGGTGCCGCGCAACAAACGTGCGACAGGTCACAACGTGCGTCGATGCACAATGATTGAGACATCGCTGCACGCGTCCGCTGGTGAACGTGTTATTCAAATTCACAGTCGATGTTGCTCCGGTTTGGTCGTTAATCGGTTTTAGCGGGACACTCCGAACCGACGTAACGCACGTCTGGTGCCGAATCAAGAAATCTGACCGGCATAGTCTTTGCTTTAAACCGGTTAGCATCTGAGCAGAACAAGAACCCCAGAGAAAAACATGAACACAACGAAAACGGAAATGCCGATCCTGGTCAGCAGCGTGATGCAGCGACAACCCATCTCGCTGCTGGAGTCGGATACGATCCAGGATGCCGTTGACAAGATGTCCGAGCACCATGTGTCGGCGCTGGCGATCGTGAACCCAGACAACGTTCTGGTAGGAATCGTGTCAGTCAACGATTTATTGCGGTTGGTTCAATCGGCTGAACAATCACTCGAAGATCGCGTGACGATCTACGACAATTGCTTATGGCTGACGGAACTGATTCGCGACATGTTGGGCGAGGACGAAGTCACCACAGCGATGTCGGCGTCGCCGATCACCGCGCGTCACAACGACCCACTGGCCCACGTGGCGCAGTTGATGCTTAGCAACCAAATCCACCACATTCCGATCGTCGACGATGGTAAACGTTTGGTGGGCATGGTTTCGTCGATCGATTTTGTCCGCCTCGCCATTGACGGCCTGGGCAACTGATCACGCTCGGGATCCAAGATACTGACCTAGACGTAGGGTAAAGGGGTCAGGAGTCAATTGCCGGAACGGCCCTTCGGGTGCCTCGCACAATTGACTCCTGACCCCTTCAACCCAACCACCAGAATTCCTCAACGCCTGATAGTCGCTAGGAATTATGGCGAGTGCCAATTCCAAGGATGGATGATGCACTAGGCTGTTCAAAACTTAAGGCTGACAGACATCTTTGTCGGCTGCTATCACTCGCCCCTGTTTCGCCGTGGGGAGTGGGCCAAGCGCACGGTGAGATAACGCTCCCTTAGCCAACTTGGTTCAGCCAGCGGATTGTGGTGGGTAACTCGGGAGTGAACCAGCGGCGTCGGGTCGAGGAAAGCGATCTCAATCGGATTCAACTGCCGCGCCGCCCGCGCCTTTGGCCACATGCCTAGCTGTCGCTTGGTAATGACTCGATGGTGGTCGGCTGCTTGTCGTCCACGATATTGATGGAAGCGGCATTGATCGTTCACGGCGACCGCCGCGATTCGAGATCGCCTGGACTGGTCCAAAAATCGTGACGCGATTTCCCAGTTTTCATCCTTGACTCCTCGTTCGGCGACAGGGACGCATTGAGACATTTTCTCACCCCCCTCGCCTAGTGTTTTGGCCGGTCAATGCTCGACTCGGCTGACGCTTACCAGCCGCTGGCTCAAGACCCAAGACTCGGGAGCAAGCCTGCTGGCCGAGAACGCTTGACTCGCCCCACTCACACTTCAGAAAAAAACGCTGCCAAACGTCGACGATTCAGGCGTCAGCAGAAGAAACTTTGGGACGCCTGCGAGCAGGACACTTGGGCCTTGCACATTTGCTAGCTGCTTAATTTCTGTGCAAGTCGGCGACGCGAGCGCGACTTGCACCACTGCACGATTCTTGAGCAGACAGTGGCCGATCAACGTAAGTCCTTTTGCAAGCAAATGTTCGGGAGTTGGGTTTGACGGGGTTGGAGGATGGCGTCACCAACCGACCCGCACTTCGTCCTCTTGGGCGACTCGAAAGGATTTTGATGACTTCCTCGACCACCCACCCAAAACTCCGATACGCCAGTGACCCAACCCCGAGCGAGACCACCGCTGTTACACCGAGGTTGAAGCTGGGATCGATCAATCAACGACTACCTTTAGAGAAGCGAGGGCGTGAGGTCTTGAGATTGGCCGAGATCGCCTTCTCTCAAACCGGTAGTTGGGTTGTGTTCTACCGCGAGATGCTGGGGGTCGATGGAGTCGTACGGCGACTGTTTCCCGACGCCGAGCAATTGCGATTCTTTGAGGGCCAGGAGGAGTTCATTGAACTGCAAGAAATGGTCGCCGCGATGCGTAGCCAGGACCCGGGCAAGTCGACGGAGGTCGAGCCCGAGAGAATGGTCACGATACGACTACCCAAGAGCGTTCACGAGGTACTGCTGGCGGAGTCCGAGGACATGGAACTGAGCATCAACCAACTCAGTATCTGTAAATTGCTCCAGCCAGTGGACACACGCTTTGTGCCGCTGCAGCGAGGCCGTCGTCGCGGACGAAAACCTGGACCTCAGGGCAAGAGAAAATCAGCGAACTAGAATGGCATTCATAACGCCACTGATCCCGCTGTCTCAGTCCCTCGTTTCGAACTGGCCGAGTCATCCTAGCGGACCTCGCCATCACCCAGTCACGCCGTATCTTTGATGAACAGCGAAACTTTCTAGGTGAGCTTGTGTAACACAAGTTACTTTGACACGCGCGTGATTGGCACCACATGTGCAATGACCGAGCGACTGGGCCAACAACCCGCCCCCTCAAACTTGTTCTAATTCGCCTAACTTGACCAACACAGAACGGTGGGTTAGAACATTTCTATATTGGGGAAATTGAATTTTGGCCTCAATAGCGAGGCCCCTCAATCGGACTTGGCATTGTGTCATTGCCGGTTAATACGACGAGTAATTTAGTTAGGGAGTGGCGGCAACATGCGACAACCTATCGATCCCCGCTCACGTGGTCGACGCACGGCTGGCTTCACGCTGGTGGAGCTGTTGGTGGTGATTGCCATCATCGGAGTACTTGTGTCGCTGACGCTCAATGGCGTCCAGGCCGCGCGCGAATCGGCGCGCCGTGTCCAATGCTCGAACAATATGAAGCAGCAGGCGCTGGCCCTTCATTCCTTTCACACAACATTCGACAAGCTGCCGCTGGGCAATGATCGCTGGCAGTATCGAGAGCAATCATGGTCGTCAGCAATCCTGCCTCAGTTGGAGCAAAACGCGATCGCCGCGAGGTACGATCGAAAACTGGCATGGAACGATCCAGCGGGCAACGCAGCGCTGGCGATGACCGTCATCCCAACGTATCGCTGTCCGTCATCGATTATCGATTATCTCGGCGACACAGACTATGCGGGTGTGCAGGGCAGTATCCTCGGTGACCCTAATTCTGTCGCCGCTCACGGACTCAATAACGGGGTGCTGATCACATCGTCACCATGGCGGATGAACCCAGTCAGCTTGACGGAAATCGTTGACGGCACCAGTCACACAATTTTTGTTGCCGAAGTCGTTGATCGATCAGAGGCCGAACATGGTTTATGGGCTGACGGATCAAACGTCATTTCGCACGATAACGGTGGCATCAACGCCGCGAATACAGGTGAAATTTTTAGTCGCCATCCAGGCGGCGCGTATGTTGCTCTGTCGGACGGCTCAATCCGGTTTGTGACGGAGTCGATCAGCAAGGCATTGATCGGAGCCCTATGTTCACGCGACGGACGCGAGGAGCTAAATAGTTTCTTCGCAAATTAAAAACGTGTCGCTTGTATCCACCCCCGTCCTCCCCTTTTATACATCAGGAGTTGCCTACCCAAGCACCGCTACAGATACCGAATATTAAGTTGAAATTTACATCAGTTTGACAACCTTGTTACGAGAGACACCCATGAAAAATTTCTGTATCGCGATGTTAATCGCCTTTTCGGTTCCTTCGCTTGCAATGGCCGGTGGCGGCAACAGCAAGTCGACTGGTACGATCACATTCCGAAACACCACTGTTTCCAACGCAGCGTCGGCTCGCACGCTATTCGTAATCGTTGGTGATAATGCGACGCTCGCGCGAGCTCAAGCTGGCGCTGCGGCGTTTGCAGCTGAAGGTGGAGTAACAATTCCACCTGGCGGTTCAGCAACCTTCTCGAATTTGCGAGCAGGAACACAGCAGTACGCGTTTGCCACGACAGCAGTCGGTGGAGCACAACCAGTTGCGGCGGACTTTGCTGGCAACGTTCGCTCGGTTCACCTCGGTGGTGGTCAAGCGCGTACGATTAACCTGCCGTAGTCGTCCCTGATTGAATCGATGATTTAAGTCCCTGAGCCAGTCGTGAGGAACGTGCTTTCCTTGCGGCTGGCTTTTTTTTGATTACAAATAGAGCCGGTCCGAAACTGGTTTTGACCCGAATGTCACGAGCGTGGAGAAATCGGCGTTCACGAATAGTTGGTGTCCAGCCTTTAGGCGTTCCGTTCATTCAAAAAATCGGCTAAAGCCTAAACACCAACGGCTTGTGCTCGTGTCATTCGAGTCTGACCCACTTCGGCGACTCAGATAGCTCCCCGAGAACCTGTGTCCGAAGTTCCCAGCACGGCCGACCAACCGATCACAATATCGCTGAGAGTCCGCAGCTTCTTGGCCACCCTCATTGGCGTATTAGCCTGCGGAATACTCATCGGATTGCCCTGGCTTTTCGCGTGGTGCTATCCACTGGGTCTTCTCGGTTACACCGTTCTAATCGTTCGCGCCGCACGCCACTCCAAGCTTCGCGCGGGCGTCGAATCTTTCGTCATTGGAGCGATCGCCTTGGCCCTCGCTTTTCACTGGGCGGCAAATTCGATTTTCAACACAACGCACCTTAGCTACACGCTTTCATTCCTTGTTTACATCGGCTTGGTGTTGTGGGAAGCGATCGCGTTCATGCTTCTTGGCCTCGCAGCCAGCTACGTCTACTCTCGTGGACCACGATGGCTGTGGCTGGTGGTTCCCGTTTGGGTAGCGATCCAAGCACATTGGCCCAAGATTTTTAATTGGGCGACGGCCCACGCTTATCTCGGGTTTCCGCCGATACTGCAGCTTGCGGAATGGGCCGGCACCAGCGGCGTAACAGCGTGTGCCGTGCTTGCTAGTGTTGCGTTAGCACGAGTTTGGTTGTCTGGATTCACCGATCGATCGGCGGTAATCGAGTCCACGATTGCTGTGCTTGCCGTTATTGCGGCAAGTCTATGGGGCCTGCAATCGCTAGCGCACTGGCAACAGCGCTCACAGAACTCAACTACGATTCGCGTTGCTGCGATCCAGGTGGATCCGACGTTCGTGGAGTCGCTGGGAAAGATGCAAGGACTGTCGGATCATATTCGAGACCGAGTGGACTTGTTGCTATGGCCAGAATCAACACTCGGGCACTACAACGTGACGATGGATCATTTTGGTGATCGCGATTACACGTTAGTGAATTCCGAGCTTCCTTGTCCGGCGATCGATCCGTATCCTTCGATCTACTGTGACTTGCTCGCTGGTGGAAAGACTTACGACGAAGGCGGCCGCGGCAAGGGCCCTTACAAGAACACAGCATTCTTACTGAACAAGAGCAACTACATCATCGGTCGTTATGTCAAGCGAACGTTGATGCCGATTGGCGAGTACGTACCCGGCGAAAAATGGTTTCCTATCCTGCGTGATTGGGCGGCTGTTTCAACCGAGTTGATTCGAGGAACAAACGATGAACCGCTGACACTTTCCAGTGGCGAGAAAATCGGAGTGCTGGTTTGCTACGAAGACATGGTCGCAGATAATGCCTCGTCGAGTGTCCGCGAAGGCGCCCAATGTTTGGTGGCACTCGTCAACGGCTCGGCGTTCAAAGATGAGGATACCCTGCTACAACATTTGCAACTGGCGCAATTGCGGACGATCGAAAACCGCCGCGCGATGATTCGTTGTGCGGCAACCGGAGTGACGTGCTTGATTGGCCCAGACGGCGAAATCCAAGAGCAATTGCCGCTTGGTGTTGAAAGTAGTCTCGTTGTGGACGTACCGCTTGAGACTGAGCAAACGTTTTACACGCGACACGGTGAATGGTTTTCGCGAATATGCAGCATTTGCTCGGTCGCTTGTTTGCTAGGGATCGGTATCAAGCGACGAGAGTCGACGAAAATTTGAGAATGTCCCTTATGGATTCGCTTCGAGCTGCTGCCACCCAGACGGGCTTTACGCTCGCAGGTGTCGCGCCGGCTGTCGACTCACAGGGATTTCATCAGTTGACCCAATGGATCGATGCTGGTTATGCCGCATCCATGGACTATTTTTCTAATCGGCTGCAAGCGTACTCGCACCCACGACATGTACTTGCAGGAGTACGCAGCATTGTGGTTCTCGCGTATCCCTATGACGCAGCGATTCGCCCCGACGTACCGCTGGGACATGGTCGAGTCGCGCGATATGTCGGTGCCGGAGCTGACTACCATGACGTCCTCCACAAGAAGCTTAGGTTGCTGGCCAATACCCTCGTTGCTGAGTTCCCACACGCTGCCGTGCGAGGCATCGTCGACACCGCGCCGCTGATGGAACGTGAAGTGGCGATCGCTGCAGGCCTCGGCTGGCAAGGCAAGAACACCCTGTTACTCAATCGCCAACACGGCAGCTATTTCTTTCTCGCCTGCTTGCTCACTGATTTAGAACTTCCGCTGAGTCAACCCCATGCAACGTCGCATTGTGGGACCTGCACTGCATGCTTGGACGCGTGTCCGACACAAGCCTTTCCTCGTCCAGGGATACTCGATGCTTCGCGTTGTATCAGCTATCTGACGATCGAACATCGCGGTGAAATTCCCCTCGAGTTACGAGCTGGCATTGGCGATTGGCTGTTTGGTTGCGATGTGTGCCAAGACGTTTGTCCCTGGAATCGTAAGCCATCGCGGCAAGTTGAATTCAATGACTGTGAGTTGAGTTCGCTGGAACTGCAAACGCTGTTCGAGCTTGACGATGAGCAGTTTCGAGCCAAGTTTCGCCAGACACCGTTTTGGCGAAGCCGACGCCGCGGCCTGCTGCGAAACGCAGCGATCGTATTGGGCAACCAACGCGACCGGCGAGCAATGGCAGCGCTCCAAAAGGGACTTGCCGACGCTGAGCCGTTAGTGCGTGAAGCCTGTGCTTGGGCGATTGAAAAGATTGAAACGTAATAGGATTTCGACGTCGCCCTGTTGTGGCTTGCCGCAGGAGGATGAATTCACTGGATAGCAACTGCGCGGGACTCTGTTATTTGCCTGAACTCACTGCAACAACGCGTCGACCTTGGCACGCGCCTTGGCTCGAGCCTCTTTGTCCTTGCTCGCAAATCGCAAGTCTTCGACGCTGAATACGAACGTCGAGTGTTCAATGCCGACGGGAAACCCAAGTTCACTCAACGGCATCTTATGAATCGTTGCGATCGAAGCCATGGCGACGTCTCGAAGTTGCGGTTGATCGGTGGCGCCGATTACGAAACCTTGGTCGGTCGCCACTCGCTCGTCATCGAGGTACTTGGCCAAAATCGCGGCGTCCGCTGGTTTTCCAAAACGCCCAATCGCGCGCATCGCCATCGCAAGTGTATCCATGCCGTATCCGCCACCGTTTTTGGCACGCTCCGGATCACGCATCTCTTCCAATGTCGAGATCGCCACCGGTAGCACTTCCGGAAGTCCCCAGTCGAGCGAAAAAGGGATCACTTCACCGCGATTGTCGGGCAAACTTCGCGCTACCCATTCGCCAAGAAGTTTCGACACCGCCAACGACAACCGTTGGTCCCGGCGAATTTCGGTCCCCGCCGTGTACCGAAACACTCGGAACAACATATTCTCAAAGTCGGGAGTGATCGGAACGTCCTTGTCCGAGACCAACAACAGCATCGCGACAGCATCGACGACACGCGGCAACCGACGCTCGATGTACATTCCTTGCTTGATCGTCGCTAAAACTCCTTCCAAAGCGAGCACGCGATCACGCGACGTGCCTTCGAGTGATTTTCCCAACGTCGGGAAAGCTTGCAACAATTCAATGAACAGCTCCCGAATCGTGATCGCCGAACCCAATCGCTGTTGAACAAACTCCCAGCCCTCGAACTGGACTTCATTGCCCGAAAGAAAATCATCCACTCGGGCTTGGAAGTCGCCGTCGGCGAGCTGGCGTACCAAATCGGCTGCTCGCATTCGCACTTCTGGGTCGGGGTCTTTCTCCAGCTCGCGAAGCCGCGGAATCGCATCGGTCCCCAGCGACATCAAATGCTCGGTGGCTCTTTCTCGCGAGGCAAAGTCGCCCGCACCCAGCAGTTCCACGGACTCGCGAATCGCTTGCGTTGCGTCGGAATCCGCCGTGACACTGGCGCCAGCCACCTCGGCAGCCTCCTGAGCGTCCGCAAAACGCGTGAAAATCCCGGAAAAAAAACTCGCCGTGAACACGACGAAGATGGCAATTTGTCGCACCCCGACCGGGCTTGGACAGCATTTCTCGGCTGATGCGACGGTGTTTTGCAAGCAATTCATGGAGCGGTTCAAAACGTCGGTAAACAATCAAAGCCCTGTTTTTGTTGAATTTGCCAGCAAAACGGACTTCTTCAAGGGTATCCTCCCAGTATACGGCAAGGGACCAGCGGCTGCGAAAGGTGAAGAACCGACTGGTACTGAATCAATGGACACGACCAGTGAATATGGGAGGTTTATTAGGACCAGAAAACTACTACCGATTGCAGATCCTGGGAAGTATTGGCAAACTGCTCGGCTCCAGTCTCACTACTCTTTCACATCTCCCAAGGAGAACAGTCGTATGAGTCGTTACAGTCAAATGTTGGTTGGTTGCGTTGCTGCCATGTTGGTCATCGCTTCAGCCAGTCCCGTGTTCGCATTGGGACATCACCGTCGTGGCGCAGCTTGCTGTGCACCGGCACCCGTTTGCGCACCAGCTCCGGTTTGCTGCGACAGCGCACCGCGTCAAGGCTTGTTGGCTCGCTTGTGCGCCAGCCACCAAGCTCGTAAGGCGAGCCGTCAAGCTGCCGATTGCTGCCCAGCTCCAGCACCAGTTTGCTGCCCCGAGCCAGCACCAACATGCTGCCCAGAGCCAACTTGCTGTGAAGCAGCACCTTGTGGCAAGAAACGTTGCTGCAAACTGTTCCGCCGCTAAGCGTGAACCAGCGGACCTAATGGGTTCGTCAAACAATTGCGATAGAAAGCCTCAGTCGACAACTAAGTTGACTGAGGTTTTTTTTTCGACTCCGCAACGCCAGCGAGTTCAACGTTTCGCTTTATTGACGCAGCCGATATAACGCACAACTGTTCTGAGAGGTTTCACATTGCCGAAATGACGGCTGTCAGGATCACTTGATGAAAAAACTTCGTAGCGTTGCGTTACTCGTTGAGACGTCCAATGCTTATGCGCGAGGCGTTCTCGAGGGAATCGTTTCCTACAATCGCGAGCATGAGCCGTGGTCGATTTATCTGCCGGAACAAGAACGCGGAGCGACGCCGCCATCATGGATCAAGAACTGGAAGGGCGACGGGTTGATTGTCCGCATCGAGACCGACGAGATCGCGAGGACAGTACGTCGGCTAAACAAGCCAGTGATCGACGTCAGTGCGGCTCGGCGAGTTGAAGGAATTCCTTGGGTCGAAACGAATGATGCGACAATCGCTCGTTTGGCGATCGAACACTTCACATCGCGCGGGTTCAAGCAACTAGCATTTTGCGGTGAGCCGGATTTTAACTGGTCGCGTTGGCGGGAACAGGAATTCGTACAGCAAATCGCAGCCCGACCAGGACTGAGATGCGATGTCTTTGACGCGACCTCCCGGAGCGATCCACAGTACTCGTGGAATCGCGAAAAAAAACGGTTGGCGAAATGGATCGCGTCGCTTCCGAAACCTGTCGGTGTGTTTGCGTGTTATGACATCCGCGCTCAGCAGTTGCTGGATGTTTGCCGCGAAACATCGGTAAACGTTCCAGATGACGTTGCCGTTCTCGGAGTGGATGATGACCACTTGCTGTGCAACCTTTGCCACCCACGCATTGTCAAGCGTCATCCCTGATGCATATCGCACTGGCCGTGAAGCTGCTCGGTTACTGACTATCTTGATGAATGGTGGCAATGTGGATGAAGAACGTCATTTGATTGACCCCATTGGTGTGGCAACGCGCCAGTCGACAGACGTCTTAGCGATCGAGGACGCGGATGTTGCGTTGGCGATTCGCTACATTCGCGATCACGCCTGTGACGGAATCAATGTCAAGGATGTCATTGCCCAGGTATGCTTGACTCGTCGCGCGTTGGAAGTTCGCTTTCACTCCTTGGTGGGCAGAACACCACATCAAGAGATCATTCGTCAACGAGTCGAACGCGTTAAAACGCTGTTGGTCGAAACCGACATGCCGCTGAAACAAATTGCTCGAATAACACAATTCGAACACGAAGAGTACATGAGCGTTGTGTTTCGTCGAACGACGGGAATGCCGCCTGGGAAGTACCGTCAAGAAAGAAAACAATGAACGCCGTTGGATGCAGACGAGGATAAATCAGCAAACTGGCGTTAAACGATTCCCGCCAGTTCGCATAGGTGTGCTTGCGAAACCGACTGGGGACAACTCCACACCAGAAAGAACATCGCTTCGCGGCACCAACGACCGACGGGATGCTTGTCGATGTAACCGGCTCCTTTGGCAGCGACCAAAGCGGCTTGCGTTGTTCTCAATGCCAATCGATTCGCGTTTGCCCGCAAATCGCCAGCATCACAACTCGCATCACCCGCAGCGGCACGCAACAACTTGGCTTGCAACTCGTCCACTTCGCGAACTAACTCGTCGCTCGCTGCGAGCAAGTCCCCGCGATTCTCTGCTTCCTGTGCAAGAAACTTTACCGCCGCGCGCGACAAACCGACTGCGAGTGTCGAGGTTTGCAATCCACCAGTCCCCGCGCCTGTCCCAGTCCGCATGACATTCTCCACGGGTCCTGTAAGAACCATCGATTCGTCGATGCGAACATCGTGGAACTCCGTCTTATCCGTTTTGCTGGCGGACAACGCCATCAGTTCAAGACCCTCGCCAGCGATCACTCCCGGTAGCGTTGTCGATACCGCAGCCAAAATTTCGCGTCCATCGTCGAGTGTTGCACCAACGACCAACAAATCGGCCGGCGCAGCACCCGTCACCCAAGGCGACATACCGGACAATCGAAAACCATCACCATCCACGATCGCACGCAACACGGGACTTGCAAGGTGTCGGCGGCTTGTCGTCAAGTGGCTGATGCCGACCGAGGCAAACGATCGGCCCGCAAGCAACGCTGGCAACCATTTCTCAGCAATGGCCTGGTGGTTACTCCCTGCGATCCGCCGACACGCGCCCATGAACTGTGTGATGATAAACGTCGTCGTCAAATCAACCGCAGCGAGTCGCAAGTATCCGCGAGTTTGGTCAACGTCATCCCACCCCATACCACCATCTTTCTCTGCGGCAAACCAGCGATAGACGCCTGCACGAGCACACAACTCGATTGCATCAGCGGGCCAATCATGAATGGTTTGCCAGCGAGGCGACCACTGCGCTAACGTCTCACACAGGGAGTCCATGGCAGCGGAGTCGGGATGATCGACAAGTGCGATAACGGCCACAGAATTTCTCCGAGTTTATGATCCATGCCACGATCTTCATGAGCCAACGTGTCATGAATTTGCAACAACCACAACTCGTCAGTTCAATGTGACGTTTCACCCATTGTGCACAACTCGCGTTTTAAGAACAGTCCTGAAACAACGTTACTGCTTTTGTTTGCAGTGAGCTAACGCCAGCAGGGCGTATTCGCCACTGGCGATGAATACGCCGCCGCTGGTCTTGGCCAGAGATTAAACACCCCAGGTATTGCGAGCCTCGCTCAGAGGTTCAAATGCTGGATAAGTTTTGGATACTCCGAGCAAATAGGTATTGAGTCCCCTTTTCTGGTACTGAGCATCGCAATTTCAATTAGTGACGCATTCTTGACGTGGTGTCGACTTTTGGTCGACGTTTCGGGAGTTGGCGGCTGAAAGTCACGACCACTTGTTTACTTGCGATGCTTAGTAAGCAATGAGCGAAAAAAGTATGTCCGATGGAGAGAGACCAAATTCGATGAATCAACCTGAAGGCGTGTCGGTATCAGCATCGCTTGATCGGGATCACACGGGTAGGGCAAGCGACAAGGGGTCGAAGTTTTTCGCCGCAGTTCGCTGGATCTCGCTGTTAGCGATCGCTGTTTCGCTGCTAACGATCGTTCGTTCATTGCCGCTGGACCAAGCAATGTCGGCGATAAAAGGTTGGATCGCAGGACTGGGTTATTGGGGACCTGTGGTGTTGGGGATTTTGTATATCGTAGCGACAGTGCTGTTCGTACCAGGAACAATCTTGACATTGGTCGCTGGAGCAATGTTTGGGCTCACAATCGGTATGGTGACGGTCTCAATCGGCTCAACGATCGGTGCATCGCTGGCGTTCTTGATTGCTCGTTACGCTGCGAGAGAAAAAGTCGCAGCGATGGCCAGCGGTAACCGACACTTTGACGCGATTGACCGAGCAATCGGTGAAGGTGGATGGAAGATCGTTGGACTGTTGCGATTATCGCCAGCAATCCCGTTCAACCTCCAGAACTACTTGTATGGTCTAACGCCCGTGCGATTTTGGCCGTATGCCTTCACCAGTTGGATCGCGATGATGCCGGGCACTTTCTTGTACGTTTACCTCGGGCACGTCACCGGCGCGGCCGTTGCGGCCGACCGACAACGCACGCTGGGTGAATGGGCGATGTTGGCTATCGGACTGGTCGCTACTGTCGTCGTGACCGTTTACGTTACTCGCTTAGCAAACCGTAAACTCAAAGAACAAGCGGACCGTGAACAAGCGGACGAGGATGCTGACAATACCTTGCTGCAGTCGATAGACAGCTCCACCAAAAATAACAGCGGCACCAACGTTCACCGCACGCTGATGCTCGCGGCGATAGCTGCAGCGTTGGTAGCTGCCGCTATAGTCGTGCGATTCAACGCTGACTTGATTGACAATGCGTTCGGCGGAAGTTCGGATCGCCGAGTAGAAACGGATCGCGGTTCGATTCCGTAGACAGCCAATTCTCTAGACAAGCGAAGCCATGCTTTGTTGGGCATGGCTTCGCGTGCTTCACTGAGTAACTTAGTCGCGATAGCGTCCGCCGCCACCGCC
>JBGSIA010000101.1:0-83350 GCA_041751935.1 Pirellulaceae bacterium | reverse complement strand
GAAGCAGCTTTTCCAGTAGACTGTTATCGACTGGCGGTTCGGCGACGGCTGTGGACTGCGATTCATCCATGATCGCATCAACAGTATCAATTTCCCCGTTTCAGCCAAGATCAATTTCAACAGGCTGAATAGTTACGATTTTGATTTGCCCCGTCTTTTCCAGGACCAACATCCGACCATCGGGCAAATTCGTCAGCCCCAACGGTTCCGTCGGCAGGCTGAGTACAAGCTCATTTGTGAACGTGGGTGTCGAGGGCATTCCCACATACTCTTGCGTCAAGTACGACTCGACTTGATTGCGGAACGCCGGCGACACGGCTGTGTCATAAACAAGCACCGCGGCTATATCGGCTTTGATGTGACCAAATTCTTTAATCTCCTCGCCGATCACTAACCGCGACGCAGCCTTGCCATTGACCGGCGTCGTGTCGCTCAAGTTCGTGGCGTAGGTGTGCGTCCAAGAAGCGATCTGAACTCCGTCTGCGTATAACGTCGCGACCCCGGCATCGAGTACCGCAGCATAAACTTTCCAACCCGTCGTGGGTCCACTGGGCGGCGTATAGGCCAGTTGCGAGGAGATCAAATCATTGCCGCTTCCCCACCCGGTAATCAACGCCTTACCTTCGTTTACCCCTGAACCGACGACACCGACACCAAAGGTTTGATTCGCAGTCCCGGAACCGTAGGCAACACCACCCCAGGCTGCTGCGTCATGGAACTGGGCAACAAGAAACATCGTGCGGTTGGCATTGCCCGCCGGCAAACCCGCCAAGCCCTCGGTCACGGTTCGTATCAGCCGATCATCCACCCCGTCAAAGCTGAGGGCATCAACGTTCGTTGGCGTCTTAACCACACCAAAGGTCGGCCGCTCGCTGCCGATGGCGAGGACGTGACTGGCGTTAGTGGATTGGTCATTCCATTGCGAAACCAATCCACCGCTGGCGACCACTCCGTGACCAGCTTCCAATTCCAATACGGGAATTCCCGGAGCGTGCAAGACACGACGGTGCTCCAAGGATTCAAATAACAGTCGGCGGCGCTGTTTTCGCTTTAAGTCACGACGTACATTCGCTAAGGCAATCATCTTTAGAAGGCTCAAATACAATACGATTGACAGTGCATTGCATCCGGCGAGGAGTTCAATCGACTGCCTCGGGACGAGCGGAAAATCTTCGCTCGATTTCCGATCTTATCTCGTCTGGTCCTGTTGACTAGATCGACTCTTTGTGATTCATCACAGTATTTTCTGCGGCGTCGAATTAATCGCTATTCAGGAAATAACGGTTGAAGAATTCCTGTCGGTTGCCCGTTTCTGCTGCGTACAGGACCATGGCGTAAAGTCTCTGCTGGTCTCGTAGCTTTTTCTCGCTGAGCGTATCGTTATTGAGGAATCGGGCCGGCAGTAGCGATTCGACCTGAAAGCATGCTGGTGGTGAGTCGCCGGCGATCACGCCGAATCTGGCAAGCATCGCGATCGTCGTTTGCAGGCGATGATCGTGACGACTGACTCGCTGTAATCGGTCGTTCATCCAATCCAGTCCGAACGCCCGGCATTCCTCAGCGTGTTCGCTTAGCAGGTTATAAAAGCGGGAGTAAAAACCAGCATCAGGGTTTGCCCACTCGATGAATTGCATTTGCGTTGTCAGGTCATGCTGGTCGTAGAGCCATACGCAACGACTAGGTTTTCCATCGCGGCCCGCGCGACCGATTTCTTGATAGTACGACTCGATCGAACCAGGCGTCTCGGCATGAATCACGGCTCGAATGTCGTCTTTATCGATCCCCATTCCAAAAGCGTTGGTTGCTAATACTAAATCCGCTTTGCCCTGCATGAACTCGTTTTGCACCGAGCGACGATTTCCGCGCGACAAATCCCCGTGGTAACAAACATGATCGATGCGTTCGGCAAGCATCCAGTCACTGAATTCTTGCAACGTCTTAATCAGCGAAAAATAAATAATGACGCTACCGTCACGCAGTCGCTCATCAGCCAGGATGCTACGGATGTGTGTTCGCTTTTCATCGGCGTCCCATGTTGGCACGACTTCGAGTTGCAAGTTCGGGCGATCAATCCCCTCGTGGAAGAGTTGAATTTCTTCTGGATTGACATGCAATTGTTCGTAAATGTCGTGGCGGCACTGGGCCGTCGCTGTGGCGGTCAGGGCAATCGTCGTGGGCTTCCCCAGTCGCTCACGAATCTCGCCCACTCGCGAGTAGTCGGGGCGAAAGTCGTGTCCCCATTGGCTCACGCAATGGGCCTCGTCCACTGCCAGTAACCTGACACGTCGCGTATTGATGATGTCGCAGAAGTCTGGCTTGCGAAATCGTTCGGGAGTAACAAATAGCAGACGAAATTCGCCAGCAGCGAGTTGACCGTATCGTTGTTGCCGCGTCTGGCGGTCGAGCGACGAATTGACCAAGGTTGCATCAATTCCCCGCGACTGAAGTGAGTCAACTTGGTCCTGCATCAGTGCCACTAGTGGCGAAAGCACCAGCACCATGTCGCGAGATGTCGGGTCCAGTGCAAGCGCAGGAAGTTGATAACACAGCGATTTGCCCATCCCTGTCGGCATCACCACCATCGCATGGCCACCGGATTGAATTCGCTTCAAAATCGCGGCTTGGGAGGTACGAAATGTATCGTAGCCGAAGTACCAACGAAGCAAATCGAAGTAACTGGGGGGAGACGTGTTGGCTGAGGAAACCTGCATCGAAGTAATCTGGACGCTCAATCAAGCATCGGTGCCTAGCGTCGTTTTAGAGACTCGTGGAAAAACTGCAACATGACCTCTTGGGTGCGCGGATGCACAAAGGTAACAAGATGACCTTGGTCGGAAATCGTTTCCAATTTGCCGTCAACGCCAGCTTGCGAGAGAGCTTGCAAAAGCGCGTGGCTGCCGTCGATCGGTACAAGAATATCCTTGTCACCATGGATCAACTGGACTGGCGGGTCACCTGATGTAACGTGGGCCGCCGGGGAAGCCGCCCGATAGATATCGGGAAGTTCACGGCGCGAGCCACCGAGAAAGAACGCTAGTCCGGTATTGTCCAACGGCAGTGGGCGAAAGTCACACGGCGGAGCACCAGCACAGACGGCAATTAACTTGGGCAGTTCCTGCCAGCGAGAGTCGTCGTTCAGCCATGCCGTTGTCGCAGCTCGCTCGCTCGGCGGTGCGTCTCCCAGAAATCCAATAAGTGTCGCCAGATGGCCGCCAGCGGAGTAACCGAACGCGCCGAGGCGTCCGACGTCCAAATGGAAGCGCTCGCTTTGTTTCGCGATCCAGATGAGGGCTTGTCGCACGTCATCAGCCTGAGAGGGAAACTTGGCCGCCGGAGCGTGCCGATAGTTGATGCTGATGGCTGCGAATCCATCGTCATTGAGGCTGCGGCAATAGCTACCCATTGTCCACTTGTCACCGGCCGCCCACCCGCCGCCGTGAATGACTAGCACGGCGGGAAAACCATCGGCCGGTGGTTCGCCTGCCGGCAAATAGACATCGCACCGACCGGCTCCACCCAGGGAAGCATCGTATTGCTCGTTGACGAGTATCCTTGATTCAGCAGCACGGCCAATGCTGGAGACCAGCAACAACACAACCGTGAACGCAATTCGATCAAACATTGGTTTTCGCCATCCTTGAGTTTCTTGACGGGCGCTAGGGAGGAATCGTGCAACGCCGTATAATAGACGGTAGTTTTACCGCCATCTATCAACGGAACGCTTTGTGACTGTTCTTACGTCTCTTGTACTCAACTCGGTCCCCGAAGCTGTCGAAGCAATTCGTCGCGGTGAAGTCGTTATTGTCATCGACGCCGAAGATCGCGAGAACGAAGGTGATTTTATCTGTGCCGCTGAAAAAGCCACCACAGAAACGATTAATTTCATGCTCTCCGGTCGTGGACAGTTGTGCGTTTCCGTGTTGCCGGAAGTGTGCAAACGCTTGGAGCTATCTCCGGTTGTCGCCCAGAATGACGCGCCTCTGCAAACGGCCTTCATGACGCCGATTGATATTCGATCGGCAAAAACGGGGATTACCGCTGCCGAACGCGGTGAGACAATTCGCCGCATCGCTTCGATTGAGGCTCGTGCGGATGAGTTCGTTCGTCCAGGGCACGTGTATCCCCTGTTGGCCAAAGAGGGCGGTGTTCTTCGGCGTGCCGGACACACCGAAGCTGCCGTCGATTTGGCGAGAATGGCGGGACTACAGCCCGCAGGTGTGCTCTGTGAAGTGCTCGATGAAACCGGTGATCGTGCCACGCGTGATGGCTTGGCTCACCTGGCGCAAAAGCACAACTTGACAGTAATCAGTATCGAGGACTTGATCGCGCATCGTCGCGTCAGTGAGAAGCTGATCAGTCGAGCAGCGGAAGCGATCCTGCCCACACGCTATGGTGACTTCAGCATCATTGTGTACTCGGTACAGTATGAAGCTCAAGAACCACTTGCCCTCGTCTTCGGTAACCTGATGGCCGAGGGCGAACCGCCACTGGTGAGGATGCACAGCAGTTGTTTTACAGGGGATCTCGTGGCGTCACTGCGCTGCGATTGTGGCGATCAACTTCAGATGGCATTGGATCTGATCAGTCGTGAAGGTCGCGGGGCACTCGTTTATCTTCCTCAAGAAGGCCGCGGCATCGGCTTGGCGCAGAAGATTCGAGCGTATGCGTTACAAGATAAAGGGCTCGATACAGTCGAGGCAAACCACGCGTTAGGTTTCAAAGCCGATATGCGTGATTATGGAATTGGATTGCAGATCTTGAAGGACCTTGGACTGACCAACGTCAGATTGCTAACCAACAATCCCAAGAAAACCGAAGCCTTCAATCTAAGAGGTTTCGATTTGCATGTCGTCGATCAAGTGCCGGTGGTCTCATTGCCGAATCAGCACAACCAACGCTACTTGGATACGAAACGCGAGAAGCTGGGTCATCGACTTCCGAAATCATGAGCGACACTTGGCCCAGTCGAATCACGATCCTCGGCATCGGTCTGCTCGGTGGCAGCGTTGCCAAAGCAATTCGTCGCGCTCGCCCGCAAGTGAAGGTTTGTGGATGGTCGCGTCGTCAATCGACTTGTAACGAAGCGTTACGTCTTGGGGTGATCGACGAGGCTGCAATGTCGATTGAGGTAGCATGTGTTGATAGTGAAGCCATTGTTATCGCCGCGCCGGTTGATCGTATCGCATCCCTGGCAATCACGGCGATGGAGGCTTCTCCGGTGCATTGCTTGGTGACTGACGTTGGTAGTACCAAGCTAACAATCGTCGAAACGGTTGCAAGGCATCGACTAGCAGCGAATAAATTCGTAGCTGCGCATCCGATCGCTGGCCGCGAGAAAGCGGGTGTAGAGTACGCTTTGGAATCGCTGTTCGATGGTCGCTGTGTCGTGCTGACACCGGACGACGCCACACATCAACAAACGATTGAAAGTGCGGAGTCCTTTTGGCAGCTTACCGGGGCGCGCACGATACGCTTGGACGCCGCCCAGCACGACAACTTTTTGGCCGCGACAAGCCACGTGCCACATCTCGTATCGTCGGCAATAGCAAGGTTATTGCCAGAGCACGCCTTGCCGCTTGTGGGATCAGGTTGGGCGGATACCACACGGGTCGCTGCTGGCGACCCCGAAATGTGGGCGGCAATTTGTCGCGAAAACCAAGCAGCGATTCAGGTCGAACTGCAGCGGTTTGCGGGATCGATTCAGTCCCTTATCGAGCTACTGGGGCAGATAGATGACTCACAGTTATTGCAATGGCTACGCGAGGCAAAAGCGATTCGCGATCGAGTCTCATAGGATTTCGGTGTTTTTTGACAATTGAGTGTAGTTGGCATGTTGTCGATATGGTGTCAGAAATCTTTTTGTTTCTCCTCGACGCAAAACCATTCCAAAAACTAGCTGCGAAGATTTCTGAAATTTATATGTCAACCGTTGCCTTGGTAACTTGGGCTGATAAGATACGACCGCTTCTGGCTCCCCTCTGAGTGGCCTTGACGCTACTGCATCTCTGCAGTTGCGGCGCCCCTAGCCATCCGGACCGGGATCACTGGAGCCAAGCGGCTATCACTTCATGCTTTGCTTTATAGACGGCTGGCCAAATTGTTGAACCTGACGCTCGATACCCCTCAAAAATCTTCGGCGATCCCTCACATTCCGATGCGTGGGACACCTGGTTGGAAACGTGCATTGGATGTGTTCGGAGTCATTCTTGTTGCGCCCTTCGTCGCGCCAGTTTTGGCTTTTGTGGCAATCTATATTCGAATCGTTTCACCAGGGCCGGTTTTCTTTGTTCAATCACGCGTAGGTTGTGGTGGCCATGATTTCAAGATTTACAAATTCCGCACGATGCACGTTCCAACAGTAAGTCGCGACGCGACTCACCGTGATTATGTGGCAAGTCGTAGCGCTAACGATGGACCGCTCAGAAAACCTGATTACCGAAATGATCTGATCCCCGGTGGCGAAATGCTACGCAAGCTCTCGGTGGACGAGTTTCCACAATTGCTAAACGTCTGGCGAGGCAACATGAGTTTGGTCGGTCCTCGGCCTGACGTGTTGCGGCTGGATGATTACGAACCTTGGCAGTTGCGGCGGTTTGAAGTGCTCCCAGGGATGACGGGATTGTGGCAGGTCAGCGGCAAGAATCGGCTGACATTTGACCAGATGGTCGAGTTAGACATTGAATACGTCGAAACTCGATGTCTTTCGCGAGATTTGAAAATCTTGGCGAAGACTGTGGTTGTGTTATTGTTTCAGCGTAACGAATAGAAACCTTTACAAAAGATTTGCATCATGATTCGCGTCGGTATTGTGGGCCTCGGTTATTGGGGGCCTAATTTGGTTCGTTGTTTTTCGGACCTGGAAAACTGTAAGGTGACTGCAGTTTGTGATCAGAGCTATGACCAGCTCTTACGGATCAAAGATCGCTTTCCCAGCGTCTATCCGATTGAGAATTTCGATGCTTTGTTGGATCGCGATTTAGTCGATGCTGTCGTAATCGCAACGCCGACAGCGACTCACTTCGATCTTTCCATGAAGGCCTTGGAGCACGATCTTCACGTATTCGTCGAGAAACCGTTGGCAGAGACTTCTGCGCAATGTCGTAAGCTGATCGAAACTGCTGGTGTGCGAAACCGAACGCTTTTCGTCGGGCACGTGTTTTTGCATGCATCGCCAGTGATAAAGTTGCGTGAATTGGTCCAGTCCGGTGAGCTGGGCAACATCAATTACATCAGTAGTCGTCGCTTGAATTTGGGGCCCGTCCGTAAGGATGTCAGTGCACTGTACGATCTTGCTCCGCACGACATTTCGATGATGCTGTATTTGCTTGGCCAGGACCCTGTGTCGGTTACTTGCTCTGGTTTCGATCGTTTGCATCCAGGGATCCACGACGTATGTAATCTGACATTGACGTTTCCCGATAACCGCATGGGCATGATCCACGTGAGCTGGCTGGACCCTCGCAAAGAACGAGTGTTGACGGTCGTCGGCGACAAGCGGATGGCTGTGTATGACGATTTGGAGCAAGAAAAGATCAAGATTTTCGATAAGGGCATTGATAAACCGACCGGTGCCAGCGGTGACTTCGCCGATTTTCAGCTCGCGTATCGTTACGGTGGTAGCTACAGCCCCTTTATCAAGGAGCAGGAGCCACTCAAGGCTGAGTGTGCGGACTTCATTCGCTGCATCAGTGAAGGCGACGTGCCGCTGACCGACGGCGTCAACGGGCTAAGCGTGGTTGAAGTGCTTGAAGCAGCTGACCGATCGCTGCGAAGCGGCGGCAGGCCCGTCGAACTGGCTTCGTTGAATCCCGATTTTGTATCGCACTAGCCAAAGTTGATAAGCCGTTTGTTTGCAAACGAGTGGGTTGGTGTTCTGGCTTTTGGTCCCGTCATGCTTAATGGACGAAGTGTTGAGTTGGCTATTGCTGGAACATCACCTAATGATACAGCGTCAATAGCCTAAGCAGTAACTTCAGTACCATGATTCATCCACACGCACTTGTCGATGACGCAAGTTCGATCAGCGCCAGCACCAACGTCTGGGCATTCGCCCACGTCATGTCCGGTGCACGGATTGGTGATTATTGCAACATCGGCGACCATGCCTTCGTCGAGTCCGGCGCCGTCGTCGGTAACAACGTAACGCTGAAGAATCGTGTACTGATTTGGGAGGGCATTACCATCGAAGATGATGTGTTCGTTGGACCTGCCGTTGTTTTCACCAACGACCAATTTCCTCGCTCACCGCGGATGCCGATCGCCAAGTTACGTTACTCCGAGCGGGCGAACTGGCTCGTGCGTACGCTTGTCGAGCGAGGTTGCTCCATCGGTGCCTCGTCCACGATTTGCCCGGGAGTGACGCTGGGCCGATACAGCATGATCGCAGCGGGAAGCGTCGTGACCAAGGACGTCCAGCCGCACAGCCTGGTGATGGGCTCGCCCGCACGTCACGTCGGATACGTTTGCAGTTGTGGTCAGAAGCTTGCCGGGCCGGCGTCCAGCAGCGACTGCGAATCCTGTGGCGAAACTGCAAGTGCAAGAAGTGCGGTACTTCCGGCTATTTCCAATAGCTTTTAATCGTTTTTCATTTACGCTGGCTGAACCAGCGAGATAATTGTCGTTTAGCTCAACTCCTGTGACTATCACCATGACATCTAGCTCTGACCAATTCCACATTCCGCTCGTTGACCTGCAAACTCAATCACGTGCGATCAAAGACGACGTGTTACGCCGAATGGGCGAAGTGATTGACGGTGCAAGGTACATTCTTGGCCAGGAGGTTCAGGAATTCGAGGAGCAATTCGCCGCCTATTGTGGTTTAGATCACTGTATCGGTATGGCCAACGGAACCGAAGCGATCCATATGGCGCTGCGGGCTTTGGATATCGGCCCCGGTGATGAAGTGATCACCGCAGGCAACTCGTTTGCCGCGACCGCGTTCGCGATAGCTCACGCTGGTGCAACCGCGGTATTTGTCGATATCGATCCAGTGGACTTCAATATCGATGTGAACTTGATCGAACAGGCCATCACCGAACGAACCAAGGCAATCATCCCGGTGCACCTGTATGGCCAGCCCGCTCGAATGCGAGAGATCGGTGAATTGGCGAAGCGCCACGACTTGAAAGTCATCGAGGATTCTGCGCAAGGTCACGGTGGTGAAATCGATGGCCAGCGTTGTGGTTCATTCGGCGACATTGGCTGCTTCAGTTTCTATCCGGGAAAGAACTTAGGCGCCTTCGGCGATGGTGGAGCCACCACGACCAAATGCCCCGAGTTGGCTGAGAAGTTGCGATTGCTACGTAACTATGGTCAGCGAGTAAAAAATCGACATGATTTGCTTGGCTTCAACAGTCGGCTGGACACCATCCAGGCCTGTGTGTTGTTGTCGAAGATGCAGCATCTGGAGAAGTGGACAGAGCAGCGACGTCAAATCGCGGATTGGTATCGCGCGGACATGGCTGGCGTTGACGTGTTCTTGCCCGTAGCCCATCCGGAAATGCGTCACGTTTATCACTTATTTGTGGTGCGTACACGGCATCGTGATGAACTGATTCATGCCCTTGCGGAACAGAATATCGCTTGCGGAATCCATTATCCCAACCCGCTGTTTACCGCCCAGCCATTTCTCAACTCGAAAACGTTTCCCCACGGCCTACCGGTGTGCAGCCAAGTGGCCAAGGAAATCGTTTCGTTGCCGATGTACCCCGAAATGACTCGGGAACAAGTCACCAGAGTTTCCTCTGCGGTAAGTGAATTTATCGAAAGCCAGGAGCGAGTCAGTGCAGTGGTCTAAGCTGTCTCAAGAGACGATCCCGACGAACCGCATGACTGATGGTCGTTCCGCGGCAGCGGAGTCGATGCAACCGCCTCCCATGTGGGCGGATGGTGGACCACAGCGAAGCAGTGATCTGACTTCGTACCTAGAGATTCCATTTATGTACAAGCGGTTGATTGCGCTTTGTGCATTGATCGCAGCTTTATTGGGCTGGGGAGCCATTTTGGTGTGGCCGCGAAGTTATGAGTCGCAAGCCAAACTCGTTGTTCGCGTGGGTCGCGAAAGTGTTTCGCTTGATCCATCGGCAACAACAAGTGCCACGTTGATGCTGCAAAAGACTCAGGAAGAAGAAGTTATTTCGGCACTCGAGATTCTAGGAAGCCGACAAGTTGCTGAAACGGTCGCGACGAAACTTGGTGACGCAGCCATTATCAATGGTGTGCTGCCCAGTGCTGACGGTGCCTCACCACTCGTGAAAGAAAATCCGATCGTTAGTCTGGCAAAGACAGCAGCGAACTGGTTGGGAAGTGTCCTCTTGAGTGCGGGTATCAAGGATGACATCAGCGACCACGAACTAGCGGTGATACGGTTGCAATCTACGGTTTCGATTTATTCTCCCAAAAAGTCAACCGTAATCGCGGTGGAAGCCACTTCGAAAACACCGGAAATGGCACAGGCAATTGTGACATGCATCACCGAAACTTTTTTGGAGGAGCATCTCAAAGCTTCACGCACAAACGGTTCCTACCTGTTTTTTGAACGTCAAACGAGTGAGGCTCAATCAAAGCTTAACGAGTTAATTGATGCTCGTACTAAATTTATGCAGGAGCGCGAGCTCGTTTCGATCGAAGCTGGTCGCGAGTTGCTCCAGCAGCGTCGAACCGGACTCGACCGAGATCTTGTGGTTGCCGCGGGCGAACTCGAACAAGCCATGTCGGAGATCAAGGACCTCGAAGACAAAGTCTCACGAACGGTCGATGAAATTATTGCGTCCAAATTGGAAGCTTCGGATGCGACTTGGAGTGGAATGCGGCAACAGATTTACGAACTGGAATTGGCCGAACAGAGTCTTGCTGCAAATCACGCTGACACGCATCCGAAACTGAAACAAATTCGAACGCAATTGGTTGGAGCTCGTGAAATACTGGCAAAGCTCGATAGTGAGCGAGTCGATGAAAGCACCACACCGAATCCAGTGAAGATTGCGTTGCATCAAGAGCTTCAGCGTCAGCAGACACGAGTCGCTGGTCTGACATCGATGATCGAGATGAAAACTGCTCAAGTGGATGAGATGCAAAAACAGATCAACAAACTTCATGAGGACGAGCGAGAGTTAACTCAGATCGACCGTGATGTACGAGTGATGGAATCCACTCTACAGATGATGCGAGAGAAACTCGAAGAAGCTCGAGTTATCCAGGGACTTCAAGAAGAAAAAATCTCGAACATACATGTTTTCCAGCCAGCGACGTTTGTCGAGCGCGCGTCAAGCCCAAACAAGAAAGTACTGGCATCGGGGTTCATGTTCTTTGGCTTGCTATCGGGGTTTGCTCTCTGTTTGATACGACAGGGTTCGTCGACGACACTGCGCACGAAGGAAGACGTTGAGAATGCGCTCAATTGTCCTGTCGTTTCAAATATTCCACTGCTTTCACGCATGAGCTCACCGCGTCTCAAGGAGCAGAACCTATATCGCAAGAAGTGCCAAGCGTTGGCAACGGAGATCGTGTCGTTTCAGCACTTGTCTAATCAAAGTCGAGGGCGTAGTCTCGGCATCATCGGGATCGATTCAGGTGCCGGTGCAAGTATGCTGGCGGCGAATCTTGCCGTCGCATGCGGAGTTGATTGCCACCTAAAAACTGTTCTTGTCGATGCTGATGCTCGTCAACGCTCCGTTTCGCGGTTGTTTGGTCTGAACGGTGCGCCTGGATTGGTTGAACTAGTAGGTGGCGATGCGTCACATGATGAGTGTCTGCAGCGAGCGAAGAATGCGCCAATTGGTTTGATTTCGTCCGCCGCCGATACCTGCCAGGATTTCCTTACAGCAAATGCGTCTGAAATCACACAATCATTGCAGGCATATCTTGAAGACTGTGATTTGCTGATCGTTGACTTGCCGGATGCTAGTCAACCGGACAAAGCGGTCGCAATGGCGCAATATTTGGACTGTATGCTCGTCGTCGTCGAATCGGAAAAGACAATTTCGGTTTCCGCCGAACGATTGATCCGGCGGTTACGCGAGAGTGACACAAGGATCGTGGGCGTGGTGCTAAACAAGACCCGCAACTACCTGCCTGGGTGGGTCCGGAGGTTCATTGCGCCGCAAGTTTAGCGGTGCATTAAACGAGCAATGTCGTTTGCATCTCCCGAAACACACATCAGCTATTCTGCGTCGGCGCGATCTATGAATCGAATGGCGTCAAGGCTGTTCGCTTGCCCCAACACTGCCAGTCTTTCGTGGATTGAGCGATTTATATTGCTGATTGGGATCGTCGAGATCCCGTTGCAGATTGACAAGTACTTCGCCTTTCGAGAGCAGGATTCGTTACAGGGCGCTGTGGCCGGTTTCAATGTCTCGATAACCACCATTTCCCTGGTTTTGCTTTACCTGACTTGGTTTGGTGATGTGGGTTTGCGTCGAGCGAGATTGCTCATGCGTCCATTGTTCGGACTGCCAATGTTGGTATACATATCACTGGTCTTTTTAAGTTCCGTGTCCGCCTCCGTTCCCGCGCTTTCGTACTTTGATTGTTTTCTGTTGTGCCAAGCTTACCTGCTGTTCTTTTACATAGCGAATCGATTGCAAACGCACGCTGATATCATGTTCGGCGTGCTTGCGTTGGCTGCAACGTTGCTTGTTCAAAGCATGATAATCTTTGTTGCTACTGCGATCGGACTTGACGACGCTGAACTTAAACTGGGGCCGATCGTGCTGCTCGCCGAAGCCGGCAATCGCCAAGGCGGAACTATGCACTCACCGGTCCTTGCGGGCAGTACAATGGCGTTGATTTGGCTGCCTGTTGCAGCGTCGGTCCTATTTTTAAGAGGCAAGTGGGCTTGGAGATTCGCGTTGTTGGCGACCACAGCAGGACTGTTGGCGATTCTGTTGACGCAAACACGCGGTGCAATTCTTACGTCGGTTGTTGGTAGTGCAATTATCGGTGTCGGGATGTTTAAACGAGGTTGGCTTCCCTCGTGGATATTGCCCGCCTGCATGTTACTCAGTGCGATGAGTTTGTATCCGTTGTATGTTGTTTACGAAAATCGTATCCAAGAAGGTGATGGCGACTCAGCGATTGCGAGAAAGCACCTGTCGTTAATTGCGTTGGAGATGATCAGCGAACGACCGATTTTTGGTTATGGGGCGGGTAACTGTCACCTCGCCGGAAAGAAATTTGCTGACCAATCGATTTATCGCGCGGAATGGTACTACACGATCCATAGCAAGTACTTGCTCACCTGGATTGAAACGGGTGCTATCGGATTAGCTACCTTCCTCGCCGTTCTTGGCAATGGTTTCCGGCAAGGGATTTCCGCTTGGAGGACTCGCAGTCCCGCATTATCTGCGCTCGGACTCGCGTTTGCCGCGGCGCTTGCTGGCCATACGCTGCACATGGCTGTAGATGTTTTTAACTCTCGCACGCAAGTTCAAATGTTGTGGTGCGTACTAGGGATGACTGCGGCAGTTGGTAAGCTCGCACATCATGAAACCTTAGTAAGGCGACCTGATGTCACGTAAGTCGTTCATCCGTACCGGCAAAAACGCGTCGATGCTCTTGGCGGGCACGATGACACGCATGATCGCGAGTTTCGTGTTCGTTATCTATTGCGCCGACAAGCTTGGCGTTGAAGGATTTGGCAAGTATTCGATCGCGGTACATTACTCGGAATTGTTCCTGAGCCTCACTGCAACCGCAGTTGGCATCCTACTCACTCGGGACATGTCGCGTTGGCCTCGACACACTCGCCAATTAATGACATCGGCGATCTTGATCGCGATGGTGATGTGCGTATTCGCGGTGTTTGTGATGTCCTGCGTTAGTGGTGTATTTAATTACTCAAGCGACACTCATCAAGCACTTCTAATCGCTTCGGCAACGCTTGTCCCTGCCTCGATTTGCGTTATTTTCGAAGCAGTCTTTGTCGGCAAAGAGCGAGCCGAGTTTCTTACGATCGGGATTGCGATCGAGAGTTTGCTACGAATTACAATAAGCGTCGGATTGCTGCATCAGGGATTTGGGTTATTGGCCCTGATGTGGGTATTTTTCGGAGTTCGCAGCGCATTGCTCGTCGCTTACCTTGTCGGCCTGCATCGAATCGGCGCATTGGGATGGTCATTCAACTTTCAACGCAGCGTGCGATTTCTTAAACGCTGGCGCGTATTTGCGGCCGAAAATTGGATGGCGACTATTTACACTAATCTTGACGTGATCGTGTTGTCATGGATATCGGGCGAAGTTGCTGCTGGGGTTTACTGCGCGGCATGGAAGATCGTTCGTTTAGGCTCTGTCTTTGCCAAGAGTTATACGACGGCGGTGTTCCCTGTGATGTCGCGTCTGTATGGAGAATCAAAAGAGTCGTTCACTCGCTTGTATCGTCACACCATTCGGGTGATGTGTGCTCTCGCACTTCCAGCGATTGCAGTCGTATCCATCATCCCAGGACGCTTCATTGGCTTGTTGTATAGCGAGGAGTACGTTGACGCTGGCCCAGTTCTGCAAGTATTGATTTGGGTGATGTTGATTGACTTTCTAAATCCATTCCTTAGTCACGCATTGTTTGCACAAGGTCGGCAAGATCAGTCAATGCGAGTTGCGGGGATAAGTCTGTTCGTTAACGCGATTGCAACCTACTTTCTTGTGCTTCGATACGGTGCTGTCGGGGCCGCGATGGGCACAGTTATCGGAGGTTTTGTCGCGACGTTCTGTTATTTGGTGGCGGCGATGCCGCGAAGTGAAGTTGTGGCGACTTTGGTGTTAACGCTGCGGGTTCTCGTCGCAGCGTTAGGCATGGGGTTTGTCGTATTTTATTTTCGTCAAAGCGATTGGTTCAGCTTAGTTCTGGTCAGTATTGTCGTTTATGCACCGTTACTGTTTGTCGTTGGTGCGATTCGCATTGAAGACGTCCGCTTTTTCAGAAACACGTTTTTACTTAGGGCTGCGTGATGTCGTCGGATACCAAGGTTCGTTTGGGGATGATTGGCTGTGGTGCCATCGCCGAAATCTATCATTTACCCGCACTTGAAAAAATTGAGTGTGTGGTAGGAAACACTTTGCTTGTCGAGCCTAATGAGATAAGGATGGCGGCGATGAGCAAAAAATTCACGGTCGCGGGATGCGTCACCGATTACCGTGAACTGGAAGGCAAAGTTGATGGCGTGATTGTCGCAACACCACCTGCAACCCACTTCACGATTTGCAAATGGTTCTTGGAGCGCGGTATCGATGTGCTTTGTGAGAAGCCGCTAACGGAGTCGTTTGAAGAAGCCCAAGAATTGGTTCGAATCGCTGACCAAACTGGTGCTGAATTGGCCGTCAACCAGACCCGACGTTTTTTTCCTACCTACCAAAAGATTCGTGAACTGATCGCTGCCGGAGTTTTGGGTGATTTGCAGTCGATTACCTACCATGATGGCGTCGAGTTTGATTGGCCAGCGGCATCGCCACACCATTTCGCTTCGGGAGCAAAAGGTGCGTGGTCCGATACCGGCGTCCACCTGCTTGATACAGTTTGCTATTGGCTTGGCAAGACTCCAGAACTCGTTGAGTCGATCAACGACTCGCACGGTGGTCCCGAAGCAATCGCAACGGTGCGGTTGCGTCTTGGGCAATGCAAGGTGGAGGTAAAGGTCAGTCGCCTGGGACGATTGATGAATGGGTTCAAAATCGTGGGCACTCTGGGCACGATTGAGCAAGCTGCGGAGGAGTTTTCGGAAGTTCGTGTCAAGCTGAATCGCGGTGGAACCAAGGTTTATAAGTGCGGCAATCGCGGGATTAAATATGTTCACTTTGCGAAGCCGCTTTTGGAAAACTTCGCTGCGGTTGTATCCAAGCGTGAAGAAGCGATCGTATCCGGAAAGAGCACTCTGGGAACAATCCAGTTGCTCGAGCAGGCTTACGCCGAAAGCGAACGCTATCGGATGACGTGGAATGACAACTGTGCCGAACTGGCTAGCGAGTTCCATACCAAGCCATTGCGAGTGCTCGTCACGGGAGCCTCGGGGTTCGTTGGCGGCCGAGTCTGTGAAGTCATGATACAGTCCGGTGTCGCAGTTCCTGTCGGGGCAATCCGCAGTTGGTCACGGGCCGCTCGCGTTGCACGATATGGTTCTGAGCTAGCAATTTGTGATATTGAGAACAGGGACCAAGTCGATGCGGCTGTCAAAGGTGTTGACGCCATTGTTCATTGCGCTAAAGTCGATAATCGCGATTCGATTGTCGAGGGTACTCGCAATCTGTTGGACGCCGCCATCAAGCATGGTGTGAAAAACTTTGTATTCTTGAGCACTGCCGAAGTCTATGGGCCAGACGTTCACGGAGTGGTTGATGAAACGTATCCCACGAACCGGACGGGGCGACTGTATGGCGATTCGAAAATAGAGGCTGAACAGGTTTGTCGTGAGTATCACGCGAAGGGCCTGTTCCCAACGATTTTGCGTCCATCGTTGATCTATGGGCCGTTTAGCACTTCGTGGACTATCGATGTTGCCAAACGTCTACAGTCTGGTAATTGGGGAGTTTTTGATGGTCAATGTAACGGCAAAGCCAACTTAATTTACGTTGATGACTTAGTACAAGCGATTCTACGAACGCTCAATGAGGATTCCGCTGCAGGACAATCCTTCAACTTAAACGGTCCCGAGTCGTTAACGTGGAACGAGTACTTCAAACAATTCAATGAGGCCTTGGGCCTGCCGCCGCTAAAAACGATTTCGGTCACGAAGTCTCGGCTGAGGACGAAAGTGATGGACACAGTGGGGGCGATAGCTGAATCCATTCTCAATCGATTCGAAGATAAATTGATGGAGATTTACCTTCGAGGAGGTTGGCCGACTCGGGTGATGAAGTTCATTAAGGGAGAGCTAAACTCGACTCCAAGTGGCAATGAGCTCAATGACCTGTTTGCTCGCGACGTAGTCTATACCGACGACAAAGCTCGCCGGATGATCGGATATCAACCGCGATTTGACATGAATGCTGGGCTCAAGGCCTCTGTCGATTGGTTGAACCTTCATGAGTACCGCAAAGTCAGTCACCCGGATCAGTCGGAAACAATCGCCATCGATTCCAAGTCAGCGAGTTCTCAGGCTGAGCAGGAGTTAGCTTCGTGAGAATTGCGTGGGTAACTTATGGCTTCGAGGAATACAGTTCGCTGCACGTGAATGCGTTATGCGAAGAACATGACGTATTGCTGGTGATGCCGCATGCTGACGACGAACAGGTTAACGAGATTGATCCCCGCGTTCACCATTACGCTTTTAATAAGCCGCGTTTGCGCCAGCCGATTCGACAGTGCATGTCTGTTCGCCACATTCTTAAGCGCATTCATGAGTTTAAGCCAGATGTTGTTCACTACCAGCAAGGGCATCTGTGGTTCAACTTTGTTCTGAGCAGCCTCGCTCGTTATCCGCTCGTAGTCACAATCCATGATCCTCGGCATCACACCGGTGATGTCGTTTCTCGAAAGACGCCACAGTGGGTTATTGATTACGGATTTCGCAAAGCTGATCACGCGATCGTTCACGGAAAAACCCTTGCAGATCAAGTGCAGCAGTTGTTTGGGATTACTCAAGACTGCATCCACGTGATTCCGCATGTGGCGATGGGGGTTAAAAACGTTGCACGAGATACCGACGAAGACCCAAATTTGGTTTTGTTTTTCGGACGAATTTGGGACTACAAGGGCCTCGATCAATTGATCGCCGCTCAGCCCTACATCAGCGAAGTATTTCCTAATGCCCGGATCATGATTGCAGGACGCGGCGATGACTTTGGCAGGTACGAATTGCTGATGGTCGACCCTTCGAAGTTTATTGTTCACAACGATTGGATAAGCGATGATCAACGAGCAGAGTATTTTCAACGATCTGCTTTAGTCGTCTTGCCCTACAACGAAGCGACTCAAAGTGGAGTCGTTCCTGTGGCGTTTAACTACTCAAAACCAGTTGTTGCGACTCGAGTGGGGGCATTGGTTGAGTGTGTCGAGGATGAGCGAACGGGATTGTTGGTGCCGCCTCGCGATCCACGGGCGCTCGCGGATGCGATTATTGAATTGCTGCGTAATCCTAGCCGCAGGCATGCCATGGGGCAGGCGGGAAAAGCAAAATTAGATCGCGAGTGGTCACCGTCTGTCGTAGCCGCTGACACAGCTCGCGTCTACATGCAAGCCGTGCGGTCAAAAGGGTTGCTTGAGTCAAGTAACGGTACGAGCCAGACAGGAATATCGGTTTCGCCACAAGTTGCTAGTTCGTCAAACGTGCTTGGAGAATCTTGATCATGAAGGTCAACAGTAACATGCATATTGGCGTGATCGCTTCAGTCAAACATGGATTTGAGCACTTTGTGCATCGTGAACTTTCGTATTTTGAAAAACAGGGGGCTTGCATCAGCATCTACCCAACCAAGTTCCAGCAAGGGCTTTATGGGCCCAAAGCGTCTTGGTCGGTGCGCAATTGGAGTTATGCCACGCTTGCTTTCGCTCAGGCACTGAGCCTTATGGCGAATCCCGAGTTGTATTTTCGGTTGTTACGTGAAGCGATTCGATATCGTGCGCTAGTAGATTTCGCACTGGCAGTTTGCTTTTCTCGAAAGATGGCGAATGTCGATTTGATTTACGCAACGTTTGGTGATCACAAACTGTTTATTGGTTACTTCTGCAAGCAATTACTAGGCAAGCCTCTTGTTTGTACGATTCACGCGTACGAGATCTACGAAAATCCGAATCCAGCTCTCTTTCGCCATGCGATAGCGGCGTGTGATCGGATTACAACGGTCACCAATTACAACCGAGACCAGTTGCACGTTCGATTTGGCATCGATCCAAAGCTGATTCAAGTTGTACGATTGTCGATCGACCTAGAAGCTTACCGGCCGAGCGAAAAGTTTGTCGTGTTGATTGTCGGCTATTTTGCTCAGAAAAAAGGGCATCGGATTCTGCTCGAAGCGATCAAACGCTTGGGGAACGATGATATTGAACTTTGGGTGGTGGGGATTGGTCGTGATTCCGTCGACTCCGTCGACGTTAAAGCGATTGCCAATGAATTGGGCATTGAGTCACAGGTGGCATTCTTTGGCGGACTTTCAGGGACCGCACTCAAGGCGGTCTATCATGCTTGCGATGTGTTTTGTTTGCCTAGCCATTTCGACGAATTTGGTGGTGCCGAGGGTTTCCCCACAGTAATCGTCGAAGCAATGGCGTGTGGCAAGCCAGTGATCAGTACGCGGCATGTCGAAATTCCGGCGATTGTAGAACAAATTCTCGTTGACGAAAAAGATGTTGATGGATTAGCCGAGGCGCTACTTCGCGTTTACGAATCGGAGTCATTACGGAAGCAAATGGGTGTTCGCAATCGAGAGCTTGCTGAATTGCATTTCTCGCAAAAAAATGTGCAGAGAACCGAAGCGATGATGCGAGAAGTGTGTGGTAAGTCAGCTCACGTGGATGATTCAACAAAGAGTAATTCTCCGTCATTGCAAGAATCGACGCACGTGGAATCACCACAAGGAGAATTCTCATGAAGAAGTTCACGTTTATTCCCTTTGATGCGATTGATGGTTGGGATGATTTCGTGCAATCAAACTCTAGAGGAAGCATATTTCAAACCGCGGCAATGTGCCGTGCTTATGCCTCCACGAAAGGCTATAGGCTTTGGGCGAAAGCCGCTGTCGCTGAAAGTGGAAAAATACAAGCATTGCTTGTCGCCGTTCGTGTTTCCACGATGCGAACACTCGGTAAATTTGCCGCGCGGTCCATCTTATTTGCTGAACCGTTATGCAGCGACTCCGAGATTGGGTCAATCGCGCTTGCCGACCTTGTTCGCGACCACGACAACTTCATGAGCCGCCGTACTCTGTTCACAGAAATTCGGCCGCTGTTTGGGGCAGGCCCCTTGCACGAAGCTGTTACCCAATGCGGATACGAACGTCTTGGTTACAACAACTACGAATTGAATCTGGCAGCATCGCAAGAGCAGCTATGGCAGCAAGTCGATCCCAAGTGCCGTGGTGACATTCGACGAGCCGAAAGACGTGGCGTGACCATTCGAGAAGCAAGTTTGTACAGCGATCTCGACATTTTGTATGACCATTTGAAAGAGAGTTACGGCCATTCGGGAATCCCTTTGGTTGACAGGAGCCTATTTGTGGCTGTGTGCCGCGAGTTGCCGTCAGAGCAAATCGACATGCGAATTGCCGTTTACGAGAACATGCCGATCGCGTCAATTTGCAATCTGGTATTTGGCGGTCGTGTTATCTATTGGTACGCCGGAGTTGTCCGAATTGCTGGAATCGCGGCAAACTCTTGCTTGGTCTGGGACGCAATACGACGTCGAGCGGCAACGGACTGTCAAGTTTTTGACTTTGGCGGTGCCGGTTGGCTCAACGAAGATTATGGACCCGGGAAATTTAAATCGCGATTCGGCGGAACCTTGGTGGAGTATGGTCGCTACCGCCGTGTTTATGCAAAACGATCCATGTCTGTTGCTGAAAAGGCATACGGATTGGCGCGTCGGCTGTTAGCACCCGCGCAGTCAGCTTCACAAGACAAACCGCAGCCCAACCAACCCATTGCGGTCAAATAGTTTTATGCAAATCATGTGCAAACGAATTTTGATGTTATTGGAGAACGAGAGCTTTCCTGACGACAACCGTGTGCTTCTCGAAACGGGTGCGTTGATGGCCGCTGGTTATGATGTGACGGTTATCTGTCCAACGGGTCAGTCGAGCAAATGGTTTGAATATGTCAACGGCATACGTGTCTATCGTTATCCCAAAGCGTATGAGCTTGACGGATTCATCGGCTATGCTTGCGAGTATGGGTACAGCCTGATGGTCATGCTGGTTTACTCGCTGTTCGTACTTGTACGTCATGGGTTTGATGCGGTTCACGTTCACACGCCGCCCGACATGACAGCGATGATTGCGATCATGTATCAGTTAATCGGCAAGCAGTTTGTTTTCGATCATCACGATTTGTCGCCGGAGTTGTATCTTGCGCGACGTGGAGACGATCGACCGAATTCTGTTTACAAAACACTGTTGTTTTTTGAGAGATTAGCCTGTCGCCGAGCGGACAGATTGATTGCCACCAATGAGACCCAGCGAGGCATACAGGTTGATCGCTGTGGAGCAAATCCAGTGAAGTGTCAGGTGGTACGTAATGGGCCAAACGAGTTCTTCCTGAATGAGGTCACGCCAATTCCGGAACTGCGCGTTCCAGGACAAATCGTGCTTGGATATGTCGGAGTGATCGGTCTTCAAGATGGTGTTGACTACATGATTCGAGTGCTGCATGAATTGCGATTCCGGCACAAGCGAGAGGATTTTATTGCGGTAATTGTAGGTAGCGGCCCGGTGATCGGCGAGTTGAAGCAACTTGCACAGGATCTTGACGTAGCAGACAAAATTCGTTTCACAGGAATGATTCCGTTTCCATCTGTGCCGGCATACATTGCGTCGTTTGATATTTGCTTCACTCCCGATCCGAGTAATGCATACAACGATAGTTGCACGACAATTAAAACGATGGAATACATGGCGCTTCGAAAACCAACCGTTTGCTTTCGAACTCGCGAAAACGAATTGACGGCTGGCGAGGCGGCGCTGTACGCCAATGATAACGACATTGGCGATTTTTCACTGGCTACCATCCGACTGATGGATGATCCGGCACTTCGGGAAAATATGGGTACAATCGCCCGCGACCGGATAGACAACGGACTTACATGGGAGCATCAATCAGTCCGGCTCGTGACACTTTATGATGAATTATTTGGATTAAGTGAAAGGCTTTTGACTCAAGAAAAGTGTATTAATTCAGACTTCAGTGACGTGGTGAAAATATGACCGCAGATGGTCGCAAGCGTACGTTGCAATGCCGTCATCGGAGTGCCGCTGGCTTGATGGTCGATCCGTTTGTGGACGAGTTAGCGGATAAACTCTCAACAGCGATCCAGCGAGGTTTGGTCGAGATTGCATGCGAAGCAAGGTCAAGTTGTTGTACCCAACGAAATGTCGCGGTGGTGGAAGCAAACGCATGAGTGTCAACATGTTCAACAACGCGAGTACCCGCGTTGACGAACAACCAGTAACCTCCTCCCTCGAAGCTCGTTTTGCGTTCGGTGGCGCAGTAGATGGAGTTCTGCGAGACCACTACTTACGTGACGCGGCGTCGGCGTATCTTTCGGCGAAGTTCAAGTTGTATTATCGGCTACGACCGTTTATCCCAATTCCGCTGCGTCAATTGCTACAACGAGGGCGAAACCAAGGGATCGATGTGCCCGCCAACTGGTACTTGCCGACGGAATTCTTGCAAGACTTTCGTGCTGCGATAGCGCTTGCACCGAACACGCTTGCGATTGATCCTTGGCCGGACCGTTATAAGATGGCAGGGGTTCTGACACACGATGTCGAGACCAGTGTTGGCGTCTCGTTGGTCGACAAGTTAGCGCAATTGGAAGAGAAATTCGGACTGCGATCGTCTTGGAATTTTATTCCATACAAGTATAAAGTTGACAGCGGTTTGCTTCATGACTTGAAACAACGTGGTCATGAAATTGGAGTGCACGGTTACAACCACGATGGGAGGTTGTTCGAATCGCGGCGAACGTTCGACCGCCGTGTTGAGCCCATCAACCGCGCGATTGCGAGTTATGGCAGCACAGGATTTCGGGCTCCGATGGTGCATCGGAATCTACAATGGTTGCAAGCTCTTGACGTCGAGTATGACGCGTCTTGTTTTGACGTGGATCCGTTTCAAGCAATGCCTGGCGGTGTAGGCGGTATGTGGCCGTTCATCGTCGGCAAGTTTGTCGAACTGCCTTACACTCTACCGCAAGACCACACGCTGCTCGTATCGCTCGGCGAAACCACGCCCAATCTTTGGATTAAGAAATTCGATTTCTTGCGTCGATATCGAGCGATGGCGATGCTGGTGACGCACCCAGACTACCTCGATACGCCGAACCGACTGGGAGTATATCAGCAGTTCCTGCAATACCTTTCTGAGCAAACGGATTGCTGGCATGCGTTGCCTCAAGAGGTTGCCGACTGGTGGCGTCAACGCGACCGTATCCAGATCGCGATCACGGACGATTTTCCTAAGCTCGTTGGTCCGGCCGCTGAACGAGCGAAAATCTTGGTTCTTGGCGAACTTGCCGCAGAATAACAGTGCGAGACTGTTTAGAAACACTCCAAAACCGTTGACGCGAAAAGTTGTGATTTCAATTAGTAGGATGACGCGCCACTTGCGGTAACGTTGATTGGATCGAGATTCAATCGCTCGCGTGCCGCATCAAGAATCTCCTTCGTGCGACTGGCGCCGCAGCGAGAAACTCCGAGTTCGCGAACGGCAAGCAAGCCATCGATATCTCGAACACCGCCTGCTGCTTTGACTTGCACCTTTTCGCCGGCGTGTTGACGCATCAATTTCAGGTCGTCATGCGTCGCGCCCCCGGTACCGTATCCCGTCGACGTTTTGACCCAATCGACACTAAGCTCGGTGCAAATGCTGCAGAGTTGAATCTTTTGGTTGTCATTCAAATAACAATTCTCAAAGATCACTTTCAGCTTCTGGTCTGCGGCATGCGTGACATCGACGACCGCACGAATATCCTCCCGGACATACTCCCAATCACCGCTGAGTACTTTGGAAATATTGACCACCATGTCGAGTTCTTGACATCCGTCGGCGATTGCCTGCTCGGCTTCGGCACGCTTGATCGTTGTGGTATGGCCTCCGTGTGGGAAACCAATGGTGGTCGAGGCATTCACCGTGGTGCCAGCGAGTAAATCGGCACAGCGTCGCAAGTAGTATGGCATGATGCAAACACTGGCGACGTCGTAAGCCATTGCAAGTTGGATACCGGACTCCAGATCGTCCACGGTCAATGTGGGATTGAGTAGCGAATGGTCGATCATCTTGGACAGGTCGGTGTAGCTGTAATCCATAGCAAGTTCTGCAACGTGGGAATGAAGGGAAGCAAGAAACACAGGCAAAGCGCATTTACATTCTGGAGATGATGCCGGCTTTTTCCAGTGGATGCAAACCATACAAACTTGTCGGTTCGCCCTGGCCGGTGGGAAACATTTTATCGCGATTGGCGATTTTTAAGGGATCGAGCTGGTCGCGAATCCGCCGCATCAAATCCAGGCTAACTTCATCGAACATTTGTCCGAGAAACTCGCGTTTTTCTAAACCAACGCCGTGCTCGCCGGTAATCGACCCGCCCAATTCGATACACAGTTTGACGATATCAGCAGCGACCTGTTCGGCGCGATGCAATGCACCTGTGATACGTCCGTCGTAAAGAATCAGCGGATGCAAATTGCCATCACCGGCGTGAAAAACGTTAGCAACGGGCACATCGTGTCGTCGCGCGATTTCTCCAATGCGACGCAGGGCCGTACCGAGTTGGCCGCGAGGAACGACACCGTCTTGCACAATGAAATCAGGGCTGAGTCGGCCGACTGCCGAAAAAACGCATTTACGACCTGCCCAGATCGATGCTCGCTGGGCGGAAGTTGCCGCGACCGTGACACTGACGGCACCGGTTTGTTGTAGCAAAGCGTCTAGCTGTGGCGTTTCGGCAGCGACCGTTTCACGCGATCCGTCCAACTCGACAATCAGCACTGCTTCACAGCCATCGGGATAGGTAGCGCCGACGCCCTCGCGAGCCGCACGCATGGCGAGCGAGTCCATGATTTCCATGGCACCGGGTAACAAGCCGGCGGCAATGATTGTGGCCACGGCTTCGCCAGCCGTTTCGATATCCAGGTAGCCAGCCATGACACTGTGATATGTTTCGGCGGGAGGGACCAGACGAACCGTCACTTCGGTTACGACTCCGAGTGTGCCCTCACCGCCACAAAGGATTCCTACCAAGTCAGGACCTTCTTGTTCCAAGCTTTCTGATCCAAGCACTACGACTTTTCCGTCACCCAGGACAGCGCGCAATCCCAAGATATGATTGCTGGTCATGCCATACTTCAAACAATGAGCGCCGCCGGAGTTGAAGGCAACATTCCCACCGATCGTACAGACCTGCGCACTGCTTGGGTCTGGGGCGTAGTGCAGCCCAACGTCTGCTGCCGCGCGAACGAGCGCAGCATTGATCACGCCGGGACCGACGACGGCAATACGGTTCACCGTGTCCAAGCGGTGAATCTTGTTCATACGATTCATGGCGATGACGATGCCGCCTGTAACCGGTACGCTGCCACCAGAAAGACTTGTGCCGCTACCACGTGCGGTGAAGGGGATGCCGTGTTCGTTGCACCAGCGGACGATGGTCACTACTTCGTCTTCGGATTCTGGAATCACAACCGCCAGGGGTTGTCCCGAGAGGGCCGTTACGCCGTCCGATTCGAACGTCGCCAGCGACGCAGCGTCACACATCAAACGTTGGCCGAATACGATCGCTAGTTCGTCAATCGCGGGGCAAGAAACGGGCTCAATCGAATTCATTACACATGCTTTTTAGGTTTGACCAAACAATGGAATCCGAAACATGGTTCCTGTTCTTCGCGTTCCTGTTGCGCTGATCGCAGAATCTCGTTGACTTGAGTTAACCGCCGCGGATCGAGCGCTGCCGAGACGATCCTCTGTGTGCCGTCCGGTCCCACAATCACTGTCGTTAGCACAGCAACGGTATCACCGTGCTGCAACGCCTTAATAATGTGTTCGCCGACTTGTTGCTCGGCGTTCTTGATCGTGGTGACAAAATGGGTCAGTTGGTTTGGGTCCACATCATTCGTCGCACGAATTGAAATGGACTCCAAATCACTTTTCAATTCACTGTCCCCAAACTCTGGGTCATCATCCGCGTTGTCAGATTCATCGTCATTGAAATTATTCATGAACTAGATCCTAATCCTTCAACTGCTCGGCGGAAACCGTTTGAATTTTTCCGAAACCGGCAACGAGATGGGCCTGATTGACCTGAAACTGGTACATCGAGAAATCACCAAAGTCGCTGTACATTGCCGCTTGGGGGTGCAAGGCTAGAAACGCTTGCCGAAGTGGGGCGTCATCTTGTCGTTCCAGACGGCGAACAAATCCCGATAGAGTTACGCGGGCGGCTGCCATTCGCTCTGACGGCGATACCGTGTCGTCCGAGACCAGCAGGGAGGCGTTCCCGCTGGTCGCTAAATACCGAGCGTGTTTTGCCAAATCGCTTAACAGGAGTGCAATCTCGGTTGGGCCGACGGCAGCTATGCTGACGAGGGAAACGTACGGGTGGTGGTCTGGGTCAAGAGTCCCGAGGCTGGCAGTGGTAGCATTGCTGACGAGGTCCCGCACGGCTTTGGCAGAGGACGAAGAGGACATTAAGAACCCCAATAATAAGGTGAGCCTAAGAAATCGAGTTCAAGTAGTGAATTCGCCTCAGCATAACGCGTCAAAGGGCTCGACGATTTGCCGCAGAAAAGATTAAACTGCTGGGCTTCGTTGAAAAGCTGCCTCATTCTCGCCAAAACTCGTCAGCCCAACCATGATTTTGATCCTCCACAGCAGCGCCACCGACCAGCAAATCGAGCATGTTCTCGAGCGGGTAGAGTTGCTTGGGTTGCAAGCACATCTCAGCCGTGGCACCTACCGAACCATTGTGGGGATCATCGGAGACGAAGAAAAACTGCGGGAAGAACCGCTGCGGGCGATCCCCGGCGTTGCCCAAGTCATTCCCGTGCTGCCACCCTACAAACTTGCCTCGTTGGACGCCCACCCCGAGCCGAGCGTGATCGATGTTTCCGGGGTAAAGATTGGTGGTGGAAATTTAGGCTTGATTGCTGGTCCTTGCAGTGTTGAGGATCGTGACCGGATGTTTCGCATTGCCGAGGCGGTTCGCGACGCCGGAGCCAATATCTTTCGCGGCGGAGCTTACAAACCCCGCACAAGTCCCTACGCGTTTCAGGGTCTTGGCGAAGCGGGCTTGGTGTTGTTGCGAGAAGTTGGCGATAAGTTTGGCATGCCGGTAGTAACGGAAGTCACCGATGTGCGCTGTGTCGACGTCGTTGCCCAGTATGCGGATATGATCCAAGTCGGAGCCCGCAACATGCAAAATTTTGTCTTGCTGACCGAAGTTGGCAAGACGAGCCGTCCTGTGCTTCTCAAACGCGGCATGAGCGCCACGATTACGGACTTGCTGATGAGCGCCGAATACGTGCTCTCGCAAGGCAACCCCAACGTCGTCCTTTGTGAACGCGGCGTGAAGGGATTCGATCCGGCGACACGAAATATATATGATGTTGCCGCCGTGCCAGCAGTTCACGGGCTGACTCACCTGCCAATCATTGTCGATCCCTCGCACGCTACCGGTCGACCAGACTTGATCCCCGCATGTGCTCTTGCCGGCATTGCCGCGGGTGCAGACGGTGTGCATGTCGAAGTCCATGATTGCCCAGAAGTCGCCAAGAGCGACGGACCGCAAGCACTGTTGCCCGAACAATACCGTGAGTTAGCGATCCAAATGAAATCGCTCGCGGCACTGTTAAACAAAACAATCTCCCCGCTCCCGAAGGCAGTCGCATGACTCGTCGAAAGATCATTGCCGGAAACTGGAAAATGAACACTCGCTGCAAGGACGCAGTCAGTCTGGCACAAGCAATCGTCAAGGCCGTTGGCGAGACCACTCCTGTCGAAGTCGCGTTGTGTCCGCCAGCGGTTTACTTGGCTGCTGTCGCCGATGCAGTTGCCGGTACACCTGTTGAATTGGGCGCACAGAACATGTCCGCCGAAGCCGATGGTGCGTTCACCGGTGAAGTGAACGCTGGGATGCTTACCGACGTCGGCTGCCGGATGGTAATCCTCGGGCACAGTGAGCGACGGCAACAAATGGGCGAAACTGACGCACAAGTCAGTAAGAAACTGCTCGCTGCATTGGCTGGGAACTTGGTGCCGATCGTTTGCGTCGGTGAAACGCTGGAGCAACGGGAAGCGGAATTGACCGAGAAGGTCGTCGAGACCCAGATCCGCGGCTCGTTGGCTGGACTGGACGAAGTCCGTGCGGCAGGCATCGTCATTGCCTACGAGCCGGTTTGGGCAATTGGCACTGGGAAGACCGCGACTCCCGAGCAAGCCGAATCTGTCCATGCATTCATTCGTCAACTTTTGGGCAAGATGTTCACAACTGATATCGCCGGACAGATGCGGATTCAGTACGGTGGTAGCGTGAAACCGAGCAACGCCGCTGAATTGCTCGGGCAGCCCAATATTGATGGCGCTCTGGTCGGCGGTGCGAGCTTGAAAGCCGAAGACTTCCTGGGCATCATCCAGGCTGCGTCGACAATCGCAGCGTAATCCAATAAAACACCCCTTTTTTAGTAAATTTGACGGACAAAACCATGTTACTCGGAACCCTTGCTGGCAGCCTTTTGGGCATGCTGATGGGATTTCTTTCCATCTTTTTGGTGTTGTTGATCCTGGTGCAACGCGGTCGCGGCGGTGGGCTGACCGGCGCGCTGGGTGGTCCCGGCGGACAGAGCGCGTTTGGTAGCAAGGCTGGCGATACGTTCACGCTGATTACAGTCGTGGTGGCGACGATCTGGGGTTTCAGTTGCGCGTTCACCATGTGGTTGCTCGGTACTCACGCTCCTTCGGTTTCGCTGACGAAGTCGACCATCCAGCCAGGGCCGCGCGACGACGCCTCCAATCCGGCTGGTCAAATGGTGCTGCCGACGCTCAACGAGAATGGCAGCTCGGGTCTAGGCAGCGGCGAAAACGACTTGGTTCCTGCGGACTCGACCCCAGCGACTCCATCAGAGTCAACCACCCCCGCTGAGATGAAGGACCCAGTTTCAGAGACGCCTCCAGCGGAGATACCTGGGACTGAGACACCCGCAGCAGAGACACCTGCCGAGCCAGCGGCGACGAGTGCTGAGGCGGCACCAGATGCTACCGCTGCTGAGGAAAACCCATAGCGGACCTCGCATGAGTTCAGCAGCCACACTGAATGTGTTGAGCATGACCGGTCAGGGACATGCCGAGCGCAGCGGCCCATTGGGAACGCTGTCGGTTGAGGTTCGTACGGTCAACAACCGTGGCTTCAAGTGCTCGCCCCGTGTGAGTGATTCATTGGCTTCACTGGAAAGTCGCATGGAATCGCTTGCTCGATCGTTAATTCGTCGTGGAACGATCCATTTGAATGTTGCATTTCGCAGTGCTACCAGCGATTGTGTTTCGTCTCTCGATAGTGCCGTCCTGCAAAGTTACTACCGGCAGCTCCGTGAACTGCAGAGCGAGTTGGGCCAGTCTGGGCCGATTGATTTAGCATCGCTCTTGGTCTTGCCAGGTGTTGTTGTGTCGTCTCGCGAAATCCGCCGTGACGATGAAGAATTGTGGGAGTTCGTTCGCGTCGGTGTGGTCGATGCGATCGAAAACTTGAACGAGATGCGTGGCATGGAAGGCTTGGCGATGGCTGTGTCTCTGCAACAAGATTGTGACGTTATTCGCAGCCATATCGAAGCAGTCGGCGCGTTGACGCCGCGAGTTGTCGACAACTACCGAGCGAGATTGCATGCAAAGATCGAGCGTGCATTGGTTGACCACAATATTGAGGTCACGCCGTTTGATTTACTGCGAGAAGTTCAGATTTTTGCCGACCGCAGCGATGTCAGCGAAGAGATAACGCGGCTGAACAGTCACCTGAATTTGTTTTTAGCGGTATTGGATGGTGAAAATTCCGGTAGTGAACGTGAGCCTTCAGGTCGTAAGCTAGATTTTGTCATCCAAGAGATGTTCCGCGAAACCAATACAATCGGCAGCAAGGCTGCGGATGCCGAAATCTCGGCTCATGTCGTTGAAATAAAATGTGGTATCGAACGGATGCGGGAGCTGGTGCAAAACCTCGAATAACGAATGTGTGAAGCGAACTCAGGACGTTTGATTATCATTTCCGGCCCCAGTGGAGCTGGGAAAAGCACGGTTGTGCGCCAATTGCTGAAAAAATGCGAGTTGCCGCTACGGCTGAGCATCTCGGCAACGACACGACCGCCGCGACCGGGTGAACAACACGGCCGCGAGTATTTTTTCCTCACCGATGACCAGTTTAGCGAACTGCGAAAATCGGATGCTTTGCTGGAATCGAAGGAAGTTTTTGGACTCGGACACTGGTACGGCACCTTACGTGATCAGGTTGCCACTGGCCTTCGAGAGGGGAAATGGGTAGTTTTGGAGATCGATGTTCAAGGTGCGCTCGCAATTTTGGAACATCCGGAGTTTAAACCAATCACACTGTTCATTCATCCTGGTGGCATGGATGAACTCGAACGACGACTGCGAACACGCGGCACCGAGAGTGGTCCGATGATCACTCGACGACTGGAAACGGCTGCTGCTGAAATGCGGTACATGCCGCGATATCAATACGAAGTGATCAATAATTCGGTCGACGCTGCAGTCGCCGAAATTTGCCAAATACTGAAAGACCAAAAGGAAAGTTACCCATGCTCGAAGAGCTAAAAGAAGAAGAAATCGTTAATAAGGTCGGCGGCCGGTTCAAGCTGAGCACGTTGATACAAAAACGTTTGGTGCAGCTCAATCAAGGTAGCCGCGCGCTGGTTAATGTGGATACGCACGACAAGATGTCGATCGTGTTGCAGGAGATCATGCAGGACAAGATAGTGCTAAATATGGATAACGAAGTCGCCACGCTTGAGGAGCTGACTGCGCAAGCGGCCGCCTCGGAAGGGCCCGATTTGGACGCTTCGGATCTATGAGTGAATCGCGGCGAGTTATATTGCTCGCTATCGGCGGAGGCATCGCGGGCTTTAAATCCGCGATGCTCTGTAGCCAGTTATCACAGATCGGCTACGAGATTCGCGTCGCGATGTCGGCATCGGCAACCGAGTTCGTCGGTCCGGCAACGTTTGCCGCCCTATCCGGTCGTCGCGTTGCAACCGATGCGATCGACGCGAATTCGTTTCCCCTTGGCCCACACATTGAACTTACTAGCGATGTGTCATTGATGATCGTTGCTCCAACGACAGCGAATTTGCTGGCTAAGTTCGCCCATGGCATCGCCGATGACTTGCTCTCGACGCTGTATCTGCAAACGGAATCACCGGTCTTGGTGGCTCCAGCGATGAGTAACGCGATGTGGAGCAAACCGTCGGTACAACGAAACGTGACTCAATTACGTAGTGATGGTATTCACTTCATCGGTCCCGAAAGTGGCTGGCTCAGTTGTCGCCAACGCGGTCCTGGGCGAATGAGTGAACCCGATCAAATACTCACATCCGCACAGCAAATCCTGTCAAACTAACGCGTGCTCAATAATGCCTTGCTTTGTATTTGGTCATCGCAATCCCGACACCGATGCGATTTGCAGCGCCATTGCGTATGCCGATTTCTTACGTCGAACCACGCGACCGGGCGCCATCGCCGCCTGTTGCGGTCCGCCGAACCAGCGGACGGAGTTTGCACTACGCAAAGCTAAGTTACAGCCGCCGCGAATCATCATGGACGTGCGACCGGAAGTCGAGGACGTCTGCAAGCGTGACGTCGTTGTAGCCCGAGAAACGGATGTGTTTTTCGAAGTCTATCAACGGATGAATGAGCATGAGTTGCGTGCGATTCCCGTGCTTGATGATCAAGATCAGCTCGTGGGACTCGTGACGCTGTTGGACTTACTGAAACTAGTGTTCCAAGGTGTTGACCCAATCGAGTCACGGCAAGTCAAAAGCAATCTGGCGAAAATCACCTCGGTTCTCGGGGGAGAGTTCCAGCACAGTGTCGACCCCCATCGCGATGATGACCTGATCGTAATGGTCGGCGCCATGAGTGCCGGGGGCTTTACCGAGAGGATGCAAAAATTCCCGGCCAAGCGTTTACTGGTGGTCAGTGGTGATCGACCGACGATTCAATTACCCGCGATCGAAATGGGCGTACGGGCGCTCGTGGTTACCGGCGGATACGAACTTTCCAGCGGTTTGCTGCAACTTGCTGAGGCTCGTGGCGTCGCGGTAATCACCAGCCCTTACGATACGGCGACAACCACGATTCGCATTAAGGCGGCAAGAACCATCGCCGATTGTATCGAGCGAGATTTTTTGTCGCTGTCTGCAAAAATGACGGTTGCCGCGGCAAAGAACCAAATCTTTCGCTCCCCGCAAACCGTTTTTCCAGTCCTCGATAATAATCGCTTCGTCGGCGTGCTCAGTAAGAGTGACTTGGTCAATCCACCCAAGCCTGAGTTGGTTCTCGTCGATCACAACGAACTGTCGCAAGCGGTGCAAGGTGCGGAGGATGCCGAGATCATCGAAGTGCTTGATCATCATCGGCTCGGTGGATCGCTCAAAAGCAACACTCCGATTCGCTTCTTCATGGACCCAGTTGGGTCAACTTGCACGCTCGTTGCTCGAATGTTTCGACAGCACAATATCGAGCCGACGCCGGGCATCGCCCTGTGCATGGCCTCGGGCATGATTAGTGATACTTTGTTTCTTCGCTCGCCGACCACTACCGACGTTGATCGAGACATGTTGACTTGGTTGGGTCAGTTTTGCTCGCTGAATTTGGAAGAATACGCGAACGAGTTCTTTCAGGTCGGATCGGCGCTGCGAACTTGTACGCCGGAAGCTGTCGTTCGAGAAGATTGTAAAGAGTTTGAAGAATCGGGACGCCGATTTTCAATTTCGCAAATAGAAGAAATTGGGTTTGACTTGTTCTGGCAACGCAAGGCTGAACTCGCTGCGGCTTTAGACAACCTTGCCAAACAAAACGATCTAGAATTTTCGGCGCTACTCGTTACCGATATCGCCAGCAACGGGAGCATGTTGCTGATGAGTCACGAACCGGCGGGTTGGGAAGAAATCAATTATCCGGAACTCGAAGAAAACTTGTACAAGCTCGACAATGTTGTGAGCCGCAAAAAGCAACTCTTGCCGCTCATTGCGAGTCTGATGGAATCGGTTCCAGCGCCGGCCTAGAAAGTTTCTGCATCCCCATGCATTCGCCTCGACTCAGACGTTGGTACGCCCGCACCGTCTTTTATCCGACCCTAGGCTGGAATTATTTTCTTGCGCGGGTGTTAAGGCGAAGACGCTGGTGGGACCGCATCGATCCGCTGGTAATTGTTGGTGCATTTCCCTTCGGACGCGATGTCGAAGGACTGTACAACGAAGGCGTCCGCGCTGTCGTCAATACTTGCGAAGAGTACCTGGGCCCAGTCATCCAGTACGAGCGACATGGAATCGAACAGTTACGAATTCCCACTACGGATTTCATGCACCCGCGGCTTGATGACGTGGAGCTAGCCGTTGCTTTTGTGCAAAAACATGTCGAGGCTGGTGAGACGGTCTACATTCATTGTAAAGCTGGACGCGCACGCAGCGCAACGGTGGCGATCTGCTGGTTGCTAAAGTACCACGGTCTTACAATCGAAGAGGCACAGCTAAAACTGCTGCAGATGCGTCCGCACATAAATCCCAAACTTTCTGAGCGACCCGTCGTACGTCAGTTTGCCGAACGTCTGCTGGATACCGGTAATGAGTAATCCGCCGCTCAAACAAATGTGATAGCAGACCTTGAGATTGTAGACGCGCAGCGAGTATTGCGTTTGTACAGATCGCATTCGTACAGATTTCAGTGGCCAGTCCAAGCGAGATACAACAGTGATGCTCCGACGACGAGGCTAAGCTGACTCAACCTCGATGGTTTGGCTATGCCATAGAGAACAAGAGTGCCTCTAGCTTTTAGTGAAAGCAACTGCTCGTGTAGATTAATATCTTGTGAAACTTGCTGCATCCGGTTTTACGAACAAACTGCGGCCTCTGGGCAACTCGAATCGCTAGGAGGTTGCGTTGAGTGCGTGACATCGCTCATAGAAACCTCTCATTAAAAGAAACAATCCATTTCAAAAAACAAATGCCGGTACGCAAGTTACACACCAATGGCAACGATGCGACGACGATGCTGTCAAACGGCGACTTGGTCCAGTCGCACCAATTACTCGTCAAGACCCGTTATTCAATTTGATAGCATTCCATGATGATGGGACAAGAAGGACTTCGAAGTGCCGGTTGCGTCTGATCGATCGGGCGTCACGTTGTTTTCTCCGACATCACACGTTGTTTTCCGCAAAATTACGGGTTTCAACATTCTCTCGTGATGCCGTGTCATGATTATCTTAAGTCGCATGACTGATGCCTCTCCAGCATAGAAAGTAGTGACGTCGAATCGCGAATTATTCAACGACGTCATTTTTTTTCTTGGCATATTGTGTGCACGATTTATTGGCAGAAGTGATTGTGGGAATCATCTCATTCGTCAGTGTTTGCGTTGGCTATTAAAAAAAGCAACGTGCGGCTCGATGTAGTTTTGCAAGTGAGCCTTGCTCCAGCATCGTCTGGGGCATGAGTCGCACGACACAGAACTTACTCATTATTCTTTCTCGTTAGGAGGGTGATAGATATATCACGAAATTTTTCGACAGCGATTCTTAGCACGTTTTGCGGGCTGATAGTAGTCGCGACAGCTGTATTCTCAGACAACTTGTATGCACAGCAATCCATTCGAACCGGAGACGGACTTTTAGAAATTCAAGCCGAAATGCCAGAGGAGGTTCGTGTAGGTGAGCAATTTACCTACATGGTACGAGTGACCAATACGTCGGACAACGTGACCTTACACGACATCACGTTGCGACAACGAAAGTCCGCCGGTTTTTCAATCGAGTCGGTCTCGATGCAACCAAGCAACAATTCCCAGAAAGAAAAATCAGCGTCCAAACAGAAAAATTCAACGTAAGTGACTCAGGAAAAAAGCAGGGAAGTAACGGCAAGATGGCGATCGCAATGTTGAGGCCCGGAGAAAGCCGAACCTTTCAGGTAAAGGCCGCTGCAGATAATGAGGGCGAGCTAAGGAACTGTCTTGAGATTGCCAATTACAAACCAGCGATATGTACAACCAGTCGAGTGATGAAGCCAGAACTTGAACTGACAAAAGCTGCGTCTAAGAAAGCCCACCGATGTGATGTGATTGAGCTGAATTACGTCATTAAAAATGGCGGTAGTGGCGACGTTGGTAAGTTTCAGGTCATCGATGAACTCGGCGATGGTTTGGAAACTTATCGAAGGCAACAGTACGCTAAAGTTTGACGTCGACGGTCTTAAGGCTGGCGATACCCGTGAGTTCGTTGCTCGCGTCTATGCAACACGCGCAGGTGCATTCTCCAGTCGTGCTGACTCCAGCGAAAGTGGCGACGTGCGTTTAAAGGCCGAACTGACAAGCAATTCGCTGACTAGCAAAGTAACCAGTGAAGAGCCAACGCGATTGTTTTCTCGGCAAGCGAGCAATTGAACTTCGTCATTCACGGCCTGCGTTTAAGATCGCTGAGCCGGCGCCATTGGCGCCCGCTCGGACGGATCATCTGTCTCCACACCCAGCCGCGACAATGCATCACGTTTTGCGGCATTTTCCTTCAATACGGATAAGGAACCTTCGGTCTCAATCACCACAGCATCTACTTCCGCGGGCTGTGAGAACCCCTGCTGGCGCATCGCTGCGAGAATCACTTCGTGACTGATTCGCTGAATCTTCATTGCCTGGACCAGAAATTCACCTCGGAAGAACACCAGTGTTGGCAGAGCCTTGATGAACCGTTTGTACCAATCGAATCGCACGGACAGGAAAGTACTGATGAACTGCAGCAAGACCAGCAGAGCCAACCCCACGACACCTTGAACGAGCGATACGTTGCTCGAGGTAATGATCGAGGCGAGTGTCGAACCGAATGCCACGGTAACAACAAAATCAAACGCATTCATCTTCAAGAGCGTCCGTTTGCCGCTGACTCGCAACAGTAATACCAATGCGAGATAACCGAACGAGCCGAGGACCACAGTACGAATCACGGGAGCCCATCCATCGACGAGCATCTTGGTATTGATGTCGTTCATTGTTCGACCTGAACTGAGCGTGCTTGGAGTAGGCAATGCAAATGCAACTATTTTGCCAACGGACTACTGTGCGGTGTCTTCGTAGATTGGTAGGTGCCGATAGTAAACTTCCAAGTTAAGCAAATTCATCGTGGTGACATAAATTCGACCACCATGAGGACTCCAGCGATCAGGAACCGGCAATTCAGGGTCCCAACTGCCTGATTCTGGGCCGTGTTTGATTTGGCTCGACAGCAGCATCGGGTTCAAGTACCGATTCCAGTTGTCCCAATACTCTCCGCCCATGTGGAACATCACCTGCGTCGCGTAATACCAGTAGTACGTATCTCGTTGCGGTGAGCGCGCTGTTCCGAGTTGCGGCGGGAATTGCAGCAAGTATTCGGCTGCGGATTTCATCGCTTCGTGATCACGCCGCCAACCGGAATACATTCGCATCAGCATTCCGACGGCCGTCATCGTTGGCGTCACCATTCGTCCGTGACGCTGGGACGGTGTGTCTGGGGCGTAAGGATTGTACCGATAGCGATCTTCTCGACCAGGCGCCTGTTTAGCCAGTTCCAACCAACGATCGATGCCTTCGTACGTTTCCTTCGGCACATCCAATCCCGAGAGTTCACCGCTCTTGATGGCCATCATCATCCAACCCGTGACACTTGTGTCGCTGCTGACTTGCGGCGCATATCGCCAACCACCGCGTTGTTGATGCTGAGTTTGGACAATGTAATCGACAGCCATTTGCGCCGATTCTTTCAGCTCTTTGTCTTGCGTCATGCCGTAGGCTTCGCACATCGCTAGCGAGGCGATCCCGTGTGAATAAAACGCGACGTTCCGGTCACTGATATCGTTCTCGCTTTGGTACAAGTCACCGTTGGTTTGTTGGTGATCCATTAGGAATTGCAAGCCGCGTGACACTGTTGCGGCATACTGATGTTGGCGATGCGTGTATCCAGCACCTTGCAAGGCGAGCAAACATAATCCAGTAGCTGCGGTATCGCTTTGCAAGAGTACTTCGTCACCGTGGCCCTGTAGCGACCAGCTTCCATCTTTGTTTTGAATTCGCGACAGGTAGGCAAGCCCCAGCTCAATGGCCTCTTCGGTCGCAGGGCCTACCATTCCAGCGGGAGTGGGTGCAGCACCGCCGCTGGTTCGCATCACTCGGCGGCTAAACGATTCCACTGCGGCAATCTTGCTTCCCGCCGGAGTCGTTGGACCACCTACTTCTCGACGTGGTCGCTCTTCGCGGCTGATGTCTAGGGCGGCAATATCCGGTTGATCTGGCGAAGGCACGACGCCCACGTTTGGGTTCGGTCGATCCGCAAGTCCCGCTGTGGCTTCTTTGAGCATTAAATCCAACAATGGACTTTCACCCACCACACCCTGGTCCATCGCCGGCGCGGTACTTGCGCCGCTTGCCTGTGGTCGTCGCAGAGAAGAATCCAATTCCGCCAATCGGCCTTCGACAAGACTTCCCGCTGGAGTGGCTTCTGGGCTCGTGCCAGGTGCTGCGCCAGCGATATCAGCAAGGCTTGGCGTATCGCCTGCGGCGCGGCCACCCATTTCCATCGCGGACGCAATTTTAGTCGGAGCGCGGGTCGCATCGCCAGCATGAATGCTGGGCAAACCGGCTTCACCCAGTTCGTCGTTACGCGCCTCGGCACCCGTGGGACTGGGCGACTGGGTTGTTGCTGGACTTGCTGCGCCGGTGGTTTCTCCCATCGTAAGTTGTGCACCTGCGGTAGCTTGCTGTCGCTGGTTCGGCACGTCCACGGGTGACAACAATCGCTCAGACATTTCCGCCCGCGCTACCGCCACGGTTGGCGGCGACGGGGCTGCACCGGCTGCAACTGGTACCGAGCGTGTCGTTCGAGCGCGGCGTTCAGTGTTAGAAGCGACCTCGCCAATTTCCGGCAGCGACTCACTAACCGCTCGGCTTGGAGCGGCACGGGTGATGCTTGCCGAATTGATGGCCTCAAGCGATGTCGGGCTCGGCAGCGCCGGAGCAACGTCTTGTCGACGAGTCACGGTCTCGCTGCGTTCAACACTTGCCAGGTCCGATGACGGATTGGATTCCGCTTGGAATGACGGTGCAACCGGTTCAGTAACAATCGCCTCGACAGGTTCGGATGACGCGACGCTACGACGAGCTAATTTCGCTGGAGAATCTGCCGGCCGTGGTTTAGAGACTTCAGGTTCCTTACGCGGAACTAGAAACTCTTCGAGTAGTTTTGGCTGGATCTCTTGCGGACGCGGCATTTCCAACCGCGGTTCACTGCGCTCCACGGGTGGGATTCGCCGCTCTTCTCGCGGGATCACCGGCGATGCTGTCTCAGCGCTAACCGGTTCGGACCAGTCCGGAACACGGACCGTTTGCTGCGGAGTTTGAAACAAGTATTCGGGAACAGTTTTGCGAATTGGCGAACGCTCTGGCGTTACACCTGTGAACGCTTCAGGAAAGTATTGGCTGAAAATCACCACGTGGACAGCAAGAATTAGAAGCAATAGGTGGACGAATAAACTGAACAACATCCCCAATTGAATCGACTTTTGAACATAACGCGACGCGATGCCTCGCAGCACAAAGTCCATGATCAACGCGACAACCGGCACGGCGACGGCATAAGTCCAGGCGTTGAATAACCATCGTGGATCATCGAATCGCAATTGAGTCACGACGATATACAGCACCAGGCCGGCCAGCGCGGTCAGTGACAAATCCATCGGCCACATCATCTCCGACTCTTCCGCGGCGCGGCGCGAAGCCATTCGCAGTGCCAACGGGCCGCTCGAAGTGTGTCCGGCGGGCGTTCGATTCACCGCCAGCCGACTGCCTTGCTGCCGGCCGCTAGCACGACGACCAGGGCCAACTCGGTTCGCTCCGGGACGGCGTGAGCTCAACTTTGCGGCCCTTCCTTCGTTGTCACCGAGTAATCCGTTACGCCTGAGCGATTACAGACGTCCATAACGCTTACTACCGGTTGGAACGGCGTCTCATGGTCGGCACGGATGACGGCTGACTGGTTGGTCGGATTCTTCGCGACCGCAGCGATCAGAAGCTGTTCCAGTTCATCCAAGTTGGTGACTTGTCCGGACAAGTAAATCTGTCCTTGGGAATCGATATCAATCACGACTTCGCGAGGCTTACTGGTCATCGGAGCAGCGCTGGTCGCCGTCGGCAGAACGATGTCTAACCTTCGCTCTTCTTCCTCGAATTCACTTGTGACGAGAAAAAAGATCAACAGCAAGAACACCACGTCGATCAGCGGCGTCAAGGAAAGAGTGCCAGCGACTGTTGAGCGTTTGATCTGGATCGCCATCGCTAGCTCCTCGCGGCTGCGCCGGTGACTTCATCGCCTTCACTGATTACCGGTGGCGGCAAGGGAGGCGCCGCAGTGTTCACCATCGGCATTCGATCAATTGGTTTCATTTTTCCTGATGGATCCAATCGCTGGCGCCCCGTGAAGCGAGCTAGACCCGGCGCGATATCAAAAGCAAGTTCTTCGATCTGGTGAAATAATCTCGACAACCGATTTTCCAGATACTGGGCCAAGATCGCCGCGGGAATCGCCACAACCAATCCCGCTAGTGTCGTCACGAGGGCGGTATAGATCCCTTCGGAAAGTTGTTCACTACGACTGCGATCGGGTGTCAGTGTTGTTGACTCATGAAATGCGACGATCATGCCCCACACCGTACCCAGTAAGCCCATCAACGGCGTCGCCGCAGCCGCAAGATTCAACCATCGGATTGGTCCGGCGTAGTCGTCGGCTTCACGTTGTGCCGATTCGGTTGCCGTGCGTTCGATATCTCCGAGCGACTGGCCAGTACGTAGCAACATCGCTGAGATAACGCGTGATGCTGGCGAGGGATAATCGCCGCAAGCTTGATACGCAGTGACTGGATTGAAATGCTCCGGCTCATCCGCCATCTCTTCTAGTTCATCGACAAGACGCTGGGGCAACACCTTATTGCGGCGTAGGGTTAACAACCGCTCGACCGCCAACGTCACCACGAGCAGGCTCATCAGCCCAATCGGGATCATGAAGCTTCCGCCTCGCGCGATCAGTGACAGTAAGTCGATTCCTGTCGGTTCAGTCACCGGAGGCGGTTCCATTTCCGGCAGTGGTTCATTCATTACCGCCTGAATTTCGGAAGCGTCGATCGACATCTCTGGCTCATCTTGGCCCATTGCTGGCAATACAACCAAACAGGTCAGCCAAAGAAAGCCGCCCAGAAGGCTACCGCGAGTGGCCCAACCAAGAGCCGTCTGATCATTCAAATGATATGCCATTACTATTTTCGCAAATTTTCGAGTCGTTCTCGCGACTTCCCAGCCAACTCATGACCGGGGTGCTTATCGATAACGTATTGAAAGAACGTCGTGGCGAACTGTTTCGCTTTTTCGCGACCGCTGGACGACTGGGCCTGTTGAATCAGTAACTCGGAGCACCGCCCAGCCTCGAAGCCACTCTTTGCTTGCCAGTTCTTAAATTCCGCCGGTGCTTTATCGGCTCCGAAACCATACATGACGCGTTGGAAGTCGGTAATCGCTTGATCCAATCGCCGCTCGGCAAAATGTAATTCGCCCATCATGAACCTGGCTCGAGCCGCGATCTCGTTGCGATAGTTGTCCGCCACTTGCGTGAAAAACTTCATCGCTTTTTCGTTGTCGCCGAGCTGTTGATGCGTAAACCCTGTCTCATAAAAAACCTGAGGCAAGTATCCAGTCGCCGGGAATCGTTGACGCAATTCGTCGTACCACTTGAGCGATTCATCCCAACGTTTTAATTGTGCGGCACTTTGCCCACCGTGCAGCAAGACCAATTCTCGCACTTGACGTTCAGCTGGATCACGTAGCGTTTTAGCAGATTCATCTTTTTCGCGAATGCGTTCCCTAGCAGCTTCATAGGCGACCAGCGCATCCTCGAATTTGGACATCTTGAATCGGGATTCGCCGACCATCATCAACGCGTCGACTACCAAAGCACCGCCCGACAGCTTCGTTGCTTGAGCCTGAAACGCCTCAGCCGCTTTGGCGAAATCACCTAACTTGAAGTATGACCAGCCAAGTCGGTAATAGGATTTCTCCGTAAGTGCCGGGTCCCGAGACGATTTCGCTGCCGCGATAAAATAATTCGCAGCGGACTTCCAATCTTCCTTGGCATAGTCGCGTTGACCGACGAAGAACGCGGCTTCGCTGCTCAGCTCATCGTTGGGGTATTTCTCTAGCAGTTTCTTAAACTTCTCCACTGCAGCTTCTTCGGCCCCTGTTTCGTTAAGCAACCAAGCCCACTCGTACAACACTTTGGCCATGGCTGGGTACGAGGGAACTGCGGTGACAATTTGCTCCAAGTGCTTAGCGGCCTTCGCTGGCTGACCTCGTTTCTGTTCAACGAGCGCTAATTCATACAGAGCATGCCCGAGGTTCAGTCCCTGTGGCTTGTACTTCAAAAAGGCTTCTAAATCTTCGAGAGCCCGGTCTTGCTTGCCTTCTCGCCGCAAGCTCACTCCGCGCGCCAACAACGCCTCGGCAGCAACCGGATGCGAAGCAAACTCTCGCAGTAATTCATCAAGTATGGCGATCGCTTCGGTGCGTTTTTCGATTTGCAACAACGACCACGCTTTACCATATTGAGCATAAGGATAAAGACCAGGGTCCGCTGACGCAGCCAACACTTCGTCATACAATTCGATCGAGCGATCAAAGGTGCCTTCCGTGCTCGCAAGTTGTGCAAGTTTATAGCGAGCTTGTGCCGCCATCCGCCCTTTGGGATCATCGCTGATGATTTTCTTCCATTGGACGACAGCATCGTCGCGGTTGCCACTGGCTACTTTTGCTTGAGCCGCCAAAAGTCTAGCTTCATCAGCACGCGGCCATTTAGGATCCATTTCGTAACAAGCATCAAACTCCTTTGCCGCAAGTTCAGGTTTTCCCAACGCGAGATTTGCTTGCGCGGCGTGGAACTTCGCTTCTGCCAGATTCCTTTTATCGGTCCACTTCGCCGTTTCTTGCTTGAGCAGCGTCAGAGCCTCTTCAGCCTGTTGAATGGCAATCAAATTCGTAGCACTGCGTAAAATCCACAACGGGCGTTGGGCATTGTCCTTGGGTTCTTTAGCTAACAGCCTAGCGTATAACCCAGCGGCCTTATCACCCTGCCCGCTGAGCAGTTGGCTTTCCGCCGCGACAAACATCACATCTTGAGCTAATGCGTGACCAGAAAAGTTCTTCTCAAACTCGTCAGTCAACTTAGTCGCTTGCTCGAACTTTCCCGTTTGCATTGCCGAAAAAGCAGCATTGTATAACGCTCTTGGTGCCAAGGGATCTTTCGGATGATCCTTGTAGGCCTGCTCGTAAGCGGCAACGGACGCCGGCAACGTCTTTGGATCCAATGACAACGCTTCGGCATAATCCAGTTTCAACGCGACGACAAACTCGCCGTCAAGTTTCCCCTCAAGTTGCTGCTTCGCGATTTTCGAGGCTGCCGCCGGATCGTTCCTGCTCAATGAGATTCGCGCTAACCAGTGTGCCGCCTCGGTAGCTGCTGCGGGGTTGCTTTGATTGAGTACTTCCGCGAACCGCTTCTCGGCCATCTCCATCTTGCCGCCTCGATACGCGCTTTGAGCCGATGCCAACGTCGCACTTGCTGCATACTTCGAATCAGGATACTCCTTGGCCAATCGATCGTACGCTACCGCAGCCTCGGCTGCTTTCTCAGCTTGCACCAGAGCGAAACCCTGACGGAACAAAGCATATGCCGAATCTTCGGCACTCTCGGTAGATTCGATCGCCGCAGCAAATGACTTTACTGCGTCATCGAACTGCTTACGCATGATCAGCAAATCACCCAAACGCAAATGCACGTCGGTGACTAAATCACCCTTGGCACATTGATCGAGCAACTGGCGATACGATGCAATCGCTTTTTCGAACTCGTCAATTTCTTCCAGTGCGACGCCACGAGCATAAAACGCGTCGCATCGAAGCGGCGAGTCCTTAGCACTAGGCAAGTTCAACAACTCGTCGTAGAAACCGATCGCCTGCTTCGGCTGGGACATCCCGTAAGCCGCCTCGCCGCTGTAGAACAACGCACGATCCAAATACTTGCTCTCGGGGCTCTCTTTGCGAAGCTGGGCGAAGGCCTCCATTGATGCTTTAAGCTTTTCCTTGTCTCGCTCTTGCCCTTCGCCCGCGGCCGCATACAAACACCAACCTTGGTTCGCTAAGCTCTCTTCCCGCAACTCGTATTCTTTGTCCTTGAGCGCCAAGCCAAACGCATCAGCCGCAGCAGCATAATCAGGCTGCTCTCGCTGCATCAAACAAACACCTAAATAATGTGCTGCCTTGGAAGCCATCGGATCATCGGCATAGTCCTTCAAAAAAGCTTTCCAAGCATCAATGGCTAACGGTAACGCTCCATTGGTTTGGAAATTTGCCGCATCAGCATACGCGGCCATCGACTCCTCGGTCGACTCCGCAGCAATCACCCTCTGCGTTGTGATCAAACACAAAAACAACATCACCGCCGGAACGAGACAAGTCCCACGGCAATTGAGCTGAGCGATGGGCTTACCAGTCACAAACAAACCTCGTGAATTTCATTGCCAGCAAATCAAGTGAACGTCGACCCGAAACAAACGAATCAGTCTACCCGGCACTCATCAGCCTCGATAGATCGCCAGCCCATTTTGCCTAGTCGGCAAAGTCGGCATTGGCAGTTGTCGTCCATGACATTTGCCTATCGTCAGCCTAGCGAGAATTCAGCCGCCACTTCGCTTGGCGGAGTACGGCAAGCTTGGGCTCTTTCATGGTTTCGTACCAAACTGTAAGCAGAGTCCCGTCATTAAGTTCAACGGTGCTGGGATAACCCAGATCGCCACCGATGCCATCACCCGAAAGGATGATGGGTTCTCCCCAAGTCTTTCCGTTATCACTGCTGATGCGAGCCTGGTTCCCAAACGGAGGGCGCCGATGGCCATAGCTCATGACGAGACGATCATCGCGAAGACGAAGCAAATGAGACGGCAGGCCGAAACAGACCGCGTGAGGCACGCTCCACGTTCTTCCACCATCGGCGGACTCCGTCTGTAGTGTCCATCCCTTGTCGGCTGTGTTGTGGTTGCGAATTTGTGCAATGAGAGTGCCATCAGCGGCTTCGACAGCGTGAAGTTCATGATAATCTGACGCGTCATCGTCTGGACGGGCCGGAATTTCGGCCAGCCATTGCCAACTCTGTCCATCATCCGTTGATTCACAGACGCCAATTTTTTTGTCTTCGTTCCATAGCTGCTTACCCGCATAGAGCAGGCGACCATCGCGCAGTTGAATCGGCCCATGCGGACTGTTGACAATTGTTGGAATGCGGCTGGACCAGGACCTTCCGCCATCCGTAGAGCGAATTAGCCACTGGCCAAGTTCTGCCTTGCGCTCTTCATCACCAAGACGAGCGTGCGCCGCATCCCACCGTGCGTATTTCTCTGGCGTCATACCTCCAGACGGCTTGCTTTCAGAGGTGACGTCAGCACTGGCTCTTGCTCTCTCTAACAAGGGCTCATACGCCAAGGAAGTGAAGGTGGTTACCAACAGGGTGCCATTCGCCGTTTCAAGCACGCCGGAGTCGCGATCGTCGGTAGCACTATCCAACAACACCTGGGGCCATGTCCATGTATTACCGTCATCGCGTGAGGTCATTGCCTGTACTTGACCGAAGGGACAAATATGGCCCTCACGACCACCCGACCACGACACCCACAACTCGCCGCTGGACCGACGCACGACAGTCGACCAACCATGATAGTACTCCGGCTGATGACTAATGACTTTCGTCTCTAGAATCGTAGCCAGTTCCTCGGCAGATGTTTGGTTACACAAAACAGCGAACGCAGCCGCTAGAAAGTAAAAAATCAGCTTCATTGGGTTTTACACTTTCGAATGGGGGGCACGATCAACAATTAAACATGGACATGTTGTTCGTTGTTGAGGCAACGAGTATAGATTGAAAATGCCTCCTCCTGTACTTACCCGACAGACTTCGGCCCAAACGGCGTCATCCGACGAGATTGCTTATCGGCAAACATACCCTTGGATAAAACAATGACCCAAAAAATGGCTCTACGACCAATGATGTTGACACTGCTCCTTGCCACGCAGGTTTGCACATCTGTGTATGCTTTGGGCCCGTATACAATTGAACGGTTACAGGAAGAATCGGATGTTATCGTTATCTGTACTGTCCACTTTTCTAGCATCGTCAAGAACGATTCTGGGTACAGCCCGGAAACCTGCGATATGTTCCTTACCCGCATTCAACCAATGGTCTACATGCGTGGGACCGCCACCGAATCCGATCTGATCGTACGACATTTTGGCGTCAAGCATGATCATGGTTTGGGTACGGGAGGTAAGGCTGCTCGATTCTTTCGATTTAATGGTGTTGCAGAGACCGAACAGGAGACATCCTATTTGACGGGTCCCGGGCATTACTACATGATGTTCTTGAAACGAGACGGTGCGGAGTTTGTCCCGACAAGCGGTCAGCATGATGCAAGAGACTCGATCATACCCATCAAATTAACACGCAATCAAGCTTGGATTCAGGCGAAAAAGAAAGTCGAAAACAAACCGTAAAACTGTCCTGTGGTGTTCGATCCTTGACGATTTTCCCGCGTTGGAAGTCGCACCGAGTGCAAGGTTTTGACGTCGAGTGAGATGTGGCGAATCAAGTATTTACCTGAATCAAACTGCGATCTTCCGTCCAGCCGATTTGATTGTCCGTGGTGCGAATTTTTACCCAACCGCCGCGATTAGCGACTACTTCCACTCGCCGCCCCTGGGCGCGTTGTATCGTTGCCAGCGGAGCAAAGGCTTCGCCATCACCACCACGCAATGTAATCTCATCAACAACGACGATACCCAGCGAATGTTGCGCACGATTGGAGGGTAACACGAAGATCAACGCGACAGAGATAGCGAATGGCACCAGCGGAACGATGGCGATTCGCAGAAAAGCAAAACGATAGCCAAGTGTTCGCAGGATCGCGATCAGCCAAAACAGGGTCGACGAAACGAGCATGGTCGCGATGATTAACCGCGGTTGAGCCCAGCGATCGATGATGGCAACGAGCATCACGATGACGTTGTTATCCATTTCTTCAAGTTGACTCGACCCATCGTAAACTTTGGTTGCAGCATATCGCAAATGGCTGTCGATCTTTGAGTCGTCAGGTGAATACAGCTTGGCTTTCTCATAATGGGCGATTGCTCGGCCAAGTTCGCCGCTTTGCAAATAGGCGTTGCCGAGATTCAAATACAGATCGCTGTTTCGGATTCCAGCATCGACAAGCAATTGATACTTTGTGGCTGCTGTCGCAAACCCTTCTTTGGCTTCTGCAGGCTGCTCGTCGGAAATGTTCATCGCAGTCGCATAGGCAGTTGACGCTTCTTGCAAAATCGCTTGCTGCTGTTCCACCGTCAGGTCAACGTAGGAATCGCTGGCGATCGAATGACTTGCCCAGCTGACTGCACACAACATCCCCACCGATGCCGTCATTCGTTTTGTTGACGAGACGGTCGAACGACCGGCCACGCGGTGGCCGCGGCTTCTCAAAACCGCATCAACTCGATTCACAAGTTCACACGCGTTTTCTTTCCAATTTTGCAACTGCTCTCCAGTCGGTTCGATGATTCCGTTTCGTTGCAGCAAGGCAACGTACGTTTCCACTTCTGCCGCCAGCGGATACTGTCCGCGCATTCGCAAGCCGCCTATCGCATCGCTCAAACTGGAATTTTCCTTACCCAGAAATACACGGATTGCGTCGAGTATTTCATCTCTGGAGGTCGCGCTGCGGATCTTGGTTATGCATCGCTTGTGTGCCGAACCAAAACTTGAGATCCACTCAGCGAGTTCGTGCCAATAGCGAAGCACAAACACCACGAGCCACAGGAAGGCAGGAACGACTAGCCAGGGTAGCCACCAGTTGGTCGCTGATTGGCGAGTTTGATTTTGCAATACCGTCAGTGAATCGTTGTTTCGAAAATTCGGCTCAGCAGTGGATGACGTCGCGGAATCAGTTCCATTGGTTGGTGCATCATCACTGGCTGGCTCAAAGTTGCTTGATGATTCATTCGTAGAAACGATTGAGTCCAGGGAGAGCGAATCAGATTGTGTCACCGTAATGGGAATCGGCTCACTCAGTACGGTTTCAAAGGACTGTGTCTCTGGATTGAAAAAACTCAGCGGTATCGGAGGAATCTCGGTGATGCCTTCGCGTCGCGGACGTATCGTTGTGGTGAATAGTTTCGTGTGGTTACGAACATAGCCAGCTAAGGGTTGATTGGAGACCTTGAAATCATCTGTCACTTGCTTTAGCTCCGCCAGCGGCGGAGATTGGACCAACTGCATGGGGCCACTACCATTGATCCCAATATCCAGGGTGATCGGATCGCCAGCTTTTACACTCGTGGGACGTGCTTGAGTGAAGATCTCGTACTTACCGACTGCGCCTCGATAATCCGGTGGGCGTCCCACCATGGGAATCGGCAAGACTTGCGTGGCATCGACTTGGGCACCAGCGACGATTGGACGTGTCGCTGTGATTACCAATTCGTCACCGAACGTTGAGCCGAACAAATCGTCGTCGAACATCTGCGACAATCGACCAAACGAGCTTCGTCGCCTATCCAATGTCGTCGGGTACTCCACGACCACCTGCACATCATCGGCATCAATCGTACCAGGATGGTTGGGATAGATCGTTGCGTTGATTTCATATAGGAAATAACTGCCCTGGTTTCCTTCACCGTCGTCACGAAGTACCTCATGTCCACCGGGTCGTTGGTTGTTCTCCGCCAATTCTTGCATGCGGTCAGAGAAACTACCCCACGACGTACCACGAGCGAGTGTCCGCCACATCTGCTCTTCGTCTAGGCGAATCCGGTTTTCTCGATCACGAAATGGTTTAAGCCAAATCTTTAGCGTCAATTCTAAAGGTTCACCAACGTAGACCTTTTTCTTTTTGCCTTCGACTTCGACGAACAACAAGTCTCCGGTATCACTTTTGGTTGCTACAAAGGTGATTGATTCGGTTTCAATGCGTTTGCCGTCAACATCGAGAGTCAGTGGAGGCAGTTCATACGTGCCAGCTCGGTTGGGCGTGATTTCGTATTGCAACGAGATACTACGTCTTTCGCTGCGACGACCATTGATGATCGTAATTTGCGAGCTTTGCGAAGGAGCTCCCACGGATCGAATTTGCAACCCGTCGATCTGGGGAAGCGTTGGTGGTTGATAACTTTCCGCATTGACAATATCCAGTTGCAACACGATGGGAGCGCCAACGTATGCTTCTCGCGAGGACAGCCGCAGATCAACGTCGGCAGCGGATGCTAGCAGTCCCCAACTCATCAGGCAAACGAGAATGAAAATTCGAAGGGTCTGGTGCATGGCTATGTCTACCAATCTTTCTCCACAATGACTCGTTGTGATTGTTCGCGTCGTTGCTGTTGCATTCGTCGCAGCATGTCGCGGTCCCGTACCGCTTGCAGCAATTTGAGTGCTTCTTCGCGAGTCATCATGCCCTCCTCGGCTGACTCATTCATCGCTTGGCCCATATCCTGGGCTGACTGTCCAGCCTCGTTTTCCTCTAAAGCGGAGAGTTCACCTTCAGGAGACGGTTGGGGAGATTGCTGAGAATCAGCTGGTGATTGTTCAGCCGTTGTTTCCTCGGACTCTGACGGCGATGGATCGCTGGTTGGTGGCTTGGATGGTTGCTGCATTGAATCTGATTCGGATGTCGCATTCTGTTGTTGCTGCTGTTGATCTGATTCTTTGCTATTCTCGGTCGGCTCAGACTCTTTTCCCTGTTGGTCCGTTTGCGGCTGATCCCCCTGCTGCTGTTGGCTGTCGCGTTGTTCTTCGTTACCGCTTTGCTCTTGGTTCTCGCTTTGCTTCTTGCTTTCGCTTTGCGAGTCTTGCTGCTCTTGGTCCTGCGAAGAATCTTGCTCTTGTTGAGGTTCCTGCTTTGATTGAGGTTCTTGCTGGGAGAGTCTTTTTATCAACGCGGCGGCGAGTTCAATATTGGCCCGCGCGTCAGTTTGATTGGGCTCTTTTCGCAGTGAACCGCGATAGTGGGAGATTGCTGTGTGCAGCCTTTCGATGGCATTCTTCTTGTCACTTTCGGCAAGGTCCAAACCTTGTGAGTAATAGCAGTTGCCGAGATTGAACTGACTGCGAGCAGCAAGGCTCGCTTCACTGCTTCCAGCGGCGATGGTGAATGAATCGGCGGCCGATTCGATATCACCGCTTCGATATTGAGCAACACCGCGTGCGTAAGCGAGTTGATCGCCTAATTCGCCCACGGCTTGCACATCTGCATACGTCGCTACGGCCTGCTGGAAGTCGCCCTTTCGCACAAGTTCGTTGCCACGATTGATTTGTTCGGCGATTTGTTGATCGGTTGGCACGGCAGCGGAGGCTGGCGTTGCGAACCCTGCAAGTGAGCCCAGGCACAGGATGCTGGCCGCTGTGCGTTGCAGCAACGGGCGGTCGACGATCGATTTTGTACTGATAAGTGTGCTGCTGCCAATGTTTCGCTGACGTCGCGTGGAGAGCAAAACTTCGAGCATCAATAGCACCAACGCCGATGCGGCGAACCACTGGTACCGAGCAGTGTAGGCCTCAATCGATGCCGTTTCGAATTCCGTTTGAGGAACGTTGGCAACGTAGCCATGATACACGTCGGACATGTTGACCGTTTGCGTCCCGGCGGGGATGTAAGCACCGTTGGTTTGGGTCGCGATTTGGCTCAGTATCTTGCCGTTCAGTTTCGATCGCACGGGTTGGCCATTGAACTTCGCGTAGTTGGTACTGGTACCACGAGCATTGTCTGCGGCGGCTGGAACCAGTGCACCTGTATCCATATCGCCTAGTCCGACAGTAAAGATGCGGATGCCATGAGTTTTGACTGCTGTCTCCGCAGCGTCCACTGGATCACTCTCTTGGTCTTCGCCATCGGTAAAAATGATGATCGCTTTGTGATCTTGAGTCTTGTCAATAAACCCCAGTGTGGCGACTCGGATCGCGTCGCCAAGCCGTGATCCACCACGATGGACACTGTGTGGACCGAGTGAATCGAGCGTTTGGCGGAAATCCTCGTAATGACTGGTCAGTGGTACGCTTTGTCGAACGTCTCCTGCGAAAGCGACCAGCCCGATACGATCTCCCGACATTTCATCGATCATGTCATTGATCTGCTGCTTGGCACGTGCAAGCCGATTGGGTGCCACGTCTTCAGCGAGCATACTGCGAGACACATCCAACGCGAACATGACTTCGATTCCCTTTTGGGGAACTTCGCGAGTTGTTTTTCCCCAGCGAATGTCCATGAGTGCGAGCACCAGAAACGCGAACCCAGCAGCCAAGCACACGATGGAAAGTCCACGCCGCCAAGCGAGACTCGGAGGCAACATGCGCGCCGCGAGATTGTCAGTGGCAAAAACTCGCGACGCGCGGTGGCGAGCAAATGCCCCATACATTCCCAACAGCAGCGCGAGTACCGGCATCACAAACAGATAAGCGGCACTGGGATTTCCGATTTGGATATCCATCATGTCATCTCCCTTAGCCACGTTTGCTCAAGCAATACACGAAGTGCAAGCAACAATAGCGGAACGAGCAACAGCGGCGGCACGGTGAATTGACCGGTTTTGTAGGACTGGACAGACAATTCGCGATAGTCAACGTAGTGGGTTGCCTCAACGTGTGTTTTCTCTAGTTGATTGATTTCATCGTAAATCCGCTCCAAGGAATCTGTATCGGTAGCGCGAAAGTACCTACCGCCCGTCGCCGCAGCGACCTTCTCCAGTGTCGCTTCGTCAATGTTCACCGGCACCCACTGGATCGATTGGCGACCGGTCAGCGGATGTCGCATCGGAATGGGCGCCTCACCTTTGGTGCCAACGCCAATCGTATAGATCTTAATGCCCATTGTTTGCGCCAGTTCTGCCGCCGTGATGGGTTGCAGCTCGCCGGCATTGTTTTCGCCATCGGTTAGCAAGATCACAATCTTGCTTTTGACTTTCTCTTGTTGCCGCGTGTCCAAGGTATTGAGTTTCTCGACTGCTAGTGAGATCGCGTCGCCAATCGCGGTCCCGTCCTCACTGCGATTGGTCACGATGCGGGCTTGGTTCAGTTGCGAAATCAAGAAAGCGTGGTCGAGAGTCGGCGGCGTTTGTGCATCCGCATACCCAGCGAACGTGATCAGTCCCACAAGATCGGAAAAGCGGCCTTCCAATTCGTCGGCTCCGAGCACAAATTTGGCGACCACGCTCTTAATTGCGGTCAAACGGTCAACGTGTTCGCCATCAATTTTGAAATCCATGGCTTGCATGCTACCGCTACGGTCAACGACCATTTCGATCGCGATCCCTTCGGTTTGCGAGATTGCTTGATCTCTTCCCTCGCGCGGCCGCGCCAGTGCCAATATCAAGAAAAAAATCGAGGCCAATGTCAATGCCGGTGGCAACCACAACAACCGCCCACGAAGCGTCGTTGATATTTGCCGGGTGATTACCAGCGAGCTGAATCTCGCCGCCGGCTTTTTCCTGGCGGCAAACAATCGCCAAGCGGCCAGCGGCAGGAACAACAACAGCAGGAAATACCACGGAGAGTAAAACATCAGCAGACTCCCTCCGAAACGATGATCTGTCGCGCCAGTTCAACAGCCGACAATAGTTCCTCGGCAGTCATAACCGCTGAAGCAAATTTCACAGCGTCCGCTGTCGCCAGCAATCTGGCGAGTCCGGTCGTATCAAGCGATTCCACTTGTTTTTCAGCAACTGCCGCCAACAGTTCCTCTCGCGTCTGGAACGAGGCTGCCACACCGAATTGGAAAGTCAAATAGTCTCTCAAACAATCACTCAATCGTTGTAGCACCGTTTCGCAATCGTGCTGCTGGAACGAATCGGAATTAACGATGGCATCAATTTCATCCAAGGCCCATCGCCGCGGCGTCACTGTCGGTTGTCGGCGACGCGCAACAACAACAACGAGTCCAGCTAGCGCGATGGCAGCTAAGCACCCAGCCGCTGTCCAACCGATCCAGCCATACGATTGCTCCGGCGGCGGTAACGGGACATCGATCACGGACGCAATGTCACGGAACTTCGTCGGATCGGCGCGGTCTTCCAATACGCTTGCGACATGAACCTGAAACGGTTTTGAGGCGATCAATGTTGGAGCAGAATCCGACTCGGACCACGACGCATCCATTGGCGGAATGGATATGTCGCCCGTTTCGATGGTTTCGAATATTAACGTACGAGTCCAGGTACGTTGATCACCGGCAGGAATCCCCAAGACATCTTGATGTGAAATGACATCCCATTGACCAACTCGTTCGCTGACGCTGGGAAATGAAACAGTCACATCGGCTGGAGCAGTAACGGTCAATCGCAGCGTTAACGGCTCAGCGACCTGGACCTGGTTCGTTGAAACCTCCGCGACCATCTTCACGTGGCCATCGATGGTTGTATTTGTTTCGCTTGTCCAGCCAATGCCTATCGTCGACATCAACCAAACGATCAGCAGTGCAAACTTGATGATGTCGCTCATCGGCGGTTCTCCCGTTGATGGAAGTATCGCCTCAACGAGTCCACGAAATCATGTCCGGTCTGAATAGCCAAGGGCTGGAGCTTCAGGCGTCGAAACAAGGCGCTGCGAGCTTCATCACGCTGGTCACAGAGTTTGGCGTAGGCCGCCCGGCTGCTGCGACTGGCGGTATCCAAGGTGATCGTTTCACCAGTCTCTTCATCACGCAGTCGCAACAATCCAACATTGGGCAACTCTCGTTCACGTCGATCCGTAACGACCACGGGAATGATATCGTGTTTGCGCCGCGCCACACGTAGCGTCGTTTCAAAATTGTTGTCCTGGAAGTCGCTGATTAAGAAGACCACTGCTCGTCGGTGAGTGGTGCGATTCAAATGCTCCAGCGCTCCACGAAGATTCGTTCCGCGTCCCACGGGTTCGCAGTACAGCAACTCACGAATCAGCCGCAATACGTGACGTGAGCCTTTGCGCGGCGGAATACTTTTTTCAATTTGATCGGTGAACAGCGTCAATCCTACGGAGTCATTGTTTTTGATCGCGGACATAGCGAGCGTGGCGCCAAGTTCCGCGACCAATTCACGTTTAGTTTGCTGGTTCGTACCGAACTGTTGCGAGCCGGAGAGATCGACGAGCAAGATCACCGCAAGTTCGCGTTCTTCGCGAAACAACTTCACAAACGGCTGGTCGCTGCGAGCGGTAACGTTCCAATCGATCGTGCGAACATCGTCGCCGATCGCATACGGCCGCACTTCTTCGAACTCGATACCGCGACCCTTGAACGCTGAATGCCAAGTACCGGCAAGCAACGCGTCAACTTTGTGCGAGGTGCGGATTTGAATGCGACGGATCTTTTTCAGGACTTCGGCTGGGATCACGGTACGGGGATATGCTGGAGGATCTGGGCCACGATCGACTCGCTGGTTCGTTCTTCCGCTTCGGCTTCATATGTGATCATCACTCGATGCCGCAACACATCGAGAGCAATTTGTTTCACGTCTTGTGGCGTAACGTAACCACGACCGGCAAGGAACGCGTTGGCTTTGGCTGCGAGCGCTAGGTTAATCGTCGCCCGCGGCGAACCGCCGAACTGGATCAGCCCAGCGAGTTTCAGCCCGTATGCTTCCGGTCGACGGGTCGCCATTACCAAATCGACGATATAGTTTTCAATCTTGGAATCGATAAAAATTTGATCGATCAACGTACGAGCATGCAAGATTTCTTGAGGCGAAGTGACCGCTTCGATTTCGACTTTCGTATTCGTTTTGCTCATCCGTCGCAAGATTTCCAACTCGTCGTCGCGATTCGGATAGTCAACGATTACTTTCAACATGAAGCGATCGGTTTGCGCCTCAGGAAGTGTGTAGGTGCCCTCTTGCTCGACGGGATTTTGTGTCGCCATGACGAGGAACGGTTCAGTGAGCGAAAACGTTTCGCCACCGATCGTCACCTGCCGTTCCTGCATCGCTTCGAGCAATGCACTTTGAACCTTTGCTGGCGCGCGGTTGATCTCGTCGGCCAGAATCAAGTTGGAAAAAATCGGCCCCTTCTGGACGATGAAAGTCTGATCCTGCGGGCGGTAGACCTGGGTGCCAATTAAGTCCGCTGGCAGCAAATCCGGTGTGAACTGCAATCGTTGAAAGCCAGTATTGATCGCTTTTGCAAGGCTTGCCACAGCCGTTGTCTTGGCCAGTCCTGGTACACCCTCGATCAACAGGTGTCCGCCGGTGAGTAAACCAACGAGCATCCGGTGAACAAGCTGCTCTTGTCCCACCAGGATGCGGCTCACTTGAGCGACGATCCGCCGAAACGGCTCGCTGTGAGATTGAATTTGGTCGGTGAGAATGCCCACTGCATCGCCAGCCTGGCTCGCCGTGTCCGTCATGCCTGGAAAAACTCCGTCGTGTTTCTGTGAGGTGGAGAATGGAAAGGAATAGACAGTGTTACGAAAGGTGGTTCGACCGGGGTTGCAAAAATCGAGATTTATGGAGAAACTCAATCCGGTACTGAATCCGATGTGCGACCATCGGCGGCTCGTTCGTGTAGCCACCGAAGTCCTGGATCGCACTTGGGGCCGATGTTTCTGTCGGTGCCAAATCCCGTTATTTACTTGGTGTGTTCGATTTTCCTCCACGGACAATCCCACCCAGAAAGGCTGCTCAAGAAATGGGTCGATACACTGGTCCCAAGGCTCGAATCAATCGTCGTTTAGGAGCTCTGCTCTACGAAACCGCCGGTGTCGCACGTGCGACCGATCGTCGCAACACTCCGCCGGGCATGCACGTTCGCGGTGGCCGTCGCCCCAGTAACTACGGTGCTGCATTGGCCGAGAAGCAAAAAATCAAACATTATTATGGCTTGGGAGAACGTCAACTTCGACGTTACTTTGAATTCGTCAGTCGCAAGCTCGGCAATACAGGTGAACAACTGTTGATGATGTGTGAAAGTCGTTTGGACAACGTCGTTCGCCGAGTGGGTTTCACTAAAACGCGTCCCCAAGCTCGCCAAGGCATCGCACACGGTCACTTTTTCGTCAACGGAACGAAGGTCGACAAGCCGAGCTACTTGCTTCGACCAGGCGATATCATCGAGGTCCGTGGTCGCGAGAACCTGCGAAATCTATACCGCGGTGTGATCGCCAATGCATCACCGGATCCCTTGGACTGGGTGTCGTTTGATAGCGAAAATTTGAAGGCAACTGTGCTTGGCATGCCCGGTGCAAGCGACATCTCGCTGCCAGTGGACGCGAATAGCGTTGTTGAATTCTTGTCGCGATAATTCGCACTGGATCAATGTTCGGAGCATGCTAATGGGCTATCCGAAAAGGTGTCTGATTTTCTTCCCAATGGTTCAGCCCACTTTTTCGGAAACCTGCTAATGTCCGTGCGAACTCACTGGTTCGCGCGGACACTTTGTTTGGCAACTGACGCTTCTTTACACGCATACAATAAGTTCCACGGTCATGCATTCATCTGTTGTCGTTCTTGGTGGTGGCCCAGGCGGATATGCAGCTGCCTTTCTCGCGGCAGACGAGGGTCTGCAAGTCACCATTGTCGAAGCCGAGCCGCGCCTTGGTGGGACGTGCTTGCTTCGCGGTTGCATCCCCAGCAAGGCCTTGCTGCACGTCGCCAAGGTCATCGGTGAAGTCCACGAACTTGGCGCGGAATGGGGTGTTGAATACGCAAGCCCGCCGAAGATCGATGTCGACAAAGTCCGTGGTCGCAAGGACCAAGTGATCAGCAACTTGACCGGTGGCCTAGCAAACTTGGCCAAACGACGTGGCGTCACCGTCATCCAGGCGCGGGGTAGTTTCGTGAACTCGACCACACTCAAACTCGAAGGCGACCATGAATCGATCCCCGAAGGCGGCCAGCTAACCTTCGATCATTGTGTGCTTGCAACCGGTAGTGTGCCCGCCATGCCACCGTCATTCAATATCGGCAGTGATCGAGTCATGGACAGCACCGGAGCACTGGCGCTGGCTGACATTCCGAAATCATTGCTCGTGATCGGCGGCGGATACATTGGCCTGGAAATGGGCAGTGTCTACGCAAGTCTTGGCACCAAGGTCACGGTTGTCGAACTGATGGACGGACTGCTTCCCGGAGCTGACCGTGATCTCGTCAAACCACTTGCGAAGCGGATCGACAAGATGTGTGGTGGTCGCGTTTATTTAAACACCAAAGTCGGTTCGATTGCCGAAACCGATGGCGGCGTCGAAGTTACTTTCGAAGGCCCTGGCAATTTCGGGCACGAACGATTCGATAGAGTATTGGTCAGTGTCGGTCGTCGCCCAGTCACTCGCGGCCTGGGTTTGGAAAACACAAAAGTCGAAGTCAATTCGCGTGGCTTTGTCGTTTGCGACAAACAACAACGAACTGCGGACCCTCACATTTTTGCGATCGGCGATGTGGCTGGCGATCCGATGCTTGCTCACAAAGCCACTCACGAGGGACGAGTTGCTGCGGAAGTCATTGCTGGTAAGCCAGCGGTATTTGACAAACGCGCCATCCCAGCGGTTGTATTTACCGACCCCGAAATCGCGTGGGCAGGTCTGACAGAGAACGAAGCCAAGGTACAAGGAATCGCCATTGAAGTTGAAGTTTACCCGTGGGCGGCCAGCGGTCGTGCACAGGCTTTAGGTATCACCGACGGTTTGACAAAGTGGCTTGTCGAACCTGAAACTCATCGCGTGTTGGGCTGCGGTATAGTCGGTAGCGGAGCGGGTGAGTTGATTGCCGAAGCAGTGCTGGCAATCGAGATGGGATGCGTAGTGCATGACATCACAGAGAGTGTCCATCCTCACCCGACACTTAGCGAGACACTGATGAATGCCGGTGAAGTCCACTTCGGCACCGCTACGGAAATCTATAAACCCAAACGCAAGCCAGTCGCAGCGACAAGCTAAACAGCGAGAATTTCAGTCAGCAAAGCAAACCAGCGGCAAAATCTGCCGAAAGCTTATAAGCGTGCCTTTTGCAGTTGGACACTCGGGTTGGAAAAGCGTAACTTGGCGTCTGGGGCGTTTCATCTCCTTGTCCATCCTTACCGACGATTCTTTGGTTCCACGACTTTTCTTAAGGCGCCAAGATGTCCAGTCAGTTCGTGCCGCCGCCGATTCCTCAGAAACTGCAAACATCTTCGGACGACTTTTGGCTTGCGGTCCCGCCGCCTGTTGAAACGAGTAAGGCCGCTGCAACGACTCCACAGATTGTGCTGCATGATCGCGATGCGAAGCAAAAGAAAGCGACGCCATGGCTGACCTCGATCACCGTTCACGCGGCGCTCGTGTTGTTGATCGCCATGTTGCTCGCACCAGCCGACTTTGGCGGCGCTGCCCGGCACGTAATATCGCTTGGCTTCTCCGATGGCGATCACGACGCTGGCGGCGAAATGTTCCTGATGGCTCAAGTCAAAACCGCGGACCCTGCCGGGGATGCCGCATTAGTGGACGAATTCCTGTCGAGTCCACTGTCATTGGGGCCAGAATTCTTTTCGCCCCACAGCAACGGGTCGGGGGCCGGCTTGGGCAACCAAGCGTCCAGAGGTGGCGGTGGTTTGCGAGGTTCGTTTTTCGGCATCGAGGCCCAGGGTCACGACTTTGTCTACATTCTGGACATTTCCGGAAGCATGAAAGGCATCCGCTACGTTCGTGCGGCTGCGGAATTGGTGAAGTCCGTCAATAATTTGGATTCATCGCAACGGTTTTACGTGCTGTTGTTCAGTGGCTCAACAACGCAAATGTTTAGCAAGTCCAATGTTCTTCCGAGTCCAATCGCGGCGACTGCGCAGAACAAGATTCAGCTTGCGAATTGGCTGACAGAGATTTCGCCTGGCGGCAGCACCGACCCGCGCCAGGCACTGTCTGTGGCACTGAAAATGAACCCCAGCGCAGTGTTCATGCTCTCCGATGGTGAGTTCGTTGCTCCCAGTCCACTCTCGAAACCGCACGGAATTTTCGATAGCAGAACAGATGCATATGAAGTAGTCGAGGCATTCGCTGACGATATTGCGATTCACGCGGTGGCTTTTGAAGATCCGAGCAGTTGCGGCAACATGCGGCGTTTGGCGGACTTAACCGACGGCGAATATCGCTTCGTGGAAGATAGCGGCCAGTCTCCGCAATCACTAATCGAGGAAGCCAAAGCAACGAGGGCAGCTGGGGGAAAAGTGTTCGCTGAGATGCTGTTGCGTCACGTCATCGATACGTCGCCCGAGGACGAGATTGTGCAAATGGCGAGAAGCGAGCTGTGCAAAGCTCTTGCCGAATCACTGTCCGACCCGGCATTCTCGGATGATCTGAGCAGCCTCGTGGTTGCCATGTTGAGTCTCGCCTATGCCGATCCGGCGGCGGACATCAGCAATGAACTGCAATCCGATCTCATTGATCAAATTACCGACCAACTGAGGAATCAGCCAACAAACCCCACAGTGATTGCCACAGCTCGCGAATTGATGGCGTTTGTGCGAGACCACACCGGCACGTTCGCGGCGATGCAACTGCAAACACCGTTGGATTCGCATTTAGTCCAGCGAACGATGGCGTTGGACTTGGCCAAACCTGATTTCGACGAATACGTTCAGCTTGATGCAGTCGTCACCATGTGGCCGGCATCGGACGTCAGCCGCAAATGCTCGGAGATACTCTACCGCTACCGAGCGGATCTGCTGCGGCAGGCTTCCCAGATTGAGAAGACTGAGGGATATGTGGCAGGTGTTCGTTTTCTTTGCAGGCTCGCGACCCGTTCTGCAACGACGGACTTGAGCAGTGATGCGAAGTCTAAGATCCGAGAGTTGCTGTTTTTAAAGCTCGCGACGGTGCGCGACGCAAAGCTTGATCGAGACCACTTGCTCGCGTTTACTATTGAGCGGGAGATTGATGCGGCGTTTACTAAGGCACCGGACTTCGAAAAGTTAGGACGAGAATTTCTGTATCTGGAAAAGGTGGCTAGCAATCGGTTGAGTACGGCCGCGAAAATCGACAAAGGAAAGTCGTTTGATGCTGCACGAAAGCAGTACCAAGCGATTGTGAGTGACTTTCCATTCTCGCTCGCAGCGACGAGAGTCCGCGAACGATTCGAAGAAATGGGAGTAGTCCTAGAAGAGACTGAAGTTAGCGAGGATAACCCAGCGATCGAATCGCTAACGGCAGATTAACGTCAATGCTTTCCGCTTCACAGATATCGCAAGTCACTCGCGTTCGACTAGCCGTTTGTATTGGTTTGCACTTGCTTGCTGACGTGATACTCGTTAGCACGGCACTATCGCTTGACGACGACGGGTACATAATTGTCATCTCCGTTCCGCTCGCTCAATGTTCGGTGTTTGCGATTTTGGTATCGCTGTCGCGACTGCCGGACTATCTGCGATATAGCATCCCGGTATTCAGTGTTATCGGTTGTTGGTTCGTGATTTCTCGCTTGGCTCCGGTGGGAATCGACGGCTCAGTCTCGGTCAGGGTCACGGCGTTGGCGGTGTCACAAGTCGCAACAACCTCGATTGGAGTGACGCTGTACCGTTGGTGGTTTGACACAGTCCATTTTCGTGCAACCTTTCGTGTTGGCACGTTGATGGTTTGGACGACCGTTGTGGCTGTCGCGATCGCGTTGATACGGTTCGCCGCGAACCAGGGGGGCTGGACAATTGATGTGTTATTGAACAACGAAATTTTAGTGGTTGCCGTCGTGGGTACGTTTTACGGAGCGTTGTCGCTGGTTTGGTTACACGGATTCTGGACACCGCGGTTCTTGCAGCGTGCCTGGCGATTGATCGTCGGAGCCTTGCTGGTTTCTGCAGCGACGGTTGCCTTCGCTTATTGGATTGATTGGGTTTGTGGTAGTACCTTCTTCCTTCCGCTGACAGATGCAATTTGCCTGACGATCACCCAAAGCGTGCTTGTGATCGCCACGTTTGTGCTGTTGTTGCTGCGCCGTGAGACTGCCGGCAGTCCAGTCTGACAAAATGGGACTAAACGCTGAAGTTCGCAAGGAATCTCGACTGTCTGATCGACAATGTTTTGTTCGTGTGCTTAGTAGCTTTTTGCTACAATGCCCTCTCCTTGAAACTGGAATAAGTTATGCAGATCTCGTCGAGCTCGTTCGCCCCTCATTGGCGTGTACCCCGACTACGCCTTTGTCTGGTCCTTTTTTCTGTCTTCGCATACACTTCAACCCTTGCGTGGGCCCAGACGTTAAGGCTTGTCGAAACCGAAAAGACGATTGTGGTCGAGCAATCTGGCGTGATTGTGCTGGCGTACAATAAGGTCTCGCCTGAAGTACCTGAAGGAATCGATCCAATCCACGAACGAAGTGGATTTCTTCATCCAGTCAGTTCCCCGCAGGCAAAAGTCGTAACGGCGATGTTTCCGTTCGATCACGCACATCAGCACGGTATATTCTCGGCCTGGGTGAACACAACTTACGATGGTCGCGATGTCGACTTTTGGAACTTGGCTGGAGGTACTGGCCGGGTGCTACACGACCTCGTCGTTCGCACCTTCGAAACTGCTGACGCGACTGGCTTTGAAGTTGATTTGGTTCATCGCACCCAGACAAAGCCCATCGTTGATATCCTCCATGAACGATGGAAAGTGACTGCGTATCCGACCGACGGAAGCTACCACTGTTTCGATATACAAACAGAGCAAACGGCTGTCACTGAGAAACCACTCACCATAAACAAGTATCATTACGGGGGTTTCGCGTTTCGCGGGCCCATTTCGTGGCTGACAGCCAAGGACAGCGGAGCAAGAAAGAATGCTGGTATGAAGCTTGAGCAAAATGAATTCCTGACCAGTCTGGGGTCGGATCGTCTCAACGGAAATCATGAGCATGTAAATTGGGTTTCAATCAACGGTTCGCTAGAAGACAAACCAGTCAGCATCGCAGTACTTTCGCATGCGAACAACTTTCGTGCTCCGCAATCGGCTCGGCTCCATCCTTCCAAGCCCTATTTCTGCTTTGCACCGTGTGTGGACGGCGAGTTCGTGATTGATCGCGATCATCCACTGACGGGCCAATACCGCTTCCTCATCGCGGACAGAAAAATCGATGCTGAATGGATCGACAAGAAGTGGAGCGAGTGGTGCTCGGAATAGGCTCAGCCTTTTGATGTAAACAGACGGGCTCGGCGTGGATTCAAGGCTTTGTTCCCGTCATCTCGCTGAGAAGTTTGAAGAAGCCTCGTTTGCGATCACTGCTGATACCCCAATTGACCGGCAAGCTTTGATAACCTTCGTCGATACTCTCGCCCTTCATGCGGTAATCGAAGTAACCCCAGCTTGCATATTCGGCGACCGCAGAGGAAAAATTGTTGCTCGGCTGATCGAACTCGAAATGGTCGTCTTCGTTAAACAGGATCGGCATCGGTCGATAGCCAGGCAGGTCGCGCGTCTGACGCACCATCTCGACGATCCGCTCCGGTTGTTTCACTCCGTTGCCGTGCAGCAGCAAAAAGTCGGACGACTTCACGACGTTCTCAAGCGGTATCGTTCCGCCCCCGTAACTCGTGCCGACCAGCAAACGCCGTCCGTCATGCTCGGTGACACGCACTCGCTCGATCAATTCGTGAATTCGTTCTGATTTGAGAATCTCATGATCGTAAGCTTTGACGTTGCATTCGTTATTGACTTCGACCAACACGTTTCGAAAGCCACTCACCAGCAACCAGTTCGTCGCAGAATCGGTCGCAGCAATAACAGCCACTTCGTCTTTCAACCGCTGGTCCTGCCCAAAGTAGAAGTAGCCGACGATGACGACCATACCGAGTTCATCCGCTTTCTCTAATACCCGAGACAGCCGTGCGATGTATTCGGGCCGCAACGCGCCAGACTCGGTAAATCCGGAATTGTGCCACGGTTGCTGCTTCGAGTAACCTTGCGGACTGCCACCTTGAAGGTTAACCGTAATGGCCAGCAGTCCATGCTTTCGCCACTCCGGCATCGCCGCCAAAAACTCTCGCAGATTGCGATCAGCGTCCCAAACATTCGTATCCGAATAAGCCCAGAGTTCACGAGTCTCCGGGTTCAAGTCGTCAAACGTTGCTTGCACCATGCGGCTATTGAGCAGTAACCCTTCGATTCGTTTGCCGTTCCAATTCCGCCCGGCATACGTCGGCTGGCCATTGATATGAAACGCGTCGCCGACAATCGAGATACGGGTTTGAGGCTCGGCTGCAAAAGCAAAGGCCGCACTGGCCAAAAGTCCAAAGAAAGTGATCGAGACTCTGATCATGGTCGGGCTCGTAAACGATGGGTTGAACGAAGTGTCTAAAAGATACAACGACAAGGCAAGCGCGTGCAGTTGTTTGCTTCACTGCCCGCTTGGGCAACAACTCCGTAGAAAAGATGACGCACTACCATTTCAGTATACCTGTTGCACTCTCGCACAATTGGCGAAACCAAATGGGTCAAGCCTCATTATCGAAAAGAGGCATGATCGATTCGGCCGAATGCGCTGACCCAATCGGCCGAAATGACCAATTTTCTGAAGCGGATTCTCGTTTGTTCGCCGATGGACTGGGACTTTGTGTGAAGGCTTCACAGCAGATCGTCGTAACGGTGTTGGACGGTTCCAATAATAAAAAGGAAACTGCAAGCTACTCAGGACTGAATCACGAGGAGGTGGCACTATAGAGCATTGAGGATGTCTTCGAGCACTTCCAACTCTGCAAATTCGATTAGCACGTGACTTAACTCACTGGCCAGTGCTTCAGCGTACATCATGTGCTGGTTGCTGAGTCCCGCCAAATTCCAGTCCATGTATTTGTCTTCGCCAGTGTTGTACTTGACGTCAAAGACACCGCTACCAAGCGGAATAATCGTGTTGGTTGTTCCCACATGTTCATTATAGACCCATATCGGAACCCCCCACCAAGTGAACGAGGCGATTTCCTTTTCTAAGAACGTCGTCACGGGATCACCGCCACGCTGAGCCTGGAGTGATCGTGCGCCTCAATCGACAGCGAATGAACGAAATTGGTGGCTATTTGATTGCAGGGATGCTGGCATCGATCGAGTTGGCGGAGTTAAAGCAGTGGTTTGCAGCAAGCGGAATCGTTCTGCCGCCCGGATATGAGCTGAGATTTGGTGGCGAAGCGTCCCTAGCGGGATGATGTCGTAGGATACCTTGTCGCCAGTGTCGGCGTGTTGATGGCGATTGCGAGTGCCAAACATTTTCTATAGCTCGGTTCGTTCAGTTTAGCAGCCACTATCGCAGCGGTTGCCGTACTGTCGGCGGGGCTCGGGCTGCTCTCGATCGGGCTGGACGGCTACCCCTTCGGCTTCATGGCAAGTATCGGCACCATGGGTCTGATCGGTGTTGCCATCAATGACTCGATTGTCGTGGTCGCGGCCTTGCACGACCGATATGGTGATCACCAAACGTCGCGGGAAGAAGTTGCCGCAACAGGCGGCACGCTATTGCAACGACTCTGACCACTGTTGCTGGTTTCACGCCATTTATCCTTTCTGGAGGCCAGTTTTGGCCGCATCTAGCTGTTGCGATATCTGGTGGCGTGGTCGGGGCGACGGTATTAGCGATCCTTTTTGCACCAGCTGTCTATCGATTGGTCTACTGCCAAGCATCGAAGCACCGCAAATAGCAATTTCAAATTACCTCTCGAAACGTCTTCGTAGCTTAACACCCGTAGGAATTGAGCAAGCGGTCGGACTGGAGTGTTGGTTTATCGCTTATCATCCGGCGAAAAATTAGTGGCGATCGCTATTAGCGGACGATGCGTAAAACGTCGGCGATAACTGCCTATCCGAAAACTGAAGAAGCACCCGCGGCTAGCGCCCGCGGCTCACGGCTTTCGGATAGTTTCTAAGTCTGAGTTGACTGACCATCGTCTACGTACTGCTAGGCCAGCGGCAAGAGTGGAATCGCCTAGGTGCGTTACACTGGGAGGTTGGCATATACTTCGAGTTCCGTGCTAGCCCTATCCGATTTTTCCAAGTTGAGACATTAGTTGCTCAGGAAAAGCTAGCAGTTTCTAGACCCTAATCTCGAAGAGGTTCCCATGCGTTTTGCTACGTCATTCATCGCGTTGATGTGTGTTGCCACGGTGGTTGTCACGGCGGATGAGCCATCCACTACAGCGAAAAAGAATTTGCTGAAGAAAACTGCTGACGTCGAGTCGTGGCGATTTGAACAACATGAAAACGGAAAGGGTGAGATTTCCGCAAAGGACGATGCGATCGTTTTTACCGTTGAAACACCGGGCAGCGAGAACTGGCATGTACAAGCGTACCAAGTCGACTTGGATTTGAAGGACGGTGAAGAATACACAGTCACATTCAAAGCCAGTTCACCAAATCGCCATTTTATACTAATGGTCGCTGGGATCGATGAGGACGATTACCACGAAATCGGACTGCACGAAGAATTCCTCGCACCGAGTGAGTTCAAGGAGTACAGGTTCACCTTCACGGCAAGTGATACCGCCAAAGGAAAAAACCGAATCGGCTTCGTTCTGTCGACGGAAAAGGGCTCACTCGCTGTCAAGGACATGACTTTGACGGCGAAATAGTTTTCTAGCAACTTGCTCAGCATTGAATCATACACAGCCTCGATCAAGCAAATTTGATCGAGGCTGTGTTGTTACATATTGGCCATGTTGTTGAGGGGCTCGAGGTTCCTTCATTGAACAACAGAACGAACATACTGGCTGAGAGTTGCCAGATTGTCACTGAAAGTTTGGCTGGAGAGATACTGTTGGCCTGGCGCGAGTTTGGCTTGTCCAACAATTTGCTGGCCATCATATTCATCAACCCAACGACCACGTGAGTCAATCGCTGCAATGATTTTCGAGGCTGACTCCGCAAGTTCTTGTTTCGTCTTGATGTCTGTAGCTGGATTACCCGCTCTCGCTAGTGAAAATTGAAGACCGAGTTCGGATAGTTTTGAAGGTGTCTTCCAGCCATAGTGGTCTGGCAAATTGCTGTCGTCATAGGTGAGTTCATAGGTGTCGCCGCGGCGCTGCATGTAGAGCGGGCGATTCGTTTTCAACTCGTAGTAGCGCGCGACTTGGCCGTCGGCAAGCAGTGATCGCTTCAGCCACGCGGCGGCGGACGCGATGGGTTCCAAGTACTTGCGATCACCAGTCACTTCTGCAATCAACATCAACGTGGAAATCACTTCTTGAGTCTCGTCTCCACTCACGCCCGGCGGTTCGAACTTTCTCGCCCAGATTGGCTTCATCTCGTAGCTGTACTGTTGAGCCCAACCGGGCTGCGGCTGCGGCATTTGAGACAATATCAAGAAGTTGCCCAGTTGCTTGAGTGCTCCCAGATACCGTGCGTCATCGTAGGTCCGGTGAGCCTCCACGAGAGTCGCCGCGACATATCCGGTGACGTTGTCATTGAGGGTGTACATATCCCAATAGTTCTTGATTCGCCCTTCGCTCCGCCAGTCGTAGTCGGGATACGTGGCGGGAATAACAGGTTGTGCTGGCACAGGCCCAGTCCAAACCTGCGGGAACCCACCATTGGGATACTGCGCCGCCAAGAGAGCATCCAGGGCGAACATTACTGATTCGTGAATGGGGATATCACGAAACCCGAGAGCCTTGTCGGCTTGGACGAGAAACTGGATCGCGGACTCCGTTTGCCCATCATCCAGTGACGAGTTGTTCTTGCCTCGGCCCTTGCCATTTCGATAGTCGGCGACGTGTGGGCTCTTAGGGTCAAAATCAATCGAGTTGGTCCAGCCTCCGGATCTCAGCTGGCCATAAACTAGTGCTCGCGCTGCATCAGTAGCCGCATCAAGATAAAAGTGGTCGCCGGTGGCTTCGTATGCACGTAGGTAGGCCATGCCGACAGTCGGCGTGCCCGGCGGCTGGACCCATATTTGGTCTTTCGTCGCGACCCCTTCACCCCAACGTTGATTCAGGTCCAGTGAATAGTGATAGACGTAACCACCATGCAATGACACTTCGCCATGATAAAAATCGGCTGCATTGCGCATCGCACTTAACGCGGCTTCACGATTGACGCTTTGGGCCGCCAAGGGTGCGGTGAAAGAAACGGCGAACAAAAATACGAAAAGCAACCGCATTGTCGAGATACCTTTGCAAGATAGACCGCTGGGAAAACGTTCACGATTTAGGCAATTGTAACTTTCGAACACTGTGTCGGTGCCAAATTGTTTGCATGCTATCGCGAACATAAGTCGCGTCTGGACTACGTCGACACTTTTCTCGCGCGACACAAATGGAGAGCACTTCATCCTTGGATCGATTTTTCAACAGTCAGTTCGCAATCGTCGGTAAAAAATCCCGACTGGACCTTTTCGTTTGAGTTAGTTAGACCGTCTACTTACGTTGAGGGAAAAAGGACTCGCGCACCGATGGTTCAAGATTGCACAGCGACATCCGGCTTCCTTTGGACTGGAGTCGGCGACCAAATACGGCAAGTGCCGCGATCGAATCCGGACAGAACGCTTGTAATCCTTCAAAGTCCAGGACAACTTGGCTGTCAGTGTCGAATGATTTTGCCATTAAGTTCAAGTCTTTCACAAGATCGTCCAACGCAGATGTGGAATCTTGTTCATCCAGTTTAAACGTTACGTGAATGACGCCGTCCGTTTGTGACACGCGGAGACGTTGAAACGACCACAAATTCGCATCGGTTTTTACCTGCGAAGGTCGACTCGATTTGGAGAGAAGAGCTTGCGTTGCTTCCTGCAAAAAATCGAACATTTCAAACGTCCGATGTCGGTACTTTGCCATGATTTCCATCAGTTCAGTTCTTGGAGACTTAAAAAGCTTCGTCACCGACGAACACAATGACCCTTACACCATAGCGAATTGAGACAGTTTCCGCATGCCAGAGACGCGAGGTACAGCAAAATTCTTAATCGCCACGATGTACCCAACGCCTAGTCGCCGCGGCGAATTGACGGATATTCGGACGAAACAACAACGGGAGAATAGTGAGCAAAAACTCGCGTGAGCACGAATGCAGCGAGCATGAGCAAGAAGCTGCCAACTAAAAACGGTGCCCCCGGCAATGCGAACGGCGCATGTTCCGACGTAAAATAGCTGAACAAGCCTGACGTAAAGACGAGCGGAGCGATGATGCTTGTAAGGCTCGTTAGTGAAACGATCGCCCCTTGGATCTTGCCTTGATCACGAGAGGGTACCTGCGAGGCGATCAAGCTCTGGATCGATGGTCCAGTCAATCCACCAAGCGAGCCAAAGACGATCACGATTGGGATCATCCAACCCTCGCTGGCGAAGCCGTATCCCAGGAACGCGATCGACGAAATCACCGTCGCTACCACCGAAACTTGTTGGGGGCCGAATCGATGCACGATGGGACCCACCAATCCGCCTTGCACGATCACGGCCATCAAGCCAACCAATCCCAACATGAAACCGTTGGTGACTTCGTCCCAATTATAGCGGTATCCCGTATACAACACCCACACATTCTCTAGCCCGCGTTGTGCGAGCGAGCTAAATACGATCGCCAACGCCAGTCCGGCAACGATCGAATAGGACCTCAAGTAAAAGACGCTGCCAAGAGGATTCGCCTTGGCGAGCGAAAACTCGCTACGAGAATCGGGCGGCAACGACTCCGGCAGAACAAAGTAACCGTACAACCAATTCGCCAGTGCCAAACCAGCAGAGACAAAAAACGGCAGTCGCAAGTTGTAAGCCCCAAGCCAGCCTCCGAGTGCCGGACCGATGATGAAGCCAATCCCGAACATCACTCCGACCAAGCCGAAATTTCGGGCACGCGTAGCGGGTGTCGAAACGTCGGCGATGTATGCGTTGGCCGTTGTGAAGCTTGCCCCCATCACTCCTGCGATCAAGCGACCGATAATCAGCCACAAAATACTCGGAGCGAAACCCTGGACAATGTAGTCAACTCCCAAACCGAACATTGACGCCAGCAGCACCGGTCGTCGGCCAAAACGATCGGAGATCGCGCCGACGATGGGTGCAAAGATGAACTGCATCAAGGAATATGTCGCCGCTATTACGCCGACATACAGTCCCGCTGTCGATGTATCGCCACCGACGAACTGCTTCACGAGTTCTGGCAGTACTGGGATCACAATGCCGATCCCCAGGATGTCCAGCAAGAGTGTCAGCAGGATGAACGCAATCGCGGCCTTGCGAGGTCGAGACAGGTCGTCTGTTGACCCGGCGTTATCGGATGAGGATGAAGTTTGAATTGCTACGGACTCCGAGCGAACTTTTTGGGTAAGGTTTACCGGTTGTACTGGATTTAAGTCCGATGTGGTGCCGATGTAAACCAATAGCAGGTTTTGTATCACGGCTGGAGCGCGCATGGAGGCGCAGAGCACGATGATCATTTGGACGATCAAACTACTCAGCAACGTTAAACAGGCGATTGCTGGACGCAACCACCCCTACCAACTCGCTTGGGCGGTCGCGTTCGGCTTGGTCCTGGGCCTGGTTCCTCACGGGAATCTGATTGCCCTCGTGTGGCTTATCGTCGTGTTAGCGGCCAACGTAAACCATTCCATGGCGGCGGTTACAGCGATCTTGACTAGCTTCGCCGGCAGCCGAATGGACCCGTACTCGCATCAAGTCGGAGAGTACCTGTTGGGGAAACCGAAGTTTTACGACGCGCTGCTCAGTGCGTGGCAATGGCCGTTGGTGCCCTGGACCGATCTAAACAACACAATCGTTCTCGGCAGTTTCACGATTGCCATCGTAGCCATGTTTCCAGTTTTTGTGCTGACGTATCCCGTCTTTCGTTACTTGAGCGAGCGTGCTCAAGCTGAGGAGCCGGACCCGACCCCCGCCAACACCAAGCACAATGTGATCGTCGTGGATCAAAGCCATGCACGGGTTGCACGTCCGCACATGGCATCGACGATTTCCGTAAAAGAATCACAGTCAACAGGTGACCACGACCTCACTCCTGATTTTGCTGCGGTGGGTGGAACTGGCGATGAAACCGCTGCAACGAATCGGCAAATCGACTCCGGCTCAGTACCGCTACAAAAAATATCCAAAAGCGATCCCTCTCAGATCGCCGTGGAGACTCGCATCGACATCATTCGCCTGTCGGACTATCGCCCCGAGTCCGCCGACGGCGCGGTAGCGAAATCGAGTTCGAACACGAAGGATGGAAGCACCGATCAAGAACCAATGGACGAAGCATTTCGCTACCTGCTTCGTCAATTGCGTGACTCACAGCAAAGGAAAGCAGCATGATTCGCTGGCGTTTTATCTTCATACGACTGTTGATCGTTGCTGCGATCGTGATCTCGATCCAATTGGGAGCCAGTCCAGTCGCGGACTACCTGACGATCCAAACGGTCCAGACTATCACCGGTGCCAAGGCCGAGATCGGTCGAACACAAGTTGAATTGTTCCCCCCGCGCATCGTGTATACGGATTTTCGTGTTGCCGATCCGCGTGGTGACAAGGGCATGCAAGACGTCTTCCGTGCTGACCATATCGATTTGTTGATCGACGGTGACTCGTTGCTGCGTCGCCGATACATAGTCAGTGACGCACGAGTTACTGGCATTGAAGTCGGTGCAAGTCGCCAGACCAACGGTCACTTGCCAAGCGAGCCAGAGCAGCAACCCGAAGCAGACGCTGGCCCATCACTGTTGGGGCGACTGTTTGGCAGTGTGACTGAATCTGCAGAGCAGCAAGCCGAAGCGTTGCTTGCCGAGATGCGAACGAAACAAGTTGCCGATGAAATTCGAGTTGCCTGGGAGCAAGAGTATCGGCAGCTGGCTCAGCGTGCGCGCGATCTCGAACAGCAAATTCGCGGTATCCGCGATCGCACTCGCGATATCAGTAATCCTCTGCGTGACCTGCCGGAGATTCAACGCACGATCGCTGATGCGAACGCTGCACGCGAAGAGCTGCTGTCGGTACGCAACAGGATGGAGTCGTTACCTGAAAAACTTCGCCTCGACTTCGCACGACTTGACGAAGCCAAGCGACATGACATCGAAAAACTCAAAGAAGTTGTTCCTGTCGATTTGTCTCAGGGTGCTGATGTTGCCGTCGACTTGCTTGTCGCTTCGGTGCGCCAGCAGATCACACGAGTAAAAGGTTATCTCGAAAGTGGACGTACCATCGCCGACTACACCGTCGTCGCTCCCAAAAGCGAGCGGTCTCGCGGCGAAGATTATGATATGGAAGGCAGCAACCGACGGCCATCAGTGCTGATCCGTAACTGTGAAGTCGCGGGAATCCTTCGAGCAAACGGCAAAGTGTATTCACTCGCCGGTGTTCTGGAGAACCTGACGCCGACTCCTCAAATTTTGGACGAACCGGCGCGTGCCAAGGTACGCCTGGAAGGGCCTGAGATTGTGCGATTGGAATACGTCCGGGATCAACGTGGCGGAGCTGACGTCGATTTATTGACGTTGCACTTTCCGGAGATGGGCGAACGTCCGATTCGTTTGGGAAACTCTCGCAACTTGGGCATCGCCGTCAGTGGCGGACAACGTGAACTGTGGGTGAAAATCCGGAACGAAAACGACGTCATGCAAGGCCGTTTGATCAGCAAGCAAAGTCGGGTTAATTTGGATTTGACAGTCGATCCCAAATTTGAAAATTCAGTAGCTGCGCAGTCACTGCGTTCTAGTTTGGCAAACGTCGACAATATCGAGATCGACGCGCATTTTGACGGCTCTTGGGACGACATGAACGTTCATTTGAATACGAACTTGTCGCGAATCTTTAAGCAAGCCACTCACGATGCGGTCGTCCACCAAACTGCAGCGACACAACAAAAACTGACAGCTAAAGTCGCCACAATTCACCAAGAGCAAACCGAGAAACTGCAGAATTGGCTGGGCACCCAGCAGAGTGAAGCCGTTTCGTTGCTCGCTTCGGCCGACAAGTCGATCGAAGAAATGAAGCAAAAGGTCATTAGCCAAATGGGTGATGCCGACGTCTACCTCGGCAAACTCAGGGGCTCGATCGGTTCGAAATTGCTGCGATAGGACCATTTCGCAATTAAAAAACAGACATCGGGCTAGTTTTTGGTCGGCCAAACAATTATGTTTGGATAACCGTAAACAAGTCGATCGTGTTCGTTTTTTGCGATTTGGAAGCAATTGATCCCTTCGGAATCACCTGTGCCGTCACCCTCGAACCTTGGACGCAGCAATCCTGAATGGCTGTCACGCTGGTTACTGGCTGTGCTCGCCATGATGTGGACAGTTCTCGCTCTGGGTGGCTGCAGCTCCAGCCAGACCGGCTATGGGCCACTAGGTCCCACCAGCCCAGACAAAGGAACGGTGGTGGAAATCGTTACGACGACGGGCATGGTTCGCGACCTGGTTGCAAACCTGTTGATGGACGCTGGCGACGAGAGTGAAATTCACATTACCGCCATCATGGGGCCGGGTGTCGATCCGCATTTGTATCAACCAACTCGAACCGACGCAGTGCGACTGCTAGGTGCTGATCTGGTTGTTTACAACGGTTTGCACCTGGAAGGTCGCTTGGGTGAAGTGCTCCGCAGTCGCCAGAAGTCGGGTAAGACGACAATTGCGGTGGGCGATCATTTGCCTGTGGATCGTTTACTGGAAGCTGACGCGGGTTTGCACGACCCACACATTTGGATGGATGTCGCCCTGTGGGCTGAAGCAACCCAGGGAGTCGGTGAAGCATTATGCCAGTGGCGTGTGGGTTGGGCGGGTTCGATTCGTGAATCCGTGCAGCGATTTCATTCCCAGTTGACTGCCCTAGATCAATGGAGTGAGTCAACGTTGCGGACAATTCCCGAATCGCAACGTGTGTTGATAACGGCTCACGACGCATTTCGATACTTTGGTCATCGATACCACTTAGAAGTCCATGGGGTGCAGGGGATATCGACCATGAGTGAAGCAGCGATCAGCGATACCAATCGATTGGTTGAGTTGATCGTATCGCGAGACGTTCCCGCTGTTTTCTTTGAAACGAGTGTTTCGCCGCGGCAAGTGAAGGCGATCGTCGAGGGCGCACAACGTCGCGGCGTGAAGGTTTCCAGCAATGCCACGTTGTACAGCGACAGCCTTGGTGCCGTGTCGTCAGCGGCAGGGACCTACATCGGTATGATCCAGCACAACGTACGAACGATAGCGGAATCTCTTGGGGGAACCGTATTGCCACTGAATGTTGCTGTGGAAGCGTCGCCATCGAGCATCTCTCCGGAAACACGGGCTGTACCCAGTGCGCCCGAGTTGGCGGGAGATTCGGCTTGAACTTGCCAGTTGTTGAATCCATCGTGTCGCCGCTTAAAGCCATCGGCATCACAGTCGCCTATCGCCAAACAACCGTTTTGGATCATGTCAGTTTTGAGACGCCACCGGGCACGTTGACGGCGATCGTGGGACCCAATGGTGCAGGCAAGAGCACGCTCATCAAAACAGCGCTGGGACTGATCGAACCAATTGCTGGTCACGTGGAGTTTTTCGGCCAGAAACTGAAGCACGTCAGCGGCCGAATCAGTTATGTGCCACAACGAACGACCGTTGATTGGGACTTTCCGGTGACTGCATTGGATGTTGTGTGCATGGGGTTGTATCGCCAGATCGGATGGTTTTTGCCGATTCGTCGCCGACATCGTGACCAAGCGATGAAGGCATTAGCAAGCGTGGGCATGGAACATTTTGCCGGGCGGCAAATCAGCCAACTGTCCGGTGGTCAACAGCAGCGAGTGTTTCTCGCGCGTTCGTTGGTGCAAGGGGCCGAGTTGTTTTTGATGGACGAACCGCTTGCCGGTGTGGATGCGGCAACGGAAGCAACGATCATTACGGTGCTGCGTCAATTGCGTGACGAGGGACGAACAGCGATGGTTGTTCATCACGATTTGGATACCGTGACTGAGTACTTTGACCGTGTGTTGCTGTTGAATCATCGAGTGATTGCGGAAGGGCCAGCGACTGAGGTGATGACACCTGCCCTGCTCAAACAAGCGTACGGTGGTAAGCTATTGATTCTCTAGATGCTTAACTACGCCTCGTTTGTTTTGACAGCGCCTTGATATGCTTTCGTACAACACTCTCATTGTGATTGGCGGCACGATGCTGCTAGGCATCGCAGCGAGCATAGTGGGAACATTCTTAATACTGCGTCGACGTGCACTGGCTGGCGATGTTATCGGTCACGCGGCGCTTCCTGGCGTTGCATTGGCATTTTTGATTTATACAGCGATTTATCCGGACGCCACAAAAAGCTTAGCTGTGATGCTGTTGGGCGGCTCAATTTCGAGTGCCCTGGGCATGCTGGCGATGCTGTGGTTGAGAAAGCGGAGAAGAATTCCGGAAGATGCGATCTTAGCGATCGTATTGAGCGTCTTTTTTGGTCTCGGCATAGTATTGCTGTCGATTGTGCAGGCATCACCCAGTGGAACCCAAGCGGGAATGCAGCACTTTATTTTCGGCCAGGCCGCCGCGATGCGGTTAAGTGACGTGAAGCTGTTGGCATCGATCGCTGCAGTGGTGATTTTTGCCAGCAGTTTACTCGTGAAGGAATGGACGTTGGTATGTTTTGACGAGGGTTTGGCGCGAGTATTGGGATTCCCTGTAGCCATTTTGGATTTGCTACTGATGACACTTGTTGTCGCGGTATGCGTGACGGGGATGCAGGCCGTTGGTTTACTATTAATCGTCGCGCTGCTCGTGATCCCACCGAGTGCGGCACGGTTTTGGAGCGATTCGATCAAGCCAAACTTGTGGTTGTCCGCGATCTTCGGAGCGATCAGTGCGGCCGGGGGCGGAATCGCCAGTTCATTGGTGGATCATTTGCCAACTGGAGCAATTATTGTCGTCGTTGCCGCAGTGATACTATTGATTAGTTTGTTGTTCGGTTCACGGCATGGCTGGCTGGGCGTGTATCTTGCCCGACGCCGACTGGCCTAGACGCATTTTTCTTTCATAGTATGTCCGAATTTTTCCCGCCTCTGATCGACCATGCGATCGTCATCAGTGGCGCGACCGCAAGTGGCAAGAGTGGAATCGCAATCGACCTGGCACGTCGAATTGGTGGCGAAATCTTGTCGCTCGATTCAATTGCCGTCTACCGCGGTATGGATATTGGAACGGCCAAACCCAGAATCGAAGAGCGTCGGGGAGTTCCACATCATTTGATCGATCTTGTCGAGCCAACCGAGGACTTCAGCGTCGCCTCTTTCCTGCGTGCCGCCCATGAATGTGTGCAATCGATTCGTGCTCGAGGTCGGGTGCCAATGTTCGTCGGTGGTACTCCGATGTTTCTGAAGGCTGTGCTGCGTGGTTTCGATTCTGGACCGCCAGCGGATTGGGAGTTTCGCGCTGCCGTCCAGGCGGATGTTGAGGCGTTCGGTGAGGAGCAACTTCGCCGACGATTGTGGCAAGTCGATCCATTGGCGGCTCATCGTATTGAGGCTGGCGATGTGCGGCGAATGATTCGTGCCCTTGAAGTTGCACGCCAGACAGGGATTCCACTGAGTCATCGCCAGATCCAGTTTGCTCGGGAGCGTGATGCCGCGAATTGTCTTGTATTTGCCCTGCATTGGCCGCGGCCAATCTTGCACGAGCGAATTCAACGACGCGTACAGCAGATGTTTGACGACGGGCTAGTGACGGAAGTGCAAAGCCTGGTGGCAACGCACGGCAACCTGTCGCGGACGGCCTCACAAGCCGTTGGATATCGCGAGGTTTTGGAGCACTTGGCTGATGAGGCGTCGCTCGAACAAACCCAGTACAATGTCCTGGTGCACACCCGACAACTTGCTCGCCGCCAAGAGACTTGGCTGAGGTCACTTAGCGAGGTGCGGCCAATAACCATGGATGGTAGCACCGATCAGTCAGCGGTTGCTGATGAAATTGGCCGAATTATCGAGTCCCATGGGCGTCTCGTTGGCGCTTTCGGGCCGTCCGTCTAATCTGTGTCGCATGAATAAGCCGCACCCCCTCGACCCCCTGACACGACTGATGCAAACACTGCAGGATCGTGCCAGCAGTATGCCGCCAGGGTCCTACACAACCAAACTGCTGTCCGGCGGACCTCCCAAGATAGGCTCCAAAATCCTGGAAGAAGCTGGCGAGCTGATCGAAGCCGCCACAGAATCCGGTGACGAGGGGCGCCAGCATTTCGTGTACGAAGCCGGTGATCTGATTTACCACACGCTGGTTCTGTTAGCTTGGCGCCAGGTGGATTTAACCGAGGTGGCCGCCGAAATCGCACGTCGCGAGGGAACTTCAGGGCTCGTCGAAAAAGCAAGTCGTCCAGATCAGTCCAGTTCTTAGGAGCTGTCTCAGAGCGCCAGCCTCCTTTTCAGATACAATTTTTATCTCGCATCGCAGAAACAAGAAACTCGTGGAACAAGACAATAATTTACGGATTGGTTTGCCAAGCAAGGGGCGGCTCAATGAGATCGCCGAGGCACTGTTACTGCAGTCTGGATTGCAGTTTCGGCGCCAGAGCCGCGGCCTGTTTGCTCGCGTCAGCGGTTTGCCGGTCGACTTGACCTTTCTCAGAACTGACGACATTCCCACGCTCTGTGCCGAAGGTGCGATCGACATGGGCATCACTGGCAGCGATTTGGTCGCCGAGGCTGACGCGAATGTCGAATTGCGAATGAAGCTAGGTGTAGGCCGTTGTCGACTGGCCATTTGTGTTCCGGAAGAATCCTCGATTCACACCGTCGCCGACCTGGACGGCAAACGTGTTGCGACGAGTTTTCCTTCGCTCACGGCGCGATACCTGAATCAACATTCGGCGACCGCTCATCTGGTGAAACTCTCTGGCAGTGTCGAGGTAATGATCCAGCTTGGTGTTGCCGACGCGGTCGTTGACCTTGTGGAAACCGGTAGCACGTTGGCAGCCAATCGCTTGCGAGTCTTGGAAGATATCGGCTCGTACGAAACGGTGCTGATTCAAAATCGTCAACTGCGTGACCCGATCACGGCAGATCGCGTTGTACGGCGGCTTGAAGGTGTCGTGATTGCACGAGATTACTCGCTGATCGAGTACAATGTCCACAAGGATAAATTGGCTGAGGCTGAGACGATTACACCGGGGTTCAATTCACCGACGCTGTCGCCACTCGAAGATTCAAGTTACTTCTCCGTACGCGTGATGGTGCGTCGCAAGACCGTTATCGAAACGATGGAGCGATTGGAAGCAATTGGTGCCACAGCCATTTTCGAAACTACGATTACGAACTGTCGATTATAGATTCACTTCGCTAACGTTATTGGGTGCTGATGAACATTCAACCTAACCCAGCCGCCGCGTCAATCGCGGGAGTCAGCCACGCCGCAGCACGTGGGGGCGAACAAGACAAGCAATCCGCGGAAGCGATTCGTCAACAGAAAACCGCCGAAGCGCCTGGTGGAAAGTCCAAGGATTCCTCGGCGATTGACGCAGGTGATCGAGCTGGCGACCGCGACGCCGATGGACGGCAAACCTATGATCATTTTGAGAAGTCTCAACCGCCCAACGATGAAACGGCCCAAGCGAGCGAAGAGACCCAACATCAAACGGAATCGACACAGATTCCTCCCGACCATATTGATTTCCAAGCTTAATTCCTTGTTTAGGTTCCACAGCAGTTCATGAAGTTCACCAAGATGCACGGCGCCGGCAACGACTATGTTTACGTCGATTGCTTTACCGAAACGATTCCCGAGAATCTTCCCGAACTGGCGCGAGCTATTTCGCATCGTCATTTCGGCGTCGGCGGTGATGGGTTGATTTTGATTCGGCCCAGCGATGTGGCGGACGCTCGCATGCAAATGTTCAATGTTGATGGCAGTGAAAGTGAAATGTGCGGCAATGCGCTTCGTTGCGTTGCAAAATACATCTACGATCATGGTCACGCCCGTCGTCCGTCTTTGGCAATCGAAACCGGCAACGGTGTGTTGCAATCGTCGCTGATCATCGGCAGCGATGAGCGTGTCGCCAAAGTAACCGTTGATATGGGACCGCCTAAACTAAACGCTCAGGATGTCCCCACAACCCTTGTGACATCAGGTCGCGTAATTAACCATTCGCTTGACATTGGCGGCTACAGGTTGGTTTGCACTTGTGTCTCGATGGGAAATCCTCACTGTGTTGTCTTCGTCGAAACAGCAACCGATGATCTGGTGCATCGGATCGGTTCATTGATCGAGAATGACCCGCGATTTCCCCGACGCACCAATGTAGAGTTCGTCGAAGTTCTCTCGCCCACGGAAGTTCGTCAACGAACCTGGGAGCGAGGCTGCGGGGAAACTTGGGCCTGTGGCACTGGTGCTTCAGCAGTCTGTGTTGCGGGTGTTTTAACTCAGCGAACGGAGCGACAGATTCTGAATCATCTGCTCGGTGGTGACTTAACCTTGCATTGGAACGCCGCTACCGATCATGTGCTGATGACCGGTGGTGCAACGGAAGTGTTTAGCGGCGAGTTCGTGTTCATTAGCGAGTCGCATGTCTAGTTCATTGACTGCATCCTCAGCCGCCGCGGCAGCGATATCGGTCAGCGAGTTGACTGGGCACATCAAAGCAGTTGTGGAAGGTACATTTCCAGCCGTTTGGGTCGCTGGTGAAATTTCGGATCTGTCACGTCCTCGCAGTGGACACATCTACTTCACGCTTAAAGACGACGGCGCGCAAATTCGTGGAGTGATCTGGCGCGGTGTGGCTACGCGTCTGGCTTTTGATCTCTCGGACGGCCAGTCGGTGTTGTGCTGTGGTGACGTCGAAGTTTATGCACCGCGCGGGACCTACCAAATCGTAGTCCGCAAGTTGCAACCGCAAGGCGTTGGTGCGTTGCAACTCGCCTTTGAAAGGTTGCAAGCCAAACTCTTTGCCGAAGGGATATTCGACGTTGCTCGCAAACGGTCGCTACCGAGAATGCCAAAGCGAATCGCGATTGTGACCAGTACCAGCGGCGCGGCAATTCGAGACTTTCTACAAGCGGCTGCGAATCGGCAAATATCAACTGAAATTGTCGTCATCCCGGCGAGTGTTCAAGGCCAAGACGCTGTGGCATCCGTCGTCAGCGGAATTGTTGCTGCTCACAAATTGACGCCCCGACCCGATGTACTGATCGTCTGTCGCGGTGGCGGTAGCCTTGAGGATTTGTGGTGCTTTAACGAAGAGCCAGTCGTACGTGCTCTCGCCGCATCGAGAATCCCTACGGTATCGGCGATTGGACATGAGATTGATGTAACGTTATGCGATTTTGCCGCCGATGTGCGCGCGCTGACTCCCACCGACGCAGCCACACGAGTATTGCCCGATGCCGAGTCGCTCAAAGGCATGGTCGTGGACTACTCGCGGCGGCTAACACACGCCCTGCGGTCTCAGGTTGATGTCCAGCGACGTCACCTGACCATACTGGCCGAGCGTCCCAGCTTGGGCAAGCCATACGAGATGATTCAATCGCGATTCCGATTGCTGGACGAACTAGAAAACCGCGCTGACCGCGCGATCGCTTCGCACCTTCGCTTAGGGCAAGAACGATTGCAGCGTTATGCCGCATCATTGTCCGCGTTGTCGCCATTGAGCGTTCTGGCGCGAGGCTACAGTGTAACAACGAAAAATCGCGGGGTAGCGATCACCGACGCTTCAACGCTCGCATCCGGTGACCATATTCGCACCCAGCTATATATCGGCGAGATCCATTCAGTTGTTCAGTAGCCGCTATCTAACGTCGCCAGAACTCTCTGTGACTTTGCTGGCGATTGCGAAGGGTACGATTCAGGCTGATGTTTGTTTCAGTCGACAAAAAAATTTAGGCCTCGTAGTCGAAACGAGGCCTGATCCAGTTTGATTCATGAGGTGTTGTTTAGCCGGAGGCTAAGTCACGTCGAGTGAACTTTTTGGGTACTTTGATGACACTTTCACGCCCACACAAAACGACAAAATCTGGCGTTGCGCATCGCACAAAAAACAAATCACCCGGCACCGACCACCAGCAATCGACTGGCCTCCTCGTAACAGTGCTGGAGCCCCCGCGCGAACGGACTCGGTTTTCAAATATGTCGCACGTCGCTGTTCGCGGCACGAGTCGACAGCCCTCTGAAGAACTGCATCGCACCAAATCCGCTTTCCGGTCTCCAAAAAATCATCTTCCGTGACAACAGCCAGAAACCGGACAGCTGAGTCAGAAACCGTTTCATGCCCAGCCAACGGCAATTCGTCAGCGACTGCACTGCCGAGACAGTACTTCATGACTATCAAAAAAACAGCTCCTTCCCAACAGTCAATTCAAAAGCCCCGTAGACCAAGCGATCTCGTGAGTAAAATGAGTAGAAATTCCAGCACGCCTTCACAGCACTTAGCATACCAAAACAGCTTTGCGTTGACATCGCCTACCAAAACGTCATTCACTTGGACTCGGTCAAGCCAAATGACAAACAGCAAGCGAAACGGAAGCAGGGTGAAGCGATCATCTACTTGCGGCTGTTGCTTAAGGAACGTGGCAAGCCGGTTCAGCGTGAAGTGTTCAACCTTGATCTTTGCTTCGCTCTGAATCGAGATCTCCGCCGAAGAATTTTACTGGGTGAACGAATCAGCGAAGCGGAAAGAGCCACCGCGCCGCCGACGGAAGTGTTGCCGCAACTTTGAGATCAGCTCCAGGCGTTGCAGAAAAATGGAATCATCGACCTGAAGACCGTTGGCAACCGTCAGTTTGTCGAGTTGCTTGACGACAGCGGACAGGAATCATCGCTGTGTCAATCCATATTGCCCATGGTCCGCGAGGCAATACAAGCCTCCGAAATCATTCTCGGTAAGCGAGACGACGACGCTTTCAGTGAAGACGCGATGACAAACTTGCAACCATTCTGGAAAGAGGGAGAAGTTGAAGACTTTACCTCTCTTTGATGACGTGGACGATGAGTTCAAAATTCATCCAGTGCGAATGCAGCCGCTCGTCTGGCTAAGTGAAATGCGTTTTCTGCATTCGCTAGACGAGGATGCGGTATTCATTCGCGATCCAATCATATTCCGGCGCGGTCTCAACATCATCGCGACATCGAAAAACCCTGGCACCAAGCCCGGTGCCGTCGGGCACAGCGTCGGCAAGAGCCTTTTGATGCGGCTGATCCGCTACTGTCTGGGCGAACCAGGCTACGCGGAACGGCACGATCGACATCAACGCTCGCGGCATCTTCCCGCGCCCCGAAGTGGGCTTTCAATCAGAAGGAGAGGCGGTCGGCACATCGACGATCCTCGCGTTCGATGTGGCTTGCCTGCTGGCCAGCATGGGTGGCCTTGGCTATCACCCTCGGTTCCTGCTCGACGACAGTCCCCGCGACGCCGACTTGGAACCACCTATGTATCAGCAGCTTCTGCAATCAATCGCCGATTTGGAAAAGCTGACTCCCGGCGCTGACGCGGCATTCCAGTACATACTTACCACAACTAGCCAAACACCCATCACCAAACGTATGGCCGAAGACATGCTCGTGCGAAATCTCGCACTGCGAACCATCGATTCCTATACCTATCACGTTGATCGATTCGCTCGCCACTTTGGCAAACTCCCAGAAGATCTTGGGCCGGAAGAGATCCGCGAGTTTCAACTTTGGATGATCCAAGTCAACGAATCTTCCTGGAGCCAATTCAACCAGGCCGTTTGCGCCCTACGTTTCCTCTATAGCGTCACCATCCCGCGTGACTGGGCGATCCCGATGATCCCGTTCGGCAAACGACCCAAGAAACTGCCCACCGTTCTCGGACAGGACGAAGTCCACGATCTGATCCAATGTGTCACTCACCCCAAACACCGCGCAGTCCTGCTGACCCTTTACGCTGCCGGACTGCGGCTCAGCGAAGCCACGAACTTGAAGCTACCCGACATCAACTCGTCGCGGATGCAGCTCAAGATCAACGGCGGCAAGGGCGGCAAAGATCGCTACGTGCCGATCTCGCCGAGGCTGTTGGACGAACTGCGAACGTACTGGAAGATTGCTCGGCCGAGCAGCGATCTTTTCCCTGGCAAGACACCCGATGTGCCGCTCAATGGAGCGACGATTCAAAAGGCGTGCAAGCTCGCCGCGGCGCAAGCACGGATCACCAAAGCCGTTTCACCCCACACACTTCGTCACAGTTTTGCGACCGGACTTTTTGAAGCCGGAGTGGACCTGATGGCGATCAGCAAGCTGCTTGGGCACAGCAGCTTCGTGACCACGATGATCTATCTGCATTGCCGCAAGCAGCACTTGGGTACGGCGCCCAGTCCGCTGGATTGGCTGCCGACGCGACAATGCCCACGCTGGGTCGATCCGTCGCTCCAAGCAACCAAGGTTGTTGAGTACTCTGCAAGATCGAGACTGGGTCGTCTTCATCCAGCCTCCACCGACAGTTTGAGCTTACGGTGGTTGGAGCAACACGCGTCGTAGCAATTATCTGTCTCCATGTAAGAACTTGGCACCAGCGATCACGGAGTCGGATGACGAACCGCCCAGTGTCGGCGACGAAGAGTTGGAAGTGGTCAAGGACGAGACGCCGACGTGTCCGAAATGCGAAATCCCGATGGATCACGAATCGTGCACGCGACGACCGTCGTGGCGAGAGTTGTTCTACGGCCCCGACCATCCGGTCTGGATCGCGGGGGTGACCAGCGACGAATGGTCAATCCATGTGATCTCCTGCTTGGTGACTTGCAATTCAGCCAGTTCGGCTCACCCGTCCCTCGTTACGGGTCAAGGAAGCTATCGACAGCGTGCAGCTCTGTGGCCTATCCGCCCACAGAACCCTCGCAAACGCACCTGACGATCGCGGACTTCCAGCCCCACGGACAGTTGCAACGGTCCATCTCGGTCATTTAGACTGAGCTTCACGCCTTAGCGGACCGACAGAAAACGCATAGCCGTCCAAGGTGTCAATCCAAGCGTCTCAGTTCAACGTCCAAACTATCCCGCAGTTCTGCTACGCTCCACGCGGGATAGTTTGTTATTCGTTCTGCATCTCAATAAATCGAAGGAACAGACAGGGTGGAACAAGAGCCAAATAACCAAACATCGATACGCTCAGAGGCCATCGCGGTGATTGTGAGCGCGATCGTAGGATCCGGCATTGGGTGGGCCGTATGGCTCGCATCCAGCAACATTGCAGTGGCCATTGGCATAGCCGGACCGATGGCGGCTCTGACGAACAATTTCCTCCGAAGGAAACTAAGATGACGACAATTTCCGGGGCATCGTGGCACCGCACGGACGCCGAACCAAGATCGGGATAGGGCCCGGATTGCTCCGGGACCCTCCCACACCACCTAGCATGCGGATCCGCACTAGGCGGTTCGCTTCTTGGAAGCAAACTTGCTCCAGATTTCCTCAAGACTCGCTAGTCCTTGTTGGTTGAGGTAGTCAATCGAGATCGCGACGTGCATCGCAGCACTCGATGACATCACCCAATAGCCTCGTCCACTGCTGCCGTGCGAGATGGCTTCTTCTGCACGCACTCCTAACTTCATCAACATCCGTATTCGCGTGCGAACCCGATACCACTGTTTCCAGTAGCAAGCGCGGATGCGCCGACGTATCCACTTGTCAAGATACTTCAACTGCGTCTTAGTTAGGCCGTATCGAAAATAGCCAATCCATCCTTGAAAATACCGTCGTAGTTCAGCGAAGCGGGAAGACATCGACCGGCCTCCGGTCCGGCGTGTTATCTCCTTCACGCGATCTTTGAACTTGCGATGGTTCTTCGCGCTCACCTCGAATCGTCCACCGTAACCACGAAAGCGATAGCCGAGATACTCGGCGTCCTCCGTGCGGCAAACGCTGCTCTTGTCGTGATTGATCACGAGTTTGAGTTTCCCAGTGAGGTAACGTTCCACCGAGCGAAACACTCGTGTTGCCGACTGCTCAGTTTTGGAGAATACCAAGAAGTCATCGGCATATCGCACAAAGCGCTGGCCCCGCTTCTCCATCTCCTTGTCGAAGTCATCCAGAAGAATGTTCGCAAGCAGTGGCGAGAGCGGGCCGCCTTGCATGGTGCCTTCGGTCGATGAGTGGAAGTCGGTATCGACCATCACTCCTGCCCGTAGATAGTTCCCGATCAAACGCAACAATCGCTTGTCGCGAACCTTGCGAGCAACGCGGCTCATCAGCACGTCGTGTTGCACCGTGTCGAAAAATTTCGCAAGGTCGATGTCTACACACCAGCGGTAGCCCGCACGGATGTGATGTTGAACGAGACGGATTGCTTCGTGGGCAGAGCGATAGGGTCGAAAGCCGAAACTTGACGCGGAGAAATCCGGATCAAAGATCGGCGTCAGGACTAGCAGAATGGCTTGTTGGACCACGCGATCAATCACATTGGGTATGCCAAGATTACGCGTTCCGCCATCCGGTTTTGGGATCGACTTCCGGCGTACGGGGCCGGGCTTGTAGGTCCCATCTAAGAGTTGTTGACACAAAATCGGCCAGAGGGCTCGGAAGTGATCGGGGAAC